>CAILVF010000023.1 GCA_903837605.1 uncultured Bacteroidales bacterium | reverse complement strand
AGCTGGATAACTGGATAGCTAGCTATCAAAATCGAAACCTTTTAAAATCAGAATATATGAAGCCACTGAGTACTTTAGTATTATTAGCAGTTAGCTTATTGTTAATAAGCAGCTGCACTTCAAAAAAAGAGAAAATGAACAATGATCTCAAAGCTTTTATTGCTCACCATGATTCGGTGATCATTCCACTCTACAAACAGACCACCATCGCGGCCTGGAATGCTTCTATATCAGGCAAGCCGGACGATTACAAGAAATCGGAAGACCTGAACATGAAGATGATGGCTTTTTATGCCGATAAGGAAGGTCTGAAAAAGCTGGAAGAGATTAAGATCTCCGGGCTGATTTCCGACAGCATGTTGTCACGCGAGCTGGATGTGTTGTACCGCTCATTCATCATGGCCAAAGCCGATACTGCCAAGTTGAATACTATGATCCGCATGCAGAGTGCGATTGAGCAGAAGTACAGCAATTTCAGGACGGAAGTAAAGGGGAAGAAATTTTCGGATAATGATGTTGAAGAGGTGCTCCGTTCTTCAAAGGACGTTAAATACCAGCAGGAAGTATGGGAAGCCCAGAAAAAGATAGGGCCCCTGGTTGCAGCTGATCTGAAGAAGCTGGTCAAGGTAAGGAACGAGGTTGCAAAGGATCTCGGCTTCAGGAACTATCATGAGATGAGCCTTACGCTGGGAGACCAGGATCCGAAGGATGTAAAGAAGATCTTCGAGGAGCTTGACAGTCTTACAAAGGGCGCTTTTGCCCAAGCCAAAGGCGAGATTGACGATTATTTCGTGAAGTACTATAACCTTAAGAGCAAGGACGATCTCAGGCCCTGGAATTACCAGAACCGTTTCTTCCAGCAGGCTCCCAAGATCTATGCTGTGGACCTCGATATTTACTACAAGGATAAAGACCTGCCCGCTCTGGTTAAAACATATTATGACGGGATTGGGCTTAATATCGATGAAATCCAGAAGAACAGCGACCTGTATGAAAAACCCGGCAAGAACCAGCATGCTTTCTGCACCGATATTGACAAACTTGGAGATGTTCGCGTATTATGCAATGTAAAGCCCAACAGCACCTGGATGGGTACCCTGCTGCATGAGTTCGGGCATTCGGTATATGACAGGTACAAGGATTTCAACCTTCCTTTCATAGTCCGCGACCCGGCCCATACATTTACGACCGAGGCTATTGCCATGATGTTCGGGCGTTTCTCATCAAACCCCCAATGGCTTAAGGACAATGCAGGGATCAGTGAAGATGAAAAGAAGAAGATCGCCGACAACTGTTTCAAAACACTTCGTCTTGACCAGCTTGTATTCAGCCGCTGGGCCCAGGTGATGTATCATTTTGAAAAGAGCATGTATGAGAATCCCGACCAGGACCTGAACCAGTTGTGGTGGGATATGGTTGAAAAATACCAGCTGCTCAAACGTCCCGAAGGCCGGAACGAACCCGACTGGGCAACCAAGATCCATATTGCCACGGTTCCCTGTTATTATCATAACTACCTGATGGGCGAGCTTCTTGCATCACAGCTTTATTATTATATTGTAGGTAATGTGCTCAAGAGCGAAGACTACAAATTCCAGAGTTTTACAAACAATAAGGCTGTTGGGGATTTCCTGAAGGCAAAGATCTTTATGCCTGCCAGCAGGTATTACTGGAACGATATGATTGAGAAGGCAACGGGCGAAAAGCTTACCGCGAAATATTATGCAAAGCAGTTCGTGAAATAAGCCTGAAAAAAAGAGGACGGCTCAAAAAAACAGCGAGACTCAAAAAAAGAGGGTGGCTCAACTTATGGCCACCCTCTTTTTTTGTTATCATTTCACCTGGATTTTTCGCACTATCCGCTTATCTGAATTACTCAAAATTACGGTGTACATTCCTGCAGGAACCGGGCCAAGGTTAACCGGAATGAACTTTCCGGCTTCATTGATTATCTGGCTCCCGTATACCTTCACACCCAGATTGTTAAAAACTTCCAGTTTAAATGAAACTGAATTTTCACCGCTTATGGCAATGTTGAAACGGCCGTCATTTGGAACCGGGGAAATCTCAATTTCAGAAGCATTTTTCTCACCTATACCCACCCAAACAACATAAACGTGGTTGGAAGAATCAGATGCACAGCCATTGAGTGTAACTACGGTCCAATACCAGGCTGTGGCATGAACGGTATAAGTCTGGCCGGTTTGGCCGCTGATTGCGCTACCATTCTGATACCATTGGTTTCCTGAGGCGGAACTGGAAGTTAATATATAACCATTGGCTGTAACGGTCGGCGTTGAGGGAGCGGGGCTCACGGTAACACTGAAGCTGGATACAGATCCTACGCCACAGGCGTTGCTGGCCGCAACTGTAATTGAACCTGATGAGGAGCCAAAAGAGAAATTAACCATTATACTGTTCGTTCCTGATCCTGAAGCGATGGTTGAGCCTGCAGGGAGAGTCCATACATAGGATTCAGCTCCTATGACAGGATCAACAAAATAGGCAATTCCCTGCGCCCCGGCGCAAACCGTTGAAGCACCGGTAATGGCTCCAGGTGTAGAAGGCATGAGGGAAACAAGTATATCCAGTATTGCAGGAGTTTGAGCCTGGCAACCATTTGCATTGCTGTAATTGACGGTCAAAGTCTGGTACCCGGCAGAATTCCATTGAACCTGAACAGAATTCGTTGTGGCACCTGAAACAATAGTGCCTCCTCCCGAAATTACCCAGGTGTAATTGTTCATACCGGCTTCAGTAGTATAAGTGAGTGCAGCCGATCCTGCACAGGCAGAGCCAGGGCCCGTGATTGTGGGATTTGGTGCTGTATTGACGGTTATGGCCTTTGTTGCCACCGGACCGGTAAGACAGGAATTGGCTCCTGCAACAGTGATATTGCCTGAGCTGGCATTGGCAGAAAAACTTACTGTGATGGATGCAGTACCTGCCCCGGCTGTGATTGTTGCACCGTTAGGCAATGTCCAGGTATAGCTTGTGGCATATGTGACCGCTGGGATACTGTAAACAACCCCGGTCTGGTTCTGGCAAACAACTGCAAGGCCGGTGATAGTCCCGGGTGTGCCCGGAGTCTGGCAGGTTGTAAACGAAAGATCAGTACCGTTGGTTGTGCCGGCTGAATTAACTCCTGAACAGCGAAAATGATAGATCGTACCTTCCGTAAGTCCTGTAAGGTTGGTGAGTACTGCTGTGGGTGTAACCCCTGTGACGGTTGAAGGCGTTGCTGCAACAGTGTTGGTATAAGATGCTGTGGGCCCCCAGTTGAATGTAACAGTCGTGCTGAGATTATTGGGATTCACCAAACCGTTTAGAGTCGCAGCCGATCCGGTGATATTCGTTGCCGCGAGGGTTGTGACCGCCGGCGGTGTGGGAACCTGTCCCGATATCGTGATCAGCAATGAGTCTTTCATAGTGATGTCCTGAACTGCAGCCGCTTTGGCATAAACAGTACCGTTGCTGACGGCGGTTACCAGCCCGGTAGCACTTATTGAGGCATTGCCTGTTCCCGGCACAATACTCCATGTTACATTCTGGTTTGCCGAGGAAGGAAAAACCGTTGCAACCATTTGTAATGTACCGCCAACATTCGTAATAACAGCGGGCACTCCGCCCTGTGTCGCCACAGAAATGCCAATAAGACCCCCTATTGAAACTCCCTGGGCATATCCAAGTTCGGCTGTTCCCCGATTTTCGGTCCATATCCCTGCGCACCTGTTTGGTCCAACAGGAGTAAAACCATACCGCCCTTTAGGCGTTGATCCACCTGCGGTTGTCGAACTGATCTCGACTTTATCACCCGGCCACACAAAGTTGCCGCTGGCATCGAGCCTGGTTGCGTAAATTTTGTAATTTGCATCGTATACCATGAACATGGGGGTGTCGGAAATAAGAGCAAGATCTACGGGAGGAGCCTCCATTGCTGTTGCGCTGACAGGAAAAACCACCTTGCCTTGATCAGTGAACTGCCTCGCCCCTGTGGTCTTCAGAAATTTCTGTGTATAAACACCATAAATGGTTTGATTATAATCACAGAAAGTACAAACAGACCAAACATAATCAGAGCCCGGGGTAGTATTGATAGAAGTCGTTGTCTGGTAATTATCATATGTCCCGACGGATGTATTAAAAGCAGAGCCGTTGATGCCCCAGGGAATCGTACCATCAGCATTTATCCTCTGGACGAATGAATTAAAACGGTTGCCGGTAGAGCTGTAGTAACCGTAATATGTTATGTCGGACTCAGCAACAATGGAATAATACCTGTATGCCGCTGTGGTCTGGTTGCAGATCTGGAGAGGTGCATACAAAGCAGTCCCGTTATTGTCAAACATCTGCGCATAAAGGGTAGAATAAATACCACCCACCTGGTATACCATAGTGAATTTGCCAGCAGTGTTTGCAACTATCTGTCCGCGGCTGGTTGTACTTGCCCCGACCTTTACCTGTATTGGCGTTCCCCAGGCCGGGGTTCCCCCGGTTGTTATTTTTTGAAGATTCAGGGTGTTCCCGGCATCGGCGTTCCAGGCTACAACCACTTCTCCGTTACTAAGCGCTGCAGGATAAGGGGCCAGGCCTCCGCCCAGCACAATCCCGTTTGCCCCCCATAACTGGGTGCCGGCCTCGGATATTTTATACAAGACCGACTGCAGGGATCCGGATCTCTCATCCTGGTATCCGATGATAAGATTGTTTGATGCATCAACACAAACATTGAACACGTAAGTTGCGCTCCCGGAAGTGTAATTTCCCACAAGAATCCCATCCGTCCCAAGCAATTTGTATCCATTCGCATCTATTAACTGGGCCCTCATATCATAATTCCCTGTGTTTTCATGATAATAGGCTATCCATGTTTTCCCATCCGAGGTTGAGGCCGACTGCATGTCGGCAACAGGGAGTGAGGATATCTGGATATTTACTGAAGTATTTGTATTCCATTGCGCATGAATTGTTCCTGGCAGGAAGCCAAGGATCAGGAAGATAAAAAATGCAGAAATAGCCTGTGAAATCACCGGGCTGATCGGAAATTGAAAATGTTTTTTCATGATGTTGGGAATTTACTATTTGACTATCACAAGGTAATAATTCTTTTTGCCCTTCTGGACAAGCATGTATTTGTTATTTAAAAGAAAAGTGTTGTTGACCAGGAAGTCTTCTGCGGCTTTCTGTTTGTTGATCTGCACACCTCCTTCCTTCAGCATCCTGCGGGCCTCGCCGTTGGAAGAAAATATACCGGTTTTATGAGACAGGAAATCTATGATACCAATCCCGGAATTCAGATCTGAAACGGTGATCTCACATTGGGGGACTCCTTCAAAAACAGATAATAAGGTTTCTTCAGAAAGCTTTTTAAGGGATTCATTGGTGCCTTTCCCAAAAAGGATTTCACTTGCTTCGACCGCTGCATGGTAATCGTCTTCGGAATGAACCCTGATCGTGATGTCTTTTGCCAGGGCTTTCTGAAGCATCCTGATATGAGGCGCCTGCTGATGTTCGGTAATAAGGGCCTCAACTTCTTCCCTGGAAAACAGGGTGAATTTTTTAATATACTGTGCAGCGTCCTCATCGGAGGTATTGAGCCAGAACTGGTAAAATTTATAGGGACTTGTTTTTTTCGGGTCCAGCCATACATTCCCGCTTTCGGTCTTCCCGAATTTGCCCCCGTCGGCTTTGGTTATCAGGGGACAGGTGAGCGCATAAGCCTCGCCTCCCAGTTTACGCCTGATAAGCTCTGTGCCTGTAACGATATTGCCCCATTGGTCGGAACCACCCATCTGAAGCCTGACGTTCTTATGTTCGAAAAGCCAGCAAAAATCAAAGCCCTGAACCAGCTGGTAACTGAATTCGGTGAAGGATATACCCGAGCCGGAGTTCATACGGTTTTTCACGGAATCCTTGGCAATCATATAGTTAACAGTAATATGCTTGCCTACGTCACGCAGGAAATGAAGGAAGGAAAAATCTTTCGTCCAGTCGTAATTATTGACCATCTCGGCCGAGTTTGGGCCTGCCTTGAAGTCGAGGAATTTTTCAAGCTGTTTCTGAATGCAATCCTGGTTATACCGAAGAACGGTCTCGTCAAGGAGGTTTCTTTCTTCGGATTTCCCCGAGGGGTCGCCTATCATCCCTGTGGCCCCTCCAACAAGTGCATAAGGTTTATGCCCGGCTTTCTGAAAGTGCACCAGCATCATGATGGATGCGAGGTTGCCGATATGCAGAGAATCGGAAGTGGGATCGTAACCGATATATGCTGAAGTCATGGATTTCGCAAGTTCATCCTCAGTACCGGGGGTCATATCATGGATCATGCCCCTCCACCTCAGTTCTTCAATAAAATTCATTCTGACAGATTTTAGGGCAAAGGTAAGAAAATCGTTATGACGTCATCGCAGTATGATGGAATGACTGAGAGCATGAATACCTGAATTACAAAGTCGTCAATATTACACAAAGACAAGAAACGCAACGGAAAAGTTGCATGTAATATTCAACTGGGTATTTCGGAATATTGATTTGCCGGCTGGCACCAGGTTTGCAGTATCAGATCAGCAAAGCCCTGTTCAGGGATTTTGTTTTAAGAACAGCAGCCAGGCTACCGAAGGAATTACCATGAGGCCAATGAAAACAGGCATGAACCAAACTCCCAGTCCGTTCCCCCTGTGAAGGGAATACCTTACAAGGGATGCGGAAATATAAAACAATCCCCAGATCATAATCATCTTCTGATACCTGAGTATTCTCACCCTTCCGTTAAACTGCCGCTGTGTGCGCACTCTCCTGAAAAACCTTGACGAGCCGCGCGCAAGCTTTACCTTTAAAATCGAAGGCAGCATGGCATACAGGAAAATTGAAATTCCCGGGAGAAGCCATACCTGGTTGCGGTCTGAGAATGTTTGGGGATTTCCCTGCAGATCGAAATGTTCAGGAATTGAAACAGGTAATTTCGGGTAATTATAAATGACAAAACAAAACATCGCCACCAGCCCGGCCAGCGATATGGCCTCCATGAGCCAGTCCTGGGGCGTCATCTCAGGCCAGGTAAACGACCTGTTGGCATTCAGCTCATTTGACCGATTGAACAAATCTGACAACTTCATCCTCAAATTGTTTATCTAACGGTAAATCAGGGTTCATGTATACTTTAGTTATCTGCTCCGCCTTATCCTTTGTGTCAGTATCTTTCAGCACGTGGTTCATCCCTTTAATGATCTTTAGTGTTGACTGCGGATGAGCCTTTGCCAGGAGACCGGCATCTTCAAGAGATACCTGGATATCCATGTCTCCCTGGATGATCATTACAGGGATATTAAGCTTTTTTATTTCCGACTGCGGATCATACCTGAACCAGGAGATAAGATAGGGCTGAATGGAAGGGCGGAAAAAGGAATTCAGGTCTGAGGGGACATTGGCAAGCGTATCGCCTTTCTTTAGCTTGTCAAGCAGGGGAAAAATCCTGTCTTTTTCAGTCTGGGGAAGGCTGCTGAACTGTTCCCTTAGTATTGCGTCTGCAGGTCTTCCCGAACCGGCGATGGAGATAAAACCCGTCGCTTGGACATGAGAACAAGCCACCATGCCTATGAGAGAACCTTCGCTATGCCCTCCAACAACGATCTTTGAAAAACGAATATCCCCATGCAGCATCACTATCCAGCCTTCCGCATCGGATATGTAATTTTCGAGCCTCAGTTCGCTTTCTTTCAAAGCCGATCCTGCACTTCCTGCAATGCCCCTCTTGTCGTAACGCACTGATGCGATCCCGTTCTTCCTGAGTTCTTCAGCCAGCATTTTATAGCAATTGCTTTTATTCATGAGGGCAGGGGGGGAATTGCCGTCCCTGTCGGTAGGCCCTGAACCGGCAATGATCAATACCACGGGAACCTTCTCCTTCGTTACAGGGAGCGTCAGGGTGCCGTTTATATCGCCTGTGGCTGTCTTCAGGATGATATCCGATTCAAACGGGTTCGCCACTGCGGCTTTGCCATCCTGCTTTTCCCTTGCAAGGTCAAGCGGCAGCCTGCCTCCGCCCTGGATCCAGGTTCCCATGATGCTGTCAAACTTTTTGCTCACAAGTCCCTCGTAAAGGATACCCATGGACTTTGCATTCAGCGAAAGTTTGTTCCCCCCGAGGCTTGTTTCGTCAATCTTCAGCCCCAGGGCATTCTGGTCGGGGCTGTCGAAGGTAGCGTTAAGTTTCCCGTCAACAGAGCGGATGTGAAATACGATCTTCAGCTTCGCCCCCTGTACGTTCAAAAACCCTGCCCAGTTTCCTGTGATATCCTGGGCTTTCATCCAGCCTGCAAGCAGCAGGAAGATGATTGTCAATGTGATATTTTTCATTTATTGCTGGTTTTTTCCCGGCCTGAAGGATGCCGTTTGCCATCCTTCAAAGCTTTTTCAATGATCCATTCAAGCTGGCCGTTTACACTTCGGAACTCGTCTGCCGCCCATTTTTCCAGTGTATTATATACTTCCGGATTCAGACGTAAAACAAATGTTTTTTTCTCAGGCATTATCCTACTGATGAAGGGTTCCCGTATTAACTACCGGTGTCGTGTCCTTGTCGGAGCACAATACAACCATAAGGTTACTTACCATGGCTGCTTTTTTATCTTCATCAAGCTCGATGATCCCTTTCTTGCTCAATGCATTAAGGGCAAGTTCAACCATGCTTACAGCGCCTTCCACGATCTTTGTCCTGGCAGCTACAACAGCCGTAGCCTGCTGGCGGCGAAGCATTGCCCCGGCAATTTCAGATGAATAAGCAAGGTATGAGATCCTGGCTTCCATGACCTTAATCCCTGCCATGGCAAGACGTTCGGAAAGTTCTTTTTCAAGGGCTACATGAACTTCTTCACCTCCGGCCCTCAGCGAGATCTCTTTCTGCTCATCGTCAAAATTGTCATAGGCATAATGACCGGCCAGTTTACGGGTTGCCGATTCACTCTGGATATCGACGAAATGGGCGTAGTCATCCACCTCGAAAGCAGCCTTGTAGGTATCATTCACCTGCCATACAAGTACGATGCCGATCATGATCGGGTTTCCGAGCTTGTCGTTGACCTTGATAGGCTCCCTGTTCAGGTTCCTGGCCCTGAGGGTGATCTTTTTTCTAACATAAAAGGGATTCACAAAGAAAAACCCGTTCTGTTTAACCGTCCCTTTGTATTCTCCGAACAGCACCATCACAAATGATTCATTCGGGTTCACTACCATCAAGCCTTTCGTCATGAAGATAGCAAGGATCATGAGCACTCCACCAAGGATCCCCATGAGGGCGTTATCCTGTGAATTTACGATACACACTATTGCTGCTGCAATAAGGACGATGATGATCAGTACACTCAAGTAACCTGACATCATTGATTTCTTTTCTTTTTCCATGATATTAAAATAATATTAAAATAATTCTACAATGATACGAAATCCTTAATGGCAAAGTCAAGTTTTCTGCCAATTATTTTTCATGAGGTGTGAATGAATCGCCTTTTAATGAAAAACCCCGGGGCTTCCAAACAGCCGGCCGGGGTGTGTAAACTCTTTAAAAAAGGGGATAAAATGCTACAGCTTGAATTTGATCCCGATATTGATGCTGGCTGTGCTGAAGGGAATGGTTTTGCGAAGCTCCTGACGGGGCTGGGTCATATCGATGGTCCCGTTGACATTCTTTTTGGATACAAAATCTGCTTCCTTCTGCCAGGTGGTAAGTTCTGAGAGCCTGTCCTCGCCGTCAACCGTATATTTTATAATCTGGCTGTGGTTGGGTGACCAGGTTGAATGCGAGAACTGGAGTTCGACATATAGCAGTATCAGGCTGCTTATTTTGAAATTGACACCTCCTGCAGCAGTGTAGCCCAATGCGACCCCGCCATAATAGCTGTTATAGATCTGTTTATTTTCGGGAGGATCGGTTGTTGAATTATCCATTGTATACTTTGAAATCAGGTTCGGCAAGGCCCCTATGAGAAAACCGAAGCGGGCATAAGGATTTATTTTATCCAATCCGGCAGAAATCAGAACAGAAGGTATTACGCTGAGCAAATCCCCTCTTATTTTTACCGTTGCCCTGCTGGCGCCGATCAGGTGAACAACCGAATCGCCCTTTGTGGGCAGACCCAGGAATTCCGACACAGCAAGTTCCGCCCCGATATATTTGTTGAACCAGTAACCAACAGCCAGGGTTCCGTTAAACCCGCTGCCGAGGCCTACAGGTACAATGGTAATTGTCTCATTCCCGGCATTTCCTGAATATTTGTATAACAGGTCAAAGGCGGATGAGGTGCTGATCCCTCCGCCAAGGCCGATACTGATATATAATTTTTGTTTGCTTTTTTTCTGCGGATTGATCACTTGTGTTTCCTGTGCCAAAACCGAAAATGCGATCAGCAAAACCGGGATAAAAAACAATGTCTTTTTCATAACTTCAGGTTTTTGTAAAGGTTACTGAAAATATCGTTTATGCTAAGATATGAACAATTGATAAAAATTTAACAACAGCAGCGAAAAATATTTCATGAGGAATATTTTCTGAAAACATATATTTATCCCGATTGTATCGTTTATTTTTATGTGATAATTCATCCTGATGAAAAACCTTATAATTGTTGTATTTCTCCTTTGCCTGGCCTCATTGAAGGCACAGACCGGAAATGAGTTTAAAGCTGCAGATGTCATAGCCCTGAATGCACCTGATTCCTGCCAGTTGTCGGTATCTTCCCTCGGAAGGTATTTCTCAAAAACATTTAAAGACCCCTCTCTCAGGCTCAGGGCAATCTATAGCTGGACAGCGATGTCAATCAAATATGATGTTGCAAACATGGGCAAGGTGAATGCGGCTACCCCATTCAATGACCTGGTTGACAGAACGATGCAAACAAGGACCGCCATCTGCCAGGGTTATGCCTCCGTATTTAAAGCCTTATGCGATGCCTGCGGGATCAAAGCCTGGGTGGTCAACGGTTATACACGCCAGAACGGCCATATCAACACTATCAGCCATGCCTGGATCATAGCAGCCCCCGATACTTCATATTATGGTTTCGATCCTACCTGGGGCGGAGGTTATATAAGCAAGGGGATTTATATAAAGCAGTTCAATGAACAGTTTTTTATGATGAAGCCGGAGGACCTTATCAAGGATCACATGCCGTTTGACCCTATGTGGGAATGTCTGCATTATACTGTAAACAACCTTGATTTCACCGGCGGAAAAACCAATCCCGCAGCAGGAACAGCATTTTTTTCATACCCCGACAGCATCAACGCGTACACTGCACTCAGCCAGGGCGAACAATGCAAAGCCGCATTACGCAGGCTTGAAGCCGCAGCTGTAATAAACGACCTCCTGACCGATTGGTCGTCGTATTTGAAACAATGTGTTGAAAACAGGAACCGGAACGAGCTTGCAGGTGAAAAAAACAAATATGTGAGGCAATTCAATGATGCCGTTGCGAGCTATAACAACTGCATTTATGCTTTCAACCAGTATGCCGATTACTGGAACAGGCAGTTCACTCCTTCAAAGCCGGAGCCAGAGATCGCACGCATGCTTCAAACCTGTTATGCTTACCTGGATTCCTGTAAACAGTCACTTTCACAGGTTGTTACAGGCGATCCCGGCATGAAACAGAGCGCAGACCAGTTGAAGCTGGCTGTTGATGTGGCAAAGGATAACCTGGACAAACAAAAGGTTTTCCTGAAAATTTATTTCAATACCGATCCGCCTTCACGGCCGCAGTTATTCCAGAATTATAACGGGGCAGGATTTCCCACAAAAAAGAAATGATCAGGCGTAAAGAAGAATTATTATTGCGGGGATAATGATCCCGATAAGAGCCAGCACCGCACCTCTCCATTTGATACCATTTTTCCCTCTCAGGATGAAAAGTCCGGTTATAGCCAGCAGTACCATGGCAATCGCATAGGCATCTGAAAACCAGGTAAACCAGTGTTTGATACTGTTATAATGCAATAGGTTGAACTCTTTCAGAATATACCTGGGAGTTTTCTTTTCCAGCTCGGCCTTACCGCTAACCATATCGACATACAGGCTGCCACTGTCAAAAAAGATCTGCAAATACCCTGTTCCCGTCACAAAACTCCGGTAATGCTTTTCCTCATGGACCTGTTCAAGCGCTTTCATAGCAAACGTCTTGTCGGCAATAGCATTGGGAGGAATAGCGATGGTCAATTCTTCAAACTTCTTGCTGTAATCGGGATGGACAAAATCTCCTGATTTGAAATGATTTAAAATAATACCCGATAAAGCGTAGATCAAAGTCATCCCGAAAAAGAAATAACCGAGATCGCGATGGATCGCATTGTTCCATCGCCGCAAAGTCTTTCGATCCATATTACTTTACTACGGTGTACGAGATGGCTTCGATGGAATAGAAAGAAAGATGGTCCTTTCCGCTTTTCTTCAGGTCGGCGCGGAGGGAATTGATGTTATCGAGGGTTTCTTTGGTCCCCTGGTCTTCATGGCCTTTGGCCCCCGAATGTATCCCGGCCTCATGGTTTTCAACCGGTTTTCTTACTTCGGCTTCCCATTCGTTGAGATACTTTGCATCAACCCTTTCTTCTTTCAGAAGGCCTAGTACGTTAACCCGGCTGCCGATGAGACTTTCGTCGAATTTTGGAATATTGTTCCCTGTGGTGACCTCAACCCTGATACTATCCGGTCCATCGACCAGGAACATGCGTTTTCCTCCCTCCTTGCAGGTATGCAGAACAGTACCCGATATACGGATGGGCCTCTCAACGTATTTTGCAGCTGAATCGATGAAAGATTTTACAGCAAGCGTTACAGTATCGGCTTTTTTTACTTCAGCAGTTTTAGTCCCATTATTGCATGACGCAAGAAGGAACAGGCAGGGAATAATCAGAAAGAAGAATTTCTTTGTCATGGTTTCTTTGTTAAAGTTTGGCACAAAATTGCTGTTTATTTGGCAGAAATCAAAATCTTGCTGTACTTTCGCTGCCTGTATTGCGATTCACGCAATCCGCCATCAAAACAAAACAAACTTTCATGATTTTAGTTACAGGAGGGACCGGACTTCTGGGGTCTCATTTGTTGTTTGACCTTGTCAGCTCAGGGAAACCGGTTCGTGCCATCAAACGTAAGACGAGCAATACCGCGGCAGTAAAAAAAGTATTTTCATATTATTCCGGTAAGGCGGATGAGCTTTTCGGGAAGATCGAATGGGTGGATGCCGATATCATGGATTTCGTGGCCATGGACGATGCATTGGAAGGCATTGATTATGTGTACCATGCAGGTGCAGTGGTTTCCTTTTATCCCAGGGACCATAAAGCCATGCTCACTGTCAATATTGAAGGAACCGCGAATCTTGTAAACTTATGCATTGCCAGGAAAATTAAGAAGTTCTGTTACGTTAGTTCAGTAGCCGTGCTTGGCAGGGCTGTGAATGACGGGGTTTCAGATGAAACGACATACTGGCAGCCTTCCAAAAAGAATTCCGTTTACGGACAGAGCAAATATGGAGCCGAACGGGAGATCTGGAGGGGTATTGAAGAAGGCCTGAATGCCTTTATTGTCAACCCTTCTGTAATTCTTGGCCCGGGGTTCTGGGATGGAGGCAATTCGGGGCTGTTTTCGCTGGTCTGGAAAGGACTTAAATATTATACACGCGGGGTCAACGGCTATGTGGACGTCAGGGATGTCGCCAGGGCCATGATACAGCTTATGGAAAGCGATATTTCAAAGGAAAGATTTATCGTTTCTTCCGAAAATTGTTCCTACCAGCAGGTATTTGAGTATATGGGAAAATATCTTGGCAAACCGGCTCCTTCCATCAATGTTCCCAATGCCATGACCGGGATTGCCTGGAGGGTTGAGACGGTTCTCAGTTTCATAATGAGGAGACTGCCCGAGGTCACCAAAGAGATGGCTACGACCACCACCATGGTGTATACTTATTCAAACGAAAAGATTAAAAAAGCAATTGGTTTTGAATTCAAACCGGTTGAGCAGTCAATCAAAGAGATCTCGGAAATTTTCCTGAAAGACCATTCAGGAGGAAAATGAACTTTAATTCAGCATAGCGGCAGATTTCAAACCCACTCGTTTTTTTACTAATAGAAACTCTCTAAAACCCTATACAATGAAATTACTCTTACGTGTTGGAATTGCCTTATGCTTACCGGCTTTTTTTTGCATTTGTGTTCCACTGACCACTTTCGCCCAGGGACCCATGCTTTATGGTGCGACCGTTTTAGGGGGCAGTGACGGACTTGGTGCCATTATTCATTACGACCAGGCTTCCGGCACAGCGGTTATAGACCATTCCTTTTTAAGCTCTGCTTCCGGAAAACATCCGGAGTATAGTGAATTAACTGACGGGGGAAATGGAAAGTTTTACGGGATGACTTATGATGGAGGCCAGAACGACCAGGGTGTCATTTTCGAATGGGATCCGGCAACTAACATTTATACCAGAAAGATTAACCTAAATACAGCGATTGGTTCCTTGCCATATGGATATTTAACCCTGAGCGGGGGAAAGTTATATGGGATGACATCGAACGGAGGTTCAAACAACCTTGGCGTCATTTTCGAGTGGGACCCCGTCACCAACACCTATACCAAGAAGATTGACCTCACTTCAGCAGGGGGCAGCATTCCATGCGGTTCTTTAACCCTGAACGGTGGAAAGTTCTACGGGATGACCACCCAGGGCGGCGCGAATAATCTGGGCGTGATATTCGAATGGGTTCCCACCACCAACACCTATACCAAAAAGATCGACCTGAGTGCAGCCAACGGTAGTTATCCGATAGGTGCCCTGACTCTGAGCGGTGGAAAATTTTACGGGATGACAAGCCATGGAGGAACGAATAATGCCGGGGTCATTTTTGAATGGGATCCTGCCGGCAACACCTTCACGCAGAAGATCGTTTTGAGTGCAACGATCGGAAGCAATCCCTACGGAAATTTAACCCTGAATGGCAGTAAAATGGTCGGAATGACTGCTACGGGCGGAACAAATAATGCCGGGGTCATTTTTGAATGGGATCCGGCTGCAAATATCTATGCTAAAAAGATCGAACTTACCGCAAGTGATGGCTATAATCCGAATGGTTCTTTAACACAAAACGGGGGAAAGTTCTATGGGATGACTAATTCAGGAGGTACAAGCGACAACGGGGTTATATTTGAATGGGACCCCGCCACAAATACCTATTCCAAAAAGGTAGACCTGAGTTCAACACTTGGAACTAAGCCTATGGGTACCCTGACCTTGAGCGGAGGAACGTTTTACGGGATGACTTTCCAGGGGGGGAGTGCCAGTTCCGGTGTCATTTTCGCCTGGGATCCCGCGACTAACATTTATACTAAAAAGCAGGACTTGAATAGTTCCGATGGCTGCAACTTGTATGGCTCATTAGCGCTTAAAGGAGGAAAGTATTATGGAATGACCTATGGAGGAGGCACGAGTGACTACGGAGTTATTTTTGAATGGAACCCTGCCACCAGCACGTACACAAAAAAAGTTGACTTTAATTCAGGGAATGGGCGGAATCCATATGCCACCTTAACATTGAACGGCGGAAAGTTTTACGGGATGACTCCATTCGGAGGTTCAACTGGTTACGGTGTCATTTTCGAATGGGATCCGGCCACAAACAGTTATACTAAAAAGATAGACATGAGTGCCGCCAATGGTGGCATGGCATTTGGCTCCCTTGCACTGAACGGGGGGAAATTTTACGGGATAACCTATACAGGAGGCGCAAACGGCGGCGGGGTTATTTTCGAATGGGATCCGGCCACAAACACCTATACCAAAAAGATAGACATGAGTTCAGCACTGGGCTGGGGAGCTTATGGCAGTCTGACCCTGAGCGGGGGGAAATTTTACGGTATGACATATGGAGGAGGCGCAAACAGCCAGGGAGCTATTTTCGAA
This sequence comes from uncultured Bacteroidales bacterium, assembly GCA_903837605.1. Lineage (GTDB taxonomy): Bacteria > Bacteroidota > Bacteroidia > Bacteroidales > FEN-979 > CAIRDP01. The sequence goes on along the minus strand of CAILVF010000023.1, from coordinate 38,338 downwards.
TGGGACCCGGTCACCAACACCTATACTAAAAAGATTGATCTGAGCTCTGCCATTGGGAGCAGTCCAACGTGTACAATGACCCTGAGCGGGGGAAAGTTTTACGGGATGACATATTATGGAGGTTCAAACAACTTTGGGGTCATTTTCGAATGGGACCCCGCCACCAACATCTATACCAAAAAGATCGACCTGAGTTCAGCTATGGGAGGCAATCCATATGGTTCATTAACCCTGAGCGGAGGAAAGTTTTACGGGATGACCAATATGGGTGGTGCAAATAACGTTGGTGTCATTTTTGAGTGGGACCCGGTCACCAACATTTATACCAAAAAGAAAGACCTGAGTAATGCTGATGGATCCCACCCTTTTTATACTCAATTTACTGTTTATGTTCCCTGTATTGACCCGACCGGCGGTGGCAGTATCGCTTCAAACCAAAGCGGATGCAATCCATTCGACCCGGCCCTGCTTACCAGCACGGCATTGCCCACAGGTCAGACCGGAACGCTGGAATATAAATGGCAATTGTCGACAACCAGCAGCAGCGCGGGTTTTACTGATATTGCCAACAGCAACGCTCCGACATACGACCCTTCGGCCTTGTCGGTCACCACATGGTTCAGGCGACTTGCACGTGTTGACTGCTCAACCGACTGGAGTGGAGCAGCAGCCTCGAATGTGGTACAGGTTACGGTCAATAATGTGCCGGGGGCTGCGGGGATTATAAGTGGTCCTGCAGCAGTTCAGCCAGGCCAGACCGGGGTCTCGTATTCCATCGCACCGGTAACGGATGCAACCGGTTATGTTTGGACTGTCCCTGGAGGCGGGACCATTGCCGCCGGGGCCAATACCAATTCCATCACCGTGAACTTCCCCTTGACGGCCACTGCCGGAAATATGAATGTATATGCAACAAATGGCTGCGGTAACGGTATAGTATCTCCTGATTTCCCTGTCAACTTCGGGGTCAGTATCAGCGGGCTGTTCCAATATTTTAACACGGCATTCACCCCCCTGGATTCGGTTTGGGTAATACTTAAGCAGAATAACATAGCTCTTGACTCAACCCGCACCGATCTTACGGGAGCTTACATTTTTACCGCAAAACAAAACGGGACCTATACGATCAGCGCACACACAGGAAAGCCCTGGGCGAGCGTAAATGCAACGGACGCTGCAAAGGTTCAGCGCCATTTTGCAGGACTCGAAATACTCACCGAACCGGTTTGCCTGCAGGCAGCCGATGTGAATATGAGCAACTCGATCAACGGGATAGATGGAGTTAAGATCAAGCGAAGGTTTGCCGGCCTGGATAATTATTTTGACCGGGGTGACTGGACCTTTGCCGAACCAACCGTTGGAGGCAACACCATCATCGTGAACGGAGCGGCCGTGATCCAGAATTTCTACGGACTATGTGTTGGGGATGTGAACGGATCGAACGTTCCTCAACCCGGGAGATAGGTTGAGCCTCTTTTAACTTTGATTGGGGATTATCAATGAAAATGAAGCCCTGGCATGGGCTTCTGAATGTACTGATCAGAAAACCTGTTACTGAGGTATATTATTCCTGTAATGGTAATACCTGTTTATGATATCGTCAACAAACCCTTCTTCGGTATAATCGACCGAATAGTCCCCAACGGTATCAACTTTTGCATACGGATCATTTTTTGATCGCCTGAGAAGGTAATACTCGACGTTCTTGTCCCAGCGGTTAGGGTCCTTTCCGAATTTCTTCGCTTTTTCCCTGGCCAGGAGTACCCGGCCAATACCAACGTTATATGAAGCGAGGATAAATTTGATGCGGTCTTTGGGATTGGAGATCTCATCGGGAAGCTGCTGGTCAAGATGCTTGAGGTAGCGAACGCCGGCGGCAAGCTGCTGGGCCGGGGTGGCAATGCTGTCCATCCCCATTTTTACAGCGGTCTCAGGCATAAGCTGCATAAGTCCGGAAGCACTTTTAGAAGAAACCTGTCCCATCCTGAAATTTGATTCCTCATAAACAAGGGAAGCAAGCAGCCTCCAGTCCCAGTGAATTTTCAGGCTTAGCTCCCTGAGTTCTTTGTCAAAAGGTGATAACTGGTCTCCCCTCAGGGTAACATAATCGCTTCTCATATTGGTTACGATCTTCTGGTTGGCGAAATAATCAAGATATGTTTTTTTAAACTCCCCTGAGCGTTTCGATTCGGCCAGCCATTCATCGAGTTTCATCAATAAGGTATCGGAATTGTGATTCACTCCCCAGGCATAGGCATAAAGGGGAAAGACCACGAGCGAAGCATCCAGGTTCATGTAATACCGCTTATATACCATGGCTGTGTTTTCAGGGCAAAGCAGGTAGTTTATTTTCCCTTCGGCTACATTCTCTATAAGGCCTTCCTGTGAAATATCAGGTTCTTCAATAAGGGTGGGACGCCTGGCAGTTTGTTTCAGGAAAGAACGGTAGTAGGGCGACATGAATTCGTTCCGCCTTGCATGCACGGTATCACCTTTTGTAACATCATCGAGGGTTTTGATGAATTTCGGCGTATGGTTTTTGCGCTGGAGCAGGATGAGCCGTGTTTCCCCCATGATTTTTGTATAATGGACCATGTTCCTGCCTTCCGATGAGACCGGGAGGTTCAGGGCGATCACATCCGCCACATTATAATAAAGATAGTAATACAGCTTTGAAATATCCTCGGAGGCAATGATCCTGAGCGGAACTCCAAGATAATCGGAAAAAGACTTCAGGAGTTCGAGCTGGAAACCGGCCGGCTCTCCACGGTAAAGGAAGTAGTTCAGGGTGTTGCGGTCGGTAAGTGCGAGAAGGTATCCTCTGTCGCGTATCCGCCTGATGGCATCTTTCTGTTCTTCTTCATGGTAATAGATCTTATGGGTAATGTAAACGGCAATACCGATAAGGGCCAGCCCCATCAGGACGGTCCTGAACCTTCGAAAGAAATTACTTACTTTGGTCAATATATAATTATGCTACTTTCCTGTATCTCCAGACAGCCAGGCCCGACATCATGATGGCAAAAACGACCAGTGACCAGAAGTGCGGGCTGATATCGGCAAATGTTGAGCCTTTCAACAGTACCATCCTCATGATCTTGATGAAATACATCAGGGGGTTCAACCTGTCGATCTGTTGCGCCCAACCGGGCATGCTTTCAATAGAGGTGAATAACCCGCTCATCAATATAAATACCACCAGGAAAAAGAACGTCACAAGCATAGATTGCTGTTGGGTGTTTGTAACGGTCGACACCAGCAATCCTATCGACAAAATTACAAAAAGATATACTCCCCCCGACAGGAAGATGAGCCAGAGGTTTCCAACCATCGGAATATCAAATAATAACTTGCCAATAGAAAGGCCGAAAGCAAGTTCAAAAAGGGCAATGATCCAGAACGGCGCAAGCTTTCCCGCTATGAATTGTATTTTACGGATGGGGGTCACATTGATCTGTTCGATGGTACCTATTTCTTTTTCCCGAACAATGTTCATCCCCGAAAGCAACAAGCCTATGATGGTAACAAGCAGAACCAGTATGCCCGGAACCATATAGGTTTTATAATTCAGCTTCGGGTTATACCAGTAGCTGAAATCGGTCTGGATATTCTTCAATCCCGCCATCTGGGCAGGGCTCAGCCAGTCCTGCATAAGCTCACGGTTGAAGTCGATCAGGATGGAGGTGCAGTAACCGCTGCTTAGACCGGCGACCGCCTGGTTGATGGCATTGATCACAAACTGGACTTTGCTAAGGTTTTCCCTCACCAGCTTCCGCTCAAAGCCGTTGGGTATATTGATAATGACATCCACCTTGCCTTTCTGCATCTGGTCCATGGCCTCATCATACGAAAACGTAGTCTGCACGACCTTATAAAAAGGAGAACCTTCATATTTGCTGATAAGTTTGCGGGATGAAGTACTCAAGTCCATGTCAACGACTGAAACCCTGATGCTCTTCATTTCGAAAGTAGCTGCATTTACAAGGATGAGGAGCTGGACGATAGGTACAACGAAGATGATAGGAAGCATGCCTTTGTTCCGGAAGATCTGGAGGAATTCTTTCTGTATTATGAATAGCAGTGTTCTCATTTCCGGTTTCTTCAGGCAAGCCTGATTTTGAATTTTTTAACGCTCAGGAAGATAAAAAACAAGGTAAACCCGGCCATGATGCCGGTTTCAAGTGCTATATAACGGAAGCCGTTTCCCTGGAGCATGATGCTTTTAATGATAGTGATAAAATATTTCGGGGGCATGATATGGCAAAACACCTGCAGTATCCATGGCATATTCTCGACAGGGAAAATAAATCCGCTGAGCAGTATGGTCGGGAGCATGAGTGCTACCAGCGACAGCATCATGGCAATTTGCTGGCTGCTGGTAATAGTGGAAATAAGGATCCCCAGTGAAAGGGCCATGCAGATATAGAGAAAGCTCTCGAGCAGGAGGAGTCCCACGCTGCCAACCACTGGAACTCCGAACACCGTATTTCCCAGGATGATAATGATGCAGGCGTCGATAAAAGCGAGGAAAACATAAGGAAAAACCTTCCCGATAATGATCTGGATGGGTTTCAGGGGTGAAACCAGCAGAAGTTCCATGGTTCCAAGCTCTTTTTCTTTCGTGATGGAGAGGGATGTCATCAGTGCGGAAATCAGCATCAGCAGCATCGCCATGAGTCCGGGGACGAACATGTAAACCCCTTTCATCTGTCCGTTATACATCATCCTCACTTCAGGTACTATCTGCATGGGTATCTTTTCGGCATTGAGGGAAATGAGGTAATTTGACAGTATCCCCTGCAGGTAGTTGACCAGGATGTTAGCTGTATTGGGATCAGAAGCATCGCCAATGATCTGAACTCTAGCATTCCCCGTTTTGTCAAGGTTTTTGGAAAAATCCGGTCCGAAGACCAGGACCAGTCTTATATTACCCTGCCTGAATACCTGTTCTATTTCCTTGTAGGATGTAAGGTTTTTATCGAGGATGAAATATCCTGAAGAAAGGACTTTCTCGCTGATCCTGCGTGTGACCTCGTCTTTGGACTGGTCAAGGATTGCGATGCGGGCATCCTTGATCTCATTGGTGATCACGAAACCGAACAGCAGCAGTTGAATGGCGGGCAGGCCGAAAAGGATCAGCAGGGTGCGGTAATCCCTGAAGATATGATAGAATTCCTTAACAACGAAACCCAGGAAACGTTTCATTCCGGTTCTTTTTTAACGGCCCAGGTATAATAAAACCTGAATGCCGAGATCAACAGCGGGAATGCCATCCCGATATAAAATGTAAACAGGTACTCACGGTTTATCACATCGAATCTTCTTAGCAGAATGCCGGTTGTGATCATCAGCATCATCATGATGTACGACCTGAAATTAAAAAAGGAAAAAGCGCAGGGATACGGGATGCTGAGCCCTTTGATCCGTTTGATGTGTTTATGCGCTATCCTGGCGAACAATACGATGTAAAAGGGGATGCCGATTGCGATCCCGATCAGGATATTCAGCCAGAGATGAGGGGAATGTTTCATCTCATAATCGAGGCCCCTCCACATAAGGATCCCCCCGGCAGTTGTCCAGGCAAGCCCGGCAATGAACAGGAGGTTGTGCCTGCTTACCGACGGTTTTAATTTTTCTTTTAACGACATCCTATTCAACTTTTACTCTTGCGAGTTTTAAAAATACTTCATTCATTGAGCCCGCCCCATAGTGTTTTTTAAGGTTATCGGGAGTATCGAGGGCGGCAATCCTGCCGTCGACCATGATGGAAACCCTGTCGCAATATTCCGCCTCGTCCATATAATGAGTGGTTACAAAGACGGTTATGCCTTCACTTGATGCTTCAAATATCATATCCCAGAACTGCCGTCTTGTTACAGGATCTACACCTCCTGTCGGCTCATCGAGGAATACTATTTTTGGGTTGTGAATGATTGCAACTGAAAATGCCAGCTTTTGTTTCCAGCCAAGGGGTATACTGCGGATGAGTTTGTCCCTGGCCTCTTTCATGTCGAGTTTTTGCATCAGGCTCGCAGCCCTTTCTTCAATCTCTTTTCGCCTGAGGCCATAAATTCCCGCATAGAACCTGATGTTCTCAAAAACTGTGAGATCGTCGTACAAAGAAAACTTCTGGCTCATATACCCGATGTTCCTTTTGATCTTCTCCCTTTCTTTGTAGATGTCGAACCCCCCAACATTAAGTTTACCTGATGTGGGATAGGAGAGTCCGCACAAGATCTTGATTGCCGTGGTCTTACCGGCGCCGTTCGCTCCCAGGAAGCCGAATATCTCGCCTTTTTTCACCTCGAAGCTCAGGTGGTCATTGGCGTAGAAGGACCCGAATTTTTTCACGAGGTCCTTCACGATGATAATATTTTCGGCCTGGGGATTATACATCACGTTTTTATCATCAGTTCCATGAAACAATCCTCGATATTGGCTTCGGCCGGGCTGATTTTAATACCCGAATGACCTTTGCCCAGCAAATATTCAGAAAGTAATTTTTCATCCATATTCCGTTCCTTAAATGAAACATGGGCAGCTTGTCCGAAGGCAAATACCGTATGGACCCCCGGGAAAGATTTCAGATCGTTAAGCAGAGTGAAGATATCATCCGCCTTAACTGAAAAAAGGCTCCATGGATAAGTTTTTATTACTTCGGATGGTGTGCTGATAGCCATAAGCTTTCCGTCCTGGATCAGGGCTACACGGTCACACAAGCTGGCTTCATCCATATAAGGTGTTGCAACAACTATAGTGATCCCGTTATTTTTCAGTCGTTTAAGCATTTCCCAGAATTCAAGCCTTGAAACGGCGTCAACACCGGTGGTGGGTTCATCCAGTATCAGAACAGAAGGTTTATGGATGAGGGCGCAGGATAATGCCAGTTTCTGTTTCATGCCTCCCGAAAGTTTGCCTGCCTTTCGTTTTTTAAAGGGCTCTATCTGGCTATAGATATCCCTGATAAGTTCATAATTTTCGGCAACGGTTGTACCGAAGACGGTAGCATAGAAATTCAGGTTTTCCTCAACACTGAGATCGGCATAGAGTGAGAACCTGCCGGGCATGTAGCCGATGTCCTTCCTTATTTTCCGGTAGTCTTTCACCACATCCAGTCCGTTTACCGTTGCTGTCCCCATGTCGGGAACGATCAGGGTGGTGAGTATGCGGAACAAAGTTGTTTTACCAGAGCCGTCCGGACCTATAAAACCAAACAATTCAGCCTTGCCTACGCTGAATGAAATATCATCCAGGGCTTTGACCGTGCTGAAGTGTTTGGCGAGATGGTCGACGACGATGGCAGGCATGGAATTACTGCATGAACGATTTTGTCCAGAAGGTATTCCTGCCAAGCAGGGAAACTCCGATATAGCCCCTGATCTTTAGCCTGTTGGCCGATTCGAACTGAATATAACACTTATATGTTTTCCCGTTTTTGGGATCGTAAATTGTTCCTCCTGACCATTCAGCTTTCCCGTCAAAGCTGAAGTTTTTAAGATTGACAAGTCCGATCAGAGGGGTTGATTTCAGCTTTGCGTCGGGATTCTCTTTATCGGTACGAGGCTGGCCTGTAATTGAGTCAAGGGGTGTCCTTAACCACACAAGTTTCCCGAAATACTTATCTCCTTCCTTGTAAATAGTAACCTTGCCGGTTGCTTCCTGGTTCAGCCAGGTGCCAACGATGTCATCGGGTTTATGGGCCTGGGACCATCCCTGCATAGCCGGAGCCAGCAGCAGAAATAATACTACTGAAGTAGTGATGATGTTTCTCATAATTTATGGTTTTTGGTTTGGTGTATTCATGAATCTTATTTCACCCGGCATGCCGATTTTCATGGAGCCGTCATTTTTAATCCTGACTTTCGCGGCGTATACCAGGTTTACTCTTTCTTCCTTGGTTTGAATAGTTTTAGGTGTGAACTCGGCAGAAGGGGATACCCAGGAAACAACTCCCCGGATATGGGTATTGGTCTTCTCGTCTTTATCATACGCAACGTCGATCAGCGAACCCAGTTTGATATAAGGAAGCTGTGATCCGCTTACATAAGCCCTAAGGGTAATTTCAGAAAGGTCGGCGACCTTGTACAAAGGCTTACCGTAAGTTGCAACCTCGTCTTTTTCGGCATACTTGGTAAGAACGGTGCCTTTGACCGGGTTAATGATCTTTGAACGTTTGATCGATTCTTCCAGCTGGGCGATCTGCTGGGCCATCGAGCCGACCTGGCTGGTAATTCCCCCAAACTGTATTTTAAGGGAAGCAACCTGTTTGTCAATCAGATTAAGGCTGGCATAGATGTCGTCCATTTGTTTCTGGGTTGCCGCACCGTCTTTAAGAAGGCGTTCAACCCTGTTCTTTTCAATCAGCACATTTTGGCGGTTTTGTTCCTGAACGGCAATCTGGGAAATTACATCATCCTTCCTCGAGGCCGTGGCATCCCGGGTTTCAACAGCCTGTTTTCTTTTGAGCCATAAATCGGTGGTGTCGATGCATCCAACCATAATCCCTGAATCCAGCACCTGTCCTTCTTCAATGTCGAACTTCAGGATCTGGCCGGTTGCGAGGGAGGAAACCATCACTTCCGTGGCTTCAAATGTGCCGTAGGCATCAGGTTTGTTTTTATCGTTACTGCAGGATGCGAGGGCGATGCCTGCAAAAATTCCAAGAAGAAAGCGTTTCATCGGCTTAGGTGTTACTAAATAAAATTACAATTTACCCAGGTTGTACAAATAAGAGATTTTTGCTTTGATAAGCTGTATCTTATGAATTTCCAGGCCCATCTTTGCCTGCGTTTCGTCGTTGACCCTGAGAATATAATCACTGGATGTGATGGACCCGTTGGTTAACTGGGAAGAAGCGGTTTTAGTGATACCTGTTCTCAGGTCAATAAGTTCCCTGTCTTTAAGAAGGAGTTCCGACAGCTTGGTGATATCTGCAATATTCCTCTGGGTTGTGACTTTAATGTTTTTGTCAAAGGATTCCTGCTGATTCTTAATGATCTCACCCTGGAGGTCATAGATCTTTTTTTCATTCCTGTTGGCGTTCCAGTTCCAGGGATTCCATGTAAGTTTTGCTCCCAGCATGACCATTGGAGCAATGTCGCTCGAAAGGAAATTATACCCCGGCCTGCCGAGTCCAAACTGCCCGAAAGCCCAGAATTTCGGGTTCCATTTCGTGGTTACCATGTTTTTCATGAGGTTGGTGCGGTCCTTCTGGATGGAGTATATCTCGTATTCGATACGTTTATTTTCATAGGTAATTCCGGGAAGGTTGATGACAGGTATTTTGAAAACGGAATTCTCATCCAAGGGGGAGGAAATTAATTCAGCAAGCATTTTTATGCTGGCGAGTCGATCCATGGATAATTCATAGATGTTTTGTTCAATTTTAATGATCTCAGCCCTGATAAGGTCCTGGTTCATCTTGAGTGAGACACCGTTTCGCACGGCCGATTCCACTTCACCAAGCTTTGATTCGAGCTGGTGTTTCGTATCCTTTAGCAGTTCAATATTCTGTTGGGTAAGAAGTATGCTGAAATAGAACTGGTTAACCTGGTCTTTTAGCAGGTAAAGGCTGGCATCAACATTTTTCTTGTCAACATTGAGGTTGTATTTTTCAAGTTTTTTCTGGTAACTTGTAACATTCCCGTCATAAATCGATTCACTGACGTCGAGGGTAAGTTTGTACTGGTCTTTGGGTATAGTCGGTCCCTGAAGCTGCGGCATGCCAGCCGGCAGCGGGATCACGACTTCAGTCACTTCATTTTGCCAGCTGGCGCTCCCGTTAACGTTGAAAGACGGGAGATAATTTTTGTTCAGGTTCTTAGTCCGGAGGTCGCTTGATTTATCAAGCAGGCTTGCCTGCCTGATCAGAGGATAGGTTTTTTGCACCTGCTGGTAGCAGAAATCGAGGGTTATTGTATCCTGGGCCGCAAGCTGCTGAATGCCTGGAGCTGTGAAAAAGAGCACAGGCAGAAGGTATTGAAAATTAAACCAAGCTTTTATCCTTTTCATATCCTTTCAATGCGTTTTCGATAAATGTAGGAACAATTTTTTTTCTCTGCTCGAAAAATGTCTCCATCCTCTCGTCTGAAACCTGGAACATATTTTGTATCAGGGGTTTTGCAAGAACGGGGAACACAACAAGTCCTAAAATGTTAATGTAGACATGCAGAGGGTCGATATCAAGCCCCATTTCTTCTTTTAGTTGTTTCCTGATCTGTTCGAGAAGGAGTTCCGGCACCAGGTTTTGTTTGAGGACAATCTCTCTAAGCTGTTCAGGTTTGTCGTGCAGGGCATTAATAATAAACTGTAAAACATAGGAGTGACGTGAAATAAAATTAAGATAAAAGTTTACAAAGATGCCGATTTTTGACATTAATGTCATTTCAGAAAGGAATATCTCATTCATTTTTGAAGCCATTTGAAAAAAGGTTTCATTGAACACTTTCTCAAAAAGAGATTCCTTATTCCGGAAATAATAATGAAGCAAGGCCTTGTTTATTCCTGCGAGGTCGGCAATTTCCTGCATCCTTGCCCCATTAAATCCTTTCTCATGAAAGACCAGGCGGGCCGCTTCAAGTATTTTTAATTCAGCATGTTGTGATTTATCCATATAGTTAAACCAATTAGATTAAACGATAAGTTTAACCGAATGGTCAAAATTATAATAAATTTGTAAATCTCTGACAAAAGTCTGAAAATATTTTTTTATTGAACCGGATTTGATATTGGTGAGCTGGAAGCGGGCGGGATTATTTTGGGATCTTGATCTTTTGCCCGGGCTTAAGGTAAGATGCATTTTTTATATCATTGAGATTCTTTATCTGCGCAACAGTCACATTAAACTCGTCGGCAAGATCCCAGAGGTTGTCACCTGACTGAATCGTATAGAAGAAAAATTTGGCATTGCCTGAAGATTTCGTTTCAGGTTTTGAGGCAGTGGTTTTAGGGGAAGCTGTTTCAGAAGCGCTTGTTTTTTGGGTGCTTCCCTTGATTTTGATCTTCTGGCCCACAACGACTTTGGATGAGGAGAGATTATTCCAGCCAATGAGTTCATTAACGGTAACGTTGTATTTCCCGGCGATAAGACCCAGTGATTCACCGCTTTTCACCACGTGAGTTTTTGAAGCAGTCACTTCGGGTTTTGGTTCAATGGCCACAGGTTTTACAGTATCTTTCCGCACAACAGCCTGTTTTATTGTATCGGGTTTTGCAGTAAGTTCCTGCTTGTGAACCAGGGAGTCGGGTATTTTAGGAGCCGAACCCGGAACGTACACAAAGATCTTTTGCTTGGGTTTTACGGCGTTCTTTTTAATGTTGTTAAGGGCTTTCAGTTCCGGTATGCTCATATGGAACTTCTTGGCAATACTGGCCATTGTTTCTCCCTTTTTCACCGTATACTGCTCGGTCTCCCTGTAACTTGCATATATGGCCGCGAGGCTTGCATCTTCCGACATCGCTTTCTTTGTCCGGAAAGCATAAATTGCGTTTTCATTGTTAATGAAATCAGCAATATACCTTTTCCTCAGCCTGAGTTTATAAGGGACTTCCGGTGTTGCCGGGATGACACCTTTTTTATAGGCGGGATTAAGGAATGCGACCTCATCCCAGGGAATGTTAAGCATTTCCGACAGCTGGTCGAAAGTAAGAGGGTGTTTAACTGTGACTGTGTCCACTTCGTAATAAAGGATTCCCGGGTCTACAGGGTATATCTTATGTTCATTGGCATATGCAAGCACATAACTTGCTGCAATAAATGCAGGTACGTACGACCTGGTTTCTTTTGGGAGATATTTGTGTATGGCCCAGAAATTCTTCAGGCCTCCCGATCTGCGTATGGCTTTGTTCACATTGCCGGCTCCTGAGTTGTAAGCCGCCAGGGCCAGGGACCAGTTCCCGTAAATATCGTAAAGGTCCTGCAGGTGTTCACATGCTGCAATCGTGGCCTTAAAAGGATCATAACGGTCGTCGACATAGGAACTGACTTTCAGTCCGTAAACTTTCCCTGTCCCATACATGAACTGCCAGAGTCCTTTTGCGCCTGCCTTTGAGTTGGCTATAGGATTCAGAGCCGATTCGATCACTGCAAGGTATTTTAATTCGAGGGGCATGTTGAAGCGGTCGAGCTGTTCCTCAAACAAAGGGAAATAAATCTCTGAAAGGCCTAAAATACGGGCGGTGAGCTTGCGCTTTCTTACTGCATACAGTTCAATGAACTTCTTTACTTCGTAGTTATAGACGTATTCAAACGGGGAATTCTCATTCATCACTGCAATCCTCGCTGCATAGACGGAATCGGTGAAGTACGGGATGTCAGTTTCGGTATAATTGCTCCATGACGGGTATTTCAATGCATGGGGAGAAGAGCCGTCGGAAAACACTTTAAGTGTGGCCAGGCTGTCAAGCATGGACACAACGGCATCATCTTCAATTATTTTAACCTTTTTTTGTGTGGTGTCTGCACTGGCTTGTTCCTGGGAATAGAGGAAATGCGGGGCTATCAGTAATGAAAGAAAGAAACAAAGTGAACGGACAACCCTCATGCGGCGTATTAATTAAATTATTATGGATGAAGAGTTTGCAAATATATCCTTTTTTCAAAAATGCTCGACATGAATGGTCACCTCAGAATTAACAAGACTTTGTTTAATATCTGCTTCTATTGTGTCACAAAGTTCGTGAGCATCCCTGACAGTAAGGTTTTCATCGAGGTTAAGGTGAAAATCGACATACCTGAAATTGCCTGCTCTCCTGGTGCGCAGGCCATGATATTTAATGTTTTCTTTACAGTATTTGTCGATAATACTCCTGATCAGGTTAATTTCTTCAAGGTCCAATGATTCATCAAGGAGAGGTTTATATGCCTTGATCAAGAGGCTGTATGACTCTTTTAAGATCAGCAAACTTACCAGTATAGCGACAATGGGGTCAAGGAGATGGTAACCGGTAATCCAGATCAGCCCTAAGCCCGTTGCCACGCCAAGAGATGTAAATACATCGGCCCTGAGGTGAAGGGCATCGGCTTCAAGTGCAATGGAACCGGTTGATTTGGCAACTTTATACAGGTACCATGAAACGCCTGTATTGGCGGCAGCGGAAATGCACATTACTGCGAACCCCAGGCCTATGGTTTCAATTTCGGAAGGCTTGAGGATCTTATGAACGGCCTCGAAAATGATCCAGACAGCTGCAACAAAGACCAGAAGGGCCTCAACGACCCCCGAGATATTCTCGATCTTCCAATGACCGTAAGGATGGCGGTCGTCGGCCGGCCTGTCGGAGATCCTGACCGATAAAAAAGCAATTATCGAGGCCAGCAGATCCATAAAGGAGTGGATAGCTTCCGAAATGATGGAAACCGATCCGCTCAATATTCCGGCACCCAGTTTTAAAATGATCAGCAGGGTATTCGAAATAACCGATAGACTGGCCGCAGTTGTTTTTTTAGACATCCTGCTGCTGTTGAAGGTCTGAAGCTCTTTTTTCGGGTCTCATCTGGGGGAAGAATAGAACATCCTGTATCGACGACTGGTTGGTCATGATCATCGTAAGGCGGTCAATTCCTATCCCCAGCCCTGATGTAGGCGGCATTGCAAATTCAAGTGAGCGGAGGAAATCCTCATCAAGCACCATGGATTCATCATCACCCCGTTTCCCAAGCTCAAGCTGGGATTCAAACCTTTCCCTCTGGTCGATGGGGTCATTTAGTTCCGAAAATGCATTGCAAAGTTCTTTGCCGTTACAGATCGCCTCGAACCGTTCAACAAGCCCGGGCTTTGAGCGGTGTTTCTTCGCAAGGGGCGACATTTCCACGGGGTAGTCGGTAATAAAGGTGGGCTGTACAAGATAAGGTTCGCATTTTTCCCCGAAGATCTGGTCAATGAGCTTTCCTTTAGCCATGGTTTTATCAATCGGGACTTCAAGCTGTTTGGCAATTGCAACAAGTTCTTCTTCCGACTTGCCATCAATATCGATGCCGGTGAAGTGTTTTATTACTTCATACATGGTGAACCGTTTCCACGGACGCTTAAAATCGATCAGTTTGTCGCCGACCTGTACCTCGGTTTTTCCATGAAGGTCCAGGGCTATTTTTTCAACCATTTCTTCCACGAGATCCATCATCCATGCATAATCCTTATAAGCCACGTAAAGTTCCATCTGGGTGAACTCGGGATTATGAAAACGGTCCATCCCTTCGTTGCGGAAGTCTTTCGAGAATTCATAAACCCCGTCGAACCCGCCAACGATCAGACGTTTCAGGTAAAGCTCATTGGCAATACGAAGGTACAGGGTCATGTCGAGGGAGTTATGGTGGGTCTTGAACGGCCTTGCTGCAGCGCCTCCGTAAAGGGGCTGAAGAACAGGGGTTTCAACTTCCAGGTACGACCTGGAGTTGAGAAACTGCCGCATCGAATTCACCAGTTGTGTCCTTTTAATGAACACATCCCTCACCTGGGGGTTTACGATCATGTCTACGTAACGCTGGCGGTATCTTTGCTCAGGATCGGTAAATGCATCGAACACTTCCCCGTCTTTTTCCTTGACAATAGGCAGTACTCTAAGTGATTTGGAAAGAAGCGTAAGGCTTCTCACATGGATGGAGATCTCCCCCATCTGGGTGACAAAAACATAGCCTGTTACACCAATAATATCCCCGATGTCAAGAAGCCGTTTAAACACAGTATTATAAAGGGTTTTATCCTCCCCGGTGCAGATCTCGTCGCGCTTTATATAAAGCTGGATCCGGCCTGATGAATCCTGTAATTCGGCAAAGGACGCGGCGCCCATGATCCTGCGGGTCATGATACGGCCGGCAAGGCTTACATCCTGGTAAAGTGAGTTATCGGAAGGATAATTCGTTTTTATTTCAGCCGCACAAACATTGACAGGAAATGTTTCGGGCGGATATGGATTGATACCGAGCCTGAAAAGTTCATTAAGGGAATCACGCCTGATTTGTTCCTGCTCGGTGAGAGAAAGTTGCATATGCTTAATTTTTCGGCAAAGATAAGGATTTACGACAATACCAGCCTTATTGAAGAGTTTTGAACGGGAGCCCCGGGGCCGTGCTTTGGCTCAGGAAAGCACTGAATGAAGTATGTGATGGGAGTTCATGGGCTTGAAGCCCGGTATATGGATCTGGTAGTACAGCAGCATGGAATCAAGCAGTGATCTCCGAACCGCCGGTTTGAAGTGAAGTCCCGACTGTTCAGCTATGCTTGTGGTGATCAGTGAATGAAACATCTTGCCGTGTTCGGGCAGTATATAAGAGTCTGCCTCGGGTATCATGACCTGGAACTGTCCTTCCCTCAGGTTGAATACTGTCTTCTTTTCAGTATAGCCCGGCTGGGGTTGTATCCCAAGGTAATGTGTAAGTTCAGCCGTAAAAACAAGTGGAAAGCAATTCAGGGAACCCTCGGCCGAGTCAAGCAGCAAACAGGATCTCCATAAGTAGTCGAAAAGTTCCTGGTTGGTTTCTTCTTCCCTTATCGACTTGTAGAGAAGTTCATTAATAAAAAGGGCAACGGAGCTTTTACGGATATCGAAAGGGATGCTCAGGTAAGGCTGGCACAACCTGACTTCCTTAGACGTATGCAGGGATGACTTCTCTTTAAGATGGGCTACCACTTCGAGCAGCGTCAGCGGCTGGAACAATCCTGCTTTTGTTTTTGACTTCGGACTGCGGATCCCTTTGAACAGGTATGATTGAAGTCCGCGGGCCTCTGTATAAATACGAACGATAATACTGGTCTCGGAGTATTTTAGGGAATGAAGTACGATGCCTCTTGTGGTGACCAGCATCAGTTAATTACAAGGATTTTTGTTACAACCTTATCACTGCCGTTCTCATTCGAAGCAAAAACAAGGTATACGCCTGTACGGACCTTCTTCCCGTCCATGGTGCATCCGTTCCAAACTGCCTGTCCGCCTTCAGCCTTGCCCGTATAAACCAGTCTTCCGCTGATATCCGTGATCCGGATCTGGGCGTTGCTGAGGAGGCCTTTGACTGCAATATACCCCTGGTAGCCTTCACGAACAGGGTTGGGATAGGCATATACGTTCCCAAAGGAATCTCCTCCTTCGGTGGCCGTGCTCTTGTATGAGATAACGCCTTTATCGGTGCCGAAATAGACTTCTCCCGTGACAGGATTTATCGCTATCGAAGTTACCCTGTTTGACAGCAGGGGGCTGTTTTCCGCAGTAAAATGGTATACCTGTTTTGTACCGTCGGCCGAGAAAAGATAGGCTCCCCCCCGGTCGGTACCCATCCATTTGCGGTTGCTCCCGTCGACGGCGATGGCATTCACCTGTTCGTTTTCAAGAAGGTATTGTGTGTACTGGCCCTGCTGGACAAGCGGCCTCTGGCAATCGGATGGGGTGGAGGTAAACAGGTCGTCGGGATTGTAAAACACTCCCACCCCGCTTTCTGTCCCTACCCAGATCTCACCATTTTTATCTTCGGCCATTGAAAACACTGAATTCCCCGGAATATTACCATTACCTGCAGTGTTGTTCAGTTTCTTTGCCATGTCATCGTTCGGGTTATCGGGAGTGCCGTTGTCGGTAAACACTAAAACAGAATTCGGGTTCAGGTTGCCGTAACGCATCTGCATCCATACCTGGTCGTAGCGTGTGGCGATGATCTGTCCAAGGTCTGTCTCGTTGTTGATCGTAATGGTGAATCCTGTCCACTGGCCGCCCCTTTTCAAAGAAAGGCATTGATTTGTATGTGAACAGTCGATCCACTGATAGCCGTGCGCATCGAATACGGAACCTCCAACACGTATTGTCCCTGTATCCCCGGCAGAATGGTGGTGGAGAGTGCTGTTGGCTTCGGTATATCTTTGGGTGAGGGTCCCGTCGTAAAATTCCAGGAGGCCGTACCCCCAGGTTGCGGCATAAATTCTTTTCGGATCTGATGGATCGGCCGTTGCAGAAACTATATTATTGAAATTGTACAAAGGCGGATTATTGGCCCCGGAAATGTTCTGCCAGTTGGAATCATCAAAATGATAAATCTGGGCGGCCTGGGAAAGTGGTACGAAGGAACCATCGTAACCCCCGGGGGTGATAAAAAGATCATTATTTAATGTACTCATGCTGAATGCATTGGCGCTTAGCGGCCCGCTAAGGTTATAGGTTTTTACCTGGTCGGAATTCATTTCATAACTCACCAGGCCCGAATAGGAGTCGGCTATCCAGATGGTCTGGTTTTTATCGCCGATGGCATCCTGGGGAAATGATCCGGCACCGGGATAGCTGTTGATCACTTTATATTTGGTGAAACTCTGATCAAATACATCAACAAAATAATTATAGCTAACAACCAGTACATTATACATGCTGTTCAGGTTCATGACCGGGTTTGATTCCCCGTTCTTCCATGCCGACCACTGCCCGTTGTAGGTGTACAGGGTGTCGAGGCCGCTGGTCCTGTGCTTGTTAACCACGACTTTACCCGAGAAATACGTTATTGTGTTGTACATCAGCGTGGTATCTATTCTTTTATCTTTCTTCCACACGGCATAGTTTGCCAGGTTGGGATCTTTGCTCCAGGCTTTGTAAATACCTTTTTCCGTAGCGGCCCAAAGAGTGTCGCTTTCGTCCCTGACCAGGCTCAGAACGTTAACCTGGCTTCCCCCGTTCCCGATATAATACGTTTCGCTGATCTCCTGTTTTGCCAGGTCGAGGACAACAATACCGAACCCGCACTGGAGATAGGCGATACTTCCCTGGCAGTAGATGCTGTTGATGGTTTTATTCCCCAGGATAGGTTTGCGGTAGATGTCTGATATGTTGATGATGGAGTTATTCTGGATGAGGTCGATATTCGCATCAGCATAAGCAATAACAAGGGTTTTTGTTGAAGCATTGTAAGCCAGGCAGCTGATCCCGATGTCGGAAAGGCCCTGGATCTTGGTGATCCTGTTAATGCTGTTATCGTCCTTATCAAAGTAAAATACAGCATAGGGCGTGGATGAATAGATACGGTTTCCAGCTTCCGCAACGGAGTTGCAATAATTGTAGGGAAGTTCGTCTCTCCACTGTCCGATAGGTATCTGGGGGCTTTGGGCTGAAAGGGATGCAGGATACAGGATGCAGGACAGTAAAAAAAGTCGGAATATTTTCATAGGGATGGTGCTAAATCTTACAATAAACCAGGTATAAAAGTAACTGAATTTTTCATGATTTATTGCAGGAATTCAAGGAATTCAGAGGATCATTCCTGCTGCAACGGTTTCATTTGTTGCTTCGTCGATCAGGATAATGCTCCCGCTTTGCCTGTTCACCGTGTATGGATCAAAGAAAAGAGGTTTGGTGGTACGCAGGTGGATACGACCGATTTCGTTCATGGCCAGGTTTGTGCGCTGAGGGATTTGTTCAAGGGTATTGATGTTCAGAACGAAGTCTATTTTATCTATGACACATCGCACGTCCCTTGAATTATTTTTCAGGGCATATTTCCCGTTAAGCTGCATGGGTTTTGGGTTCATCCAGCAAATCATGCTGTCAAATTCCGAAGCTGCCTTGGGCAGGTCCCCGGCTCCTGCTATCATATCGCCCCGGCTGATATCGATATCGTCATCTAAAAGCAGGGTGACGCTCATGGGCGGAAACGCTTCATCCAGGGGGCCGTTGAAGGTATCAATCTGCCTGATCCTGGTCTTTATTCCGGCCGGGAGCACCATGACCTCATCGCCGGGATGGAAGATGCCTCCTGCAATTCGGCCCGCATACCCCCTGTAATCATGGTATTTATCCGATTCGGGCCGTATGACATACTGTACAGGGAAGCGCTGGTGTATCATGTCGTGGTCCTGGTCGATAGGAATGGTTTCAAGGGTTTCAAGCAGGGTGCTGCCGTTATACCATTCCATTTTTTGCGAAGGTTTCACCACGTTATCGCCCTTGAGGGCGCTGATGGGTATAAAACGCAGGTCTTCACCCGGCAGGACTTTTGCGACGAATGCGTTGAAATCGGCCTTTATTTTTTCGAATACCTCCTGGCTGTAATCAAGGAGGTCCATTTTATTAATGCATACAACTACATGCGGGATACCCAGCAGGTAAGCGATATAAGCATGACGGTAGGTTTGTTCTATGACCCCGTTTCGTGCATCGATGAGGATGATTGCGGCATTTGCAGTGGAAGCGCCTGTGACCATATTCCGGGTATACTGTATATGCCCCGGGGTATCGGCAATGATGAACTTTCGGTTGGGTGTGGCGAAATACCGGTAGGCTACGTCGATAGTGATGCCTTGTTCGCGTTCGGCCCTCAAGCCGTCGGTAAACAGGGCCAGGTTGAGGTGTTCGCCCCCTTTTTGCACGCTGGCCCGTTTTACTGCATCCAGCTGGTCCTCAAACAGCGATTTGCTGTCGTACAGCAGCCTTCCGATGAGGGTGCTTTTCCCGTCGTCTACGCTGCCGGCCGTGGTAAAGCGGAGCAGCTGCATATTCAGGTAACCCTTGCTTGAGAAATCGGCTTCTTCGGTTGCTGTCATTTTTTTTGTGTCTGCGGATGATATTCTCAGAAATACCCTTCTTTTTTCCTGTCTTCCATGGCGGCATCCGAACGCTTATCGTCATACCGTCCGCCCCTTTCGGTTACTCTTGTAGCCGCTATTTCCCTGATGATATCCTCAAGGTTATCCGCAGTCGACAACACTAATCCAGTGCAGGAGATATCGCCTACAGTGCGGCAGCGCACCCTTAATTTCTCGGCCTTTTCAGTTGTTTTCATAGCCATGAAGGGGGCTTTTGCCAGGTAAATGCCGTCGCGGAAAAAAACCTCCCTTTCGTGGGTGAAATACAGGCTGGGGAGCTCAATATTTTCCTGGAGGATATATTGCCATACATCCATTTCGGTCCAGTTGCTGATGGGGAACACCCTGAAATGCTCGCCCATTCGTTTTTTCCCGTTGAAGATGTTCCAGAGTTCAGGCCTTTGGTTTTTAGGATCCCACTGCCCGAATTCATCACGATGGGAAAAGAACCTTTCCTTGGCCCTGGCTTTCTCCTCATCCCTTCGGCCCCCGCCAATGGCTGCATCGAATTTGTATTTCTCGATAGTGTCGAGAAGGGTCACGGTCTGGAGAACGTTGCGGCTTGCATTGATGCCTTTTTCTTCAACCACCCGGCCTGTGTCAATGGATTCCTGTACGGAGCCTACCAGAAGCCTTGCGTTGAACTTTTTCACAAGGTCATCGCGGAAAGTAATGGCTTCTTCGAAATTATGGCCGGTATCGATATGGAGTAAAGGAAAAGGGAAAGCTGCAGGATGAAAGGCTTTCCTTGAAAGATGCACGAGGACGATAGAATCTTTGCCTCCCGAGAACAATAAGGCAGGCCGCTCAAACTGGGCGGCGACTTCCCTTAATACATAGATGGCTTCCGACTCAAGCTCCCTGAGATGCGTTAGATTATAGTCCTTCATTCCTTCCCTTCAGGCTTAGGCTTTGCCGAAAATTTTCTGCAATGTTGATTTTTTCTTCTTTGACGAGGCCTTGTCATCGGAATAATAGCCATAGCCGTAACCGTAGCCGTAACCATAACCGTAGCCGTAGCCGTAACCGTAGCCATATCCGTAACCGTAACCATAGCCATAACCGTAAGAACTCCGCGTGAGTTTAACGTCGTTGACCAGGATGGCCAGGCCGGGGATATTTCGTTTTTCCATATCCCTGATAATGGTGGCAAAGATTTTTTTATGCGTATAGTTCTGCCTGACCAGGAAGAGGTTGGCATCGGCATATTTCATCAGGAGGAAGGCATCCGTAACAAGTCCGACAGGCGGTGTGTCAATGATGATATAGTCATAGATCTCCTTTAGCCTGAGGAACATTTCGGCACATTTAGGCGAAGCGATCAGTTCTGCAGGGTTTGGAGGGACCGGGCCGGCCATGATGATATCGAGGTTCTCTATCCCCGAAGACTGAATGATGTCTTCCAGCTTGCTTTTATTGATCAGGTAAGAAGAGATCCCTTCTGCATTGGTAAGGCCGAAGTCCTGGTAGATCTTGGGTTTACGCAGGTCAAAGCCCATCAGCAGGGTTTTCCTCCCGTACATTGCATAGATGGAAGCCAGGTTTATAGAGGTAAATGTTTTACCGGCGCTCACCATATCGGCGGTCACAAGCACGGTGATCCTTTCTTTACCCTGGAGAAGGTACTGGAGATTCGTACGTACCGAACGGAAAGACTCTGCGATGGTTGATTTAGGCGAGTCAATTACGACAATATCATTCTTTTTATCGGAATGTATGATATGCCCCACGATAGGCAGATTGGTGATTTTTTCAATATCGTCCCTTTCCATGATCTTATCATTGAAATAATCCTTGCCAAGAATGTATATGATAGGAAGGATGATCCCGAGGATAAGGGCAATGATATAATTCAGGCTTTTCTTTGGAAAAACAGGGCTGGACCCACCCATGGCTGCATCAACAACTTCATTGTCGGAGAGATTTGAAGCCTGTGTGATCTGGGCCTCCGAACGTTTTTGCATCAGGTAGGTATAAATGGCATCGGTGAGTTTGAACCTGCGTTCAATACCGAATAGGACACGCTGGGTTTCGGGCAGGGTGCTGATCTTCGATGTGTATTGCGACACGCGGTCGTTGATCTCTTTCAGTGCTATATTATTAGTATTTATGGCGCTTTTTATATTCTCGACCAGGGCATTCTTAATAGTGGCGATCTGCTGGTCGATGGAGACCAGGGTGGGATTTCTGCCTCTGGAGTATTGCGATATCTCGGTGCGTTTGGTATAGAGATCGGTAAGCTTCATGGTAAGGTCGTTGAGCATGGGATTCTCAACTCCCATGGAAGCGGGTACAACAAGCTCATCAAGTTTCTGGTTCTTTTCCAGGTACTGGGCAAGATTGGTAAGATATTTCGACTGAACGATCAATACGGCTTTTTCATCCTGGAGTTCCATCATTTTATCAAAAACCTGTTTGCTCACGTCATCAAGGTTCATAACTTCCTTGGTGGTGCGGAATACCTCGAGGGCCTTTTCGGTTGAATGAAGTGTGTCGCTGATATCCTGGAGTTCGCTGTCGATAAAATTAATGGTGCGGCCGGCGACAAGGTTTTTACGCTCCAGGTCTTTGGCCAGGTATTCTCTTAAAAGAG
Organism: uncultured Bacteroidales bacterium; assembly: GCA_903837605.1. Taxonomy (GTDB): domain Bacteria; phylum Bacteroidota; class Bacteroidia; order Bacteroidales; family FEN-979; genus CAIRDP01. The sequence continues at coordinate 16,198 of CAILVF010000023.1, read as the reverse complement.
CATCCAGGAAATCAACCAGTTTATTTACATTTCCGCCTTTGAGCTTGATCTCAACAATGGATGCTTCCTTGTTGATAGGTTCCAGGCTGAATCCTTTGAACTGGCTTACCAGGGATTCATAATCGTTGAGCTGGAAATAAAAAGTTTTGCTGAGATCCTTCTGGGGGTTGAACATAGGTGTAAGCAATAACCTGAAGCGGAAATTGTTGCCCTGGACCCACTTCCCGAATTCATAGTTTTCATCAACCGCAACCCTTTCTTTACGCCCTGCAATTTTCACCCTTTTTGAGAAGTTATAAAATTTGATATCCTCTTCCTTTGCTTCAAGACGGTATTTGCCATTGGAGTTGATGGCGACATTGAAACGCATGTTGACCGGCTGGGGATAGGAGGTATCCATTTCAACAGTAAACGGAGTTTCCCTGTAAAGTTCCTTGCCGATAAAATTTTCCTCGCTGAAATATGAAACTTCGAATCCGATCTTGGAAATCGTTCGGTAAGTGAGAGTGTAAGAAGACAAGACCCCGATCTCGTTCTGGAGGTTCTGCATGTTGTTCAGGCCTCCCAGGCCCATAATTGCCTGGGCGTTGAGCTTGTTTTCAGATTTATCCTTGATCAGGATGGAAGTTTTAACTTCATATACAGGGCTGGTGTATTTGTTAAAAATGAACGCAATGATCAGGGCAATAAATACCGTGATTGCAAAGAAATACCAGTAACGGTAAAATTTGAAAAGCAGAACTTTATAGTCGACCGACTGTTGCTGTTGCTGCTGGAAGTCCTGGAGATTATCGTTCACAAAAGATGGGTTTACAGTTTACAATGACTTTGCATAGGTGATCAGAAGCAGTCCTGTTGATATGGCGGCAATCACGATTGCCCAGGGGAAAGTTGAACCCAGACCCCATCGTTTGTAGCCCAGGGGCTGAATATAAATTATATCGTTGGGCTGAAGATAAAACTGGTCTGATTTGAGGAAGCTGTCGGAAGTCATATCAAGGGTGTATGCCCTTGAACCTCCCGGTGTCTGGCGGATCAGGTGAACCTTGTTCCTGTTGCCGAATTCGGTAATATCATTGGCCAGTGAGATTGCCTCAAAAAAATTGATCTTATCGGCATAAATGGTGAATTCACCGGGATGGTTTACTTCTCCCACTATGGTGATCTTGAAGTTTACCATTTTTACAACCACCACGGTTTCTTTGAGGTATTCGTCCACGAGTTTCTGAAGCACGTCTTTAACCTGCGAAACAGTGAGGTCTTTGATCATTATTTTACCTACGACCGGAAAATCAATATAACCATCAGGGCTGACCGAATATGAATTCAGGTAAATGCTGGCATCGTTGGCATAATCGTTGTAATTGCTTGAACCCGATTGTTTGTTGAAGTAGAGGTTGCTTTTTTCATCCAGCGTGAACAACCTGATATATACATTATCCCTGGGCTGTATCCTGTAGTCGGGCGGATGTTTATGGGTATAGAGGCTTGCAGTATCTTTCTCCTGCTGCTTCTGCAGATAGAGGATCTTTTTTTGAGGGACACAGGAAGAAAACAGGATGGTAATTGCAAGGAGCAGGAAAGCTGCCCGGGTAAGCATTTTAAGCGTATGCTTCATATATTGCTGGAATTGAGCGTGCAAAATTAAGGAATTTCAGGCAAAACTAAAAAAATGGATAAAACATCCTAAAATTTTCATGACAATTTCTTATTCGGATGTAAGATTATCAGATGCCAGGTTGCTGACATTCAGTCAGTCATGATCCTAACATGCTTCCCCTATCAAAGTGGCCGAAGTGGCCCTTTTTATGCTTACTTTTACGTATTCACCTGGCTTTTGTGCTGTTTTTGGGAAAACCACAACCTTGTTTTGGGAATTCCTGCCGAAATATTGTTTATCGGATCGTTTTGATTCTCCTTCGATCAGGACCTCGAAAGTCTCGCCAAGGTCCCTGTGGTTGCTGGCAGATGAAAGTTCCTGCTGAAGTGAGATGATCTCCCTTAGCCTTCTTTCCTTGACTTCCGCAGGCACATTATCATCGTATTGTTCCTGTGCAATCGTTTGCGGCCTTTCAGAATATTTAAACGTGAAGGCTGAGTCGAAGGCTGCTTCCCTCATCAGTTCAAGGGTTTGCTGATGATCTTCCTCGGTTTCGTCGCAAAAGCCGGTAATTATATCGGTGGATATGGCGCATCCGGGGATGCTGTTGCGGATAGCCCTGATCCTGCCGAGATATTCTTCCCGGGTATATTTCCGGTTCATTTTATCAAGTACCGCATTGCTGCCGCTTTGCACGGGCAGGTGTATGGCTTTGCAGATATTGGGATATTTTGCGATCATATTAATCACTTCATCACCCAGGTCTTTGGGATGCGAGGTAGCAAAACGGACCCTTAACTTCCGGTCGAGAAGCGCGATCCGTTCAAGCAGTCCCGGAAAGTCCATGGTTTCCTTCCCTGCCTTCCATTGGTAGGAATTCACATTTTGCCCGAGCAGGGTCACTTCCCTGAATCCCTGGAGAAACAGGTCTTTCGCTTCGCGGATCACCGATTCCGGATCACGGCTTCGTTCCTGCCCGCGGGCATAAGGCACCACGCAGTAGGAACAGAAATTCTCGCATCCGCGCATAATGGAAATGTAAGCAGAAACCCCGTTGGAATCAATCTTCACAGGTTGTATATCAGCGTAAGTCTCATCAGCTGAAAGGATTGTGTCTATTGCTTTTTGACCTGAACCGGCCTGTTCCAGAAGGCCGGGAAGGTGACGGTAGGAATCCGGACCTGCGATGATGTCGAGAAGCTGTTCTTCTTCCATCAGCGCAATTTTTGTCCTTTCGGCCATGCAGCCGAGCAACCCGATGGTAAGTCCCGGGTTTTTCCTTTTCAGTGAGCGAAAATAATGCAGGCGTTTCCTTATCCTTTCCTCGGCATGCTCCCGTATTGAACAGGTGTTGAGGAGGACGATATCAGCTTCGAGAAGGTCCTGGCAGGCTTCGAATCCTTCAGCTTTAAGTATGGAGGCAACAATCTCGCTGTCAGAGAAGTTCATCTGGCAGCCATAGGTTTCTATATGGAATTTCCGGGCTTTTTTTTCTGTCATATATCACCTTTCACTCTAAGGCGGATTAAGGATTAAAATGGGCACAAAGGTACGTATTATGTTAATTGTCGTACTTTTGTACCCGGATTGGAATTTGAAATCCAGTGCTAAATATGACGAAAAACTTAGTGATTGTTGAGTCTCCCGCGAAAGCAAAGACTATTGGCGGATTCCTTGGGAGCGAATTTACAGTGAAATCATGCATGGGGCATGTGGCAGATCTTTCGAAGAAGGATCTCGGAGTGGATGTGAATAAGGGATTTGAACCGAAATACATTGTTTCTCCGGACAAAAAAAAGATTGTAGGCGAACTCAAGAAGCTGGCCCAGGACAGTGATTGTGTATGGCTGGCGTCTGACGAGGACCGTGAAGGAGAAGCCATTGCATGGCACCTCATGGAAACCCTCGGGTTGAAAAAGGAGACCACCCGGCGAATTGCATTTCATGAAATTACCCGGTCGGCCATACTCGAAGCCATTGAAAATCCACGGGAACTTGACATGAACCTGGTGGATGCCCAGCAGGCCCGCAGGGTTCTTGACCGTCTCGTCGGGTTTGAACTCTCCCCCCTTTTATGGAAAAAGATAAAACCATCTTTATCGGCCGGCAGGGTGCAATCGGTAGCTGTAAGGCTTATTGTGGAAAGGGAAGACGAGATCAGGAGCTTTCAGGCCGTATCTGCCTTCCGTATAACAGGGGATTTTATTGTCCAGGAAGGAAAGAAGCTGCAAACAGTCAGCGCCGAACTGAACAAAAGGTTCCAGTCGAAAGAAGAGGCCCTTAATTTCCTTAAGCAATGTATTAATGTCAGCTACACTATTGAGGATGTAGAAACAAAACCCTCAAAGAAATCCCCGGCACCTCCATTCACAACCTCTACTCTTCAACAGGAGGCATCCCGGAAACTCGGGTTCTCGGTGGCCAACACTATGCGTGTTGCCCAGGAGCTTTACGAATCAGGGAAGATCACTTATATGAGGACCGACTCGGTAAATCTTTCCGACATGGCCCTTGCAATGGCCAGGAAGGAAGTGACTGAGACTTTCGGAGAGGAGTATGTGAAGACCAGGAAATATGCCACAAAAACCAAAGGTGCACAGGAAGCCCACGAAGCTATCCGTCCTACTTTCCTGAGCAATAAAAATATTGAAGCCGACCGTTCGGGCAAGAGGTTGTACGACCTCATCTGGAAACGCACTATCGCTTCCCAGATGGCTGATGCAGAACTTGAAAAAACCAATGTTACTATAGGGATAACAGGGAAAACAGAAAAATTCATTGCACGGGGAGAAGTAATCCGTTTCGATGGTTTCCTGAAGGTCTATATGGAATCGTCGGATGAGGATACTACCGATGACCAGGAAGGTGTTCTCCCTCCGCTTAAAGCCGGAGAGCAGCTTTCATTGAGGGAAATGATTGCCCAGCAGAAATTTACGCAGCAGCCTTACAGGTATACTGAAGCAACCCTGGTTAAAAAGCTTGAAGAGCTAGGGATTGGCCGTCCCTCGACATATGCTCCCATCATCTCCACAATCCAGAAAAGGGACTATGTTGTAAAGGAAGAAAGGCCTGGTGTTCAAAGAAATTATGACTACATAAGCCTTAAGGACAGCACGATATCAGAGGCGGTCAAAACCGAGACTGTAGGATATGAGAAAGGGAAACTCTTCCCAACGGATATCGGCGGATTGGTTACCGGTTTTCTTGTTCAGAATTTCAACGATATCCTGGATTATAATTTCACTGCTACGGTTGAAGAAGAATTTGATGAGATAGCCGAAGGCAAGCTGGCATGGAAGGAAATGCTGAAAGAGTTTTATTTCCCCTTTCATGAAAAAATTGAAGGGACCATGGAAAACACCAAAAAAGTAAAAGGTGAAAAACTCCTCGGCACCGATCCGGCAACCGGACTGAATATTTATGTGAAGATAGGAAGGTTTGGGCCGATGGCCCAGTTAGGCGAGGCCGACAATGACGAGAAACCCCGTTTTGCGGCCCTGAAAAAAGGCCAGAGCATTGATACCATCAGTCTTGATGAAGTACTGGAACTGTTTAAACTTCCCAGGAGCCTTGGGGATTTTGAAGGAACCGAAGTCATTGTTTCTGCCGGTAAATTCGGCCCATACATCAGGCATAAATCGGCCTTCTTTTCATTACCGGTGTCGGACGACCCCCTGGATGTAAATCTTGAAAGGGCCATAGAGATCATTCATGCAAAACGGCATGAAGAGATAAAGAAAGTGATCAGGGAGTATCCCGAAGATGGCGATATTAAAGTCCTGAACGGGAGGTATGGGCCTTACATCTCCTTTAAAAAGGAGAATTACAAGATCCCCAAGGGAAAGACCGCTGCCGACCTTACTTATGATGATGTTAAATCGATTCTGACCTCAAGCGAACCCACCAAATCGAAATCCAAAAAGAAAAAATAAACGGCCATGGACATTTCGACCTTCTTTTCCCCGGTTGATTTAACGGAATTCCCGATGATCAGTGACGGCCAGGGCCAGCTTCGCCTGGGCAACATCATTGAGATCTATTCCGAAACAGGGAGTTTCCCTGATTTTACCAATGCAAATCTTGCGATCATTGGTGTAAAGGAAGACCGGAATGCGGTAAATAATGAAGGTTGCGACCTTGGGCCCGACAGTGTAAGGAAGTATTTATACAAGTTGTTCCCGGGGCCTTATCCAAATAAGATCGTTGACCTGGGCAATATCAGGAAGGGCTTTTCTCCCAGCGACACTTACTTCGCATTAAGCAGTACTATAGCGGAACTGATCAACAGCAATGTTCTTCCCATAATCATCGGTGGCGGTCAAGACCTGTCTTTTGCGAATTACAAGGCCTATGAGAGCCTTGGGCAGATCATCAATATTGTGGCGATTGACCCCATGTTCGACCTGGGTAAAACCGAGAACGAACTGGACTCCCAGTCTTTCCTGAGCAGCATCATCCTTCACCAGCCAAACTACCTGTTTAACTATGCCAACATTGGCTACCAAAGTTATTTCATAGACCAGGACGCATTAAAACTGATGAAGAACCTGTTCTTTGATACATACAGGGTTGGGATTGTAAGGGAAAGCCTTGAAGAAGTCGAGCCTATTGTCAGGAATGCCGATATGCTGAGTTTTGATATTTCCGCGGTAAGGTATTCCGATGCTCCGGGTAACGGCAATGCAGGCCCGAACGGGTTTTACGGGGAAGAGGCCTGCCAGATCGTTCGGTATGCCGGCATCAGCGATAAACTTACTTCCATCGGTTTTTATGAGGTAAACCCGAAATTTGACCGGCAGGGGCAGACTGCCCACCTGGTATCGCAGATGATATGGTATTTCATTGACGGCTATTACAACAGGGCCCATGATTTCCCCTTCAAAAATGAAGAAGACTATCTGAAGTACAGGGTAACCATAAGCGATCATAAGGAAGAAATCGTGTTCTTCAAGAGTAAAAAGACTGACCGCTGGTGGATGGAGATCCCCCTTCCCGCCGAGCAAAAGATAAAGTATGAAAGGCATTATCTTGTGCCCTGTTCATATAAGGATTACCAGCAGGCCTGCAACAATGACATCCCTGACAGGTGGTGGATGGTGTATCAGAAGCTCATGTAATCGCTCGCAACCTCACACCGCCGCTACGGTTCTCTTCGTTCACCTGATGCGGCTTGTGTGAGTTGCTTCGCTCTTCACAGCCAAGGCGCTTTTGCATTATGCTTCGCTCTTCACAGCCAAAGCCTGATTTGCGTAATAATTTTACTTCTTCACTCTTCCGGGATTCGCTGTTAAAAAGCTTTTCCAGCCGGTAAATTTCTTCCCTGTTTCTAGGGTTCCTTTCTGGAAATAGTGGCAAACAGCGGCTGCAAGCGCATCGCTTGCGTCGAGGCTTTCGGGGATTTCCTTAAGTGCCAGCAATCGCTGGAGCATGGCTGCCACCTGTTCCTTGGATGCAGAGCCTTTTCCTGTAATGGACTGTTTGATCTTACGGGGGGAGTATTCAAAAATTGGGATAGTCCTGTATAATGCTGCGGCGATGGCGACTCCCTGGGCCCTGCCAAGCTTGAGCATGGACTGAACATTTTTTCCGAAAAACTGTGCTTCAATTGCCAGTTCGTCGGGCTTATACTGCTCAATAAGTGAAAGAGTTTTTTCGAAAATCAGTTTCAGCCTTAATGGATGATCATCGAATTTATCTAACTTTAATACGCCGCAAGCTATCATACTCAGCTTGTTGCCATAAATCCTGATGATCCCGTAACCCATGATGGTGGTTCCCGGGTCAATCCCAAGTATAATCTTTTCAAGAGGTAATTCAGGCATTTTTGCATTAAATTTGCGGGCATGACAAAGTTATATAAAAGATACAATCTTCTTATCCAGCTCGTAATTCTTGTCATTACCTACATTTTCATCATCAACCAGGTGTTCTGGAAGCAGGATCTCCCTGCCTTACTGAAAGCCCTTGAAGATGACCTCAGTTCTTCAAAATTCCTCTGGATGTTTGCAATTATCATGTTTTTGATGGTCCTGAACTGGATGATAGAAGCATGGAAATGGCAAAACCTGATCAGGAAAGTTGAACAGGTAAGCCTGCCGCAGTCTGTTCTTGCAGTACTCACCGGGGTCACAATCAGTTCTTTCACTCCAAACCGTATAGGGGAATATTTCGGAAGGGCATTTATACTTAAAAAAGCCAGCCATGTGGAGGGGATCCTTATTACTATCATCGGAAGCATGAGCCAGTTACTGGTGACTTTGATCACAGGATCCATTGCCCTCCTGATCTTTTTACCTGTGTTTATGCCTGATGCAGAATTTATCAGGGGATACCTTTACTATGCATTTGTGTTCCTTGTTTTGCTTCTCGACACTATCCTCCTCGGGCTTTTTTTCAACGTTTCTTTTCTTTCCACCTGGAAGGAAAAGATCCTTCAAAACGGCCTCAGCCGCATACGAAAATATTTCAGGGTTTTCACCATGTATTCCAACCGTGATCTCTGTGTGCTGATGGGCTTGAGCTTTGCGAGATACATCGTCTTCTCAACCCAGTACCTGTTACTTTTACGCGCACTTGGGGTCAATATCCCGTTTTATTACGCATATCTTCTGATATCGCTGATTTACCTGATCATGGCGATAATCCCCACGATCGCATTGACCGAGCTGGGTATCAGGGGGTCAGTTGCCATTTATATTTTCAGTTTCTATTTTGCTCCTATGATGGCGGTATCGGCCGATCTGAACCTTGGCATTTTAGCAGCCTCTGTATTGCTTTGGTTCATTAACCTGGGGATCCCTGCCATAGTTGGCAGCGTCTTTCTTTTCCGCCTTCAGTTCTTTCGTAATATTGAACCCTGATGTCGCATGAATTTTGATCTAATATTCAGCTGTATCCTCATAATTACTGCCTTGCTCTACAGTACCCTGATACTTGCAATAACAGCGGGGGCATTCAGGAAAAGCAAATCAATGCCTGGGGGGTATGCGATCAAAAATTATTATTCACAGGGGGAAACAGTTTCGCACTCAAAGGGTGTGTTGAGAGTTTCGGTGATCCTGCCTGTGCGAAATGAGTTCAAGACCGTCACTTCCTGCCTAAATGATTTTGCCATGCAGGATTATCCCGGGGAATGTTTCGAGATTATTGTTTCGGATGATTTTTCTGAAGATTATACTGTAGAGAAAGTTCGCAGGTGGGCAAATGAACACCCTGAACTGAAACTTACGATTCTTAAAACTGAGCAGAACACGGAGGAAAACCGCGGAAAGAAGCGGGCGATAGAAAGAGCTGTTGCAATTGCTGCAGGAGATATAATACTCACTACTGATGCCGATACAAATCATGGTAAATCCTGGATTGCTTCAATGGCCGGGGGATTCGGGAAGAAGGATGTCAGGATGGTGCTGGGACCAGTAGGTTTTACAGGAGAGAAAGGAATATTCCAGAAGGTCCAGGTCATTGAGTTCCTGGGTCTTATGGGTGTAACTGCAGGTTCGGCAAGCCTTGGTTTTTCTCTGATGTGCAACGGGGCCAATCTCGCCTATTCCAGGCAGGCTTTTATTGAAACGGGTGGATTTTCGGGGAACAATGATTTCCATTCGGGCGACGACCAGTTCCTGATGATGAAGATCAGGAGGCAGTTTGGCGGGAGTTCGGTCGTGTTTCTTAAAGAAAAAGAAGCAATTGCGCTTACTGCTCCCTGTGCCACCTGGAATGACTTTTGGGAACAAAGATTACGCTGGGTCTCAAAAAGCTTTGGGTACAGGGATGCCTTGGTGATTTTTTCAGGCGCCCTTACATTTGGTTTTCCGCTGCTTATCTTTATAGGAGGGATAGCCGGGATCTTTAACCCTATGGTCCTTCTCCTGAGTTCATTCCTGTGGTTTGTTAAGATCCTCGTGGAATACCCACTGGTATGGCTTATGGCCGGGTTTTTTGAAAAGAAACGGCTTTTAAATTATTATTTCGCGGCCCAGGTCTTCCAGTTTTTTTACTCCCTCACTGTCTCGGTCGCCGGGCAATTCAGCATGTATTCCTGGAAAGGAAGAAGGTTCAGGAAGTAGCAATTGATTTAATTGGTTTGCCGGTATTTCATTAAGGCTTCGGCAATTACCAGGTCTTCGGGGTAAGTTATTTTAATGTTGTAGGGTTCACCTTCGATGAGGTTAATTGTTTGATTGGCTGCCTCCAGCACAGCTGCATCGTCGGTGAACCTGTCGAGGAACCCCTGCTGATATGCATTACTTAACTGCGATACCCTGAACACCTGGGGGGTTTGTATAAGCCTGAGGTTGCTGCGATCGAGAGGGGAATTCGTTAACCCGAAGGACGTACGCACCGAATCGGTCACAAGGGTGCAGGGGATGGCATTTCCATGCGCCGAGGCATGATCATAAGCCCGTGAGATCAAACCTTTACCGATTAGTGGCCTCACCCCGTCATGCACCGCGACCAGGCCATCCGCAGTCAAAAAAGAAAGAGCATTTTTTACCGAATCAAAACGCATTTTGCCGCCCTGGGAAAGAATATGAGGGATTTCAAAGTTATGCAGTGAGCAAAGCTTTTTCCAGTGAGGGACAAGTTCGGATGGCAGTGCGACAATGATCTTTACTGTTGTATCGTATTCATGGAAAGCCCTTACTGAGTGCATCAGCACGGGGAAACCTGCAAGGGGAAGAAACTGTTTTGGAATGGCAGAATTCATGCGGGTGCCGCTGCCGCCCGCCACGATGATGGCAAATTTATCCAATGTTTAAAGGATAAGCATGGGATTGCCGTAGGTAAAGAATTTGTACTTCTTCTCAACGGCTTCTTCGTAGGCCTTCATGGTGAAATCAAAACCGGCAAAAGCGGAAGTGAGCATCATCATAGGAGTCTGGGGAAGATGGAAATTAGTGATCATGCAATTTGCAATACTGAATTCGTAGGGCGGGAAGATGAACTTGTTGGTCCAGCCTTTGAAGGGCTTGAGCATACCGCCAACGGTAACAGAAGATTCTATGGCTTTCATGGTAGTTGTTCCCACTGCGCAGATCTTCTTTTTGTCCATCTTGGCTTTATTGACGATCTCGGCAGTTTCGGGTTCAATGATCACTTCTTCAGAATCCATTTTATGTTTTGTCAGATCTTCCACGTCAATGGTGCGAAAATTGCCCAGTCCAACGTGAAGCGTGACTTCCGCAAAGCTCACTCCTTTAAGTTCAAGACGTTTCATGATCTCACGGGTGAAGTGCAAACCGGCCGTTGGTGCGGCAACTGCGCCTTCGTGTTTCGCAAAGATGGTCTGGTAACGTTCGTTATCCTCATTGGTGACCGGCCTGTTATGTATCTTTGGAAGCGGTGTTTCTCCAAGTTTCTGTATCGTCTTTTTGAATTCGTCGTATGGGCCGTCGAAGAGGAAGCGTATGGTCCTGCCTCTGGAGGTGGTGTTATCGATTACTTCTGCAACCAGGGTATCGTCGTCGCCGAAATACAATTTATTTCCGATCCTTATCTTGCGGGCTGGGTCGACAAGTACATCCCAGAGCCTGGATTCACGGTTTAATTCCCTCAGGAGAAAAACTTCGATCTTGGCGCCGGTCTTCTCTTTTTCACCATAGAGGCGGGCGGGGAACACTTTTGTGTTATTGATTATGAGTACATCCCCATCTCCGAAATAATTCAGGATATCTTTGAAGTGCTTATGCTGAATAGATTGCTTTTTGCGGTCGAGGATCATCATATTGACGTCGTCGCGGTGTTTCGAAGGATGGTTGGCAATCAGGTCAGGGGGAAGGTGGAAACGAAACTGAGATAGCTTCATGCTTGTAGTTTAAAAAGGCGTGCAAAAGTAAAGCTTTTTTCGCTGAAAGTCAAGCCTTTTTTATCTTTTATCATTTTACGGCCAGTTCAAAGAGGCTGTTTATCTCCCGGGGAGGGCATAAATGCCAGGCTCTCAAACCGGCATTCTCAGCGGCTTTTATGTGCTGCAGTGAGTCATCGATGAACAAAGTTTGGGAAGGGTCCAGGTTGCCGTCGGCAATCACATATTCAAATATTTCCTTTGTTGGTTTTTGCAGATGGACCTGGAAGGAGAACCAGGTTTTTTCAAAGAGCTGTCCGAAGGAGGTATAAGGATGATTTTTGCTGAAATCGCCAAGGTATTTATTGTAATGAATTTCGTTGGAGTTGCTGAGAATGAATATCCTGTATGATTTTTTTACCTCTTCCAGGAGCCTGATCCTCTGGGGAGGGATATCGAGGATCATTGCGTTCCAGGCGGCCAGTATATCTTCATCGGTAACATCTTTGGCAAGATGTTTTTTAAGGACAGAGGTAAATTCCGGGATTGAAATTTTCCCTCCTTCAAGCCGGCGGAAGACATCTTCCCCTTCTTCGACCGAATAGGATGGGTTAAATCCTTTGAAACCCAGTTCTTTGAATTTCAATTCCGACAGCTTCACGTCTATATTGCAGATGACTCCCCCGAAATCAAAAATTATATTGCGGATGGCGTTTCCTCTGCTTATTTCAGGGCTTAGTTTGAGCATTCTTCCAGGCTTGGTTTTGCAAAGATGGGAAAAATATTTACCTTTGCACCCCAAAATCGGTGTTCCGTAGACCATGAACCTCTTACCGGTTCACGATAAGCGAATCACAGAAAGGGCCCATAGCTCAGACGGTTAGAGCAGTAGACTCATAATCTATTGGTCCCAGGTTCAAGTCCTGGTGGGCCCACAAATATGAGAACAAAGACCACAGATAATCAATAGATTAAAGTGGTCTTTTTCATTTATGTTTCTTTTTCAGATATCCTGATGAAAATTTGCTATCAGTTGGGAATATTTATTCGAACAGAGAATTTGAGATAATCAAACTAGTCTCGAGAGGATAGCCACAGAGGAATTCTATAGATAAGACACACACAAAAAGACTGGAAAATACCTGCTTTGTTTCCAGATAATCAGTGAACCTTTTTGCCGCATCAGTTCAGAGCTTTGTTTCCCTATTGCTGTCTATTCTTCATATTGTGCAACTAATTTGCCTTCCTTAATTGCACGTTTGAGGGCAGCGTAGTCTTTTTCATTCTGTTCCGCATATGCAAAGGAGAAAGCAGCAATAGCATTGTCGAATGTTTCACTATTTCCCATATATCCACTCAGCATCGCAGCATCCCCTGATCTGGAATGAGATAGCGCCATTGCCTGCCCACACCAGTCGGCATAGGATACCATTTCAGATTTCCCGAATGTTTCCACCTTCATCGAAATCTTGATATCCCTGAGCTGACGGAAGAAATAATGCCGCCCCAGTTTCGCTTTCGTCCAACCCAGGAAAGGATCGCTGAAAGGCTGGATCAGGCGGTAGCCATTGACTACACGCTGGCCATGGTTTGGATATATGCTTTTCCCGGCGAAAGGCTCCAGAACTGATGGCCTGGCTTCTTTAACCTGGAGAAAAAGCGTATCTCCATCTGCTGTCATAAGCAAGAGCACCCAGCAAAGAGTACCAACACTTCCGACTCCAACTACTTTTATTGCGACATCCTTAAGCTCATAACGCTCAAGAAAGAAGCTGTAGACCGGGGGCAGGGTCTGCTTGTAAAGTACAAACGCATCCTTAACCGCCTCAGTGATCTCACCCGGAGTATGCCCTTCAACATGAAAAATTGAAGGTAAATTGTCTTTAATGTATGTGGATGAGCCTGTTCCTTTCACAAGCTGAGGGAAAATATCCTCTGCTATACTTCGTCCCCTTTCCTTTTCTATGCGTTTTGAACCGCGTGCCGCTATTTTGGGATCCTTTAATTTGGATATCATCATATCGGATGTGAGGGAAATATGCCAGAGTTCCAGGATCCTCATCTGGCTGTATGCAGCCATATTCACCCGGTAAGATCTTACACACTCCATCGCTGCCTCTCTTGCAGCCGTCTCCCCGAGATTGTTGTTCCGGCATGCAATCACAAAGCTGGCTGCCAGCCGTTTGACATCCCACTCCCAGGGTGCAGGCAGGGTCTCGTCCAGGTCATTAATAGAGAAGATGATGTTTCGTTCCGGTGTTGCAAATCCGCCAAAATTGCACAAATGGGCATCGCCGCAAGCCTGAACAAACAATCCGGAGACAGGTGTACCGGCAAGGTCTGAAGCCATGTTAAAAGCCGATCCGCGATAAAAAGTAAAAGGAGACCTTGACATGCGTCCATGACGAAGCGGCAATAAATCGGGGATACGTCCTTTTTCACTGGCCAGCAGGAGGTCAATGGGGTCCGGGCGTTTGGCAGAAGCCTGCCAGGTTGCATGGGATGAACGCGGACAGGTTTTTCTCAATTGCCTGCCCATTAAGTACCGCTCATTGCGGGGAGCATGATGGATACTCAACTTGATTTTACCAGGATCTGTCTTATAATCCACATCGGCCAGGTCTTGTTTGCTTTTTTTCATTTCCGTGTTTTCTCGTTGGAATTGTGATCATTCAACACTTGGATTTGAAGAAACTGTATAGGAATCTTTATACTTACTTATAATTGAGTTGATTTTTATCCTACTAGTCTCTAATTCTTGAGTAAGGTTCCATTACTTGTTTCGTATTTGTTACATATAAACAAAGATAATTGATTGTAAACGATCACAAGAAAATAATTCAAACATTTGGTTAAAGCAAATAAAATCAATAAGTTAAAAATACATTAATAGAAAGTGAATGTAATTAAATATAAAAGGTTCAAGTCCTGGTGGGCCCACACACCTCCACTAAAAAAGAGGGCGGCTCAAAAGGCTGCCCTTCTTTTTTTATTTGTTGGCTGAGGAGTCTCTGTCACTGCATCGCGTCTGCGTCCGGCGCTAAAATACCTGACCGATCCCAAGAAATTAGCTATAGGACCGCGCCGGCCAAGGCCGCTTATGCAGTGCCAGGGACTCCGCCATGACAAAAGAACTAGATCAGGGGTCTAGCTGGACCACTTTGACAGATTGTGGGCTATGCTCAGCAGTCCGGCTTCGATTTCGACCTTTTCACACCCTACGAGCATAAACCGTTTGAAGCCCTTGTTGTATTTGATATTACCAAACACAGGCTCGACATCCCAGGGACGTTTCTTTCGATGCTTGATACCTTCTTCGCTCAGAAGTAATTCACGGGCTTTGGCCTTGAGCTTCCGTAACCGGTGATTGACTTCGATGATGCGGTTACCTGAGGCTTTATGGCACATCCCCCGCAGTGGACACCCCTGGCAGTTTTGCGCCTGGTAAGAGGTATACCTACGGACAATGCCATCTTTTTCTGTTCGTGTACTCTCTGCTTTACGTGTCATGGGCTGACCCATCGGACAATAGTAACAATCCTGCTCTTCATTGTAAAAGAGCTTGTCTGCAACAAAGGGATGCCTGGGGTCAGAACCATGCTGATCCTTGTCAAAATAATTATCTTTTACAAATCCACGAATAAAATGCTCTTCTAAATACAGGTAATTGCTCTCGGATCCATATCCTGCATCGGCTGTCACGGTATCAGGCATGTGTCCATAGAGAGAGTGAAACCCCTGAAGATGAGAAGGCAAGGTTAACGTGTCCGTTGCATGTTGATGAATGCTATAATTCAGAATGAACTGATCGTTGGTTGATATCTGAAAGTTGTAGCCCGGTTTTAACTGTCCGTTCAGCATGTGATCCTCTTTCATGCGCATGAAGGTCGCATCCGGGTCTGTTTTGGAGTAACTGTTGCGCCCGTTGAGGATTTTTTCCTGCTGGTCGTATTTCTCTATATTTTTAGGCCAGTTCTTTTCGGCGTACTTGAGCTTCTGACTCACCTTTTTGCTTACCGGCTTATCTTTCAGAGCCTCATTAATCTTATTGACCGTATCGGCGACCTTTTGCGCATCGATCGGTTCAAAGGTCATGGGACTGGGATCTTTGAGTTCCTCCTGAACGATCTTCTGCGTATATTGCCAAAGCTCTTCTAACTGCTTTTTGATCCGTTCCTTGCTCGTTTTGATGGATCGGCCCCATACAAACGTATACTTGTTCGCTTTCGATTCGATTTTCGTCCCATCCAGGTATGCTTCTTTAAGACTGACCAGCCCTTCGGCAACCAGTAACTCCACGACCTGACGGAATACCTGCTTGAGGATACCCTTCAAACGCTCACCGCGGAAGCGATTGATCGTATTGTGATCCGGCTGGTTCATCCCCGATATCCACATAAAATGGATATTCTCCTTTAACGCAGCTTCCATCCGCCGTCCCGAATAAATATTGCTCAGATAGCTATACACCAATACCTTCAAGAGCATCCTCGGATGGTAGCTCGAGGTACCTCCTCCTTTGAACCTGGCAAATAACGGATCTAAGTCGATCCGGTCTATCACTTGATTAACTATGCGCACGGGATGATTTGACTCTATCATCTCATCCAGAGACAGGGGAATCAACATCAGTTGATTTTGCGCATACTCTTTGAACCTGACGTTCGTTCGCTTGATCTGTTTCATGCTGCAATATAAGCTTATCTTGCAGAATATCAGACAATTACATCTAAAACTTATGAACTAATTTATTAACAATCAGAGAGTTATAAATAACAAAAGGGTGTCTCGACTTTTGAGACACCCTCTTTTTT
>CAILVF010000022.1 GCA_903837605.1 uncultured Bacteroidales bacterium | reverse complement strand
ACGCACTTTTTCAAAGATATCGTAATCGTTGCTGTTTTCGATGAGAGGGAGGCGGTTTGATTTCCTGAAATGGTCTATGATCAGGTTATGCGCTATGCGCATGACCCATTGAATAAATTTGCCTTCTTCCTTGTACTGTCCCGAACGGATAGTATTGATAACCTTGATAAAGGTATCCTGGAACAGATCCTCGGCAAGTTCCTTATCCTTAACTACCATAAGGATATAAGCAAATACTCTGCTTTTATGACGGTGGATTAGCTTTTCGAGGGCAGACTGCTGACCTGCTATATAAGCATTAATCAGCTCATGGTCACTGACTTGTGAAATCATGTCGCTTCGGTTTAGGTTTCAAAGCGTAGACGTGTGGCCGATAAAGTCCCTCCTATGGTTGTGCACCGTTTAATGGTGCCGGTTTATATTTTATTACGTTTATTACCCCGAAAGGTTTCGCAAATATAAGCAAAAAATGTAAAAAGCAAGTTTTATTCATAATTTTGCAAACCCGTTGAACTCCAGAGATGAAAACATTTAACCCTGATGCACTCGATCCCAAAGATTTTATAATAATAAAAGGCGCCAGGGTCAATAATCTCAAAAATATCAGCCTTGCCATTCCAAGGAATAAACTTGTTGTGATCACCGGGCTCTCAGGTTCCGGGAAATCCTCCCTGGCTTTTGATACATTGTATGCCGACGGGCAGAGAAGGTATGTTGAAAGCCTCAGCGCATATGCAAGGCAGTTTCTCGGCAGGATGAGCAAACCCGATGTGGACTATATCAAAGGTATTGCGCCTGCCATTGCCATCGAACAAAAAGTGAGCACCCTGAACCCAAGATCCACTGTGGGTACATCTACGGAAATCTATGAATATATAAAGCTGCTTTTTGCCCGGATCGGGATAACATATTCACCTCTTTCAGGCGAAATGGTCAAAAGAGACACAGTGTCAGACGTGGTGGACTTTATTTTATCCCTTCCCGAACAAACCAAAGTAAGCATATACGCCCCGGTTTCGGTTGACAGGGTGAACGGAGACTTTAAGAATAAATGCAATGTCCTCCTGCAGCAAGGATTTACAAGGGTTATGATCGATGGTGAAATCGTCAGGATTGAAGATGCCATGGAAATGAGCAAAAAGCCCTTTTCTTCCCTTTCGGTCCTTATTGACCGCATCATTGTAAAGCATGAGGACCAGGACCTGGCGGGCCGCCTGGCCGATTCAGTGCAGACTTCATATTTTGAAAGCCATGGATACTGTGACCTCGAATGGATCAATGAATCAGGCTCAAACCGTTCATTTTCCAACAAGTTTGAAGCCGACGGCATAGTGTTTGAAGAACCTTCGGTTAATCTTTTCAGTTTCAACAACCCTTATGGAGCCTGTAAAACATGTGAAGGGTTCGGGAGTATCATCGGCATTGACGAAGACCTTGTCGTACCGAACAAAAATCTTTCGGTATTCCAGGAAGCCATCGCCTGCTGGAGAGGCGAGAAAATGAGCGAATGGAAGAACGAACTTGTTATGAATGCTTACAAATTCGACTTCCCTGTTCATAAGCCGTTTCATGAACTTACATCTGATCAAAAGGCCCTGCTCTGGAGCGGCAATGAATATTTCCACGGTCTGAGGGAATTCTTTGCTTTCATCGAAAGCCAGAACTACAAAGTCCAGTACCGTGTGATGATGTCGAGGTACCGCGGCAAAACTGTTTGCCCCGACTGCAGGGGCACAAGGCTCAGAAAAGATGCCGCATATGTGAAGATCAACGGGCAATCGGTCCTTGACCTGGTTTTGATGCCGGTCACCGGTCTTACAGGGTTCTTCGGCAGGCTCAGCCTGGATGAACATGAAAAAACCATCTCCAACCGCCTGCTGATAGAAATAAACAACCGCCTGGAGGTACTCAACGACGTTGGACTGGGATACCTTACCCTGAACCGTCTTTCTTCTTCCCTCTCGGGGGGCGAATCCCAGAGGATAAACCTGTCGACAGCCCTTGGCAGCAGCCTGGTGGGGTCAATGTATATCCTCGACGAACCCAGTATAGGCCTGCATCCAAGGGATACGCAGAGGCTTATCAAGGTCCTTATACGGCTGAGGGATCTTGGTAATACCGTTATAGTGGTTGAGCATGACGAAGAGATCATAAGGAGTGCCGATGAGATCATCGACATTGGCCCCCTGGCAGGAAGGAACGGTGGAGAGGTTGTTTTCCAGGGAAATTTCAAGTCCCTGATGAAGGATAAAAAAAGCCTTACCGGCCGCTACCTGAGCAAGGATCTGCATATAGAGGTGCCTCTGGGAAGAAGAAAATGGAAAGAATATATCCTTATCAAAGGTGCCCGAGAAAACAATCTTAAAAACATTGATGTAAAAATCCCCCTCCATGTGATCACCGCTATCACCGGGGTCAGCGGAAGCGGCAAGACCTCCCTCGTCAAACGGGTACTCTACCCAAGCCTTAAAAAGATCTTTGGGGGCTACGGGGAGAAGACCGGCAAATTCGACAGGCTCGACGGCGACATAAACCGCATAGGTGCCGTTGAACTTGTTGATCAGAATCCTATTGGCAGGTCCTCACGTTCCAATCCGGCCACGTACATAAAAGCTTTCGATGACATACGGAGTTTGTTTGCCGACCTGCCACTGGCGAAAGCAAGGGGTTATAAACCGGGTTATTTCTCATTTAATATTGAAGGCGGAAGATGCGAGGAATGCGAGGGAGAAGGGGTTGTCAAGATAGAAATGCAATTCATGGCCGATATCTATCTTCCCTGTGAAAGTTGCAAGGGAAAGCGGTTCAGGGAGGAAGTATTGGATGTTAAGCTGAGGGAAAAGAACATTGTCGACATCCTTAATATGACCGTCGACGAAGCTATTGATTTCTTTAGCCAGGAGAACCGGCATGCCGTTGAGAAGCGCATTGCTTCCAGGCTAAAGGCCCTCCAGGATGTGGGGCTGGGATACCTTCACCTGGGGCAGTCTTCTTCGACCTTATCGGGGGGCGAGGCCCAGCGCATTAAACTGGCATTCTTCCTGTCGAAGGGCAGCAATGAAAAGCCGACCCTGTTTATTTTTGACGAACCCACAACAGGCCTCCACTTTCATGACATCCACAAGCTGCTGATATCCTTTGAATCCCTGATACAGCAAGGGCATTCGGTACTGGTGATTGAACACAACCAGGAGGTTGTCAAATTTGCCGACTGGGTGATCGATCTCGGGAAAGAGGGTGGAGACCCCGGCGGATATATTGTTTACGAGGGGACCCCCGAAGGGCTTGCTGCCTGTAAGGAATCTTATACAGGATCATATCTTAAAAGCAAAATCAATTCCGATGAAAAGCATTAGTCCCGTTACGGGAGAAGTCCTTACTGAATACAGGGAACATTCTCCCGAAGAATTTTCTGCGATCATAAGCAGGGTTCATGAGAGCTGGAAATCCTGGAAGGAACAATCCTTTTCTTACAGGGCTGGTCTTTTTCTGCGGATGGCCGGGGTGATCAGGTCTGACAAAGACCGGCTTGCAAGGCTGATGACATCCGAGATGGGTAAGCTCCTGAGAGAGTCAGTGGCCGAGATTGAGAAGTGCGCCGCGGTTTGTGAATATTATGCGGCCAATGCCGAAAAGATGCTGGCGGATGAACTCATTGTATCTGATGCAGGACGGAGTCTTGTTTGCTTTCAGCCCATAGGTGTGGTCCTTGCCGTCATGCCCTGGAATTTCCCGTTCTGGCAGGTTTTCCGCTTTGCCGCCCCCTCGCTGATGGCAGGGAATGCTGCAGTACTCAAACATGCCTCGAATGTGCCCGGATGCGCCCTGGCAATTGAGGAATTATTCGTGACAGCGGGCTTCCCCGAAGATATATTCCGTACCCTGATGATCCCTGCTTCCTCGGTGGAAGCTGTTATCAACAATCCTCTGGTCAAAGCCGCAACCCTCACCGGAAGCGAGGATGCAGGAAGCAAAGTGGCATCTGCAGCGGGCCGTAATCTCAAAAAGACCGTGCTTGAACTTGGAGGAAGCGATCCGTTCATTGTCCTTGAAGATGCCGATCTTGACAAAGCGGTCGCCACTGCCATTTCATCACGTATGGTCAACCAGGGACAGACCTGCATCTCGGCTAAACGTTTCATCGTATCGGAAAAGATCCTGGCTGAATTCACAAAAAAGCTTGTCAGGCTGGTAAGCGAACTCAGGATGGGTGATCCGCTGGATCCCTCCACCCAGGTTGCTCCCCTGGCCCGTCCCGACCTGGTTGACGATATTGAAAGCCAGGTAAAAAGATCGGTGGCACAGGGAGCCAGTCTGCTTTGCGGCGGTAACAGGCCTTCCCTTCAGGGTTTCTATTATGAACCTGCCGTACTTTCCAATGTCACCCCCGGCATGCCGGTTTACAAGGAAGAGACCTTCGGACCAGTATTCACCATCCTCCCGTTCGGGACTGAAGAAGAAGCGGTGTCCATTGCAAACGATACCCGGTTCGGGCTTGCCGGGGCGGTATGGACCAAAGACCCTGAGAAAGGCGAACGCATCGCCAGGGCAGTGGAAACCGGGGCCATGTTTGTTAATGGTATGGTTAAATCGGATCCCCGCCTGCCGTTCGGGGGAGTAAAGAAATCGGGATACGGCAGGGAACTTGCTTCTTACGGCATAAAAGAGTTTGTCAATATCAAAACAATCTGGATAGCTTAAAATTTTCTTTGGGATTTTACCTGAAATTTATACCTTTGCACCCTCAAAAATGGCGGGGTAGCTCAGATGGTTAGAGCGTCGGATTCATAACCCGGAGGTCTCGAGTTCAATTCTCGATCCCGCTACATCAAAGGCCGCCTTTAAGCTGGGCGGCTTTTTTTTTACTGCCTTGAAACTTCATCATATAAATTTTCCAGTTCGGCTTCCTTTTTCCTGAGATCAAGGGATTCAGAAGCAAACTGGCGGGCAGCCTTTCCGAGTTGTTTTCTTAATGCGCTGTCCCCGGCAAGAAGAACGATAGCCCGGGTCAGTTCTTCCACATTGTTTTCCCTGACCAGCAATCCGGTTTTATGATCCTCAATGACATAGGGGATGCCTGCATGAAGAGTGCTTATCACGGGGAGCCCCGAGGCCATGGCTTCAACGATTGCCCCGGGTATGCCTTCCTTCTCACCGCTTGCCGACTGCCGGCTTGGATGGACAAAGACATCCGCAGAAGACAAAGCAGACATCTGTTCCCCTGAACCGAACTGAAGAGGCCCCATAAACCTTATCCTGTCGGAGCCGGTTTCCGATATCTGCTTCAGTATTTCATCCTCGAGCTCGCCTTTTCCATAGATAAGAAGCCTTATGGGCACGGAAGTCATAGCGACAGCCCGGGAAAAGGCCTTAATGAGCACGTCATGGCCTTTCTTAGGGTCAAGCATGCTGATCATCAAAAAGGTGACCTCTCCCTCCTCCCTGTGCTCCCCAGGCCGGCCGAAGCGGCTGGTATCAATACCATGATAATGCACCCTTATTTTCCCGGGGGGGCATCCCAGGGCAAGAAGGTCTTTCACCATATCGGGCGACATGGCTGTGACTATCTTTACAGCCGGGTTATTGAACACATTCCTCCTGAGAAGGTACTTTCCCATGCCAAAGCCACGTGAGGGGAAGGCTGTACAGTCATGGCCGTAAAATGAGACAAGAGCGGGGATGCCGGCCGCTTTAAGCACAGGCGCAAAAAGAACGGCTTCCACCCCATAATGAATATGGGCCAGGGCGGGCTTGGTTTCCCTTAGCCGGTTTATCAGCCGCTTACGGTCATCCGCAGTAAACAATAAAAGGTGATCACACAACCATTGTCCTTTTTCAGAGCCGATCGGCGACCAGGCAGGATATTTCGAGGATATCTCGTGATACAGGGGGCTTTCATTTTTCCCGGTAAAAATCACAGTGGGTTCATATCTTATATGCTGCATGACCTGGTTCCTGACGAAGGATGTCATCGGGGGCAGGAAGTTCCGGATCATGTGTACAACCCTTGGCATATTTGGAGTATGAAGGTTTCAAATGTAGAGAAATTTCATTAATCTTGCATAATCGAAAACGATGTGTATGAAAGAGGAATCCTCATTTCGAAAGAGCCTGAACTTATTTGACTCCACTGCCATTGTCATGGGGTCTATGATTGGCTCCGGGGTATTTATTGTAGGTGCCGATATCGCCAGGCAGGTCGGATCGCCGGGCTGGCTTATCATGACCTGGGTCATCACCGGCTTCCTTACTGTTTTTGCAGCCCTGAGCTATGGTGAACTTGCCGGGATGTTCCCGCATGCCGGCGGACAATACGTATACCTTCGCAAAGCTTATAATCCGCTTACCGGCTTCCTTTATGGATGGACGTTATTCCTGGTCATTCAAACCGGGACCATTGCCGCGGTGGGAATGGCTTTTGCAAAATTCACCGGGGTGCTTTTTCCGTGGGTTTCAGAAAATGTCATATGGTACCATGCCGAATTTTTAAGGTACCACTTTAAATTCGGGCCTGTCCAGATCGTTGCTATCCTGTCGATCTGCATCCTCACCTGGATTAATTTACAAGGCATAAAAGAGGGGAAAAAAGTTCAGAATGTGTTTACTTCAGGTAAGTTCCTGCTTGTAGTCGGTTTTATTTTAATAGGTTTTTTATTTGCAGCCAATTCCGATTCCATCTCGAAAAATATGGCTGTCTTCTGGAACCCGGCTGTCAAGAATGCAAGCGGACAATGGATCCCCCTTACGGGCATGGCGCTTATTGCCGCCCTCGGAATGGCCCAGGTCGGAAGCCTGTTTTCCTCCGATGCCTGGAACAACGTCACTTTCACAGCGGCCGAGGTGATCAATCCGAAGAAAAACATCCCGATGAGCCTGTTCCTGGGCACTTTTATTGTAACAGTACTCTTCATCCTTGTCAACGTGGTTTATATTGTTGTGCTGCCGCTAAGAGGGGATCCAACGGGCGCAACAGTAATGGACAAAGGGATACAATATGCTCTCCAGGACCGGCTCGCAACGGCTGCGGTACACCATGTATTCGGGATTTATGCAGCATCGGTAATGGCCTTATTCATCATGATCTCCACTTTCGGATGCAATAACGGCCTGATACTCTCGGGAGCCCGGGTATATTATGCCATGGCTGCCGACGGGGTATTCTTCAAAAAAGTCGGAACACTTAATTCAAAAGGAGTGCCTGCTACCGGGCTGATCTTCCAGGCCGTATGGGCATCCCTGCTTTGTATCTCAGGGACCTACTCACAGCTGCTCGATTACGTGGTCTTTGCCGTTCTCATCTTTTATGTACTTACGATTGCAGGAATATTCGTCCTCCGAAAAACAATGCCTGATGCTGAAAGGCCGTACAAGGCCTTTGGGTACCCCATAATCCCCGCCTTATATATTATACTGGCAACAAGTATCATGCTGATCCTTCTTATTTATAAACGTGAATATACGTGGCCGGGCCTTGTCATCGTTCTTCTTGGGATACCGGTGTATTTCCTCTGGAAAAAAAAGCCGGTCTAAGCGATATTACTATGGTTCATAAAATGCTTATAACGCTCGGCGCCCTCATTTTAATTTTACTGCCGGCGCTCACGAGATCACAGTGCTACCAGGGGAACACGGTATTCGGCGACGGGGAGGATATCAGTTATACCGTTCATTATAACTGGGGGCCTATCTGGGTTGATGCAGGCCTTGTCACATTTAAGGCAAAACTTGAGAAGAAGGGGGAAAAGCAGGTATGGCACCTCACGAGTTCAGGGAAAACTTATCCTTCATATGATGTATTGTTCAAGGTGAGGGACTATTATGAAACATGGGTCGATCCTGAAACATTTCACACCATTAATTTTAAAAGGTATATTTATGAAGGAGGATACACCCTGGTCAACACCCTGAATTTCGATCATGAAAAGAATAAAATCTACTCCTCCACCAAAAGCAATAATAACCCGGTAAGGTTTGATACCGTTGCAATCCAGCCCTGCGCATTTGACATGCTTGCAGCCGTGTATTTCACAAGGACCCTCGATATGGGCCATATACCCATGTACCAGAAAAAGCAGGTTTCGGTTGTCATCGACGACCAGGTTTACAATATTTTTATCAGGCCCCTTGCCAAAGAAGTTGTTGAGAATAATGACGGGAAAAGGTACCATTGCATAAAACTTTCGGCAAAGATGGTTGAAGGGACTATTTTTAAAGGAGACGAGGATGTGCTGGTATGGATTACCGATGATGAAAACCATATTCCAATATATATAGAAGCAAAGATCCTGGTTGGTACGATAAAGGCATATCTGAAGGAAGCAAAAGGCTTACGAAACCCGTTTAAATCATTGTTATGAAATTGATCGTCGACAGCGGCTCCACTAAAACCAGTTGGAGCCTGCTAGAAGGGAAGGAACACAGATCGGCCATTCACACTGCGGGGCTTAACCCTTATTTCCATACTTCCGATAGTGTTAATGCAATCCTGAAAGCGGAACTTCTCCCCTTCATAGTAACAGACCATGTTAAGGAAATAGATTTTTACGGGGCGGGATGCAGCACTGAAAAGAATGACGAACTGATCAGGGGGGCCCTGTCAGGTTTTTTTCATCATGCCGTGATTTTCGTTTACCACGACATCCTCGGGGCTGCGAGGGCCCTGTTCGGCAATACAGCCGGGATATCCTGTATCCTTGGAACAGGTTGCAACTGCTGTTATTACGACGGGAAAGAAATTTATTCCAAAGTTGATTCCCTGGGATATTTGTTTGGCGATGAAGGGGCAGGTTCATTCCTCGGAAAAACCCTGATGGCCGATTATCTCAGGAAGAAGTTGCCGGAAGACCTCAGAAATGAATTCGACAGTATTTACCGCTTATCTCTTGAAGACATCCTGAATTCCCTTTACAACCTCCCCTATCCTAACCGTTTTCTTGCATCTTTCAGCGCCTTTCTGGCTCCGAGGCAGGAACATCCTTATGTAAACAAACTGGTCAGGGATTCGTTTCTTGCGTTCTTTGACGCCCAGGTAAAGCATTATGAAGGCTACAGGAACCTGCCCGTAAGTTTTACAGGTTCAATTGCATACTATTACAGCAAGATCCTTGAAGAAGCTGCGTCGCAGGAAGGGATCCATATAGGGACTATTATTAAGGCGCCGATGGAAGGTTTGCTGAAATATCATTCTTCCTGATCGGGCATTTCCCTGACTATCATGTCGAGCATGGCCTGCACATCATCGGGCCTGAACCAGTGAATTTCCTTGTCTTTCCTGAACCAGGTCATCTGCCGCTTGGCATACCTGCGGGTGTTTGTTTTTATTTTTTCAACAGCCTCGCTGTACCTCATCTTTTCGGCAAAATGCTCGAATATTTCCTTATAGCCCAGGGTATTCAGGGCATTGCAATCGCGGAACTTATAAAGGTCCCTGGCTTCGTCAAGCCAGCCCCCGGCCAGCATCTGGTCAACCCTTGCGTCAATTCGTTTATTTAATTCTTCACGGGGAAGTTCCAGCCCGATTTTCAGAACGTTAAAAGGACGTTCATGCGGTTTCTGGTTACGGAGGGATGAATAGGGTAATCCGGTTGTTATACAAACCTCAAGGGCCCTGATCAGCCGTGAAGCATTGTTCAGGTCGACCGTCCCATGGTAGATAGGATCCAATGCCAGGAGCTTTTCCTGTAATGCAGCAATACCTTGCTGAGCAAGCATCTCCTTCAGTTCGGTCCTGAGCTGGGGTTCCGGGTCGGGAAGAACATCGATGCCATGGCAAACAGCATGAATATACAAGCCCGAACCTCCGGTCATTATTACTACAGGGTAAGTGTTGAAAAGGACGTCGAGACGATCGAGGGCATCTTTCTCAAACTTCGAAACATTATAGGTGTCGGTTACCAGCAGATGGCCAACGAAATGATGTTGAACTACGGCAAGCTGGTCTTCAGTGGGATAGGCTGTACCTATCTTCATATCTTCGTAAAACTGTCGTGAATCTGCTGAAATGATCTCGGTCTTCAGGGCTTTAGCAAGCTCTATGGCAAGCGCTGTTTTCCCCGAAGCGGTCGGGCCGCAAACAACAACCAGCAGTTTTTTTTCAATAGTCATCCGAGCCTTCCCGGTAATTGGAATACCTTTCATCGATCTGGTCCATATCGCCGAAGTCTTCCAAATGCTCCACCTGATCATCGGCACCATAACCCGAGTCCTCCCCGTCTTCAGTAGTGGCAACCTGGCTGTCGATTTCGAATTTTTCAGGAGCTTCCTCCTCAAGGATATCGGCAAGCTCGGCATCTATGCTTTTAATCTCATCGAGATCTTCTTCAATACCATCCAGCTTTGAGATTTCAGCAACATTTGGAATGGCAGGGCTGGGTTTCACTTTAACAGGCCTGACCAGGGGCGGGAGATCACTGGATTCAGGAGTAACAGGCATAACAGGCAGTTCGGCTATCTTTCTCAGTTCACCTGTCTTCCTTGAAACCCTTGGGTAAGAGACCAGGGTTTCTGATTGCAGAATCTTAAACAATTCAATATGCATGGTAATAATTTCTTTACCATGGAATTCGTAATTCATCGTCTGGTGAGGATCTTCTACGTAATTTTTAATTTTTGAATCCTTCATGAGGGGCATAGTCACTGTTTCAATCACGACTTCCCCGAGATCGTCATCAAACCGCCTTACCTGCTTTTTTGTTGTTTTCAGTGTGATCTCATGCCTGACCTTGTTTTTTTTATCAGTCATAAAAAAGACAGCACCACTTGGGTTCCTGAGCTCCGCCGTTTCAACGAGGAGATGGTGGAAATCCATAAAAGTCTGGTTTGGCTGGATTTCTATCTCCCTAAGAAAATCATCATGTTCATTGGCAACGACGCGGAAACGGTATATTAACATTGTGGAATTCTTTTTCGGGGTAAAAATATAAAAATCTTAAGTACCAAGAGGTAACAATCCGTGTTTTTTACCCTCATCCAGCATTAGCTGAAATGCAGCTTCATATTCATTGGGTATACGGCCTTCAAGTATTGCCTCTGTTATCACTTCCTTAATCTCACCGATCAGCCTCGATGGCGGTATTGAGAAAGTCTTCATAATGAGTTCCCCCGAGATGGGAGGCTGCCAGTTCCTAAGCCTGTCTTTCTCTTCGATTTCAACCAGCTTTCTTCTGACGGTCTCAAAGTTTTCAAGAAAATTTTTCACTTTGACCTGGTTTTTCGAAGTGATATCGGCCTCGCAAAGCAGCATCAGTTCATCCACATCGTTCCCTGCATCGAAGAGCAGCCTTCTAACAGCCGAATCGGTTACCGAATCTTCGGCCAGGACTATCGGCCTGAGGTGAAGAAGAACCATTTTTTCCACGAATTTCATTTTCTCATTCAGAGGAAGTTTCATCCTGCGGAAAATTTTTGAAACCATTTTCGAACCTTTGAAGTCATGGGCATGGAAGGTCCAGCCCGTGCCCTGAACGAATTTCTTTGTAGCCGGTTTGGCTATATCATGCAGCAGGGCCGACCATCTGAGCCAGAGGTTGCCTGAAGTTAAAGCAACATTGTCCAGTACTGCGAGGGTATGGTAAAAATTGTCCTTATGCCCTTTCCCGTCAATTGTCTCAACCCCTTTAAGCTCGATGAGCTCAGGGAATATAAGCGTTAAGAGACCCGTTTCATCAAGCATTCTGAATCCCCTTGACGGCTTCTCCGCCTGGATGATCAGATTCAGTTCATCAACCACCCTTTCCATGGAAACGATTCCCATCCTGAATGCATTCCTGGCTATAGCTTCATAACAACCTGCCTCAATGGTAAAATCAAGCTGGGTGGCAAAGCGGATGGCCCTCATCATCCGTAAAGGATCGTCAGAAAACGTTATATCAGGATCTAATGGAGTGCGGATTATTTTTTCCCCAAGGTCCCGCATCCCGTTAAAGGGATCTATCAGCTCCCCGAAGTGTGCTTTTCTCAGGTCAAAAGCCATTGCATTGATGGTAAAATCCCTTCGGTTCTGGTCATCTTCGAGGCTGCCATCCTCCACCAGGGGTTTACGGGAATCACTGCGGTACGATTCTTTTCTTGCCCCCACGAATTCTATCTTCCAATTCCTGTACTGGATCATGGCAGTACCGAAGTTCCTGAAGAATTTAACTTCAGGTGATGGCTTCAGCTTCAAGGCAACAGCATAGGCAAAATCTATCCCGCTTCCCACCACAGCTATGTCGATGTCATTCTTGGCATCACGGCCCAAAAAACAATCCCTCACAAAACCGCCCACAACGCAGGCCATCAGGTGCAGTTCATCCGCAGATTCGGAAACTGCGTGAAAAATATGATGATCGAGAAAATGTTTGAAAGTCGCCATGATATGAACCTGCGCCAAAAGTAAGAAAATTAAAAGAAAATGTTAACAATTACTCTGCAATTGCGCCTAATTGCTTACTTTTGATTCGGTTGGATGCACACACAGCCAGCCAGCTTTTAAATATATATTTACTAACAAAATTTATCATGTTACGAGGACTATTACCCCGGGAATATGCCTTTTATGATTACTTTGAAAGGCTGATGAACATTAACCTTCAGGTCAGCAGTGAGTTTCTTGCCCTGGTTAAGGAAAAAAAACATCCGGAAGTCGCTACCAATGCCATAAAAAGGCTGGAAAGGGAAGCCGATAAGCTGACGAAGGAATGTATCGATTTGTTGCATAGAACATTTATCACCCCTATCGACAGAGACCAGATATACCAGCTCGTTAACGGGATGGATGATTTTGCCGACCAGATGAACGCTGCAACATTCAGGCTTTTTTATTATGGGATAGAAGAATTCAGGCCGGAAACTCTTGAATTTGCAAAAATCATTCATAACTGTAACCAGGAGGTGGCTGCAGCCATCAAAAGTCTGAGGCATATCAAGAAACAAAGCCATGAAATACGGTCTAAATGCTCTTTGATCCATGAGTTTGAGAATCAGGCCGACGACATCTCCCGTGTGGCCATCGCGAATCTTTTCAAGGCCAATGACATGATGATGATCATGAAGTGGAAGGAGATTTTCGAGCGTCTTGAAAAAGCCGTAGACCGTATGGAGAGGGTTGCCAATACGATTGAGAGCATTCTTATCGACAACGCCTGATCTAATTATTCCCAATTCATTTCTTATGCTGATTATTGTTGTAATTACGATCCTGGTTGCCCTGGTATTTGATATAATCAACGGGTTTCACGATGCTGCCAATTCAATTGCCACCATCGTATCTACAAAGGTGCTGTCACCAAAATTCGCCGTTTTCTGGGCTGCCTTTTTCAATTTTGCAGCAATGTTCGTTTTTGCTCCAAAGGTTGCAAATACCATAGCCCATATTGTAATCATTGACCCTGCCGACCCTGCATTTATTTATGTAATACTTTCAGGCTTGATCGGCGCAATTCTTTGGGACCTTGTGACATGGTGGTATGGGTTACCATCCAGTTCGTCGCATGCTTTAATAGGAGGCCTTGTGGGGGCCGGGATGGCTTATAAAGGTGGAAGCATCATCCACTGGTCGAAAGTTATTCAAACTGCCACATTTATCCCGATTGCGCCCTTGATCGGGGTTGTATTGGGCTTTCTGATGATGCTGGCGGTAATCTGGATTTTTCACAAAGCAACGCCCCACCGTGTTGACAGTATTTTCAGGAAAGGCCAGTTGTTTTCTGCTGCGCTCTACTCACTTGGGCATGGTGGCAATGATGCTCAAAAAACCATGGGTGTCATTGTTGCATTGCTGGTTGCAGCCGGTATGCTTTCACCCGACACCCAATTGTCGCTTATGCATCCGCAAACCAACTGGATTATTTTAGCATGTTTCACCGCAATGGCCATAGGTACAGGGATAGGCGGATGGAGAATTGTTAAAACAATGGGAATGAAGTTGACAAAACTAAAACCAGTTCATGGTTTTGCAGCTGAAACATCCGGGGCTCTCACATTATTCCTTGCGACAAGTCTTGGCATCCCGATATCCACGACCCACACTATTGCCGGTTCCATCATAGGAGTAGGAGCCGTCACTAATCTTACAGGGATTAATTGGAAGATCGCAATGAATATAGTCGTTGCATGGGTTCTTACAATCCCTGCTGCAGCAATTGTTGCCGCTATCTGTTTCTGGGTTGCCCAGGCCTTTCACCCGGGTTTCTGAACTGCCTTTCACCTTCTGAACCACTGTTCAGCTAATCATCCAGGTCATCATCTTCTTCAGGCTTGACCGATTTGCGTTTATGCACATTTTCTTCAATTATCTCGATGTACCTCTGGTAAACAGAATCGACAATTCCTTCCCAGGGTTTATAGATCGATTTCCTGGCGCCTTCTCCGGCAAGCTTAATGACCTCCGGATATTTCTTAACTTCGGATATCATTTTAAACAAGGACTGGGCACTGTCGTCTATTAAAAAGCCATTAACCTTATCGGTGATCCCCTCTGCCGACGAACTATTTTTAAGGACTATGGAAGGGATGTCAAATGCTGCCGCTTCCTGGATCACAAGCGGAGAATTATCATATTTGGAGGGAAAAACAAAAAGATCTGCACAGGCATAAATGCCTTTCAGTTTGTTTCTGTCGGTGACAAGACCGGTAAAAATCACCTTATCGGTAAGTCCATATTCCCTGACCAGCTTTTTCATATCCTTTGAGGCATATCCTTCGCCTACGAATATCATCTGGAAACCAACTTTCTTTTCTGCCAGGAGCCTTAATGCATCAATTATCACCCTGACGTTTTTTTCCCACCTGTGCTGGCCGACAAATAACAGTGTAAACTCGTTACTGTTAGCGCCTGTTAAATCCAGCCCCGCCTTTCTGAGCTTGATCCTCTTTGATTTGTCAGGGTTTTCCATATCCGTGCCATTCGGCATGATCTCATATTTTCCACCATAGCCATATTCACGCAGGGTTTCACCCGTGGATTTATTCGGGACCCAGACCACATCTGCAGAATTATAAAAATCAAGGGTCATATTCATAAGAAAATCCACGAAGAGATCATTATTCAGCACTTTTCTGAAATCTTCCCTGTACTTTGTGTGAAAGGTAGCCACAAACGGTATTCCCCTTTTCCTGGCAAGTCGTTGGGCGAGTTGTCCGCTTATGAACGGGCTATGCGCATGAACAAGGTCAAACCTGAGTTTGTTTAACTTTTTCTTGAATTTGATATCGATCAGGGGAAGTCCCACCCTGTATGGGTTCATCCCAGGAAGGAGGACCGATTTGAAACGGTAAACCCTGTAGTCTTCGTCATCCTCGTAATCTTTCACTTTTGGGGCAACAAGCACCGTTTTACCATATTTTTCATTAAGCCATAAGGCATAATTATGTGCGGTTATCCCTACCCCATCCATAATGGGGAAATAGGAATCGTTAAACTGGCAGGTTGTAATTCTCATATTTCTTTATGCTTTATAAATGCTAACTTCAAAAGGGCGGATCAGGAGTCCCTGGAAATAAAATATTTCTTCGGCATCCCTGTTCGTCGAAAACAACACCTTGCCGGAGCTATGCTCAGGCAGTGTTATTTTTTTTCTCAATGCTGTGAAATTCAGTATTACGACTATCCTTTCATCGTTGAGAATACGGGCATATGCAAGGATCCCGTTACGCCCGGTAATTAGTGGAACCCATCGTCCCTGCTGCAAGGCTTTATTTGCTTTTCTTATTCTGATCAGTGTCCTGTAGAAGTTTAATAATGAGGATTGATCAACGTCATAAGCTTCAACATTCCTGGAGATGGAATCGGCATTCACAGGCAACCATGGCTGGCCCACAGTAAATCCTCCATGCATGCCGGAATTCCATTGCATCGGAGTGCGGGCTTTATCCCTGCCTGAGAAGAATGGCCTGAATCGTTTTCCAAGGGGATCCTTTATGTCGCTGTAAGCGATCTTTGTATTCCTCATCCCAATCTCTTCACCGTAATAAATGAAGGGTGTTCCTTTGATGGTCAGAAGAAGAGCTGCAGCAATCCTGGCTTTCTCTTCTTTATTTCTCCTCCAGGGGAAGCGGTCTATACTTCTGAAAAGATCATGATTTGACAACACATTGCAGGGCCATCCCTGTTCAGGAATATTGGTATACCAATCCCTGATACATTTATAATAATTCCTTGCACTCCAGGAGCGGAAGATCAGTGAAAAATCAAAGGCCATGTGAATACCCTTGCCATCGGCTAGATAACTGGCGGCGACTTCAGCATTCCCCGGAGGCATCGTATAAATTTCACCAACAAGCACTCGGTCTTTATACTGGTCTACCTGCTTCCTGAGCTCCATGACAATTTTTAGTGATTTCCGGCGGTTCCTGGTAAATACATGCTTCTGGAAGAAAGGGATCCCGAACAGGTAAGGATTATTCCTGAATTTTTTATCTTTTACAATGAGGTTGATTACATCAAGGCGAAAGCCGTCAACACCCTTGTCGAGCCAGAATTTCATCTCGTCAAAGAAAACCCGGGGAAGCATAGGGTTCCTCCAGTTCAGATCGGGCTGCTCTTTAAAAAATGAGTGATAATAGTACTGTCCTGAACTTTCATCAAACTCCCAGGCGCTTCCTCCTACCGAGGACTTCCAGTTATTCGGGGGTCCTCCATTATATCCATCCCTCCATATGTACCATTGTCTTTTGGAATTGAATTTTGAGGAAGCGGATTCCCGAAACCACGGATGCTCAACTGAAGTGTGATTAAGTATCATGTCCTGGATAACCCTTAGGCCATGCTCATGAGCCTTTTCTATCAACATATCGAAATCATCCATTGTCCCGTATGATGGGTCTATGCTGCGGTAATCCGAAACATCGTAACCGAAATCGGCATTCGGCGAAAGGAAAACCGGTGAGAGCCAGATTCCATCAACACCTAGATCAGCCAGGTAATCCAGTTTATTTATGATCCCCTGGATGTCTCCGACACCATCTTTGTTTGAATCAAAAAAGCTTCGTGGATAGATATGATAAATTACCCCATGCTTCCACCAGGTCCAGGGCTCAGGCTGTTTCAGGTCCATCTGATTTTTTAAAGGTTAAAATGCCGACGTCCTCCAGCAATTTCTGAAGGATGTTCCCGGCGGTATAGTCGTCGGCACGGTCCAGGGCTGCTTTTCTAAAAGCGCAATGGATGGCGGGGTTGGCAAAATATTCTATAATCCTGTCTTTCACTTCATCCATTGTGTCAACAAGGAAGCCATTTTGTGAATCCTGAATGATGTCCTTGGGACCTTTGGTGTTATAGGCAATGACAGGTAAACCGCAGCTGAGGGCTTCGAGAACCACGCAGCTGAAAGTATCGAACCTCGAAGGAAGAATTAAAAGATCCGCAGATTCATATATTTCAGGCAATTTCCGGTGATCAATCCACCCGGTATATTCAGCCTCAGGGAAAGCTTTTTTAAGTTCATTTTCAGCAGGGCCTGTGCCTGCGATCAGCATTTTAAGGTCAGGGATCTTTTCCCTGACCTTCCTGAAGATCAGGGGTAGTTCAAAAACCCCTTTCTCCCGGCTGATCCTGCCAGCGAAAAGAATTACAGGTTCTCTTTTTACCCCAACATCCGGTAAACTGAGGCTTATCCTGCTCTCCGTAAAAATATCCTCGGTCCAATGTGCGGTTAATAATACCCTTGAAGGTTCAAATCTCATGGAGCCGCCTGTAAGCCACTTCCTCTGATCGGTATTAAGCACAAAAATACAGTCAAACTGGTCATAATAAATCCGCATGAGCCTCTGTAACCTCCTGATACCTGTATCCTCCATGCCCATAACCTGGCGCGCAAACATGATCCAGTCGGTATGCAGGTAAAAAAACGTTTTAACAGAATACAGTTTTTTAATGTATAATGCCGCAAACCCCATCGGTCCTTCCGTTGAGCAAATGACACGATCATATTTCTTTTTCCTGAAAATCCTTTGTATTGTCAAAAAATTCGGGATTCTCATAGGTTGCTGCCGGTATAACGGGATATTGAATTCCGATAATGGTTTAATCACTATCAGGTTCTTACCAGACTTCAATGTATTACTGCAAACCATGAAATCTACCGGCAGATTCCTGGCTGTAATTTCCCTGCGCATAGCCTGCAAAACCATAGAAACGCCGTTGTGGTCATCATAGGTATCGGTAAGCCATAGGACCCTGTTGACTTTCTTTGTTCCGATAAGCTGACCCATGCTTTGAATTTTAATTTGCATTTTGCAAAAGAGATTACCAACAATTACCCTGGTATTTTCCCTTTATGCAAAATTGCCAGATAAAATGATCGAATTTCGGATGTTACAGAAAGTTAATGATTTATTAACCTATTGTTAACGTTAAAATAACCTTGTTTTAACATTGGGTTAAAATGATGAGCAGACCTTTGCAGAATGAAAATGAAACCATTTTCAGTAAAAAAGCGTGATGTTGATATCGTTGTTATCTCAGATGTTCATCTCGGGGCATTCGGCTGTCATGCGAAGGAACTTCTTCAATATCTCAGGAGTATAAATCCAAAGCTTTTGATATTGAACGGGGACATCATTGACATCTGGCAATTCCGTAAAGCGTATTTCCCCAAATCACACCTGATGGTGATCAGGCATCTCACCGGAATGATAGCAAAAAACACAAGAGTCGTCTATATTACCGGTAACCACGATGAACTTATGAGGAAGTTCGTAAAATTCAATCTTGGTTCATTTAAACTCGTAAATAAATTACTGCTTGATCTGCACGGCAAGAAGACATGGATCTTTCATGGTGATGTTTTTGACATTACGATGCAGTATAGCAAATGGCTTGCTAAGCTTGGTTCTTCAGGGTACGACCTGCTCATCCTCATTAATGGTTGTGTAAATTTTCTTCTCACCAGTCTTGGAAGGGACAAGATCTCGTTTTCGCAAAGGGTAAAACACAGTGTAAAAAGGGCAGTTTCCTATATCAATAAATTCGAAGAAACTGCAGCCGGCATTGCTATATCAAAAGGATACTCCCATGTAATCTGCGGCCATATTCATCAGCCGGAAATGCGTAAGATTACAAATTCCCGTGGTGAGGTAATGTACATGAACTCCGGGGACTGGGTTGAAAATCTTTCATCCCTGGAATATCATGATGGCGAATGGAAAATTTACAGTTATATTGACGATCCTCATGTCAAAGAATATTCTGAAGCAAACAATCAACTGAAGTCCTTCAGCCATAAGGAGACGTTTAAGAACCTCCTCAAAGAGTTCCAGCTTAAATAATTCATCGATCAGGCCAGCATCTCTTCGAATCCAGCGATTATGAATACTTGTCTGATTTCGGGTGAAGTATTCATTATTTGCATCCTGAATCCTTCCCTGCTTACCATTTTCCACCCGTTTAACAACAGCCTTATGCCGATAGAAGACACATACGTGACTTCGCTGAAATCAAGAAAAACAGGCTTTTCAAGATGGTTAAGCAGTCCCAGAAATTTTGTTCCGATGATGTCAACCCCGGGGGCATCAAGTTTACCGCTAAATGAAAGGACTATGCCTTCACCTGATTCTTTAACAATATTAAGCTCCATTAATCTGATTGTTTTATAAGGGTTCAAATTTCCTTATAATATTAATGGCAATTAATCATTCAGATAAATTTAACGATTAATTAATTTACTTATACGGTGTCTAAGTGACGGCCATTTTCTCTTTTTCATGTCACTCCCATATCAGGCTCCCATAAAAGAGAATTAATTATATGTTAACTTTTTCTCAATTTCCAAAATTACTTAGTGTTTAATTAACCATTTGTTGTTACGTTTTTAACACGTAAGAAAATATCGATTGGGACCTTTGTCCCATGAAAATTAGTCTCATTATTCTGGTTGTATCACTATTTTCATATTCTCTTTCCGGAGCTACTATTCGTGGAACAGTTTATGACGGTGAAACCAAAGAAACCCTGATTGCAGCAGCTGTAGTCCTTGATAAAACTCCTTTGCATGCAATTACAGACACTAAAGGGGAATATGAATTAAAGAATGTGGACCCCGGTGAATATTATATTGTTGTTACTTACCTGGGATATCTTACCGCAAGAAAAAAGATCGTCGTTCCTGCAATTACCGAAAGCCTGCGATTCAATTTTTTCCTGGTTCAGAACGCGATGGTATTAAATGAAGTAAACATAACCGGGAAATTCAATAAAGAAACAGATCAGAATGCACGTGCTACAGAGAAGAATGCCTCAAACGTGATCAATGTCGTATCGGCACGTACCATAGATTTATCACCCGACCTCACAGCTGCACAGGTTGCCCAAAGAGTTTCAGGAGTCACGCTTGACAGAAGCGGGGACGGGCAGAACCAGTATGCGATAATCAGGGGTATTGAACCGCGGTACAACAACACCCTGGTGAACGGAGTAAAAATCCCCAGTCCGGATTCGAAAAACCGCTTCATCCCCTTAGATATCATTCCCTCTGAACTGCTTCAGGAAATGCAGGTTACAAAGGCATTGACACCCGAGATGGAAGGGGACGGGATTGGCGGCAGTGTAAATGCGATCATGAAAGATGCTCCTGAGGCATTAATGGTCCAGGGACAACTAGGTACAGGGTACAATCAATTTAACTTCGATAACAAATTTGTTTCATTCAACAGGAGTTCGATCAGTTTTAAAGATCCTGATCAGCTTCATGGCCATTACTATGCTTCAACCCAGGACGATTTTAACCGTCAAAACCTTGTTTTTACAAGCTCACAGGCCTGGCCCCAAATTGTTGGCAATTTTACCATAGGCGACAGGTTTTTCAAGAAGAAACTGGGAATTCTCTTATCCGTTGCAGATCAAAACACCCGTTCAGGATCCAAATCTGAAACCAACTCCTTCTATATTGATAAATTCAATAACCCCCAGTCAACAGATGATATTTACCGTGAAATTTATTTACAGTCAAACCGGCTTGGGATCAACGCTAAGATCGATTATGTGATCAATGAAAGCAACAAGATCAGTTTTTACAATATTTACCTGAATACCGCAGAATCCCAGTCAAGATACCTGTCCGACACTATTATGAACGGTAACGGAAGGGTTGGCCCCGGAACCGGTTATGTTAGCATCAGCCAGCGTTCAAGAATGCAGGTCCAGACTGTGGAAAGCGCATCCCTTATGGGAAACCATATGTTATGGAAGAATGTAATTGTTGACTGGTCCCTGGTATACTCGAAAGCCACGGGGCAAGTGCCCGATATGGCTGAATTGAACACCTACCATACAGTACTCCAGGGAGGTGGCTGGCTTAATAATGCCGAATACCTCAAAACAATTACCCATACCTGGCAGAAGAATGTTGACCAGGATTATTCAGCCTATGCCAATATTGCTTATAACTTCAGGATCCATCACCATTTGTTCAGCATAAAAGGAGGCGGGCTATACAGGACCAAGTTCAGGAACAATTACCAGAATGATTATACCCTGAAACCGGTCCTGGATTCACTTCACCAGGACCCTCCGTTCACAAGTGTTCTTACGGCCCAGGTTTACCCCTATCAGCCTGTGGGGAATCCCGAATACAATACCAGTAATTATACAGCCACCGAACATATTATTGCAGGATATATCCAGGCAAGTACTATGGTTGGGAATCTGCAGATCCTTGGAGGGGTAAGGTACGAATCAACTGAGCAGTCCAATAAAAACCTCACGGTTGCTTACCCTGGATACCGCCAGCATTTTTATTATTATACCGATTGGCTGCCAAGCCTTCATCTTGCATGGTCGATTGGTTTGAAACAAAAAATAAGGCTTTCAGCCTACAAAGCAATCGCCAGGCCAAATTATTATGAGCTGATCGATTATACCGTGATCGGGGACCAGAACAATGTGAGCGGTAATCCGAACCTGCGTCACTCAAAATCCTGGAATTATGATCTGCGTTATGAGTTCTACCCGAATGCAGAAGATGTCATCATGGCCGGGGTTTTTTATAAAAATATTACGGATCCTATCGAACAGACACTGCTGGCGAACGGCGGCCAGCCACTGATTACCTATATGAACTTTGGTACTGCTACGAATTACGGCCTTGAACTGGTTCTGATCAAGTATTTCAGAAATTTCGGCCTTTCGGGGAATTACACTTATACCAATTCAAGTATATCAAGCCCGAAATTGTATTATGTCAAATCGGGGACCACCGGGAACGACACTACCTCATACATCAATGAGAAACGCCCGATGCAGGGACAATCGAGGCATGTGGCCAACCTTAGCCTGCTTTACAGGAATACCAAGGCCGGGCTGAACTGTCAGTTGTCATTTCTCTTCCAGGGAAATCGCATTGCCGATATTTCATTTTATTACAAGCAGGATTTTTACCAGAAGAATTACCTGGACCTGTCTTTTTCACTCGATAAGACGATTGGAAAATACTTTGTCTTTTTTATTAAGCTCAGCAACCTCTTAAACTCGCCAAACGAGCTGAGGACTCAGGATAATTATTTCGTTGAGAAGTACACTTATGGCCAAAGTTACCTCTTTGGATTAAAATTTAAACTGAAAAGTTAAATAATCTCACTTAAACCATTAAACAGCATTAATTATGAAAAAAACTCAAGTAAAAATCAACATTAACAGGTATTTGCACAGCCTGTTTTCAGCTTTATTGCTGATCACCCTGTTAGCAGTGCAGGTTTCCTGCAAGAAATCAGACAACGTTGACACCACGGTACCTGTTTCCAACCCCATAACCAAAGATTCGATCAGCGGTTTTCTCAAGGGGACAATGCTTGCCAATAAAACCTATTATCTAAAAGGGGATATCTACGTAAAATCAACTGACACCCTCGCAATTCAGCCCGGGGTTACGGTGATTGTTCTTGGGAATCCTGATGCAACTCCCCCTTTGATTTACACTATCCACATTTCCGGTACTCTGCTGGCTGAAGGAACAAAATCATCCCAGATCACTTTCAAACCCTCTGCTTCAAACCCTGTCTGGCCAAAAGGCTACTGGGGCGGAATTCAATGCGATTCCATGGCAAAAGTGGTAAGGCTTGTATGGGCAAATATCAGCTACACAGGCGGGCCTGATGTTTCCGGCGGAGCACAGTTTGCTTTTTCTGTAGTCGGAGTAGCCCCTTCATCATCCAACGGGAACTTTACAAGCACCACTAAAGTTGTGGTCGAAAACTGTTCGTTTCTGAGCGGCATTGATGATTGCATGAGGCTTATGGGTCCCATAACAGTAAGTATAAAAGGGAACGTGGTTCAGCACCAGGGAAGTGATGATGGAGATAATATAAACATTAAAAACGGTGTTACCGGCGATGTTGCCTACAATTACATATGGAGTGCTGCAAATAACTCAATCAAGGTAAATACAAACAAAACCGTTCTTTATCCGCAGAGCAAGATCAATATCTACAACAATACCATCATTGCAGGTGGCTGGCGTAAACAGGGAGAACCGACTGCAGGGATACTTGTTGACCTATTTGCCCAGGCTTCAGTATACAATAACCTTATCATTAATTGTGTGAGCGGATTGCGGATTACCGCTCAATCAGACACCTCCAAGATCAAGGGGAAATATGGCTACAACCTGTTCTACTCAACAGTTGATTCAACAAGGGCAGGATACTATCCGGCAGGCGATTGGGGCAAACCCCAGACGGGAGACCTTCTTTCAACCGGCCTGAGCAACAACAACCCGAAGCTTGTAAACCTGGATACGGATGTTCATGCCATGACCGACAATAACAATCCTCATCTTCAGACAGGTTCAGCAGCCATAGGTAAAGGGAACCAGCAGGCCCCATATACCGCAGGTATCGGAACGCTCATGCTTCCTGGTAAAGACATCGGAGCCTATCAGAGTGACGGAAGCGGAAATCAACGATAATCTATTCAGGAATTTCACCAGGTACTCCAATTCCACTCAATGCGGGATTGGAGTATCTAAAAAACATAATCCAAATGAGAAATAAATGTTCTAAAACTTACAGCCGGAAAAAATTATTGAGCAGCTTATCAATAACCATTTTACTTGTTGCATTCTTTGCAATTCATCTACACGGTTTTTCGCAGGAGAAGTCGGTCGGCAAACAAAATGAAACCTCAGCCAGACGAGATACCACACTTCAGCTTAAGAAACATTCATTGAATTTTTTCCTGGTATCAGACTGGGGTTGGAATGGTTACGGATATCAAACTGATGTGGCAAAACAGATGGAGAAAACAGCAGAACAGGCTGAACCCGCATTCATAATTTCATGCGGAGATAATTTTCAGATTAAAGGGGTTCAGAGTGTGAACGATCCATTGTGGCTGACAACCTTTGAATATGTATATAAAAGCCCGGCCATGCAATGCGACTGGTATCCAGTCCTGGGAAATCATGACTACAAAGGCGTTCCTGAGGCAGAGGTACAATATTCAAAGATCAGCAGGCGATGGAGAATGCCGTCAAGGTATTACACCCTTGTAAAAAAGGTGAACGACAGCATTTCAGCCCGTTTCATCTTTACCGATACGCCTCCTATGGTTAATGAATACTACGGAAAAAATGAATCATACGGAGATATCTCCAGTCAGGATACAGCAAAGGAATTAAGCTGGCTTAAGGATGTTTTAGCCAATGCAAAAGAGAAATGGATTATCGTTATTGGACATCATCCTGTTTACTCGGCCAGTCCTAAACATGGGAATACACCCGAGTTGATTGCAAAATTCAAGCCTCTCTTTGATAAATACGGCGTCGATTTCTATTTCTGCGGGCATGATCACGACATGCAGCATCTAAGACCGGCAGGAAGCAATACAGATTATATTGTTACCGGTTCAGGAGGTGAAACCAGGCCCACAGGAACAGATGCCAACACTGTTTTCAGTTTGTCGGAACCGGGTTTCACTCTTATGTCAATCAATGGGAAGCAGCTAACCCTTTATTTCATTAATAATAAAGGGCAGATAGTCTATTCAATGTCAAAATCAAAAAAATAACCAATAAAAATGTCAACAATCGCAATCAGATTAATCAGTCTATTTTATCTGCTGACATTAACAATTTCATCCACCAGTGGAACTAATTCGGCAACTCTGGATAGTTGCGCACTTGATTCAATTTCCAGCCCCCCCTGTCGATTAAAACTTCTTTCCTGGAATATCGGGATGCTCCCTGTAATGGATCTGTTTGCTGAGATAGATGAAAGGGCGGAGGCGGTTGCCACCGCCCTTTTTTCTTGTGATTATGACATTATTGTTTTTGAGGAAGCATTTTCTTCATACGCAAGATCTGTTCTCAGGCACAAACTGAAGGATCTTTATCCTTATACCTATGGGCCTGCTAACCGATCAGTCTTTTCCATAAAATGCAACAGCGGAATATGGATTTTAAGTAAAATACCCCTGGAAATAAAAAAGGAAATCGAGTTTTCAGTTTCCACCGGATTTGATGATTTTGCCCGAAAGGGTGCAATCCTGCTTGAAGGAAGAATTCATAACATCAGGTTCCAGTTGCTGGCTACTCATTTACAAGATGATAAGTATCCTCAATGTATCAGAGAGCAGCAACTAGTTGAAATTTATGAAAAATTAATCTTGCCATACACTCAAACCTCAACTCCGCAAATCATTTGCGGTGATTTTAATACGGATGAAAAAATATCTCAATATTATCATGGTTTGTTGAATATTTTAAAGGCTCAGGATGGGGTGATTTCCGGAAATATGAAAATTACCTTTGATGATGAAGCCAATGATGTCTATAGATCAGTTCATCCTGACCCCCGGCAAATTGATTATATCCTGACCAGAAATTCCCAGCTAATCCATTGGATCAGAAGGAAAGTTGCTGTTCTGAAATCCAAATGGGGAAAGGGGAAGGAATATCTTTCCGACCATAATGGTATAGAAGCATATATTGAATTCAAAAATGCGGATTACCTAAGTAAGGTTTATAAATAGAAACTAATCGTAATATTCTATTCCTCATTATATTTATACCCTACACTTTTTATTGTTTTAATATGACCGGTTCTCACCTTTTCACGAATGCGGCGGATATGGACGTCAATCGTTCGATCCCCCACAATCACATCTTCACCCCATACCTGGTTGAATATTTCTTCTCTTGTAAAAACTTTATTGGGACGTGAAACAAGCAGTTGCAATATTTCAAATTCTTTGCGGGCAAGAACAATTTCTTCATCGTTTTTAATGACCAGGTATCGGTCAACATCTATGAAAAACTCCCTGGTCATTAAATTACCTGAAATCTCAGGGATTGAACTGAACCTTTTTAAAAGTGCCTTTATCCTGCTAACGAAAACTTTGGGTTTTATTGGTTTCATAACATAATCGTCGGCCCCGGCATCAAAACCGGCTACCTGGGAATAATCTTCTCCCCTGGCAGTGAGGAAAACAATCAATGTATTCTGTAATTCCGGTATCAGCCGCAACTGACTGCAGGTTTCAATCCCATCAAGACCTGGCATCATAATATCAAGTATTATGAGATGAGGTTTATGCTGTCGGGCCAGTTCAATAGCAAACAAACCCGTACTTGCCTTGATTATCTGATACCCTTCTTTGGCCAGATTATACCCCAGGAATTCTAGTATATCAGCTTCGTCATCCACCAACAGAATAATTGTATCTGAATTCGTCATTTTGGAATTTCTCTGATCTGATTATTTTTAATTCATTATCAATAGTTTATCCCTATCTATTGTACCTTATAAATAACAAACAAACCAATACCGATAAAAACAATTCCCATTGCTTTCGTTATCCAGTGAATTGTATTTGAAGCCAGTATCCTTCGCAATTGACCCGAGAGATAACATTTAAGGATATCAGAAGTAAAGGCTGTTGTAAATACGCCGGCAAAGAATAAAAATATGTTATAATTTCCAAGCTCCCAGTTTTTCCCCGCAAATGCGACTAATCCAATCCAAAAAATAAGACTGAACGGATTTAATATATTTAGTAAAAATCCCTTTACCAGGAATCCCATTATTTTATCATTTACACCTCCTATACGGTCTGATTCAAGCATCAGTTGAGGTTTTTTGTATATGGAGACACCTCCCATAATGATTAGAATTATTCCGGAAACTATTCCTAAAATCCTGTAGTCCTCCTTCGGTATCAGCTCTGATAAACCAAAGTAACTGAGACTCACGAGGACAAGATCGCTGACCATCATGCCCGTAGCAACAAAAATCCCCGCATTCAGTCCGCGGGACAGACTAGTCTGAAATAATGCTATGAACCCCGGGCCAAAAGAAAGGGTAATTGTAAAGCCAAATAAAATTCCTAAAAAGAAAGCATTCATCTTCTTTATCCTGCAGGCAAAACTACAGGTTTAATATCTCTGGAAGAGAAAATGGGAACAGAAACAAGTTGATTTAATGATTATTT
Organism: uncultured Bacteroidales bacterium; assembly: GCA_903837605.1. Lineage (GTDB taxonomy): Bacteria > Bacteroidota > Bacteroidia > Bacteroidales > FEN-979 > CAIRDP01. The sequence continues at coordinate 14,867 of CAILVF010000022.1, read as the reverse complement.
AAAGTACAAGAGGTATTTGGCAGAATTCACGTCAGAATCCACATTTCCCTTAATGATACCTTAACAAAAACTTCTTTTCTCTTTAATATCTCTGAGTTGACTTAAATATACTTTTATCCCCGAATTAAAGGCATCAGGAGAATGAAGCATAAAATCCTTTTTATAGGCGGATCGCTGAACCAGACAACCATGATGCACCAGATTTCGCAATATTTTACTGATTGTGCATGTTATTTCACACCTTTCTATTCAGAGGGTTTCATAGGATATTTAGCTCAGAAAGGCATTCTTGACTTCACAATTCTTGGCGGCAGATTCAGGGCACAAACAGAGCAGTATTTCACCAGAAATAATATAACTGTAGATTATAAAGGCAGGAATCAGAACTATGACCTTGTGTTTACCTGTCAGGATGTGATTATACCCCAGAATGTAAGAGGAAAAAAACTTGTACTTGTTCAGGAAGGAATGACCGAACCGGAAAATTTCATATATCATCTAACCAAATCATTTTCTTTACCCAGGTGGTTGGCCGGCACTTCAACAACCGGTCTTTCTCATGCATATGACTTGTTTTTTGTAGCCTCAGATGGATATCGTGATTTATTTATTTCAAAGGGGGTAAATGATTCTAAGATCCGTGTGACCGGGATCCCTAATTTCGATAATGCAGCTCAATTTCTGGAAAATGATTTTCCCCTCAGGAATTATGTGCTGGCGGCAACCTCTGACCGCAGGGAAACGATGAATTTTGAAAACAGAAAAAAATTTCTTCAAAAAGTTCTGACTATCGCTGAAGGCCGTCAAATTATTTTTAAACTTCATCCAAACGAAAACTGGGAGCGCGCCACAAGGGAGATTACAGAATACGTCCCAGGAGCCTTGGTTTACTCTGACATCAGCATCAACCCATTGATTGCAAACTGTGATGTGCTTGTCACCAAGTATTCTTCTGTGGTTTATATCGGAATGGCTCTGGGAAAGGAAGTGTATTCTGATTTCAGCCTGGATATCCTGCAGAAACTCACACCTGTTCAGAATGGGGGGAATTCTGCGAAGGAGATAGCAAAGATCGCCAGACAAACCCTTTTAAACTCATCTAATTGAAATGAGAATCGTAACCGCAATACAGGCCAGGACTTCATCCTCACGTTTGCCGGGGAAAGTATTGATGCCCTTGTGCGGAGAGCCATTGCTCTTTCGTTTGATTGAGCGAGTAAATAGAGCATGTCTGAGAGGTACAATAGTTGTTGCAACGACTGAGAGAGATGAGGATAATATCATTGAACAGCAATGCCAGGAAAGGGGCATCAATTGCTTCAGAGGCAGCGTAAACGATTTACTGGACCGGCATTATCAATTGGCCCTGGAATATAAGGCCGATGCCCTTGTGAAAATTCCATCAGATTGTCCGCTGATTGATCCTTCAGTGATTGACAGTGTGATTAGTTACTTCCTGACCAACCAGGACCGTTTTGATTACGTGAGCAATCTGCATCCTGCAAGTTGGCCTGATGGAAACGATGTCGAAATCATGTCACTCGAAACACTTACAGCTGCCTGTACGAATGCTCAGAGGGGTTTTGAACGCGAACACACGACACCATATATCTGGGAAAATCCTGATCGGTTCAGGTTGGGGAATGTTACCTGGTCTTCCGGAAAGGATTTTTCAACATCACACCGATGGACTATTGATTACACTGAAGACTACCGGTTCATCTCAGAGGTGTATGAAAGGCTTTATCCGTATAACCCGGTCTTTGGACTTGATGAGATCCTGTTCTTAATCGAAAAATTTCCTGAATTATCAGAATTAAACAATCGTTATGCGGGCCAATACTGGTATGATAATCACCTTAACGAACTAACCACGATCGAACATTACAAACTTAAAATGATAAATCATGAAGCTTGAAATAATTCCAATATCTGAGTTCAAAAGAATCCAGAATCTCGATCATGATTATTATATGGAACTGTCTGTTATTTCAGACATGTGCAGAGCGAATACTCTTGCAATGGTTAAAAACGCCGGATCAGGCCACCTTGGTTCAAGTTTGAGTTCAATGGACATTGTAGTCTGGCTGTATTATAAAGAATTGAACATCCTGGATGTCGGCTTGAATAATCCGAACAGGGATATTTACTTCTCATCAAAAGGACATGATGTACCAGGTTTATATTCTGTGCTATTTTCCCTGGGAATACTTTCCGAGGAACAGATTCTGAAGTTAAGAAAGATCGGTGGGCTCGATGGCCATCCTGATATCGGGATCAAGGGAATTGAAGCAAATTCAGGCTCACTCGGAATGGGTATTTCGAAAGGCAGGGGAATGGCCTGGGCGAAACGTGCTTTGAATCTGAAAGGAGATGTGTTTGTGATGACCGGTGATGGTGAGTTTCAGGAAGGCCAGAATTTTGAGGCCCTGCAGGCATGTGTACACCAGAATGTCACAAACCTGACCGTAATCATGGACCACAATAAAGTTCAGAGTGACAGACCTGTTGAGAAGATACTGTCATTGGGAGATATCGAAACAAAGATCAGGAGTTTCGGCTGGCATGTAATCAGGATAAACGGTCATGATCTCAGTGAACTTGATACCGCATTCCGGGATCTTAAAAAGGTAACCGATAAACCCAAATTCATCATTGCTGATACAATCAAAGGCAAAGGTGTATCCTTCATGGAACATCCTGCTGCACTGGAAAAAGGGAATGGCCTTTATCCATGGCATGCCGGTGCCCCTGATGATGATTCTTTCACGAGAGCCTTCAATGAGATAACGGGATGGATTAATGATTATCTTAACAGTATGGGGTATTCACCTCTGGTTACCTCAGATGTGGATACCCTGAAAAAAAATTCCTTTTACCAAACAATATTCAACGCATTAGGTGAACCTGTCAGTTCGGCTGCTCCTTTGAATACGAATCTGAAGAAAGATGCGGAATACGTGGTTGAAGAATATGGAAAGGAATTGTTAAATCAGGGATCGTTACGTCAGGATCTTATAGTACTTGATGCTGACCTGTCCTCCGATTGCCGCCTGCGTTATTTTGAGAATAAATATCCTGAACGGTTCATCGAGAACGGGATCGCTGAACAGGATATGGTTTCTATGGCCGGAGGTCTGGCAAAGATGGGCTTTTTACCGGTTGTGAACTCATTCGCAAGTTTTCTTGCTTCCAGGGCAAACGAACAGATATATAACAATTGAACCGAACATCATAAGATTATCTATGCATGTCATTATGCGGGGCTTATACCTGCCGGCCCGGGAAAATCGCATCAAAGCATCAGGGATATCTCCCTTTTAGGTGCCCTTCCGAATCTGGAGATTATACAGCCATGCAATGCCATTGAAACAAGGATGATTGTTAATTACTCTATTAATGTTGCTGATAATTCCTGTGTGATCAGGATGAATATAAGTCCTTCTCCCCGTGAAATCCTCTTACCCGACACGTATAAATTAACAAGAGGACAAGGAATTACGCTTCGCGAAGGACTGGATGCCTTGATATTTGCATATGGCCCGGTAATGCTTAATGAAGCTCTCCTTGCTTCCGAACTCCTTGCAGCCAAAGGCTTTGGGCTGGAAGTTATCAACATGCCCTGGCTCAATCTCATTGATTTGTCCTGGCTGGAGGAGATTGTCATGAACCATACCCAGATTTTTGTCCTTGAAGATCATGCCCGTTTCGGAGGACTCGGTGAATTCCTGATGTCCGGATTAACAAATGCAAACCTCCTTGAGCATAATAATTTTACAATTTTCGCTATTGATGGATTCCCGGCATGCGGGACCCCTTCGGAAGCACTGAATTTCCATGGTCTTGATGGCGAATCACTGGCACAAAAAATTATATCTCTGAACTATGTTGAACAATATAGCTACCAATCAGGATTATCCGGTAATTGACAAGTCAAACGACCTTTATAAACGGGCACAAGGTTTGATCCCCTGCTATACTCAAACCCTTGCAAAAGGTCCCACCCAGTATGTCAATGGTATTGCGCCGAAATACCTGGTCAAAGGGAAGGGATCACATGTATGGGATGCCGATGGGAATGAATATATCGATTTCAATATGGGTATAGGACCTTTAATCCTGGGCTATGCATATCCCGCAATTGATGAAGCAATCCGCCGACAGTTAGACGACGGAATAACATTTTCTCTGATGCATCCGCTTGAAGTGGAGGTTGCTGAGATGCTGAGAGAGATTATTCCGAATGCAGAGTCTGTCAGGTACAGCAAATCCGGAGCAGATGTAACAAGCGCTGCTATCAGGATCGCAAGGGCATACACGGGAAGAAGTAAAATCCTTTGCTGTGGTTATCATGGATGGCATGATTGGTATGTAAGCACTATAGCTTTGAACGCCGGGATTCCGGAAGCTGTAAAGGACCTGACATTCACTTTTTCATTCAATGACATTGAATCATTTCTATTGTCAATTGACGATGATATTGCAGCAGTTATTCTGGAACCAGTTGTCTTTGAAGCACCCAGAGATAATATTTTATATAAGATCGCTGAAACCTGCAGGGAACGCGGGACCATCCTGATCTTTGATGAAATGTGGACTGGATTCAGAATGTCCAACGGAGGCGCCCAGGAATATTTCGGAATTAAAGCTGACATGGCAACCTTTTCAAAAGCCATAGCAAACGGAATGCCTCTTTCGGTGCTGACCGGAAGAAGAGATCTCATGCAGGTGCTTGAAGATGAGGTCTTTTTCTTTACAACCTTCGGGGGGGAAGCGCTTTCGCTGGCTGCTGCAAAAGCAACGATAATCGAAATGAAAAACAAAAATGTTATTACCACTATATCAGCAACGGGTGAAATACTTAAAGAAGGGTATAATAAAATTGCAGCTGAACTTAGTCTTGACTTTACAAAAGCAATCGGCTACAGTTTCAGGACTATGGTGACCTTCGATGAAAAAGCCGGTAACCCGCTTGAGTTGAAATCCTTTGTTCAGCAGGAACTCATTAAAAGGGGAATCCTTTGGTCGGGAATGCATAATATCAGTTATTCTCATTCCATCCAGGATATTGAATACACCTTATCGGCATACAAAGAAGTATTAGGATTGTTAAAAGATGCAGTAAGAGATAATACGGTTTTAAGGCAAATCAGAGGGATACCGGTTCAGCCGACATTCAGGAAAACATCTGGCTTCAATACCAAACCACGAAATCAGAAATGAACAGAATTAACAAGTTCTCTTTAAAAGACAAAATCGCAATTGTTACAGGTGCCTTAGGGCTTATCGGACAAAAACACTGCTTTGCCTTAAACGAAGCAGGAGCTCATGTTATCGTAGCCGATCTTGACAGGCAAAAATGTGTTGCCTTTGCCGAAAATCAACTTGAATCGTCGATGGGTCAGCAGATTGATGTGTGTAATAAAGAGTCAATTACCGGATTGCTAAAGGATGTGCTTAACAGGTATGGAAAGGTGGATATTCTTGTAAATAATGCCGCTATAAATGACATGTTCGAGGATCCGAAGGCTGCGGCAGAACAGTCAAAATTTGAAAACTATCCACTTACGCTCTGGCAGAAATCGCTCGATGTAAACCTTACAGGCACCTTCCTGTGTTCGCAGGTTATAGGTTCACAAATGGTTAAACAGGCAAATGGCAGTATAATTAACATAGGCTCTACTTACGGTATAAATGCGCCAAACCAGAATCTGTATAAAGAAACTGACGGATCCCAGTCATTTTATAAACCCCCGGCTTATCCTGTCACCAAAGCGGGTGTGATTATGCTTACAAAATATCTTGCTGCCTATTGGGGACAACACGGGATCCGCGTTAATACACTGAGTCCCGGTGGAGTTAGAAATGGGCAACCTGATTTTTTTCTTGAAAAGTATTCAAAAAAGACCCCACTTGGGAGAATGGCAGAACCTGATGATTATCAAGGGGCGCTGATTTTTCTTGCAAGTGATGCTTCAGCATATATGACAGGGGCAAATCTTGTTGTTGATGGCGGGTGGACTTGCTGGTAAGAAAAGATGAAGAAATTAAGTAAAGAATTGATAGAAAAAGTACACAGAATCAAGCTGGTACTTACCGATTGCGACGGGGTCTTAACCGATGGAGGTATTTATTATTCCAAACAGGGGGAAGAGATGAAACTATTCTCGGCGCGGGATGGAATGGGGGTGGAACGGTTGAGGAAATTATTAAATATTGAGACTGGTTTGATTACCGGGGAAAACTCTGAAATAGTCAGGAGAAGAGTTGAAAAGCTGGGAATCAGAGAATACCATCCAGGTAGCATCGATAAATATCCCATACTAAAGAAAATCCTCAAAAACAGAAATTTATCAACTGAAGAAATCGCCTATATAGGAGATGATTCAAATGATATGGAAATTATGCAGCAGTCAGGACTTTCGGCTTGTCCTGCTGATGCTTTCATGCCGATAAGGGAAATTGCCCATTTGATCATGGACAATAAGGGAGGCCAGGGTGCCTTCAGGGAATTTGCAGAAATTATTATTTATTATAAAAAACGCAATTATGAAAACACAAAGGAAGGTACAAGTTGGGGATCGCACTATTGGTGATGGCGAACCCGTATATATTATTGCTGAGATTGGAATTAATCATAATGGGAGCCTTAATATGGCGAAAAAACTTATCGATGGCGCAGTATTTGCAGGCTGTGATGCTGTCAAATTTCAAAAAAGAACCCCTGAAATAAGTACCCCGATGGGTCAGTGGAATCTTGAACGTGACACTCCCTGGGGAAGAATGACTTATATTGATTATCGCAGGAAAATTGAGTTCGGTTTAAACGAATTCACTGAAATAGACAGCTATTGCAAACAAAAAGGCATTCATTGGTTTGCATCGGCATGGGATGAATGCGCTGTTGATTTCATTGAACAGTTTAGCCCTGTTGCTTTTAAACTGGCATCTGCGACAATCACTGACATTGAACTTATACGAAAAATCCGGAATACAGGAAAACCTGTAATACTTTCATCGGGAATGTCAAGCATGGATCAAATTGAACAAGCCATCTCTTTGCTTGACTTTCAAAAATTGCTGCTTGCTCAGTCAACCTCAACATATCCCTGCAAGTTAAACGAGCTGAACCTTATGGTAATCCGATCGTTTTTAAAGAAGTACAATGCTGTTCCTATCGGATATTCAGGGCATGAAACAGGTTTGGCAACAACTTATGCTGCCGTGGCTTTGGGAGCTTCCTTCATTGAACGTCATATTACCCTGGACCGGGCCCTTTGGGGAACAGACCAGGCAGCTTCAGTAGAAATCGGCGGGATGTTCAGGCTGGTGAAAGACATCAGGGATATTGAAAAAGCAATGGGTGATGGTAAAAAAATAGTTTATGAAAGTGAAAAATCCGCACAGAAAAAGCTGAGAAAATATCACGACCAGCTGGTTTAAAATCGTTCTTTAATTTTCTTTCTTTGGTTAATACAACTTCCTTCCCAGGTTACCGGAGGGAAGTTTTTTTTCGTAACTTTGATAGGGTCTGAAAATGCTTTCAGGCGCATCCATAATAATGACAAATGAAAAAAATCCCTACTTTTAAGAAAAAATAGCATGAAAAACAAGAAGAAACACAAGAAATCAGTCCCTGATGTTCATATCCAGGGAGATCTTGAGGACGTTAAAAAGCTTGTAGAGATAGTAAGCAAGAAAAAATCAGTCGTTATTTTCAGGAATGGGAATGATGGCACCTGCTATGCAGATATTGAGAAAATAATGGTAGAGTATTCCAAAACGGACCTTACCCGTCTTGAGAAGGACTTTCGTATTATTTATTTTGATTTCTTTCCTGTAAAAAAGTCAGAAAACCTGGACTCGGTTAAAAAACCTGTCCCGGCAAAACCAAAACCTGTTAAAACTTTTACTGGAAAGGCAAAAACAATTAAAAAAGCAAGTCCTGAAAAAACTTCACTGGCTACTCGAACATCCAAAGTGAAGAAGTAACGAATCTTTGTTCAGAGAGTTATACCACAATCACTGAATTTTCCGAATCTTGGTATCTGGAGGTTACTATTTTGTCTGCCTCACTCTCACTTTCCCAATGGATACGCCGATTTAATAAAGGGTAACACAGTCTTTTTCAAATTTCCCAGATTCAAGAACATCAATAATGAACCTGGTCACACCTTTACGGCTGATACTTGCTCCATCTGGTTTGCCGATTACAGCAGTATATTTATCCTTATTCTTATTATTCAGCAATACCGGTCTGACAATAGTCCAATCCAGATTTGAATTCCGGAGGATCCTTTCCTGGCGGTCATGGTCTTTATAAGCTTGCCATATATTACTATTTCGAACAAGCAATCTTGCAAAAAAAGGCATGTCAATCCAGGAATCACCAACACCGTAAGCGCTGATAGTTATTATTCTTTTAACCCCGTTGCTCTCCATCGCTGGCACTAAGTTCATAATCGTATCGGAGATTAAGGTTAAGGGAGAAGTTATTTTGGCAAATGGATTATCTGACTTTCGGCTGATATTCAGTGCAACAATCACGGCATCGATTCCTGTCAAAGTTTTATTGAGCAAGTCATAATCAAAAGAGGAACCCTCAATGAATCTAACACCGGGAATAGTAGCCTTAGCTTGATCCCTGATTATGGAAATGACTTTGTGTTCATTTGCGACAGCATATTGTGCAATATGCCAACCTGTTCTTCCCGTTGCTCCTAGAATTAAAATGTTCATCTATCAACTTTTTATATCCGTTTTCTTTTCCTGAATGATTGGCTTTGATTCAGTGTAATCACCAATTGCTTTTTGTAAAATACCGGAAATCTTTATTCGCGACAGTTCGGCTTTTAACTTCATTAATTTTACTTGCAGCTCGGCTTGCTTGCTTTTAGAAGCGTTGAGTAATTCTTCCTGTATTCCTGATATTTCATTAATAATTGATAAGGCCTCATGATCGCTATCGCCAGTTTGTTGAAAATGGAATAATGTCATTTTTGTGGCAAAATTAGTCTGACCATTCATTATAAAAGGAAACAAATGGTTAAATGTTCATTAAATTTCAAAACCCTGAATTGCGGAACATAGGAATTGATCAGTATTATGGACGATTAATAACATGACGTTTCTGACCGCATATGTCCTTGTTTGTTATGTTTTAACCTTAATTTAACACTTGGCATTCCGGAAAGTATTAATATTGAAAAGGTTATTATCAGCTTTTTCCAGTTTGAATTACCCGGGTTATCATGGTAAATAAAATCAATACTAAATGAAGACTTCATCCTTGCTTACCACCATGAATAAAGTTTCATTCATCATGGCGCTTATTATATTCATTTTATCCCTTAATTCCTGTAAAAAACATCCCAGGGAATTTACTATTTTATCGGGATCAGAAAATGTCCCCCTGGAGAGAATGGTCAGTGATTTTGCAAGAAAGAATAATGTAGTGGTTAAATTCAAATATGAAGGTTCCATTGATATCATGTTGGAACTTCAGAATAATGCTTCAAGCTATGACGCGGTATGGCCTGCCAGCGGGATCTGGATAACCCTGGGCGACAAGGATCGCAAGGTGAAATATGCACAATCGGTCATGACCACCCCTGTCGTGTTCGGCATTAAAAAAAGTCTTGCCATGAAGCTTGGGTTTATCGGTAAGGAAGTGAAAGTTTCGGATATCCTGAAAGTCATCAGGGAGAAAAAATTAAAATTTATTATGACTTCTGCTTCCCAATCAAATTCAGGGGCAAGCGCTTACATCGGTTTTCTTTATGCTTTCCTCGGAAATCCTGAATACATTACAGCGGCTGATCTTGAGAAGCCGGAATTAAAAACAGAGATCACCGATCTGCTTTCCGGGATCAACCGTTCTTCGGGCAGTTCAGGATGGCTGAAAGACCTTTACCTCAAAGGCGATTATGATGCAATGGTCAACTATGAAGCACTGATCATTGAGGCAAACCAGGAATTGACCAGGAAGGGGAAAGAGCCTTTGTATGTTATTTATCCTGTTGATGGTCTTGTTATCGCAGACTCCCAACTGGGATACATTGATAATGGGGATGCAAAACAGGAAGATTTTTTTAAGAAGCTGCAGGCATTTCTCCTTAATGAAGAAACTCAGCATAAGCTTTTACTTATGGGAAGGCGGACTGGTTTTGCAGGTGAACTTAAAAATGCACCCGCTGAGGTGTTTAACCCGGATTGGGGTATTAATACCAGGAAGATCCTTTCACCTATTAAACTGCCAAGGACTGATGTTATCCTGAAAGCCTTAAACCTCTACCAGACCGTATTCAGGAAGCCTTCCATCACATATTTCTGTCTTGATTATTCGGGTAGTATGACAGGTGAACGCTCCGATCAACTGAAGAAAGCAATGGAGATCCTGCTTGACCAGGAAAAGGCAGGAGTGTATTTCCTGCAAAATTCACCTGAAGATATCACGGTTGTTATTCCGTTCGATGGGAAAATAATGGATGCCTGGCAGTGTGAAGGGAATAAACAAACGGAGCTTACTGCTATTCTGGATAAAGTCAGGAATCTTTCACCGGGTGGCACTACTGATATTTATTCGCCTGTGATCCTTGCCCTGGATCAAATAGTAAAGACTGATTCAACAAAATATATTCCGGCGGTCATCCTTATGACTGACGGGGAATCCAATACAGGAAAATCGTTCGGGGATCTTGAAGCTGCCTGGAAAATATATGGCAGAGACATTCCTGTGTTCCTGATTAAATTCGGGGATGCATCAGATCAGCAGCTTTCGCGTATTGCCGATCTGACCACCGGGGCGGTGTTTGACGGCAGGAAGGACCTGGTCAGCGCTTTCAGGAAGGTAAAAGGATACAATTAATGAAGAATTTTACAACTATAGCAGGTGTAATTTCAGGAATTGCTGCAGGACTGATGATGCTCGGGCTCTTTTTTCTATTGCATTTTTCTTTGATTATTACACTGATTCTTTCATTATTGTCATTTCTTGGCATCTACATTATCCTGTTTGCCTTACGTCCTAAAGATCAGTTTGCAATTAAATTCGGTAATGGCATAACGGCTGAGATGCTGCACAACTTGCTTAGTGAGGGAGAAGAAAAAATAAAGGAGCTCGAAAAACTGGGAAAACAAATAAAGGATGAAAAGATAAGGGCTAAAATATACCACATTATAAGCATTGTTAAAAAGATCTTTGAAAACATCAGGAAAGATCCTGAAAAGATGAAAGTTGCCCGCCAGTTTCTTTCATATTATTTCGATACGAGCATCAGCATAGTCAATAAATACTCCCAGCTTTCAATGCAGGAGGTCCAGTCAGCAGAAATCTCCCGGTCCTTGTTGAAGGCAGAAAATATGCTGAATTCAATTGACACTGCTTTTGACAGGCAGCTGGCGAGGCTTCTCAGTAATGATGTGATGGATCTTGATGTGGAAATTGAAACACTTGAAAAAACGTTTAAGGCAGAAGATTTAAACTAAGGATCATGAAAGGTTTACTTGTCGGATTAGGGGTGCTATTGCTGGCCGGGGCCATCGGTTTTGGGTTCTGGTTTTATAGTAAGCAAAAAGCCGTGATCCATATTAAAGGGATGATAGGAAGTGAAAAAAGTTCGTTTCTTGAAAATGATCGTGTAAAAGCAATACTGAAAAAAAAGTACAGTATAGTTGTTGATTATGTGAGGGCCGGCTCTATAGAAATGGTCAGTGATGAGGTTAAACCCGGGATTGACTTTCTGTGGCCTTCAAGCCAGGTTGCGCTGGAGATATTCAAACTAAAACAGGGAACCAAGGTAGTACGATCAGAGAATATTTTCAACTCTCCTCTGGTCATTTACAGCTGGGACATTGTTGTGAATGCACTTGTCAAAACAGGGATTGTCAGAAAGGAAATGTCTAGTTACTATATCGTTGACATGCCCGGATTACTAGCTATGATCAGGGAAGGTAAAAAATGGTCGGATATCGGCCTTCCTCAATTATATGGTAAAATTACAGTGACCACAACTGATCCGACCAAATCCAACTCGGGGAATATGTTTGCCGGGCTCGTTGCAAATATCCTCAAAGGAGGAGATGTGGTTGTTGAATCGGATCTCCCGCAAGTTCTCCCTGAAGTAAAAGAATTCTTTGCAAGGCAGGGATTTATGCAGAATACTTCGGGTGTTCTGTTCGAACAGTTTTTAAAGACCGGTGTCGGCCAGTATCCTTTAATGGGAGGGTATGAGAGCCAGATCATTGAATTTTCGAGAATGCACCAGGATTTCTGGCCAAAAGTTAAGAAACAGATCATCTCCTTATACCCGGTTCCAACAGTTTGGAGCGAACATCCCCTGATCATCCTCAACAAACAGGCCTCCGTTCTTATTGAGGCCCTGAAGGATGAAGAAATACAGAAAATTGCCTGGGAACAGCATGGGTTCAGGACCGGGTTGATGGGTGTTCAGAATGATCCGAAAATACTCCTGGTTGATGGTATTCCCGTTTCTGTGACTAAAATCGTGCCTATGCCAAGAGCCTCCGTCATGGAAAAAATAATAGAAGCCCTGGAGGATAAAAAATAGATTGATTTAAAAATTTACAATATTAAAAAATAAAAATCCATTTATATGAGCGATGATTTAAGCATAAGAGATAATATCAGCCTGAGTAAAACAGGCACAGTCAGTCTTGCAAACCTGAGCCCTGAGCAGATGACCAGGGTCGATGACATTAAAAAGCAGATCAACATTGAGGATTCCCAGGCCATCATTACTTTCGGAGTGGGCGCCCAGCGGGATATCTCCACGTTTGCCGATAACATACTGCAGGAAGTCAGGGCCAAGGATAGCGGGTATGCCGGCAATATCCTAACCAACCTGGTAATCAAGATCAAAGATATTGACGTTGACAGCATTGGAGCCAAAGAAGGATTCTTTTCAAAAATTCCATTTCTGGGAGGACTGGTGAATTCATTCAAGAGATTTATCGCCAGGTATGAAAAGCTTAGTGTCCAGATTGAAAAGATAGTGGATGAGCTTGATAAAGCCCGTATGCAAATGCTGAGGGACCTGACCCTGCTCGACACCATGTACCATAAGAACCTTGAATACCTGCAGAATCTCGACCTGTTCATTGCCGCCGGCCAGCTTAAATTGCAGGAGCTGCAGAATACCGTTGCACCTCAGCTTAAGATGAAGGCTGATGAAACCAAAGATCCTTCTGATGCTCAGAAATACAATGATTTCATGCAGTTTCTCAACCGTTTTGAGAAGAAACTGTTTGATCTTAAATTAAGCCGAATGATCTCCATACAGGCCGGCCCCCAGATCAGGTTGATCCAAAATGGTGACCAGGCCCTGGTTGAGAAGATCCAGAGCTCCATTTTGAATACCATACCGTTGTGGAAGAATCAGATTGTTATTGCTATCACACTGTTCAGGCAGAGGTCAGCCCTTAAACTTCAAAAAGAGGTTACCAACACGACCAATGAACTCCTTCAGAAAAACTCAGAGATGCTTAAAGAAAGTACGATTGAGATTGCGAAGGAATCTGAACGCGGCATCGTCGATATTGAAACCCTGAAAAAAGTCAATAACGACCTTATTTCTACCATTGAGGATACACTGAAGATCCAGGCTGACGGGAAGGCCAAACGGCAGATGGCTGAAACCGAACTTATAAAAATCGAACAGGAATTAAAAGCAAAGTTGTTATCGGTAAAGGCATAAATTATCCTGGCTGCCTGGCAAAAAGTGCCACTTAATATTACCTTTGGCATTATTGAGTCTGCCATGTAAATTATTTACTCAAATTTCAAACAATCAAATGAACCAGATGATTGTAGTTTATTTTTCAAGAAAGGGAAGCAATAAATATTTAGCTAAAAAAATTTCCACTTGTTTATCATGCGAATCAGAAGAAATCAGGCCATGGCTCAATGTTTTTCTTCTGTTTTTAATGAACATTCATTTAGGCATCAGGCCGCTGAAAAACAATATTAAAGAATATGATACGGTGATTTTATCTGGACCAGTCTGGATGGGTAAGCTTATTCCGCCTCTCCGTTGTTTTATCAAAAAGTATTTTGATGATATAAATCAACTGATCTTTGTTACCTGTTGCGGCAGCACAGATGCCAAGAAAGATGAAAAATTCGGACATGGTTTGGTTTTCAAAGAAGTTGAAAGCATTTTACCTGGTAAATGTGTTTTTTGCCAGTCATTTCCAATTGGGCTTGTTTTACCTGACAATCAAAAGGAAAATGCTGATGCTTTTATGAAAACTCATTTGAATGATGAAAATTTCAAAGGTGAAATTCAGGAGAGATTTGAAAATTTCATCAGTAGGATATCTGAAATTAATATGCAACAATGATTGTCAGGGAATGAAAACAGAATACGATATTAATTTGAATGCATTAAATATTGGTTTCAGGTCATCGGTTGTCCTTTCATGTCTGACCCTGATCACATTTGCATTGGCAATGATGGCAATTCCACCTTCAGGCCCCTATTGTCCCGGAAATTGCATGGAGTACCCCTATTCCGGCAGCCTGGCTTATTTTCCAAGGGATTATTATTGGATATTTTTCGCTCTTTTCGAACGGGAATAGCAAAATAATGAAGAAAATCCTCTTTGAATATTTCAATATACTCAGGATCTTTGGTTTCTTTGATAAGATCTATAATAAGCCCCATACCCATCACCATCGGAGTAGGGGATCCAAACATTTCTCTATACAAAAGACTTTGCATCTATTGTTTTTTAATCTCTCTTTTCCCTATCCCTAGAGTTTTTAATGGCTCTGGATTATGTCTTTCAAAGTTCATGGTGTAAATGTACAACAAAAATCCCAAACTATAAAATAATTTGGGATTTTT
>CAILVF010000021.1 GCA_903837605.1 uncultured Bacteroidales bacterium | reverse complement strand
GGAAAAAAATGCTAAAAACTTTCCTTCCTTCAATCACAAATCAGCTTCATTTTTTTTATTCGTAATTTTAATTTCTAATTCGTAATTTTTTAATTATGGGATATTTATTTACATCGGAGTCCGTTTCGGAAGGACATCCTGATAAAGTAGCCGATCAGATATCGGATGCATTGCTTGATGAATTCATGCGCTGGGACCCCGAATCCAAGGTGGCATGTGAAACCTTTGTCACAACAGGGCTTGTTGTATGCGGAGGGGAAGTAAAAACCAACGGCTGGGTAGACGTCCAGGAAACAGCAAGGAAGATCATCCGCAATATTGGATACACCAAAGCTGAATATCGCTTTGATTGTGATTCCTGCGGCGTGGTTTCAACCATACATGAACAGTCTGCCGATATCAACCAGGGAGTTGTGCGTGAGAAAAAGGAAGACCAGGGAGCAGGCGACCAGGGGATGATGTTCGGTTATGCATGCCGTGAAATGGATAATTTCATGCCCTTATCCAGTGAATTATCACATATCCTTTTGCAGGAACTGGCGGCAATCCGCCACGAAGGGAAACAGATGAAATACCTGCGCCCCGACAGCAAGTCCCAGGTTACAATTGAATATGATGACAACGGGCAGCCTCTGAGGATCGATGCAATTGTTGTAAGCACCCAGCATGATGATTTTGTAAAGCCAAAAGACAAATCTGAAAAGGCTGAAAAAGTTGCCGAGAAAGCAATGCAGGACAAGATCCGCACCGACATTCTGAATATCCTTATTCCGCGTGTTAAAAAGAATCTGCCGGCAAGGATCAAGAAATTCTTCGGGAATGACATCAAACTATTTGTTAACCCCACCGGCAAATTTGTAATCGGAGGCCCCCATGGGGATACCGGCCTGACAGGAAGAAAGATCATTGTTGACACTTATGGAGGCCACGGAGCACATGGCGGAGGTGCCTTCTCGGGAAAAGACCCTTCAAAAGTTGACCGTTCTGCTGCATATGCAGCCCGGCATATTGCCAAGAACATGGTTGCGGCAGGGGTTGCCGACCAGGTATTAATCCAGGTCGCCTATGCTATTGGCATTGCCCAACCTGTTGGACTGTATGTGAACACCTACGGTACTGCCAAGGTAACCGACAAGAAAGGAAACGTACTGCATGACGGAGCAATCGCTGAGAAGATCAGCAAACTTTTCGACATGAGGCCATATGCCATTGTTGAACGTTTCGGACTCAAGAATCCGGTTTTTGTGCCGACCGCTTCATATGGTCATTTTGGTCGTGACCCTTATACCAGGGAAGTTGAAGTTTACTATCCTGTTAAAGGAGCCAAACCTAAAAACGTCAACGGCAATGGTAAAGGTATTTACCTGAAGAAAGTGGATTTCTTCGCCTGGGAAAAACTGGATTACGTTGCTAAGATTAAAAAAGAGTTCGGTATTAAATAAAGGGCTGTTCTCCGGTTTTTCAATCTGGTGCAACTGAGTTATCATTATGGCGCTTGAAATCGAACGCAAATTCCTTATTGATCATGCCAGGTGGGAGGAACTTCCGAAACCTGCCGGGATTTTATACCGACAGGGTTATCTAAATGATGAACCTGGTAAAACGATACGCGTAAGGTTGGCAGGAGAAAAAGGGGTGCTGACTATTAAAGGGCCTGCGGTTAATACCGTCAGGCATGAGTTTGAATTTGAAATCCCTTTTGATGACGCTAATGAGATTCTCGACCTTTTCTCCCTGAAAGAAGTTGAAAAAACCAGGTACCGTATCCTCTTTAATCAGCATACATGGGAGGTTGATGTGTTCAGAGGTGAGAATGAAGGCCTGATCTTGGCTGAAATCGAATTAAGCCATGCTGATGAAAGCTTTGAAATACCTTCATGGATAAAAGATGAAGTAACCGATGACCCAAGGTATTATAATTCCTATCTTGCTTCAAGGCCATTCAAAACCTGGGAGCAGAAATAAGCCGGGTTATGAAAAAAAAGAGGGTGTCCCAAAAAGACACCCTCTTTTTTTTTACCGGGATTCTTCCCGGGATCAATGCCTTACAAGCAATTTTTTAGTGGAATAACTTTTCCCGTTCACATTGAGAGAATAAAGGTAAACTCCTTCGGGTAAGCCGGCAACATTCAACTGTATCTTACCGTTTTCGCCGGAAAGGGCTTCTTCACGAACAACAGAACCAAGTACATTCTGCAACACCAGGTATGCCTGTTCGCCAGGTTTCAGGCTATAAGCAACGGTGAATTTCTCACTGGCAGGATTCGGGTATGCCGCACCAAGTTCCGATTTTACATCTGACAGGTCATTGATACCTAAATGCCATATTTCAGTCTGGATATAAATCCCGATTGTGTCATTGGCATTACTGGTATTATAAAATTTGTAATATACTTTGGAAGAGCCGGTATGTTTGTTCGGACTGATGTGGCAGCTGAAATTATTATCTTCCTGGCCGGCAGTCAGTATCAATGTAGTGGGCGAGATAACGGTTGTGTCGCTGAAACATCCGCCTGCGAAGCAAAAATATGATTTCTGAGAGTCAGGCAGGTTCCTGATGATCTTCATTGCTTTGTAGTTCTGTGTTCCCGTAGAGATGTTCTTTTGTTTCAATTCCAGAAAAACATCAGTGGTAGTATCACCACCCAGGGCCCATTTCAATCCGAGAGTCCCTCCATTTGGTATAACCGTACCTGAAAGGGTTTGCAGCTGAAGGGTTTGAGCTAAAAGGCAGGAGGAAGTAAATGTTAGGATAAATAATAATGTGTATATCTTTTTCATGGCGCTGTATATTGGTGTTTGCTGCTGCAAATATACTGAATTAAACCTAACAACCGTAAAGGAAGAACATATATCTTTTACTTCATATTTTATTTTTTTTGTAACTTGCGCCCAGTATTAACCAAAAACACTGTATCATGAGGAGAATTACTATCCTTTTGCTGCTATTTTGTTTTGCAGCAATGACCTCCATTGGAGGAGGCTACCAGGTTGGTTTGCATAGTACGCGGAATACCGGAATGGGTCTTATCGGGACTTCGCTTACATACGATGCAAGCAGTATCTTTTATAATCCTGGCGGCGTATCGTTTATCAAGGACAAATGGAGTTTGTCGGGTGGCATCAGCCTGATCATGGCAAGGGTAACCTTCCAGGGCAAAGATGAAAGTTACCAGACTCACCTTGAGCATCAGTTGAATACCCCTTTTTATGTCTATGCTGCCTATAAAGCTACCGACAACCTGAGCATCGGGCTGGCAATCAACACGCCTTATGGAAACGGGCTTTCATGGGGCGACAACTGGCAGGGACGTTTCCTGATCCAGAACCTGAAATTCCAGGCAATTACCGTTCAGCCGACTATTTCCTATAAGTTTAAGGACATCATCGGTATCGGTGTCGGCCTTGTTTGGGCATACGGCGGCGTTAACCTTAACAAAGCACTGCCTTTGGATTATTCGGGAGGCGAAGGCCAGCTGAACATCCAAGGAAACACGATCGGATTTGGTTTTAATGCCGGTGTGCTGATCCACCCTGTTAAAGGTTTTAACATCGGGATCGATTACCGTTCAAAGATCAATATGAATGTACAGAATGCGAATGCCACCTTCACGGTTCCGGCTGCAGTGCGCTCACAGTTCCCCGACAGTAAAGTCGAGGTTTCATTGCCTCTTCCCGCCAATCTTGATTTTGGGTTATCATACGATATCAATGAAAAATTCATGATCGGGATCAACCTCTGCTATGTCTTCTGGAAACAGTATGATTCACTGGTATTTAATTTCAAAACAAAAACGGCCTCCCTTGGCAGAACGGCCCAGGCGGCATTATACCAGAACAGGCTCATCCCGAGAATCGGGGCACAGTACAAGATCAATCCAACTATCACTGTCAGGGTGGGAGGATATTACGATCCTTCTCCTGTACAATCTGATTACCTTAATCCCCAAACACCCAGTTCAAATGAGATCGGGCTTACTGCAGGTTTATCAGTATTCCCTTTCAAGGGATTCAGCATCGATGCTGCATTTCTATACCTGATGGGTACGAAACGCGATGGGACATACAGCCCGGAAAATTTTGCCGGCACTTATTCTTCGGTCTTTTACATCCCGGCCATCGGTTTATCATATAGTTTCTAACCTTAAAAACAGAGCGAAATGAAAAAACTACTTTTCCTTATATTATCCCTTGCCCTTTTCACTTCTTGCGAGCGTAAGATCAGCGAATATGCCGCTGATAAAGGGACAGCTAACTTCACCACGTATATATCTGTCGGGAACTCACTTGTTGCCGGATATGCCGACGGGGCATTATACCATGACGGACAATTATATTCCTGTCCCAACCTTATTGCTGGCCAATTGGCGTATGCCGGAGGCGGTGCATTTGTGCAGCCTATGGTTACGAGTAATTACGGAGTTGCAGTATACCCGGGTGTTCAACCTAAATTTGTGCTTGGATATACCGCCGATTGCCAGGGCATAGTCGGTCTTGGTCCCGTAAGGTCGGAAGGGGCAATGGATCCTTTTGCAAACGTTGGCTATGCGGTGAACAATTTCGGCATCCCCGGCGCCAAGTCATTCCACCTTATTGCTCCCGGTTATGCTCAAATGAACCCTTATTATGCAAGATTTGCAACAAGTCTTACAGGTGCAGTTGTACAGGAATTCAGCAATGTTCATCCTACATTCTTTACAATGCAGCTTGGTGATAATGATGTTTTGGCTTATGCACTTGCAGGAGGTTCATATGATTCAATCACAAACCCGCAGCTGTTCTATTTTGCAATGAGAACGGTCCTGGGATCCCTTCTCGCAACAGGAGCACAAGGCGTTATGGCTAATATTCCCGACATTACAAGCATACCGTTCTTTACCACAATTCCTTATAACGGGCTTGTATTGACCCGGCAGAGCCTTGCTGATTCGGTAAATTATGCAATGAGCCTGTATCAGCTTCCCTTCCATTACGTGGTCGGACAGAATGCTTTCCTGGTGAAGGATCCCACTTCTCCCCATCCTTATTTCAAGGTTAGGCAGATGGTGCCTGGTGAATATGTTCTTATGACCGTACCCCAGGATTCATTGAAATGCATGGGAATGGGTATCATCAATGTAGTGACCCATGCCCCTTATCCAATACCTGACCAGTATGTTCTGACCACCACTGAAGTTGCCAAGATCAAATTTTCAACCGATGTGTTCAATGCCATGCTGGATACAATGGCTTCAAACCGTCATATTGGACTGGTTGACATGAACTCAAAGCTCAAGCTGCTGCATTCACAGGCTGGTATCGTTTGGGACGGGATTCATCTCAATGCTAATTTTGTTACCGGCGGAGCTTTCTCGCTCGACGGGATACATCTTACACCGAGAGGGAATGCGCTATCTGCAAATTTCTTCATCGAAGCGATCAATCAGCGTTTCGGTAGTAAAATACCGTATGTTGATATAACCAAATACAAAGGAGTGGTTTTCCCGTAAGGCTAAATCCCCGCAAAAAAAATCCCGGCCAGAAACCGGGATTTTTTTTTACTGCAACATGCTGAGGTATTGTAACATTTTATGTACCGCCCTTCCCCTGTGGCTCAAACCATTCTTAAGGTAGGCCGGCATTTGCGCAAAAGTCTCCTTCATCCCTTCTGGCCTGAACACAGGATCATATCCGAAACCATCGGTTCCTGAAGGAGCTATTGTAATATCCCCGTCAACCCTGCCTTCGAAAAGATATTCATTCCCTTTATAAACAAGGCAGATTGCACATCTGAAACTGGCCCTGCGGTCTTCAATACCCTGCAACTCTTCAAGTACTTTTTTCACATTATCGGTAAAACTGCATCCTTCACCGGCATAGCGGGCCGAATAAACACCGGGCCTGCCGTTAAGAGCCAAGATCTCAAGTCCGGTGTCGTCGGCAAAACAATCCATTCCCGTTTGTTCAAAAATAAAACGTGCTTTCTGCCTTGCATTGCCTTCAATGGTATCTTGTGTCTCAGGGATTTCGGCATCAAGACCGATATCACCCAAACTGACAACGCTTATTGCATTTCCTGTAATTTCCCTTATCTCCCTCAGCTTATGGAGATTATTTGTTGCGAAGACCAAAGAAATCATAACAAACCTGATTTTAGATTATTTCATTCAGCAAATTGGTTATCAGATCAGAGTAAGTCCAGCCAAAGGCGTTTGCCATTTTCGGAACAATACTGGCCGAGGTAATTCCGGGAACGGTATTAACTTCCAGGAAATAAAATTTCTTTCCGGTAAATATGTAGTCGAACCGCACAATTCCTTTACAATTAAGCTTCCTGAACAGGTTCACCGAAATTTCCCGGCATTTTTCAGCAACTTTAGCCGGCACCTCGGCAGGTACGACCTCTTCGGCCATTCCGGGCTGGTATTTTGCCTCGTAATCAAAAAACTCTTTTTTGGAGATGATCTCGGTAACAGGAAATGCAATTGTTTTACCTTTTGACCTGATTACTCCGCAAGTGAGTTCCCTGCCTTTGATGAACTCTTCAACAATGATCTCGTCATCCTCCTTAAAAGCGACAGCCAAAGCCGTTTTAAGATCTTTTTTAAGGTTTACTTTTGACATCCCGACGCTGGACCCCCCGCAGTTGGGTTTTACGAAAACAGGCAGCCTGAGGTGCCTGGCAACCTCAGCTTCAGCCCCCGGATCGCCCTTGTAAAGATGAACCGACCTGGCAACATCGGTACCATACCCTGCAACCACATCCTTGCAGAAACTTTTATTAAACGAAAGGGCTGAAGTCGTAAGCCCGCATGATGTATATGGGATTCCCAGCATGTCAAAATAACCCTGCAGTTTGCCATCTTCCCCCGGGGTCCCGTGAATAGCGTTGAAAACTGCATCAAACCTTATCTTCTTTTTTCCGATAGTAAGAGAGAAATCGTTCTTGTCGATAAAAAAGGATTTCGATTCAAGCCTGTAATTCCATTTTGTTCCCCTGATCTCGATAAGAAACGGGCGGAATTTTTTCAGATCCATATGAAGTTCAACCTGTTTACCGCTCTTCATCGAGATTTCATATTCGCCTGAATTCCCGCCGGCAACTATTGCAATATTGTACATATTAACAGATTTTATCAGGCAAAATTAGCACAAAATCATGCTGTTTTGTGGCAAAGGCATTTTTTCGTAAATTTGTCACGCCTTCACAGGTACAATAAAATCATCTATTTCAGGTTAATAAGGTAAAGCCAGGCATGGAATTTGTGCGTTTTTTATTTTCTAAACGGTTTCTGAAGCATTTTCTTATTTCCATAGGAATAACTGCCTTCCTCCTCTGGATAACATTTTATTCTCTCTCCTGGTATACCAAGCACAGCGATTATATCGTGGTCCCCGATTTCCGCGGGCAGATCATCTCAGATATCATGCAGGGAGACAAGTTTGGGGATTTCAAGTTTGCAATTAATGACAGTATTTTCGATCCTGACAAGCCCAGGGGTGCGATACTTTCACAGGATCCTTATCCGGGGTCCAGGGTGAAACATAACCGTATGGTTTACCTTACTATCGTTTCCCTGATACCTGAAAAGACCGCCATGCCCGACCTCAGGGACCTTACACTGCGCCAGGCCCAGTCGATGCTTGAAAGTTCGGGGCTCAAGCTTGGAAAACTCCTTTTTATTAAATCGTTCGATGAGGACGCGGTTCAGAACCAGCTTTTCAACCATGCCATCATTGCACCCGGAACCAGGCTTGACAAGGGTTCCGTGATAGACCTGCAGGTGGGGATGGGGGCAAAAGCCAGCCAGATGAAGAAAGACTCAACACAACTCGACAGCTTGCTGACGAGATAACTGGATAACTGGATTGCTGGATAACTGGATAACTGGATTGCTGGATAACTGGATAACTGGATAACTGGATAACTGGATTGCTGGATAATGAGATTTAGAAATAAAATTTGATGAACAGGTTACTTACACTACTTTTTTTATTTTTTTCTGTTGGCGGATGGGCACAGGAGTTACTTACCGGCATGCAGACGAACCCTTTGGTACGTCAGCATTACCTTGAAAGACAGCAGCAGGGCCGTTTAAATTCAGGCAACGACACCCTTCCGGTAAACCTCCCGTTTTTTGATGATTTTTCATATGACAGCATATACCCCACCAGCCGTCTCTGGATCGACAATTATACATTCGTGAACACCGATATCCCTGTATATCCGCCAAACCGGGGAGCAGTGACCCTGGATGCCGTGGATGAAACGGGGATGATGTACAGCAATGCAGAACCAGGTCCCACACCGTTTATAGCTGATCACCTCACATCCCGTTACATCAGGCTGGATTCATTATCGGGACCTATACCCCGTAAAATCACGGCAGCCGATTCGGTCTACCTGAGTTTTTATTATCAGCCCCAGGGCAGGTCAAGAAATTACCCGCTCAAACAGGATTCTCTCAGGCTGCGTTTTCTGGTGACACCGGCACACGACAGCATCCCCGCTGTATGGAAGAACGTATGGTCGACCATTGGCATGTCGCTTGATACATTCAGGTACTATAACAATGAAAAGTACTTTGTCCAGGTAATGATCCCGATAACAGACACCCTGCTGTTCTTTAAAAAAACCTTCCGGTTCCAGTTTTACAATTATGTGAATTTTGCAGTTTCCCCGGAATACTCCTGGCAAAGTAACTGTGCCCAGTGGAATATCGATAACGTTTATCTGAATATCGGGCGAAACATGAACGATACGGTACGATCGGAGATCCGTTTCATGGACCGGGCCCCCAGCATGCTTAAGAATTACGAATCCATGCCTTACCCCCAGTACACGGCAGCCCCTGAACAGGAGATGGCCGATTCGGTTTCGGTAATCTTCAACAACAGGGATGTAAACATCCGCAACTGCCGTTATTCTTATAAAGTAACGAATTCGCCGGGTACTTTCACAAAAACATACAACAGCCCCAATTTTAATCTCCTGCCGGTTTATACATCCGGCCCCTTCACACTGCACCCTGCAGTTCCATGGTTCTATCCTATCACCCAGGCCGACAGCGCCGTGTTCCAGATGCATCATTACATTAAGGATAACGCCAGCGGTTCGGGTTTGGGGGATACCGTGAGCCGGGACCAGAACATGTTCAATTATTTCGCATATGACGACGGTACACCCGAAGCTTCCTACGGCCTTACCCCGGCCGGGTCCATGCTGGCTTACCGTTTTAATTTAAATAAACCCGACACCCTGAGGGCTATACAGATGTATTTTAACTACGTGCTGAACAATAGCAGCACCCTCTATTTCTTTTTATGCGTATGGTCTGATGATGTGGGCACACCCGGTGATACCATTTACAGCAGACTTACCGTTCCAAAACATGCCTACCCTCTGCACCAGTTCGTCACCTACCACATACCTGCGCTTCCGGTAAGCGGAACTATTTATGTGGGCTGGATACAGACTACCGCCGATAATCTCAACCTTGGATTCGACACGTATAACGATCATTCCGACCAGATCTTCTATAATACATCCGGTCATTGGTATAACAGCGCATATTCCGGGTCCCTGATGATCAGGCCCATAGTTGGCAAACCGATCCCTTTGGGTGTGGAAGAACCTGGAACATCCGCACCGGAACTGGAGGTTTATCCCAATCCCTGCAATAGCGGGATCCTGCATCTCAGGTATAACATGCGCGGCACTTCATCCGCCGAAGGCTGTACAATAACGATCACAAACCTGCTCGGACAAACCCTCCTCTCTGCGAAGTATACCGAAAGCCTCAACCTGGCCCGGCTAAAGCAGGGGATCTACATCCTTTATATAACCGACCGTTATGGCCACAGGGATGCCATGAAGAAAATCATCATCACCCCCTGATCGCCGCAATCACCCCCACTATGAATGAAATACCGGATAATTTCGAGGAACCCAGTGAATTATACGAACATTTCAGGTTTGTGGTGGACAAAGGCCAGGCGCAACTGAGGATCGACAAGTATCTTTTTGCAAAAATGGAGAATATTTCCCGCAACAGGGTTCAGAATTCAGCCAATGCAGGGAATATTCTGGTTAACGGATCGGCCGTCAAACCGAATTACAAGGTCAAACCACTGGATGTAATAACCATCGTACTGGCTCATCCGCCTAGGGACACCGAGATCTACCCTGAAGATATCCCGGTCAATATCGTTTATGAAGACAAGGATATCCTTATTGTTAACAAGGAAGCCGGGATGGTTGTGCACCCCGGGCACGGGAACTTCACAGGCACCCTGCAAAATGCTTTGCTCTTCCATCTTCAGAAATCGGATCCTTCAGGCGAAACCAGGCCATTCCTGGTTCACCGTATCGACAAGGATACATCAGGCATCATGATTGTTGCCAAAAACGAGCTGGCACAGAGCAAACTGGCGCGGCAATTCTTTGATCATACCATCGACCGCACCTATGTTGCGCTGGTATGGGGAAATATCAATGAGGACGAGGGGACTATAAGCGGTAATATTGGAAGGGATGTGAGGAACCGCCTCATATTTGCTGTGTATGCTGATGAGGAAAAGGGCCGTGAAGCTATAACCCATTACAAGGTGATCGAACGTTTCGGTTATGTATGCCTGGTTGAATGCCGCCTGGAAACAGGCCGTACACACCAGATCAGGGTTCATTTCAGGCATATAGGGCACCCCCTGTTCAACGATATTACATATGGGGGAGGCGAGATCCTGAAAGGCACTACCTTCACCAAGTACAAGCAATTTGTGCAGAATTGTTTTAAAATCATTCCGCGCCAGTCCCTGCATGCCAAATCACTGGGGTTTATCCACCCTTCCGATGGGCGGAAAATGCATTTCGACTCGGATTATCCTGCCGACCTCGCAGCGGTTATAGAAAAATGGAGAGACTACAGCCAGTTTAAGACTCTTGATGAATAAACGGTTTTTCATGAACAAGATACCTCGTTTCCTGGCCTCATGTTATTTCTGGTTTGAATTATTTTTCATATCGGCCCTGCTTTTCCCGGTATCTTTTCTGATCTTCCTGCTCACTTTCCTTTTCGACAAGAGACTTGTCATTCTTCACCAATTCACCTGTTTCTGGTCTTTTATAGTCCTGAAGGCCAATTTTATGTGGAGGATCTCGGTGGTTGGGAGAGAAAAGATCGACAAGCATGAGACTTATGTCATTGTTTCCAATCACCAGTCGGGAGCCGATATCATAGTCCTTTTCCTGCTCTGGAACAATTACAAATGGGTTGCCAAGAGATCGCTGTACAACTTCCCGTTTATCGGCTGGAATATGTGGCTGAACAGGTATATCGTTATTGACAGGGGTAAAAAAAGCAGTATGGTGAAGATGATGTATGATGCTGCAAAGACGCTCAGATCGGGAAGTTCTGTGATGATCTTTCCCGAAGGGACTAGGTCTAAAGACGGCAGGCTGCAAACATTTAAAACAGGGGCGTTTCACCTTGCACTGGAGACGGGAAGGCCCATCCTGCCTGTCGTTATTACAGGCACATCCATGGCCATTCGAAAGGGAGGCTTCCTGGTCAACAAGAACCACGATATCCAGGCAAAAGTCCTTACCCCTATCCCTTATGCTTCGTTCAGGGGAATGGAACCCAGGGACGTGACCAACATGGTTCATGAAATCATGTTGAAGGAATCAGAGAACAGGCCTGTAAAATGAGTCCCTCTCACAAGGCACCCTGCCTGCTTCTTCAATAAGTTGCTTCATTCCCGAAACCGTCATAACAGGACTCTGCTCTTCGGCACCCGCGAGAGAATATATACGTGTTGAATCGTTAATGGTACCGTCCATATCATCAACGCCAAAAGAAAGCGAGACCTGTGCCATTTTCCTTCCAAGCGCAGGCCAGTATGCCTTGAGGTGAGGGAAGTTGTCGAGGTAAATACGCGAAACAGCATACATCTTCATATCCTCATTGACCGAAACTTCGGGAATATCTTTCATCTCGTTATTATAGCTGTGGAATTTCAACGGAATGAAGGCATTGAATCCCCCGGTCTCATCCTGAAGTCTCCTAAGCCTCTCCAAATGGTCGATTCGGTGGGCATAGGTTTCTAAATGGCCATATAGCATCGTTGCATTGGAAGGCAAGCCAAGAACATGGGCTGCCCTGTGTATATCCAGCCAGTCGCGGGAACTGGTTTTCATGCCGCAAATTTCTTCCCTGACGGTTTCGTCAAAGATCTCTGCCCCGCCGCCCGGGACGGAATCCAATCCGCAGTCCTTTAAATACTTCAGTCCTGCAGTAAAATCCATGCCCGCCTTTTTGATCATATAGTCGAGCTCCACAGCCGAGTATGCTTTTATATGCAATCCCGGGCGGCGCGACCTGATCTTTTTAAGGAGTTCACCGTAATATTCAATATCCCTTTTCGGATGAACAGCCCCCGTAATATGGATCTCTCTCACAGTCTCTTCCTGTTCGTCAACTTTTGCGAGGATGTCATCCACCGTAAGTTCCCATTTTGAATTGCTGAAATGATGTGAGAAAGAGCAAAACCTGCAACGGTTAACACAGATGTTCGTAGGCTCAATGTGAAAATTCCTGATAAACCAGGCTTTGTCGCCATTCTTTCTTTGCCTGACCACATCTGCTAGCACCCCGAGAAAACCAAGTTCGGCTTTCTCAAACAAAAGAAGCCCTTCGGACGGGCTGATTGACAGTCCGGCGAGAACCTTTTCAGAGATATCTGCAAGCCCGGGAAGGAGTGATTGCTGAAGTATTTTAATGGTATCTGTGTGTCGCGGCAATTGCATTACATTTTAACCAGTTTAATACTCTTTGTGAAATTCAGGCCTGAGATGTTCACGATGTATACACCGGGAATCAGTGATTGCAGGTCAATAGTATAATTGCCGGGTGAGTTTTGTGAAAACTTCCAGTGAGGGTAATGATTCCCGAGCATATCAGTGATGGAAACATCCGTAACCCCTCTTTCTGAACCTTCATTTGCAAGACTGATCGTTGCTTTTTCATGCACGGGGTTCGGGAACAATTTAATCCCATCCTTCAGAGCCTGGTCATTAATTCCAAGCGCCCATCCGCCCATTTTCGTAACCCCGGTATTATTTGGGTCAAGCCAGTATTTCAGCACGTGAACCGAATCACTTCCGTTCAGATCCCAATGCCAGGAAAACTTGCCGTAATAATCGGGGGAATTGATCCAGGCAGTATCACAGGCAGAATCCCCTCCAGTGAGGGTTCCTACAATCTGGCCGGCAGAGTTAAAAATAGGTGAACCTGATGATCCTCCTTCCGTGACGCCATGCCCATGGGTTGTATAGTTCCAGAAAACCTCCCAGTGGCATTGGTTCGGGTTGCCGGGATAATTTGCAGAGATCAGATGGGAATTATATGTTGAGATCTTTTTAACATCCCCCCTAGGATGGTGGATTCCGGTTCCATTAGGACTGGGAGCAGTTTCGCGGCTCCAGCCGTTAAAATAAACATGCAAAGAATCGGGAATGGATTCACTGAGCCTTACAAGATAAAAATCGGAGCCGGTTAATTCGGTCCCTCCATGAGATTTCATTGAAGCCCCAAGCAGGGTTGCGGGCGTCGGAGGGATGGTATTCGGGCACCCGGGCATTTCGTAATTGAAATAGAAAAGCCACTGGCTCAAATCAACGGGGCGGGCATATCTTCCGCAATGATTTGCTGTAAGGAGGTATGGAATACCGTCGTTATTGGTATTATTGATCATAGAACCAGAGCAAAGTAATGTATAACCAAGGCTGTCTTTAATCACTAATTTCACTACCCCTCTTTTCTGTTTCTGCCAGTTATCCCCCTCGGTGCAATTGACATTGACCTCACAGGTTCCGGCAGAAGGCAGGGGATTATTTTCTTCATAATTGGCGAATTCCCTGAAAGCGTATGCCACTTCCGAAATATGAATATCAGGCAGAGCAAGACCGGAGGGGGCATTATATTCAAGTACCAGGGCTTCCCCAGCTACCAGCGGGCAGGCAAACGTGCCGAATGCGTTCATATTTGAACTGGTGTAAGCCCCGAACAACTGCGTCCTTGATGGATTATAAATAAAGAGTTTCCCGCCCTCAGGGATGCTGAACCTGTTAAAATAAAGTATCAGCGCTTTAGCCCCGGCAGAATGCACGGCAAGCCTCCAAACGCGCTGGCCATCATTAAGCAGTTCGGTACTTCCTGAATTTGATATTGAAATATCCACAGGGAGGTTAATGGCAAAACGGTAAGGCAGTGAAGGAACCGCTTTGCTTTCCCCGACCAGGTTTGCCGAAGGGCCGGTGATTTCAGCACTTCTGACGTTCACCGGGTTAAGGGCCCTGCCAAAACTTAAAGGAACTCCCCCTGCCTGGTGCTGACCGCAAACTGTAATTGGATCAATAATAATGAGAAGGGCGGAAGCAAGAATAAGCCTTAAACAAACAGAAACTACTTTCATGAGGCTGGTATTTATTTAACAACTTCTTTTTATGTAAGCCTTGAAACAGATGAAAGGCTTGATGTTGACAGGAGCTTGTATAACCATGACAAAGATAGGTATTTTTTTATGGCTTCCGGCCGGGAAAGGAATTCAAAGTACACGGTCAGGCCGGAACCCATCACTGACAAGCCTCAGCTGAAAATTACCTTATCGGCAGGATGGGGTTCTGATCATATCCTGAATTATATTACTTTTGAAAGCTAAGATTTTAACACTATTTACCCCGACTGACCGGCTAACCATAAATAATAAAAAGGAAAAAATAAATCATGACTCAAACACTAACCATAAAAAGGGAACCGCCCGCAGCGTTACGCTGGATCGTGCTGATTTTTATCAGCCTGGCCATGTTCGGGAACTATTATATATACGACAGCATAAGTCCCCTGGCAGTTGCACTTAAAACCCAGCTCAAATTTACCGACAGTGATCTTGGCCTGCTGCAGGGGATCTATAGTTTCCCGAATATTATCATGGTCCTCATAGGAGGCCTGATCATTGACCGCATAGGTACAAAGAAAGCCGCCCTGATATTTTCCCTTTTGGTTTTCCTGGGTGCTTTTATAACTGTCTTGAAAGGCGATATTTACCTGATGGCAGCAGGCAGGCTCATTTTCGGACTGGGCGCCGAAAGCATGATCGTTGCCATAACCACCGTTGTTGCACAATGGTTCAAAGGGAAACAGCTTTCATTCGCATTCGGTCTCAACCTGACCGTTGCGCGCCTGGGTTCCTTCCTTGCTCTTAACTCTCAAACCTGGGGCAGGAGCCTCTACACCCATTGGCAGAACCCTCTCTGGGTCTCAGTAGGCGCCGGGGTCATCAGCGTATTAACTCTCGGGATATTTTATTTTATTGACAGTTACGCTAACAAGACATACAACCTGGCGCATGTTGGCGGACAGGATAAAGTCATACTTTCCGATGTCTTTTCTTTCATTAAAAGCCGGATAATAATCTGCGCTGTCACCCTGGCAGCGGTATTCGTTACCATCAACTACATACTGCACTTTGAAATAGAGCTGATGCTCCAGATCGTCATCTATGTCCTGATCGTAGTTTTCTCCTTCCTGAATTTCAGGGCCTTCAGCAAATCGTACTGGTTTATCGTAATGCTTTGCATCACTTTTTATTCGGCAATGTTCCCGTTCCAAACCTTCGCTATCAAATTTTTCCAGGAAGCACATGGAGTAACTCCTGAATATGCAGGCTTCCTTTCCAGCCTGCTAACTCTCTCGGCTATGATCTTCACCCCTCTTTTCGGTTTGTTCTCCGATTTTGTCGGGAAAAGATCCCTGCTGATGATGTTCGGCTCCTTGCTTATCATTCCTGTATATCTTATGATGGGGTATACCGATATTAACCTGATAATCCCCATGAGCATCATGGGCCTGGCATTTTCACTGGTCCCTGCTGTGATGTGGCCTTCGGTCTCCCTTGTCACGCCGGCATCCAAACTCGGTACAGCCTACGGCCTCATGACCATGATACAGAATATCGGTTTATTCGGGTTCAATATAATTATCGGCTGGTCCAATGACATTTCCAAAGCCAGTGCAGAACATCCGCAGGGTTACCACATGGGGATGTGGATCTTCAGCGTACTGGGATTTTTCGGACTGTTTTTTGCATTCCTGTTGAAAAGGAACGAATCGGGACCTAATAAATTCGGGCTCGAATATGGAACGAACTTCAATAAAAGACCTGAATAAACGTTTATGATTCAGCAATAAATGCTGAACCAGCTTCCGTCATGAGAATACTTATCGTTGCCGCAACAGTAGCCGAAATACGCCCTCTTTTACAAAGGCTTACTTTCATTGGATCCGAAGGCGAGTTCCTTCAGCATTATGAATTTCAAATACATTCCATTGACCTTCTTGTAACAGGAGTGGGAATGTCGCATACCGCATTCCACCTCGGGAAACAGCTCAGCAGGCAGCATTACGACCTGGCACTTAATGCGGGAATTGCCGGGGCATATTCTGCAAAAACCCATATCGGAACCGTATACCAGGTCAATGCCGAGGTTTTCGGCCTTGTGGGGGTGGAAGATGAAGAGAATTACCTCTCCCTCTTCGACCTGGGCCTGCAGGATCCCGATGCATTTCCTTATGAAAGCGGATGGCTGGTTAACCGGAAACCACCGGTGTCGGCAGTGTTAAACAAGCTGCCTGTTGCCAGGGGTGTTACGGTCAATCTTATTTATACCCACAAAGAAACTATCGAGACCCTGAAAGGCTTGTATAAGGCCGACCTTGAGAGCATGGAAGGCGCTTCTTTTTTCTACGCATGTCTTTCAGAAGCAGTTCCTTTCATTGAGATCCGTTCGGTATCAAATTATGTTGCAGAACGGGATAAGTCACAATGGAATGTCCCGCTGGCCATACAGAACCTCGATAAAACCCTGGATCATCTGTTAAAGGAACTTTCACAGGTAAATCTCAGTTTGTGATGATCAGGCTTGCATTCTCACCCTGTCCGAACGATACGTTCATTTTCGATGCCCTGGTGCACGGGAAAATCGACCTGGAAGGCCTTGATTTTGAGTTCCGGATGGAGGATGTAGAGACTTTGAACGGCATGGCCCTTAAAGGTGAAGCCGATATGATAAAAGTAAGCTACCATGCTTATTTATTCCTTCAGAAAACATATGTCCTTCTCGAAAGCGGCAGCGCTCTGGGTAAAGGTAACGGCCCCCTGCTGATAGCGAAACAGGATATCCCCCCTGATGAGATCCCTTTCCATACAGTGGCGCTACCCGGGGAATATACCACAGCCCACCTGCTTTTCCGCCTGGCTTTTCCCGAAGCCTCATTAAAAAGGTTCATGGTGTTCAGCCAGGTCGAGGATGCCATCCTGCAGAATAAAGTGGATGCCGGTGTGATCATCCATGAAAACAGGTTTACTTACATGGACAAAGGCTTGAAAAAGCTTGCCGACCTTGGAGAGTTCTGGGAAGACCTGGCCCATGCCCCGATTCCCCTGGGGGGAATTATCGCCAAACGAAGCCTGGGATACGAAGTCATCAACAAACTTAACAGGATAATGAACCGCAGCGTGGAACATGCCATGCTCAACGGACCTGATACCATGCCGTTTGTGAGGGCCAATGCCAGGGAAATGAATGAAGAGGTCATGATGAAACATATAAGCCTTTATGTAAATAATTTCACCCTTCAACTGGGACAAGAAGGCAAATCGGCCATCGCAAAACTCCTGGAAGTCGCAAAGGAGAAAAGGATCATATTTTAAAAGCCTTGCTTTATGGAAAACCTTACACCCGGGAAAATATCATCCGCATTCAAAAAAGCATTACAGGCAGGCCTTATCCGTAAGGAAGACAGTGCCGTGATCTTCTACGATCTCACCTTTTTGAAAGAAAGGCTTTCTTCCCTCAGCTCGTGTTTCCCGGCGGGCACTCTCCACGGGCTTGCTGTCAAAGCCTGCCCCCTGTCGAAGGTCATGCAACTGACAAAGGAGCTCGGTTACGGGGTTGAAGCAGCTTCAATGGGAGAAGTCAAACTGGCCCTTCAGCTTGGATTTGATCCCGGGATGATCGTTTATGACTCTCCTGTTAAAACAATAGAAGAGCTTGAATTTGCCCTGCTTGCGGGGATCCACCTAAACCTCGACAACTTTTCAGAACTGGAAAGGGTAAAAACCCTGCTGAAAAAACTGGAATCAAAGAGTACCATAGGCATTCGCATCAATCCGCAGATCGGTGAAGGTTCCATCAAGGAATCAAGCGTTGCAGGGGAATATTCTAAATTCGGAGTTCCTCTGAGGTTTAAGAAAAACGAATTAATTAATGCGTTCCTGGAGAATGACTTTCTGAGCGGCATGCATCTTCACGTGGGATCCCAGGGTTGCCCTCTTGAAATGCTGGTTGAGGGCACCGGTAAACTATATGATTTTATGCTTGAAGTGAACCGGCTTACATCAGAGAGCAAAGGCTATGCCCAGGTTACCACTTTTGATATCGGCGGAGGCTTGCCTGTATCGTATTCAAAGGGCAGGCAGCCTGTTCCCATGGAGGCATATGCCCTTGCACTGAAAAAGAGGGCCCCCCTTCTGTTCAGTGAAAGAAGTTTACCGGTACCGGGCAACCCGGATCCCGGCCCCCCCCTTCCGGCTTCCGGTTCCCCGCTTCCCGCTCCCGGTTCCCCGCTTCATGATCACAGCATTCGCCTGATCACTGAATTTGGCCGGTGGACATATACCAATCCGGGATGGACCATCAGCAGGGTTGAATATGTCAAACACGATCCGGGTGTCAGCACCGCCATGCTCCATGTAGGGGCCGACCTTTTTGTAAGGGAGTGCCTGAACCCGAAGGACTGGCTGCATGAATACACTCTACTTGACGGCGAAGGCAATCCCAGGACAGGCAATTCGGTCAATCCCTGGAATTTAGCGGGCCCGCTTTGCTTCTCGGGTGACATCCTTGCAAAAGGAGTATCTTTACCCGGGGTGCAGGAAGGGGATCATATCGTCATCCATGATACGGGCGGGTATACATTCTCAATGTGGTCGAGGTACAACAGCCGGTTTGCACCAAGGATTATCGGGTATTACAATGAAGGCGAATCGTTTGTCGTAATAAAAGAACGGGAAGAAATTGATGACATTATCAGGTTCTGGACATGACGATTGACGATTGACGATTGAGGAAGAAATGAAAATTAACTGGATATGATTATAGTTACAGGGGCCGCAGGCTTCATAGGAAGCTGCCTGGTGGGCAAACTGAATAACAAAGGAATCAAGGAAATTGTTATTGCAGATGATTTCTCCAGGGCTGACAAGATCAATAACTATTCCCATAAGGTGTACCTACGCAAAATTGAGCGAAAGGACCTGTTCAACTGGCTTCCGGCCCACGCAAAAGAAATTGAATTCGTATTCCATATCGGCGCGCGTACCGACACGTCTGAGTTTAACATGAGCGTATTTGACGAGCTCAACCTCGGGTACAGCAAAAAAATCTGGAATTTTTGCAGCGAGTATAATATCCCGCTTATTTATGCTTCTTCGGCTGCAACCTATGGCGACGGTTCTTTAGGGTACAGCGACAGTCATGAACTGGTACCCCGGCTTAAACCCCTGAACCCTTACGGGGTCTCTAAAAACGAGTTTGACAAATGGGTATTACAGCAGTCTTCAGCCCCACCCGCCTGGTTCGGTCTCAAATTTTTTAATGTTTTCGGTCCGAATGAATATCATAAAGGGCGGATGGCATCCGTGGTTTTTCATGCCTTTAACCAGATTAAGGCGAACGGTAAAGTAAAGCTGTTCAGGTCCCACAGGCCCGACTACCAGGATGGAAAACAACTGCGTGATTTTATTTATGTGAAAGATGTAGCCGATGTGATGTATTTTCTTTTCGAGCACCGGGGCCAGCCAGGTATTTATAACCTCGGGACAGGAAAGGCACGCACCTTTCTCGACCTGGTAAATTCTGTCTTTCTTGCCCTGGATATGAGGCCGGAAATTGAATTCATAGATACACCTGCCGATATCCGCGACAAATACCAGTATTTTACAGAAGCAAAAATGGAGAAGCTGAAACTGGCAGGTTACCCTAAAGCCTTCCGCAGCCTTGAAGACGGCATTACCGAATATGTACAGGCTTACCTGCAGTCAACAAGATATTACTGAGATGACAACACCTAATTTCAGGTTTTTCCAATCCGCCATCATCGCAATATTCATTATCAGCCTTATCCCGTTGAGCTCCCGGGGCCAGTTTTTTTCAACTGGCCAGGATCCGGCATCGCTTCGCTGGAGGCAGATTAAAACCGGGAATTACAGTATCATCTATCCTTCAACCTATGAAACCCATGCACAGTATACAGCCAGGATCATGGATAATGTATGGAGGTATGAAACGAAGACCCTGACTGCAAAACCACCCAGGATCCCCATTATAATCCATACCCAATCCAGCCTGGCCAATGGTGTCACCGTTTGGGCCCCTAAGCGGATTGAATTTTATCCGACTCCCGATCCTGATGCGTATGCCGAAGAATGGCTTGAACAGCTTGCAATACATGAATACCGCCATGCCGTCCAGATCAATAAAATGAATAAGGGTTTTACAAGGGCTTTATATTATATCCTGGGGGAACAGGCTACTGGCGGTATACTTGGGGCTTTTATCCCAACCTGGTTCCTTGAAGGGGATGCAACCGCTACTGAAACTGCCTTGACAAAGACCGGGCGGGGCCGTGCAGGCTGGTTTGAAGCGATACTGCGCGCCCAACTCCTTGAAAAAGGAAGCTATAACTTCAATAAAGCGACCTTAGGCTCTTTTAAGACGTTTGTCCCCGATGCCTATGAACTCGGATATTATCTTGTCGGGATGGGCCGGAAGGACTATGGACCGAAATTATGGGATTACAGCCTCGATCATGTGGCAAAATACCCTTTCATGATCATCCCTCTTGCCGATGGTATTAAACGCACAACCGGACTTACAAAAGTCAAATGGTACAGGAAGTCCATGAATGAACTTGACAGCATCTGGAAGGAGCAGGACCGTAATACCCCGAAGACCGGGAGCAGGATGATCAGCATCAGGAACGCCAGGAATTACAAGGTCTTTACTCACCCTCTCTATTTGAATGACAGCACCATCATTGCCGAACGTCAGAGTAACGAAGGCGTTGACTGTTTTGTTAAGATACTGCCAAACGGGAAGGAGAAACAATTATTCCAGACAGGCGCCTACCAGGATGGAAGCAATTCCATTTCAGGTGATCTCATCGCCTGGGCAGAATATGAACCCGATCTCAGGTGGGGCAACAGGGATTATTCAAGCATCAAGATCTATGACATGAAGTCACGCCGGTCACGCCATCTTACAAAAAGGTCAAGATATTTCTCCCCCATCCTTTCACATGACGCATCGATGATTGCTGCGGTGAGGATAAACACTGACGGTGAATCCTTCCTCGAAGTACTGGGGACTTCCGACGGACGTGTTCTCTTCTCTAAAAAAGCCGAAGGTTCAGCCACCTTCCAGTCGCCCGATTTTACCGATGACGACAAACATCTGATTTATTTATACATGAATGAGAAAGGGAAAACGATTGCCACCTGCGATATGGCGACAAAAGAAACCAGGTTCCACATCCCTTTCACTTTTACCGGGATTGACGGGCCATCCCAGATGTTCGGCCATTTTATCATTTTCTCAGCAGATTATTCGGGCATAGAAAACATATACGCCGTAGACACTGTAATAAAAAAAATCTTCCAGGTGACTTCTGCCCGGTTTTGCGCCTCTGATCCCGATTTCAACTCCGATAAAACCAGGCTGCTGTATTCAGATTACTGCAGTGACGGGCAGATGGTTTCCGAAGCCAGCCTGGATTCTGCAAAATGGATACCTTTAACAGGGGTGAGGGATCATTCATTTAAGCTTTACGACATACTGGCCGGGCAGGAAGGGGTCAACCTCCAGGACAGCCTTGCAAACGAGGGGCTTTTCAGGATGCTGCTTGACCACTCAATGAACCCTGATTCATCAAGACAGGGTCATCCGCAGTATCCTTCAAAAAAATATTCAAAAGCGGCACACCTGTTCAATGTCCATTCCTGGGCTCCAGTATCCTTAAGCGCTTCAAACCTGACAATACATCCCGGCGTTACGGTATTATCGCAGAATGTGATGAGTTCGACCTTCGCAAGCGCAGGGTATGACTGGGATTACAATGAGCAAACCGGGCAGTTTTACCTGAACTTCAGCTACCAGGGCCTTTTCCCGGTCTTCGACCTGGGTTCTTCATTCGGAAAAAGGGCAGGCTATTATATAACAAGCAGTACCTCCCCCAGGACGAGGTTTACCTGGAATGAGCTGAAGTTGCAACTTACGGTCTCGGTTCCTTTAAACTTCACCAGGGGAGCATGGTACAGGGGGCTAACGCCTGCAATCAGTACTTCACTGGTGGATGTGATCCACGACAAGTCAACTCCCGGCTTGTTTACAAGCGGATGGATCAACACTGTAACTTACAGCCTGAATTTTTACCAGTACCGGCGTTCAAATTACCAGGATATGTATTACCGCTGGGGCCAGAATATACAGCTAAGTTTAACGAACAGCCCGTTTGGCGTAAATGATATGGGTTCCATCTGGGCCGTTCAAACAAACCTGTATTTCCCGGGCTTATTACGGCACCACGGGCTTTGGTTGTTTGGAGGCTATCAGCAGAGGGACGAAAACACGGTATACGGGTACAGTTATTCAGGTGTTGTTCCCTATCCCCGCGGTTACAGCAGCGGTTATGACAGTCATCTCTTCAGCTTCTCGGCAAATTATAAATTCCCATTGTTCCGTCCCGACTGGAGCCTTGGAGGAGTGCTGTATTTCAAACGTTTCAAGCTTAACCTGTTTTACGACCAGGCTATGGGTGACGATTCGAAGGCCATTGACTGGAGCCTCCCCAACCTTTATCAGACCATAGGTTCGGAACTCACCGCCGAATTGCATATCCTGAGGTTTGTTTACCCCTTTGAATTAGGGGTGCGCCCGATGTACTTTCCCGTCAACAATACCTGGGGATGCCAGTTTATTTACTCGGTAAGCTTTTAATTACTGCGGATGAGACAGCCCTTTCTCCAGGGCTTTGCCCCGCTTAGAAATCCACTTCAAGCAGGGTGGGGCAGTGATCGGAATGTTTTGCATCGGGCAGGATTGCCGCCCTCAGAAGCCTTTTCTCCAACGGAGGGGTCACCACCTGGTAATCAATACGCCATCCCAGGTTTCTTGAGCGGGCACCGGCCCTGAAACTCCACCAGGTATAGTTATGAGGATCCTGGTTGAATATCCTGAAGGTATCGATAAAACCACTGTTGAAGAAACGGGTCAGCCATTCCCTTTCTTCCGGCAGGAATCCGCTGCTGGTAGCATTTCTGACAGGGTCATGGATGTCGATAGCTTTATGGCAGATGTTGAAATCCCCGCAGATGATCAGGTTGGGCCTTGTTTTCCTCAGCTCATTGGCATACCTGAGAAAATCTTCCAGCCAGATCATCTTAAAACCCTGCCTCTCCTCCCCGGTTGTTCCCGATGGATGATAAACGCTCATTACCGTAGTATCCCCGTAATGGGCCATGATGGTCCTTCCTTCATCATCATACTTCTGTATGTTCATTCCGAAGTCGACGTGATCAGGTTTAACCTTAGAGAGTATCCCCACCCCGCTATATCCTTTCTTGACCGCTGAGAACCAGTAATGATGGTACCCCATGGCTTCAAAGAGTTCCACGGGGATCTGGTCAGGCTGGGCCTTTGTTTCCTGGAAGCATGCGATATCGGGATTGGCAGCGCTGAGCCAGTGTGCAAGCCCTTTTGAGGCAGCTGACCTGATCCCGTTGAGATTATATGATATGATCCTTTTCATGTTCGGTTGTTTGTTCCAAAAGTAAGAATATACTGCTACATTTGCATCATCATGTCACGACATACATTATTCGACAGGATATATCTGTATCAGTATAAAACATTTAAGCCCCGGCAGTTTTTGCTGGTACTGAGTTTTGTAGTAGGGATACTCAGCGGCCTTACCGGTGTGGTCCTTAAAAACACCCTGTATTATACAAACTTTTTCCTGACAAACGGGTTTACTTTTAAAGCTATAAATTTTCTTTACCTGCTTTATCCCTTTTTCGGCTTAATGCTTACCTGGCTCTTTTTGAAGTATGTTGTAAAGGACAACATCAGTCATGGCATAAGCAAGGTCCTTTACGTGATCTCCAAGAACCAGAGCCAGATCAAGCCGCATAATACATGGAGTTCTCTTGTTGCCTGTACGCTTACCTTAGGTTTCGGGGGGTCGGTAGGTCCCGAGGCACCCGGTGTGCTCACCGGATCGGCCATAGGATCTAACCTGGCGAAACTTTTCAGGCAGGATTACAAGAACACCACCCTTTTGCTTGGCTGCGGGGCGGCCGGAGCCCTGTCGAGCCTCTTCACGGCTCCCATTGCAGGGGTCGTTTTTGTAATCGAGGTATTGCTCATGGACATGACGATGACAAACCTGATCCCCCTGCTTATCTCGGCTGTTACAGGTTCTCTTGTTTCAACCCTGCTGATGGGAAAAGAAGTCGCCTTTTCATTTATACTTTTATCCCCTTTCCATTTTCATGAGACCGGGTTTTATATTCTCCTCGGGGTTTTCGCCGGGCTTGTATCGGTGTATTTTATACGTGGGAGTGCCTGGATAGAACGCATGCTCGTAAGGATTCCTGCAGCTGCGAGGCTTCCCCTTGCAGGTGCTGTACTGGCAGGATTGATCTTTATATACCCGTCCTTGTTCGGGGAAGGATATACCATACTTAAAGCCGTGCTGAACGGGCATGCTGAAACTATAGGCAACCCCGAGTTTTTCGGGTGGATGAAAAACAGCCCATACCTTTTCCTTTTCATCATTTTCGGCCTGATCATCTCAAAAGTGGTGGCGATGTCGGTGACCCAGGGCAGTGGCGGGATCGGCGGGACCTTCGCCCCTGCCCTGTTCGTAGGCGGGATCAGCGGGCTTTTTCTTTCCAGGGGTATTAACCTTGGCCTCAATTCCCATCTTCCCGAGAGCAATTTTGCCCTGGTGGGGATGGCCGGGATCATGACCGGCGTGATGCATGCCCCCCTGACGGCTATCTTTCTTATTGCTGAAATTACGGGAGGATATGAATTACTGACCCCTCTTATAATTTCCTCTACGGTTTCGTATCTCACCGTGTATTATTTCGAGCCCCATTCCATTTATGCAAGGCAGCTTGCAACGCGCAAAGAGCTTATTACGCATCATAAAGACAATGCCATACTCACGATGATGGACCCGGCCAACCTCATCGAAACGAATTTCCTGAAGGTCGGTCCCGACTCCAGCCTGGGCGACCTTGTCAAGGTGGTTTCAGCCTCCAGCCGGAACAGTTTCCCGGTGGTGGACGAGACCGGCACCTTTTACGGGATCGTGACCCTGGACCATATACGGGGCATCATGTTCGAGAGGGAAT
The DNA here is from genome assembly GCA_903837605.1 of uncultured Bacteroidales bacterium. Taxonomy (GTDB): domain Bacteria; phylum Bacteroidota; class Bacteroidia; order Bacteroidales; family FEN-979; genus CAIRDP01. The sequence goes on along the minus strand of CAILVF010000021.1, from coordinate 71,668 downwards.
TATACGATAAGAAGTTAGTTCGGGAGCTGATGTACACACCCGAATTGTACATTACTCCAGATGACGATATGGAAAAGATCGTGAACATGTTCCATAAAAACGACCGCTTCAACATCCCGGTATTGAAGGACGGGAAGTATCTCGGCTTCATGAGCCGCGCGACAGTCTTCTCGGAATACAGGAAACTGCTGAAAAAATTCTCGGAGGAATAGCTTAAGGATTTACGAATTATTTGTGGAACTTCCTGATAAAGTCTTCCACCTCAGGCACACCGCCCTGGTATATCAGGTAGCCGTTATACGGTTCCCTGGGAGTGATATCGCTGTTGATAGGGGTTAGCATGATCTTCTTAACCTCTTCCAGGTCGGAGGTCTGACCAAGCGCCCAGCCAAGTTTGATATAAGCGACTTCGGGCAGCATGTTTTCAAGAGGGATAACTCCTTTGGCCATCAGGTCCCGGCCGGTATCATAAACAAACATCCCTACATATCCCCAAAGGGTTTGTACTGTCATATAAACTGCAACACCTTTTTCACGCGCTCTTTCAATAGCCGGATAAAGGGGTTTGTTAACATGGCCAAGGCCGGTACCTATGATGATAATCCCTTTATAACCGTTATCTATCAGCGAATCAATCATGTCGGGCTGCATATTGGTATAATAATAGATCATCGCAACCTTTTCCTCGAACACGGGTGTGATCTTCACATTGCGGTCGTTCCGGCGGCGGTTATAATCTTCTTTAATAGGAACGACGCCTTTGCGGCTTACAGTTGCAATCGGCGTATCCCCTATGGTGCGGAAAGTAGAACGGTAGGATGAATGCATCTTGCGTACCCTTGTCCCCCTGTGTAAAAAACCATACTCATCAGAAGTCGGCCCGAACATGCATACCATGACTTCTGCAATATCGCCATGGCCTGCAGCGGTTGCGGCATGCATAAGGTTTAAAGCCGCATCGGAGCTGGGGCGGTCACTGGAACGCTGGGAACCAACAAGGACAATCGGGATAGGTGAATTCTGGACCATGAATGTAAGAGCAGCCGAGGTATAATGCATGGTATCCGTACCATGCCCGATAATGATGCCCTGTATGCCTTTTTCAATTTCTTCGCCTATTGCGATAGCCAGTTTCCTGTATTGTTCCGGGCCCATGTTTTCGCTGAACACCGCAAAGATCTTTTCGGTTGTCAGGTTGCATATATCGGCTAATTCAGGCACTGCCCCGTATAACTCACCAGGCGAAAATGCAGGGATAACGGCCCCTGTGCGGTAATCCAGCCTTGAAGCAATCGTCCCCCCGGTGCCAAGCAATTTAACGCTGGGCAGTCCTTTTGAATACGGGAACTCTTTTTCGGGTATTTTATAAACAGCTTTCTTATATCCAAGTTCAGTTATATTGGTGATCGTATCGATATCAATGCCAATGTTGTAGCCGGTAAAGAATTTCATGACAAGGTGCTTGTCATCAGTGTTTTCGGCCCTCGGAAGGATGCTGCCTTCAAAAACACCCCTGGTGGTATCGACTTTCACCTTAGCCCAGACCCGGGCATTGAATTTCTGCATCACTTCCAATGCACGTCCTTTATAACCCTGGAAAATATCTTCGCTCATATTGTTTAATTGTGAGAAAATGAGATGGTCAAATTTGAGTTAAAGTTGTATGTGTTCGTTTAGTTCCCTTAGGGAGATATTTCCCAGTGCCAGTTTGTGCAGGCTCCCCATTATCCAGCGATGGCCCGCCGAATCATCTTCCGACAGCCTTGTTTCCTTGTATTTCTTTACCAGGAATGGTAATTTTCCCAGGATCTCGTCCCTGGAGACCTCTTTATAATTCAGGGTAACCAGGATGGAATCAAAGTCCATTTTCGGATGTTCGTAAAGTACCCTCAGCATCTTGCCCGCTATGGCAAGGTCGAGGCCGCGCTTCCTGATATATTTAAGCAATTCGAAAATCATATCATTACGGAATAAGAGCAAAGCCTCGAATTTCCCGTGAAGATGCTTCAGGGTATGGCCGAGAAGGGTTGCACAGAACCTGGGTGCGATACCCAGTTCATTGTTGCATTTCTCTATCAGTGGAACCAGGTTGTATTTCAGCAGGAAAGTAAAGGTATCAGAGGGTACGCCCCATTGTGTGAGCTGGCTGAATCGATCACAAATATCGGGAGGGAGGTCTTTCCTGAGCTCTTCAATAACCTCATCTTCAAGAGGGATGGGGGCTGAATCCGTGTCGGGATACATACGGTCGGCACCCGGCAGCACCCGTTCAAAAATGGTCGTCCCGTCTTCAAATGATTTGCGGGTTTCATTCGGCACACCGCTCAGCGCCATCCTGCAGCGTTCCTCAATGGTCTCAATCGCTGTTTTCATATCAGCCTCAGGTCCCCAGAAAATTATCTGGGCATCTTCTTCCCTGCTCCCCAGAAGGGTCTTTACTTTTATCCAGACCTTATCCCTGGCCATATCTTCAAGCATCTCCGAATGTATCATATTCGGCAGTTCAATGCAGGCAATTACCTTGAGGCGCTCGCTGATCTCATCGGCAAACATTTTACCAGGCTGGGTAAAATGAGAAAGAACACCCCTGAACATAGGCAGGTTGACGATGCAGATTTTTGTCGAGGCATTGGCTTTATGAGAAGCCGGCAGTTCAATCCTGATCTCTTTCAGGCTGACTTCTTTTGAAGACAGCTTCCAGGCAGCAGGGTCTTTCACCGATTTCAGCAAGAGTTCTTTGATCCGGAGCAAGGCCCACTGGCGGAAGGCTTCATTGTGTGTAAGCTCAGGCATCCATGAAGTATGGGCCACACCTTTGATCTCAACCCTTGTACCTCCTTTGCAGCTTACATTCACATCGGCCCTTGTGGAACCTATCCCCTGCCTCACTTTACCTGTGCTCCTGTTCAGGAAACGGATATAATCAGCACCTTCTTTAACCTCGGCCGGGTTTGCAAAGTCGGGGTAGGTCACCGTTTCGATCAAAGGCATCCCAAGACGGTCAGTCCGGTATATCCTTACATGCCCTATATCAGATACCTCCCTGCATGAATCCTCCTCGAGGCTGAGCTGGATAAGCCTTACTTTTTTATTCTTCAGCTGGATCTCGCCTTCCACACCTATGATCGCCGTCCTCTGGAATCCTGTAGGGATGCTTCCGTCAAGATATTGCTTTCTCGTAATATGAACCTCCCCTACTATCTTAAGCTTTGATAGTACCGAGATCCCGATGGCAATATTCAGGGCCTCCCTGTTCAAAGGAAACGGGGGAGTATCATCAACGTCGTAAGTACAGGCAGTTTTATTGGATATCCTGTAAATGATCTCCTTCCTTGTCTTGAACTCCATCAGGGCAGTGCCGTCATATTCTCCAAGTTCACTGAGCGTCGGCCTCATATGTCGGATAAGTTCCGCATTGTACTCGTCGGGTTTCTGAAAAATCCCGGCCGGGCATCGGCAAAAAAGTTTCTGTTTCGTGTTCAGTTGCTGATGGACTTCCAGCCCCGACATGAATCCTATACGGTCATAGTCGGCCTGGGTGGCTTGTTTGCGCTCGACATACCCGACAGCTTTACGGGTTTCTTCATAGTTGAGCTTAGGGTTGAATTGTTGTTTCATGTTTTAGGGAGGAATAGTTTCCAAAGAAGCGTCAAAATTAGGGATTTCTGAGAGACCGGAAGCCTGACTGTTAATTATTGTGAAAAACTTAAAGTAATAGAATGGCTTATGAACTGCCATACAGGCTTTCCTGGGTCAGAATAAGATGAAAAAGATGAAAATCCAGGTAAAAATAAAAATAAATGTTAAAATATTTGGTTTATATTATAAACTGGTTTATATTTGCAACGTGAATTATAATTGAAACCCTGAACATCCCGCTTCCGGGCTTCAGGATTAATAGAAAAATGAATGTGGGAATTTAACAAAACAACCTTTATGGAAAAGTTATTAAATGAAAAAGAAAGCCTTGAATTGATCGGGCAAATGATCAATACAGCAAAAAACAACCTTGAAAAAGGCACGGGAAAAATTTTCCTGTTATGGGGGTACCTGGTTGCAGGGATCAGTTTTGGGACTTGTATCCTGTCAATGATTCTGCCGAAACAAACCGCATATGATGCTTACCTTCTGTGGTTCCTCATGTTCTTTGGCATACCCTTTCATTTCTGGCTTATCAAAAAACGCGAGAATGAAAGGCTGGTTATGACTTATATTGAGAAACTCATGAGGTGGGTATGGATTGGTTTTACATTATCTGTCCTTGTTGTTGTTGTTGGAATGCTTCTTGATACGGTAATTCTTTCCTATTTTGTCAGCAGGGTGAAAGAGGGTAATGACTTCGTCTATTGGTTTCAATGGCTCCTTTTAACTCCAATCATGCTGTGTCTTTATGGTTTTGCGCTTTTTGTTTCAGGGAAGGCATATGAGTTCAAACCTCTTGTTATCGGTGGGATTATCTGCTTTTTTGCTTCGTTTTTCCTCTTTTTCAGCATACATAAAACAGGGGTCATGTATTTTCAGCAATTTGTTTTAGGTGTTTCGGCTGTCGCCGGATTTGTGATCCCGGGTCACATGCTGAACAGGAAGGAGTACAAAAATGTTTAAGGAACTTGACCCCCTGCTTCATTCACAACTCCGGCTGGCGGTCATTTCCATATTGATAGGTACGGAGGAAGCAGATTTTGTCTTTATCCGGGAGAAGACTGCTTCCACTGCCGGCAACCTGAGCGTGCAGATCGAGAAACTCAGGGAAGCCGGATATATCAGTGTCGAGAAATCGTTCAAAGGAAAGATGCCAAGGACCACATGCAGGATCACCCCCGCCGGTATTTCTGCTTTTGAAAAATATGTGGATGCCCTCCATAGCTATCTTCAGCCGAAATGAAATATCTTTGCAGAAATTCCAAACGATGCATAAACCAGGTAAAGCCATCTGGTATATATTAACCTGCCTTTTATTTCTGGGGCCCCTGGCATTGTATGCCCAGGATACGACAAAGATACTTTTGGAGAAAGGCGACCGCTGGGATTACAATAAGGCAGTGAGGCCTGATGCCCAGCGTATCATTGGAAATGTTATACTGCGTCACGACTCGGCCCTGATGTATTGCGACAGCGCCTATCTCAATGAAGCTGCAAATACCGTTAATGCCTACGGGAATGTTCACATTCATCTCAGCGATACCCTGAACCTGTTTGGTGATTCACTTATCTACAACGGCAATACCAAAGAGGCCAGGGTTTGGAGCAATGTAAAGCTCATCGATAACCAAACCACTCTTACGACCGATACCCTGATCTATGACCGCAAAACCCAGATCGCCAGGTACGATTACTGGGGCAAGATCGTCAATGACAAGAACATCCTGATAAGCAGGCACGGATATTATTATACCGACAAAAAGGAATTTTTCTTCAAGAACAAGGTGCTGCTTCTGAATCCCGAATACACTATGAAATCAGATACCCTGATGTACAACACGGTGACCTCGGTGGCATATTTTTACGGGCCCTCCCATATTGTGAGCAGGGACAAGGTGGATTCAATATATACTGAAAACGGATGGTACAATACACATAAGGATATTGCCAGTTTCAAGGAAAGGGCCAAGATATTTCATGAAGCCCAGTATCTTACTGGTGACAGTCTTTACTACGAGCGAAAGATCGGATTCGGACAGGCTATTCGTCATGCAGTCTTGTTTGATTCAATACAGGACATGATGCTCACAGGTAATTACGGTGAGATGCACCGTAATACCGGCTATGCTTTTATGACCGACAGCGCCGTTGCTATCATGATCGACAAGAAAACAGCATTGCATATGCATGGTGATTCGGTCAAAGCCTATTTTGACACCAACCAGAACATCCGCAGTGTATTCTGTTATTATAAGGTGAAATTTTTCAGGCCCGACCTCCAGGGGATGTGTGATTCCATGGTCTGGCACAGCAAGGATTCGGCCCTGGTGATGTACCATGATCCGGTGATATGGTCGGTCAAAAACCAGCTTACCGCAGATTCGATAAGGCTTGTCATGAAGAATGGAGCAATCGACACAATGGCTTTATATAATTCTTCCTTCCTTATATCCCAGGATGACACAAACAAATATAACCAGATCAAGGGCCGGGATATGGCCGGGTATTTTAAAAAGAATGAGCTGTATAAAATAAAGGTCCTTGGGAACGCCGAGACCGTTTACTGGGCAAGGGAGGAGGACAAGACACTGATTGGCATACAAAAAGCATATTCAAGCGATATGCTGATCTTTATAAACAATAACCAGATCAAAAGCATCACCTATCTTGGAACAACAGTAGGCACGATTTTCCCTGAGAAAGATGTCAGTCCGTATGATCTGATCCTTAAAAATTTCAAGTGGCTGGAAGAAAAGAGGCCAAAGAAGAGGGAAGATATTTTTAAATGGTAGGATCCGGATACTGGGTACTGGGTGCCGGGTATTGGGTGCTGGTTGCCGGGTGCCGGGTACTGGTTAAAAAATCGGAACCCGGAGCCTGGCACCTGGTGCCCAGTGCCTAGAAAACCGAAATCTTGAGGTATTTCTTGGGATTTGCTTTAAGGTCCTCGATAAGGAGGTTCAGGTTGCGGGCTGCATTTTCCACGTCAATATATAGTTTCTGGTCATTGACCAGCATTCCAAGCGAGCCGTCCCCTTTATTGATCTTTTCGAGCGTGGTGTTGAGACTCTTAACGGCCAGGTTGACCTGCATGATGGTTGAGGGGATACGGGCCTTTGCCAGAGAATCGCTCACATCAGAAAGATTACTGATTATGTTCGTGATCTTTTCGTTGTTCTGCTTAAGGTTTCTGCTGATGGACTCGACGTTGATAATAATGCCGGCAAGATTTTTCCGCTGGGATGTAATCAGGGTGTCGAGATCAAATGTGGCGTGAGCAATATTGGCAAGTGCATCTTTAACATGATCGATGGCCTGTACAAGATTTTCCCGGGTATTCCTGTTAAGCACCAATTGTACAATGGTAGCTACCGAATCTATCGAACTGATAAGGTTTTCGGCCTTCCGTTTAAGCGGCAGGAGCTGTTTGTTCACCTCGGAACCCAGTGAAGCTTCAATTTCGGTTTTCAGGGTATCCCCGTTTTTTGCAGCAGAAGCTTCATTGCCGAGAATTATTGCAACTTCCTTTGAACCAAGGAGGCTTGAACTCCGGATGCGGGCGATAGAATTTTTCGGGAAGGGATAATCACCTTTAATGTATAATTCACAGATGATCTTGCCATTATGACGGGCATCAAATTGAAGCACATTTACCTGGCCAATTTGCAATCCATTTAAAGTTACCGGATTGGAGACTACAAGGCCGTCGACATTGTCATAAACGGCATAGAATGTCCTGCTTGAAGTTAAAAGTTCAAGCCCTTTCAGGTACATCAGTCCCCAAATCAATACCAGTGTGGCAATGATGAAGATTACACCAATCTTGATCTCCCGTTTAAATTTAATGGCCATAGTTTTTTACAAAGATAAAACTTAAATCTTTTGATTTTATTTTACTCAGGGAGCCGACAGGGCCTCCTCCCTGGTTATCCGCAAGTCATTTTTGAAATAAACAATAAATGCATCTTTAAATCCTTTGTTTTTCATTTCGGCAAGAAGATGTTCAGCGCTTGCAATGGAAGTCTCATCGCCAACAGTATACTTGAACATCCCGTTATGCTGGTACATCCTTACTCCTGAAAGTCCGGCAAAGACAGAGGATGAAGTTGATACTTCCTTTGACATGGATGCGATCTGAACCCTGAACGACACCGTGCCCCGGAAAGATGATTTTGCAACATCCGCCCTGGTTTGAGTTTGGATGGTTTCGGTCTTTCCCGGTTTTTTATACTGTTTCCCCGGTGATGAATCCGGAGCTGGTTTCGCAAGTTGTGCGGTTTCGGGTTTAGGCAGGTAGGATTTGGGATATTGCTGGTTTATTGCTTGTTCCGGGTGCTCAACATTCTGTTTAAATGTTTTAAATGCCTTGAAGATAGCCGAAGAAATATATTCCTGGCCCTTGTCGGTGACCATGAAAGTTTCCTCATTGGGATTACTCAGGTAACCGGTTTCCACAAGGACACTTGGCATAGTTGTTTTATAGAGGACAAGGAACCCGGCCTGCCTGACGCCCCTGTCGTTCATCCCGACCCGTTCTTCAAACTGTTTCTGGACTTCAGCTGCGAATTCCATACTTTGTTCGAGATAGGCATCCTGGAACATTGAAAATGTAATATAGGATTCATCCGAGTTCGGGTTAAACCCGTTATAATGATTTGCGTAATCAGACTCCATGAGGATTGAGGCATTTTCAGTCTTCGCGATTTCAAGATTAGCCTGGGTTTTATGCAGCCCCATAACATAGGTTTCGGCCCCTTTCAATGAATGATTATTATTGGCATTGCAGTGAATGGAGATAAAAAGGTCGGCTTTCATATCGTTGGCAAACTGGGCCCTGCGGTTAAGCTCGACAAAAACATCGCGATCACGGGTAAAGATCACCTTAACATCCTTGAAATTCTTCTGGATCATATAGCCCAGTTTCAGGGCGATGGCAAGGGCTACATTTTTTTCTTTTGCACGGCGGCCGATTGTTCCGGGGTCCTGTCCACCATGTCCGGCATCAATCACCACCCTGTTTATTGCAACTTTTTTCTGGGCCGAGACGTTAACAGAAAGTGACAATAAAAAGAGGCAGGTAAAAATTAACCAGGCAGGTGAATGGATCTTTGATTTTTCCATGTTGGGGCAGAACTCAGCACGACTTTTGTAAACGACTGAAAGCCTTTGTTTTATTGTTAAAGATTCATAAAAAGTTCAATAAATCTAACTATTTTGATTAGTTTTGAACACCGAAAAACATGGATTTTCAAGTCATTAATCCAATCTGTTTTCAAAACAAAGATATATTATTAACCTCAGAATCCGGAAGAGAAGTTGTTAACCAAATTATTAACAAGGACTACCTTCTTACTCCTTTTCATTTTTACGGGGTTTAATCTGCATGCTTTTTATCCGGTCCTGCGGGATACTGTAAGAAAGACCTCTGCCGGCAGCATCCATTTGCCGGATTCCCTTAAGAAATTCCCGGCCGACAGCGTGCATGTCCAGGATTCCATAAAGAAAAACCTGATTGCAACAAGCGACTCATCCGCAGTCAAAAAAGATTCGTTAAAATCAGACAGTTTATCAAAGAAAAAGAAGCCTTCAGTGGCATTGAAATCAAAAGTTGAATTTAAGGCGACCGATTCACTCAGATTTGAGATTGAGCATCAAAAAGTATATATGTTCAAGGATGCAGATGTAAAGTACGAAGACATCAGCATGAAATCGGCCTATCTTGAGATAGATTTTCCCAAAAACGAGGTATTTGCCGAAGGAGTTCCGGACTCCACCGGGAAGGACCAGGGCATCCCTGAGTTTACACAGGGGGCGCTTTCCTTCAAGTCAAAACAGATGCGGTATAATTATAACTCCAAACAGGGTTATATTAAAACGGTATTTACCAAGCAGGATGAGGGTTACCTGCACGGAACCGTAGTCAAAAAAATGGAAAATGACGTAACCTACGTAAAAAACGGAGCCTATACTACCTGTGACCGCCCTGAAGATCCTCATTATGCGTTTCGTTTTGGGAAAGCAAAAGTAATTCCCGGGAAACGTGTTATCACCGGTCCTGCATTTATGGAGATCGCAGGTGTTTCCACGCCTATTCTTGTTCCTTTCGGGTATTTTCCAAGCAAATCGGGAAGGCGTTCGGGCTTAATCCTTCCCACCTACGGAGAATCCGACACACGTGGTTTTTATTTTCAGAACCTGGGTTATTATTTTGCTTTGAGCCAGTATATGGACCTTACTGTGGTTGGAGATATATACACCCATGGCAGCTGGGCAATCAGGCCATCGGCCCGTTATACAAAAAGATACAAATACAATGGGAGTGTAAGGTTCGGCTATGCCTACAACCGGATTGGCTCTGAGGATGACCCGAATTTCCAGATTAAAAAAGACTTTGAATTTCACTGGACCCATACCCAGGACCCGAAAGCAAGGCCAAAATCGACTTTCTCGGCAAATGTGAACATAGTCAGTAACACCTATAACCAGTATAATCTCAGCTCAAGCGCACAGAATTATCTTTCAAATACCTTTACTTCAAGCGTTAACTATTCGACGAATTTCGGAGGGAAGGTTTTTCTGAACCTGAACTTCAACCACAATCAGAACACCCTGTCAAAAACCATAAACCTGGTGCTTCCCCAGGTTGCTTTGTCGGTGAATCAGTTTTATCCTTTTCGGAGAAAGAATCCTGTGGGAAATATCAGATGGTATGAAAATATCAGTATGAAGTATAACCTGGATATGGAAAACAGGTATTACACAAAAGACTCCCTGTTGTTCAAAGGCAACTGGATTGACAGCCTTCAAAACGGCATAAGGCATACTATCCCTATCAGCGCTTCAATCCGTGTATTGAAGTTTTTCACCTGGACGAATTCCATCAACATGGTTGACAGGATGTATTTCAAGACGATCAGGAAATACTACCAGAAGGATACCATTATTGTTGCACCTGGTGACACCATCAAGCCGGGATATAAAACGGAGCAGGTCGCAGGGTTCGCAAATGCCATTGATGCAAATTTCTCATCATCGATCAATACGAGGATATACGGGATGTACCAGTTTAAAAAGGGTGCGCTTATTGCCATCAGGCATATGGTTACTCCAACAATCGGGTTTTCATATTCTCCCGATTTCTCCGGAGCAAAGCTCGGGTATTACAAGTATATCGCCAATGACACCAATACCAGGAATCCTCAGAAATATTCCATTTTCGAGCAAGGTATTTACGGTTCGCCAAACCAGTATAAATCGGGAGTGGTTAGTTTTGGAATAAGCAATAACCTTGAAATGAAAGTCAGGAACAGGAAAGACACGGTCACCGGAACAAAAAAGATCCCTCTGATCGATGATCTCACATTACGCATATCGTATGATCTTGCCAAGGATTCCTTAAACTGGTCCCCCTTGCAATTATCGGCGAGAAGCACTATAATCAAAGGGCTTACTGTTCAATACGGTGCGCAATGGGATATGTATGTGCATGATTCACTTAACAGGCGAATTAATGAAACAACCCTTAAGGCCTATAACAAGCTGTTGAAATTTGACAATTCGAGTGTGGATATTGGGTTTAACTACAGTCTTTCTTCCGATAAGGTAAAGAAGAAGAAACCGGTTGCACCCGGTGCAACGGGTAATGTGGGGCCCCCTGCTGCAATGAGCACCCAGGAAAAAACAGAGACGATACCTGACTATGATTACTATGTTGATTTTGATATACCCTGGAGTTTTAATATTTCTTACAATTTTCATTACTCCAATTCATACAGCAGCACGGTCATGCACAATACTGACCAGGTAACCCAGACCCTTGGCGTAAGCGGCCAGGTCAATATCACCCCGAAATGGAAGATCACTTTGACTACAGGATGGGACTTCTCGCATGGGGAACTGTCATATACGTCGGTCCAGGTATACCGTGACCTGCATTGCTGGGAAATGAGTTTCGGGTGGATTCCCAAAGGCGGGCAACAAAGCTGGAACTTTTCGATAAACATCAAGGCGTCTATGCTGCAGGATATGAAACTGAATAAAAAGAAAGATTTCAGAGACTATACGAATTAGACTTGAGCCATGAGCCATAAGCCATAAGTGATTAGTAAAATTAATTTAATGAAACATAACCTATGAAACGAATTATATCAACCCCCGATGCACCTAAAGCGATAGCTACATACAGCCAGGCTGTAGAAGCAAATGGCATGTTATATATTTCGGGCCAGATTGCCATTGATCCCTCCAGCGGCAAACTGGTCGGGGGAGGCATCGAAGAACAAACCAGACAGGTCATGAAGAATATAGGGGCCATTCTTAATGCGGCAGGCTATTCATACATGGATGTGATAAAAACGAGCTGTTTGTTAAGCAAAATGGACGATTACTCCCTGGTAAATTCGATCTACGGGACCTTTTTCCCTGAAAACCCGCCTGCACGCGCGGCATATGCTGTGGCAGGACTGCCAATGGGGGCCCTGATTGAAATAGAGACAATTGCCTGCCATTAAACCCGGTTCAATCACCTATCAGCACATAAGCTGCCCAGTTTAACGGCAAAGATGTTGATGGTTCCGATATCATCTTTACTTTAACCTGCTGAAGTGCCTTACTGTATGACATTCCTCCCAGGTAGCAGCGGTAGAATTCCACCATGAACCGTTCCGCCACACGATCACTTATGTTCCAAAGGGTGCATAAAACGTTCCTTGCCCCGGCTTTCATGAAACAATCGGCGCAGGAAAACCAGTTCAAACCTATCCTGCTCCTGATATTTGCCGAGGCACAGGCATTGATCACGATAAGGTCTGCCGGGATATTGAGTTCACAAATCTCACGAACAGCCAGTAATCCATCATCCTCATCAGTATTCTCCCGTGATCCGAATTCATGAAACAGCAGCCCGTTCATATCGGGGCAGTCTGTGCTGCTGATAGTATGGGTTGCAATATGAATAATATGGCTGTAACGTGCAATAGATTTGAAATTGCTTTCATTGGAATTCTCGTTTAACAGAATAACCGGTGTTTTCCCACTATCCTTGAACATTTTACCGATTCTGCTGATCTCCGTGCCCGCATTATGGAGTTCCTGAATGCATTCATGAAGTTCAAACCCCGGAGAGAACCCTGCAAATGCAAGGTTGTTGTCGGCAGAAGTTTTCAAAGTACAGGTTTTACTGCGTATCCTGGAACTCAGCCATTGGGCGACCGAATTATTATAAACCACTTCCCTTCCTTCGATAAGGTATTTTGTTTTACCTGATGCTTGTAATGATGGAATGGTGGGATACACGAGCACTTCAAATGGGAACCCGTAAAGTGCAGCATGGGCAATAATTACTGCTTTCGTCTTTCCTTTCAGTGACTCTGAGACCGGCCTTAGCAAGACCTCGCTCAATAATTCCGACTGGTACTTGCAATTCCCGAAATCGGCCAATCTGATATTCCGTTTAAATCCGGATAATTCCTGCCATATCTCAGGACTGGTCCTCATTCTGTGGATGCCAAATGATTCTTTCGTAACAGCAACTGTAAAAACTACGCTATCACCGGGGAAATATTCAAGAAGCACTTCCTGTTTTGAAAGCAGGCCCTGTATCATCATCAACAGAGAAGGGTTATATACCGGTTCTCCTGTGGTTGCAAAAATGGGAGCCTGTAGGGAAGTATCAGGAATATCGGCGTTCCCTGACATTTCTCGAAATGCCAGGTTATGCATCGGGTCTTTCAGTACTGATAAACCCAGATCAAGGTTTCTTTGGGGAGAAGCTATGTCGGAGATCAATGATTCAACATCCTGAACCTGAGCCAAGGCAAATGTTAAAAACCTCGGGATTATAAACAGGAAACCCACCATAAAAAGAAAGACTCTTGGATCCATACAATTCAATAAATTAAAATGCTTCCGATGGTTACAAGTTCATCAGCTGCCGATATTTTATAATAATATAATCCCCTGGTCCAGTACCTGGTGTTCAGTATATAATTTACATCTGTCACCTGCATAGAATTCAATATTACGCGACCATGGTTATCGCTTATCTCAATACTTAACGGCACAGGACCGGTAAGCCATCTCCAGCTGAACTGGATCAGGCTGTCGACCCTGCATTTGACCCTTGGCATGGGTGAGATCACAAATACCGATATATCTCTTGTAACCGTCCCGACAAGAAATTCATATTCAGGCCTCGGAGTGTAGGGGTCTTCTTTGAAATTATCCTGAACAATAGCCCTCCGTTTTGCAGGGGTGGACGCCGAATTTATTTTCCTTTCACCGGGATAAATTCCGAATAAACCCTTAACCTGGGGGCTTAAAAAAGTATGATGCGCAAGAAAAAACTGACCATCCCATTGAGTTGTGTAGTTAATTATGAGGCCGGCAAGACCGGCCAGGCTCACCAGGATTATCACCGACGCTGCAATTTGCCGGTATAGCGGCATCCGTTTGTTGCTTTTTTCGTTTTTAATTGTCTTTCTGATAGCTTCCGACAATTCCAATAAACCCTGATCGGCGAGTAAGTCCGATAAATCCTTGTCTAGCCTTAGTTCATTTCTAAGCAATGGATTTTGTGAAGCCCTGAATAAAAACTGGGTCTCTTCCTCTGAAGACAACTCGTTATCAGTAAATTTTCCAATCCATTGGCTATGGGTTAAGAAGTCACTCATAATTCATAAATTGTTTGCATTCCGGGTCATTCAGGATCTTTTTCCGGAGCAGGTTCTTACAATAATATTTTCTTGCCTTGACATATTCAGCATCCTTGTAATTCATAATCCTGGCGATTTCTTCCAGGGACGTTTTTCTGATATAATGGGTCAGTAATGCTCGGCAGAATTCAGGCATGGCTGCAAAGTGCTTCTTATACAGCCTGAATTTTTCAGCATTCTCCTCTTCCTCACTTTCGCTGGTTTCATTGCATCCCGAATCACTTACACAGGAATCCATGCCATACATCAATCGGTATTTTCTTTCCAGTCGTCTCCTCCAGAGATTCCGGCAAACTGAAAAAAGATAGGTCTTCAAACTGCTGTTCAGTGAAAATCCACTTTTCTTTAAACGCTTATAAATGATGATCAACCCATCATGAAAAATGTCCTCAGCATCTTCCAGGTTCCCGTTCCGTGTGAGTACAATTGATCTGACCATAGGGAAGTATTCCCTGTACATGTATTTTATGCAGGATTCCCGGCCTTCCATGAAGCCCTTGACCAGCCATTCATTTGTATACAGAATTATCATAACAGATGAACTACCCCTCTTAATCCGGGGAAAATGAAAAAGTGATACAATTGTTGAAAATAAATTTACAGGGGTTGGCCAGATTGCCTGTTGTAATGTTAATGACAGGATAAAATTGCAATTCGTTGCGTCAAAGAAAAAAAAAACCGCTTTGGGGAGACCGGGGACTCATTTCAAGCAGATGGAAATGAAAAGACCGGTGATCAGGTTGACATTGCCCCAATAACCAGAAAGCAGGGTAAAATCAAAATTTTAAAGGATATTTCCGGGAAGTTTGCCCGGTTTACTTATTTGCAGTACGTTTGTAATAGAAATCTCTCATATCTGCCGATTGCATATTTTTAAATAACCTCCAAATGAAGACCCCTGTTATATTCCGCATTTCCCTGTTCATTGTTATTGCTTATGTTTTCGCCGGGTGTTCAGGATCCCAATACAGCTCCGGGAATGGCAGGAAACTTATTACCCCTGAATTTTTCAGCATGCATCTCAATTACCTGGCCTCTGATTCGATGAAAGGCAGGAACACTCCCAGCCCCCAGCTGGACACTGCCGCGGCTTATATTGCCAGGAACTTCAGGGATTGGGGAATTCAACCCTGGAACGGAAGTTATTTTCAGGAAGTGCCAATCTGCAAGGATGAACTGGGCGACACCAATGAACTGGCTGTATTGCGAAACGGTGCCAGTTTTGAACTGAACATTAAAGCGGATTATGTTCCCTATGACTTTTCTTCCCCCGCTTCTGTTACAGCCCCTGTGGTTTTCGCCGGATACGGAATTACAGCGCCCGAATACAACTACGATGATTATAAGGGAATTGATGCCAAAGGCAAGATCGTGGTCATTTTCAGGAATGAACCCCAGAAAGATGATTCCAATTCGGTTTTTAAAGGCAAGGAAGATTCAAAATACATCTCATTAAAAGAGAAAATGAAAAATGCCGTGAAGCATGGCGTGGCAGGGATGCTGATAGTAAATGGGCCGCTGCAGTACAGTTCGGTAAAAGCCAGAGGGTTCCCATGGCCTTCCTTATCAAAAGTGATCCCAAAGGATGCAGTTCCACTTCATTTATGTATCGACAACGAGGATCAGATCCCGGCGATGCATATCGGGGAGGAAGTGGTCAGGCTTCTTTTCGGCAGTGTAGACTCACTTAAACATCTGGAAGCAAGAATTGAAAAAGATCTTGCCTGTGTTTCCTACGAATTACCCGGTACCAAAGTGAGCATGCATGCAAACATCATTACAACAATATTCCATTCAAAGAATGTTGTAGGATACATCCAGGGGAGCGACCCGGTTTTAAACAAACAGCTGGTTATCATCGGAGCTCATTACGATCACGTTGGGTTCAAGAAGGAACATAAAGCAGGTGAAGATTATATTTTCAATGGTGCCGACGACAATGCTTCCGGGACTTCAGGGGTTATGACGGTGGCTCATGCCTTCAGCATGCTTAAAGAGAAACCCAAACGCAGTATGATGTTCATATTGTTTGCAGGTGAAGAAAAAGGTTTGTACGGGTCAAGGTATTATACAACCCATCCCTTGCACCCCCTTGCCTCCACAGTTGCCATGCTCAACCTCGATATGATCAGCAGAAATTCCCCTGATTCGCTTTACCTTGAAGGCGCCAAACAAAGTCCTGACATCACTGAAATAATCAGGAAAGAAAACAAAAAGACAAAGTTCACCCTTGTCGTTAAGGACAGTGAATATTTAGGCGGGAGCGACCATTATTATTTTTACAAGCATAACGTCCCCTTTATATTCTACTTTACAGGCTTGCATAAAGATTATCACCAGGTAAGCGACAATCCCGACAAGTCGGATTGCAACAAGGCTGCAAGGGTCTCCAGGCTGGTATTCTACACGGCCGGGAAAATATCCAATGAAGATGTCAGGTACAGCATCAACCCAATTGAAACCGATGCCCCCGATCAATAAGAACATATAAACGTCAAGACTAATAATTCTGAAAAAAATGAAGACCAAAATGATTATGCTGATCGTCACGGTTGTTTTAGTGATGGTTAATCTGCAGGCAGGAGCCCAGGAAAAGTTCAGCCTTAGTTACAAAATGGAAAAAGGAAAAACCTACAGGTATTTGCAGGGCAGCATCGTTGAAACCACCCAGGAAATGGGGGGACAGGAGATGAAAATGAATACCGATGCACATTCCCATCTGAAATATGTGATTGACAGCGTGTCGGCAGATGGCACCATGAGCCTTGTATATACTTTTGAAGATGTATCATTCCACATGAAGGGAATGGGCCGGGATACGACCATGGATATGAAGGATAAAGCAAACAAACCGGTAAGGGCGAAGCTTACGGCCGTTGGAAAGCTTACCAAGGAGCCGGCTCACGACACTGTAAAACCAGGTAGATCTTCATTCTCCATAGGGAGTCTAACAAGTGTCAACTTCACCAGGTTGCCCGATCATCAGGTCGGTATCGGGGAAAAATGGTCAAGGGTTGCCACCGATACAACCGACGTGGGAGAAGGCCAGATCGTGTATAAAAAGAACATTGAATACAGTTTCACCGGAAAGGAGAAGAAGGGAAGCCATGATTGTATTAAAATAGAATTTAAAGGCTCAATGGAAATTACCGGGAAAATGAAGCAGATGGGCATGGACCTGGCTATGGAAGGCAGCGGAGACACTTCCGGAACGATCTGGCTTGATGCCGCACTCGGCCTTCTGATAGAAGAAGTTGACAACAATAACGTGGATATGACCATGGCACTGACCGGCCAGCAGCAGATGACCATTCCGATAACCCAAAAGATGACCACTACTCAAAGCCTTACGGAATAGATGCGCGGCGGATTTTCCTTTCTTTTTATCCTGCTGATGGCATGTTCCCTTTATGGCCAGGATTGTGAGAGGCCGGGAAGCATCCCAGGGGTGATTTTTACACGGAGGACTGCTTTACTTCATATGATGGATAGCACTTCGGCCCTGGTTATTAAGGCTGAAGATGCCGTTTATGATGCCGACATTGAACCTTACCGCCAGAGTCCCGATTTTTTTAATCTCACTGGGATAGACGAACCCGGGTACAAAATGATTGTAACGCCTGTAGGGTATAAATCAGGTTCAGGGATCAAACATATTTTAATATTCACCTACCCTGATCAGATGTCGGAGACAATACCGTTATCATCCTCTGACACACTTCTCGACGAAAAGCTCTTTTTGCCGGTGCTGGCAGAGATTTCCGGGCATATTAAAACCCTGTATTACTATCCTTTGCCGAAACTCTCAAATGACTGGCTTAACGGTAAAACAGTAATCAGTGAACGAGAGACCAAAAAAGTTTTCGAACTGGCCCATCCGGGGGTGAAGTTAAAGTCGGCAAGTAAATTATTCACGGCCATCAGGCTGATCAAAACCCCTCAGGAAACAGAGCTTATAAAAAAGGCAATAGCCATGACCGGCGACGGGATAGTTTCGGCGATGAAACATTGCAAACCCGGCATGCATGAATATGAACTGCAGGCGATTATTGAGTATGAAGCAAAACGGCAGGGAGCCCAAAGCATGGCTTTTGCGTCAATCATTGGCTCAGGGACCAACAGCCTCAGTCCGCATTACGAGAAAAATACCTGCGTGATGAACAAAGGGGACCTGGTTGTTATGGATGTGGGTGCGAGGTATGGGGAATTTTGCGCCGATATCACCAGGACTATTCCTGTTTCAGGGCAATTCACCCCCGACCAGGAAATAATTTACCAGGCTGTCCTGGACATCCAGAAGGCGGTAATCGACATGATCAGGCCGGGCATCACCCTCAGTGACCTGGACCGTAAAACCACACAACTGACGCGTAAGGCAGGTTATGTCAACTATATTCTCCATTCGGTAACCCATACTGTCGGGCTCGAAGTTCATGATGTTGCCACAGGCGATACTCTTCGGCCCGGTATGATAATTACCGTGGAACCCGGAATCTACATCCCGGTAAACGACACCGTTCAGCCATTGAAACGCAGGGGTTTTGGCGTGCGCATTGAAGATGATGTGCTTGTGACTGCGGATGGCCACGAGCTGCTGTCACAAGCGATCCCGAAAGAAATTGCCGATATCGGGAAACTGATGCGAAGAAAAAAATAATCAGGAGATGGCGGCGGCAAGCTGTTTTATCAGAACAGGTTATCCGCAAAGGAATCTTCAATTTTAGCAGGCGGCGGCAAGATGCTTTATCAGAACAAGCCGTCCAGAAAGGAATCTTCAACTGTATTCGGCAGAGTTACCTTTAATGAAGGATTTTCTGCCATAGCCCTTTTGATGGCAAACACCGCTTCCTCATTACGGGCCCAGGCCCTGCGGGAGATTCCATTATTCACATCCCAGTGAAGCATGGAACGCAACCTGCGTTCAGCATCGGCAGAACCGTCGAGGACCATGCCGAAGCCACCGTTGATGACCTCCCCCCATCCCACACCACCGCCATTATGGATGGATACCCAGGTAGCCCCGCGAAAGCTGTCGCCAATCACATTTTGTATAGCCATATCGGCAGTAAAAGCCGATCCGTCATAGATGTTTGATGTTTCGCGGAACGGAGAATCAGTCCCTGAAACATCATGATGGTCCCTTCCAAGAACAACAGGCGCCGAGATTTTACCACTGCCGATTGCCTTGTTAAATGCTGCTGCTATTTTAGTTCGGCCTTCGCAGTCGGCATATAAAATCCTTGCCTGTGACCCGACAACCATCCTGTTAATTCCAGCTTCACGGATCCAGTGAATATTATCCTTTAGCTGCATCCGGATCTCTGCCGGAGACTCTCCCGCGATCTCCTCCATAACGTCCCCTGCGATCAGGTCGGTGACCTCCAGGTCTTTCGGATCGCCCGATGTACAAACCCAGCGGAATGGGCCAAAGCCATAATCGAAAAATAAGGGTCCCATAATATCCTGAACATACGAGGGGTAGATGAAGGTGCCATCGGCTTTCATCACATCGGCACCGGCCCTCCCTGCTTCAAGAAGAAAAGCATTTCCATAATCCCAGAAATACATCCCGTTTGCACTCATGCGGTTAATAGCGTCGACCTGGCGGCGGAGGGATCTCTGCACTTCTTCGCGGAATTTAAGCGGATCCCTGACCATAAGCGCATTTGATTCTTCCATGCTGAGACCCGCAGGGTAATACCCCCCGGCCCAGGGATTATGCAATGAAGTCTGGTCGGAGCCCATCTCGATTTTAATATTCTTTTCTACCAGTTTCTCCCATAAGTCCACAATATTACCCTGGTATGCCAGCGACACAGCCTGTTTCTTCGACCTGGCTTCAAGCATTCTTTCGATCAGGAGGTCAAGGTCGGTATAAACCTCATCGACCCACCCCTGAGAATGCCGTTTGTGAACAGCCCAGGGGTTGACTTCTGCAACAACCCCGATAGCACCGGCAATAACCGAAGCCTTGGCCTGCGCCCCCGACATCCCCCCGAGGCCTGAGGTGACAAAGATCTTACCGCTTATATCGCCTTCGGCCCTGCGCCTGGCTGCATTCAGGATGGTTATTGTCGTTCCGTGGACAATTCCCTGTGGGCCGATATACATATAAGAACCTGCGGTCATCTGTCCGTACTGCGTCACCCCCATTGCATTAAACCGCTCCCAGTCGTCGGGCCTGCTGTAATTCGGGACCATCATGCCATTGGTAACAACGACCCTTGGCGCTTCTTTATGGGATGGGAAAAGGCCCATAGGGTGACCCGAGTACATGACCAGTGTTTGCTCATCAGTCATGGCGGCAAGATATTTCATAGTAATAAGATACTGCGCCCAGTTCTGGAAGACTGCACCGTTGCCGCCGTAGGTGATGAGTTCATGCGGATGCTGAGCCACAGCAGGATCAAGGTTGTTCTGGATCATAAGCATCACCGCTGCAGACTGCAGAGAGCTGCATGGATACTCATTGATATTGCGGGCATGCATATCATAAACCGGCCTGAAACGATACATATAGATCCGGCCATACAACCTGAGTTCCTCAGCGAATTCTTTCGCCAGTACCTTGTGGAAATGTGAAGGGAAATAACGTAAAGCGTTACGAACTGCCAGTTTCTTCTCTTCAGGAGTTAAAATGTCCTTCCTTACAGGGGCATGACTAACATTGTTGTCAACAGGCCTGGGCACGGGCAATTCAGCCGGGATCCCCTCACGTATTTGCTGTTTGAAGTCCATAATTATATCACGTTCATCACGGGTTAAATCTTATCCTGCGAATCTTTAAGTATCTCATGTAGGAGCTCCCGGGCCCTGAAAAGCTGTGCCTTTACAGTGCCCAAAGGCAGATCCAGTGAAGAAGCGATCTCTTCATAAGACCATTCCTTGAAATACCGCATCTCGATAAGCTGGCGATAATGCGGTTTTAATTTATCCACCACTTCGTGCATCAGCTTTACCTTCTGCTTGGCAATGATATGCTCTTCGGGGTCAGGGGTGGTGGATGGGATATTTGATGGAAGATCCGAAGACTCCTCTTCATCTCCCCACTCATAATCGGCAAACTGGATCCTCCTGCTTTTCCTTAGAAAATCTATACAATTGTTGGCGCCTATTTTAAAAAGCCATGTACTGAAAGCATAATCAGGAGTGTATTGGGCCAGGTTCCTGAATGCCTTGCCGAACGCCTCGATGGTCAGGTCATCGGCATCAACGGGATTGCCTGTCATTTTAAGCATCATAAAGTATAAGGAATCCCGGTAATTATTCAGCAGTTCCGCATAAGCTTTCTGGTCGCCTTCGGTTAGTGCCAGCTGCACAAGGCGGTAATCCCTCTGCCCTTTATCGGTTAGATGGTTTGCTATTTCCATTTATTCGGTTTGCGGAAAACGTTCGTGATGCCGATACCAATATTCAATAGCAAAAGTACAATTTCCAGCAATGGAATAAAAAGGATAAGGTCATTTTCATTGAGCTGCCTGAAGCAGCGTGAAATGACCAGGTACTGGATGAGCATTCTCAGTGCAAACAATCCGAGAACAGGGAGCACAGAGAAATTCAGGGCCAGCATCAATACAAAAAAGACATAGTAAAACAACAGGCTGAAAGAATACAATCCAAGCAGGAACCTGTGAACAAACCGGTAATGGGTGGAAGTCGAAAGATGGCGCCTCTTTTGTGTAACCCAATGGCTGAATGTCTTCTTGGGTTCCGAAACTGTATAACTTTCCGGACTAACCACCACTGCAGTATTTGATTTTTTTGCCACCCTGTTGATGAAAAGATCATCATCACCCGATCGTATCCTGTAGTGTTTTATAAACCCCTGATTATCGTAAAACACCGATCTCAGGTAAGAGAGGTTCCTGCCAACCCCCATATAAGGAAGCCCGGCCAGTGCACTTGAAAGATACTGGATCGCAATATGAGCCGTGTCATAACGGATCAGCTTATTCAGGATCCCTTTTACCCGGGTGTACGGGCTGTAACCGAGCACCACTTTAATTCTTTCGGTGTAGGCCGATTGCATCGTTTCGATCCAGTGTGGGGAGGATGGTTTGCAATCTGCATCGGTAAGCAGCACCTTATCATATTTCGCCGATTTGATCCCGATAGCCAGAGGGAATTTCTTTCCCGTAAAGAAATTTAGATCCTTCTTTATTTCGATGCCCTTCAGGTTCGGATATTCTTTCTGTAAATCGGAAATCAGGTATGAGGTTTCATCGTCTGAAGCATGATTTACAACCAGGACCTCAAACTCCGGATAATCCTGTTCCAGGATCAAAGGGAGGTTTGCCTTCAGATTGTAAAATTCATTATGGGCGCAGATAACCACCGAGACCCCTTCTTTCGAACTGACGGATACAGGTCCTTTATATCTTGCCAGTTTAAGGAAAAGCGCAAGGTAATAAACCATCTGGATAAGAAAAAAGCAGGACAGGGTGATCAGCAAGGCCAGTGGGAAAGTATCAAGATTTACAAGTCGGTCGGGCATTTAACGAGTTTTGAATTGGATGGCGGCAAAGATATTCAGAATCCGCTATAAAAACCTACCTTTGTCGATAAATAGGCGGCTTCGTTAATTACTAAATCCCAGAATTCAGCTGTAAAAGATGAATTTCAGAATAGAACATCGCGATCCCGGAAGTTCAGCCAGGGCCGGGTCCCTGATCACTGACCATGGTGTGGTTCACACTCCTTTTTTTATGCCGGTAGGAACTGCCGGTGCTGTGAAGGCATTGCACATCAGGGACCTCAGGGAAGAGATCAGGGCTGAGATCATGCTCAGCAATACCTACCACCTTTACCTCCGCCCGGGGACCAGGATCATTGAAGAAGCAGGCGGCTTGCATAAATTCAACGGCTGGGACCGGCCCATACTCACCGACAGTGGCGGCTTCCAGATCTATTCACTTGCCGATATCCGGAAGATCACCGATGAAGGTGTGGTATTCCAGTCGCATATCGACGGTTCGAGGCATCACTTCACACCCGAATCAGCAATTGACATTCAACGTTCCCTGGGAGCCGACATCATCATGGCATTCGACGAATGCACCCCGTATCCCTGCGAATACGAGTATGCAAAAAAATCCCTGAAACGGACCCATAAATGGCTTGACCGCTGCCTTGAGCATTTCAACAAGACCCAATGCCGTTACGGTTATACCCAGGCGTTGTTCCCTATAGTGCAGGGGAGCACCTTCGGGGACCTCAGGATACAATCGGCAGAATACCTTGCATCAAAGGAAGCAGACGGTTATGCCATAGGAGGTCTTTCGGTAGGGGAACCGGCAAAGATCATGTATGAGATCACAGGCCTTGTATGCAACATACTGCCCCCTGAAAAACCCAGGTACCTGATGGGTGTGGGAACCCCGGCAAATTTACTCGAAAGCATAGCACTTGGCATCGACATGTTCGACTGTGTTATCCCGACCAGGAACGGCAGGAACGGGATGCTTTTCACGAGGGACGGCATCATCAACATCAAGAATGAAAAATGGAAAGACGATTTCTCCCCTGTTGAAGCCTCGGGTGATGTATACTCCGATATACAGTATTCAAAGGCATTTCTGAGGCATCTCTTCATTTCAGGGGAAATGCTGTCGGCCATGATCGCCACCATGCATAATCTCGGGTTTTATATCTGGCTGATGAAAGAGGCACGAAAACACATACAGGACGGGGATTTTGCAAAATGGAAAGCCGAAATGGTTGTGAAACTGATGAGCAGATTATAATAACAGTGAAGATAGCGATGTATTTCGCAAAAGCTGCCTTGGCTTATCGGAGCGAAAACCGGAGAACGATGGAGATTTGGGATATAACGGAATTGAGCGAAGATAAGGCGCAGCAGCGTTGCGAGAATACGAGCATTTGAAGAGATGAATAAACTCACAGGCAATAAGCGCTTACTGCTTTACATCCTCCTCGGCTGGATGATCATCAATTTCATCCAGGCCGCAGCGACAGGCCTGTTCGATGATGAGGCATTATTCTGGATGTACGGACAAAGGCCGGCATGGGGATATTACGAGCATCCTCCCATGGTGGGCATATTGATAAGGGCCGGGTATACACTCTTTCATAATGAGTTCGGGCTGAGGTTCTTTTTTGTGATCATAAACACCCTCTCGTTTTATTTCGTTTCAAAGCTGGCCGGTGTTAAAGACCCGGTATTGTTTGCAGCACTTGGGTTTACAACAGTGATTGCCCAGGTCGGCGGTTTTATGGCAGCCCCCGACGTAGCCCTGCTTTTTTTCACCATCCTGTATTTCCTCGTGTACAAAAAACTCCTTGAAAAGGACAGCATCATGCTGTCGGCGATCTGGGGAGTGATCATGGCGGCCATGATATACAGCAAATACAACGGCATACTGGTTATTCTCTTTACCATCATGTCGAATTTCAAACTCTTCAGAAGCAGGTCGTTTTACATTGCCGCAGCCAGCGGGATCATCTGCATGATACCCCATATTTTATGGTCATTCAGGAATGACCATCCGACGGTATATTACCATCTTTTTGAAAGAAGCTTCGAACAATTCAACCTGCTGAAGTATTTCACTGAGTATTTTGTTGGCCAGTTCCTCATTTACGGCCCCTTTATGGCCTTTGTATTTTTCAGGGCCATGATAGTCTTCAAACCTGAAAGCCCTTTTGATAAAAGCTTAAAGTTCACGGCCATAGGATTTATACTGTTTTTCATGGCATATACTTTCAGGGGCAAAGTGGAACCAAACTGGACGGTCCCGGCATTCGCCCCTCTCCTGATTATCGCCTACACGACATCCGCAGGCAAAATAAAATTGAGGAAATGGATCATGTCACTGGCGGTTGTTAGCCTGGTATTTGCCGCAGGGCTCAGGGTTTACCTGGTTTACGATTATTTAAATATCCCCCGCCATCTTGTAAATCTTTCAGAATTGTACGGATGGAAGGAATGGTCGAAGGAAGTTGAAGCAAAAGCAAACGGCAGGCCGGTACTGTTCCTCAACTCCTATCAACGAGCATCAAAGTACATTTTTTATACCGGTAAACCGGCCTATACCATGGAAGATTACGCCGGTCACCGAACCCAATACTATTACTGGAGTAAAATTGAAAAGAGCCTGCAGGGAAAGGACATCATGGTTATTGATTTTGTTCCCTGGCGGTGGCTGCCTGCAAAAAAAGCCTTCATCAGCAGTAACAGGATCATCACTTATTACGGCTACTGGGAAAATTTCAGGTCCCATTATAAGCTCGGACTTAAATTTAAGTTAAAGACCCTGCGTTTTCCTGCCAATTCAACAATCATACTGCCGATAACCATTGTAAATCCTTATAATGAGAAAGTCACGTTCAACGAGAACAAATGGATGCCAAGCAGGCTGGTATACCATATCCATTACAAGGACCAGTTTATTGCCCAGATGGTTCCTTCTACCGAATTAACCAATATGGTTATTACAGGTGCAGGCAGGGACACCAGTATTCGTTTCTTTACGCCTTCCCATCCGGGGAATTATTATTTTTGGGTCTCCGTTTCCACAGGCTGGGTACCCCCTGCCAGGAACATGAATTATCAAATGATGGAGATCTACTGATGCGAACCCTTGACCTGTATATCATCCGTAAGTTCCTGGGGACTTTCTTTTTCACCCTGGTCCTGCTGATCTTCATCGTTGTGATCTTTGATATTTCGGAAAGGATAGACGATTTCCTGCGCACCAAACCCCCGCTGATGGCTATTGTTGTTGATTATTACTTCAACTTCATCCCCTATTTCATCAATCTGTTCAGTTACCTGCTCACTTTCATTGCTGTGATCTTCTTTACATCGAAGATGGCTTCAAACTCGGAGATCGTTGCTATTCTGGCCAGCGGCATAAGCTTCCGGAGGCTACTGCTGCCTTATGTTATGTCGGCACTAATCCTTGCCTTCCTTTCATTCCTCCTGGCAAACTTCATCATCCCTTATACCAACCAGGGAATGTATGCATTTGAAAAGAAGTACATCAAGGATCCAAAGGAGTTCAATGATATGAACATCCACCGCCAGATCAGCCCGGGAACCTTTATATATCTTGAGAATTTCAACATTAAAACAAAGAGCGGGTGGAAGTTCACCATTGAAAAATTCCAGAACAGGGAGATGGTCTATAAACTCAAAGCCGAACGTCTCGACTGGGACAGCCTTCGCCAGCACTGGATCATCAGCAGTTTTTATGAACGAAAGATGGATGGCCTGAAGGAAAGTATGCGAAAGGGCGTTAAACTTGACACCTTGCTGCCCCTGGTCCCGGCCGATTTCACGGAGGATATAGAAGAGGTCAAGATCATGAACTACTTCGTGCTTAAGGAACATATCCGTAAGAAAGAGCTTCGCGGCGACCCTGATGTTATGAAATACAAGGTCAAGGGGTACAGCAGGATCTCTGATCCCTTTGCGACCTTCATACTCACTTTGATCGCTGTTGCGGTTTCCTCGAGGAAAGTAAGAGGCGGGATAGGATTGCACCTGGGCATGGGTCTTGCGCTTACATTCCTTTATATCCTGTTCATGCAGATTTCAACGGTATTTGCAACGTTCGGAAACCTTCAGCCCCTGGTTGCTGTGTGGATACCCAATATCATTTTCGGCATCATCGCGTTAGTGCTTATACGGCTGGCTCCGAAATAAACATTCGCTCGCATCTTTACACCGCCGCTACGGTTTGCTGCGCTGCACCTGATGCGGCTTGTGTAAAATGCTTCGCTGTTTACAGCAATTAAATACGATTCGAGACCCACACAAAACATCCGGGGAACAAGGCTTCCACCACCGGGATTTCGTTAAATATACCATAAACTGCCGAGCCGCTGCCGCTCATTGAGGCATAAACTGCCCCCTTTTCATACAGCAATTCCTTGATCTTTCCGATTAGTGGAAATTTCCTGAACACCGGACCTTCGAAGTCATTTTGCATGCTATCTTTCCATTGGTTCAGGGGCATCATGGCGATTTCTTTCAGAGACCTTGCGGGACCGGCCGGCTCCATCATCGCATATGCTTCTGCCGTGTTCATATGAAGATGCGGGATGACCAGCAGAATGTAAAATCCGGAGAGGCTGAGATTAAGTTTCTCCAGCAGTTCTCCCCTTCCTTTTGCAAAGGCAGGTTTATTTTCAATAAAAAAAGTACAATCGCTGCCAAGCCTTGAAGCAAAGGCCTTAAGATGTTCAAGGCTGAGTTTGAGCCCGAAAATCTCATTCAGGGCCAGAAGTGTTCCGGCTCCATCCGAAGAACCTCCGCCCAGGCCTGAACCCATTGGTATGTTCTTCTCAAGATGGATCCCGACCGCAGGAATATTAAAATGCTCCCTCATGAGTTCATACGCCTGAACACAAAGGTTTGAGGCCGTGGCACCGGGAATTTTAAGTCCGGTGGAGGAGAAACGGAACTTTTCATCCTCAGAGACTTTAATTTCCAGGGAATCGTAAAGCCCTACAGGGTAAAATACCGTTTCGATGTCGTGATAGCCGTCGGCCCGTTTTCTCACGACATTCAGTCCAAGGTTTATTTTGCAGTTTGATTTAACGATCATGGGATATCCTCATTTTTCGCCAGGAAGCCTGGGCGGCCTGGAAAACTCAGAATTTGTCACAAAACTACTGTCGGTCAAAGTTAAGATGAAATCTTTAAGGTCAGATTTCTGTGAAGGGGTCAACTGCACCCCCCGGGTTGAAACATGGTGCATCAGGGTGCTGATACTTGGCGACCATACCAGTCCCGAACTATAAAAATCAATTACTTCTTCCAGGGATTTAAACCTGCCGTCATGCATGTATGGTGCGGTATAAGCGGCATTTCTCAATGTAGGGGCCACATATGCGCCAACATCCATGGAATTATGAGT
Organism: uncultured Bacteroidales bacterium; assembly: GCA_903837605.1. Classification (GTDB taxonomy): domain Bacteria; phylum Bacteroidota; class Bacteroidia; order Bacteroidales; family FEN-979; genus CAIRDP01. Next base: position 43,431 of record CAILVF010000021.1, on the reverse strand, counting down.
AAAGCCGTACCTGTCGAGAGGATCAACAAATACGCTGTCAAGGCCGTTATTATAGAAAAGATTGGTAGTAAACAGGGGATTTCCTTCCCCGCCGTGGCAGTGAAAACAATCACCCCCGGTTTCGGTCATGAAAAGTACATAGCCCTTGCGCTCCTTTTCACTAAGCTGGGCTTTCCCTTCCAGGAACCTGTCGAACTTCGAGTTGGCCGAAATGAGTGTGCGAACAAACTGGGCTATAGCCCTGCCCATATTTTTCACCGTTACGGTTTTGCTGCCAAATGCTTTTTCAAATAATTCGGGATACCCTTCAATGCCCTGGATAAGCGCCCTGGAACGGCTGGTATCCCCTGAAATCTCGTGAGGTGCCACGATCGCCATCCAGCACATATCCTCCAGCCTGCGCTTTGCCTGGAGCGGGTTAGCCGGTGAAAGAGATCCGTTCCAGAGATAACCGTTAGTCACCCATACCAGGTTGATCATCGGGAGCATGAAGTGAGGGGTTAAAATACCGGTAAGCCCGCGGGGGTGGCCGCCCTGAAAGCGGGGATTCTCTATTCCGCATACAAAAGAATGGGCCTGAACATGGCAGGTAGAGCAACTCATCAGGGAATCGGGTTCGGTTCGACCCGATATCCTTCCATCATAAAACAGGTAACGTCCCAGTTCAACACCTTCAACAGTCATCGGATTGTCGGCAGGGATATTCAGTTCGGTTGGAAAATATTTTGGTATGCGGATGACGTAAGGCGTTGCCTTAGACGTTGTGGTGTCCTGCGAACTCTTTGTGCATGAGGCTGAGATGATGAGCAGGAAGGCAAGTTGCAGGATGCTGGATAACTGGATAATAGGATAACTGGATACGGGGAAAGATTTTTCAAATAAAGCTTTACGTTCAATTTTCATCACCCTATCCAGTTATCCTATTATCCAGTTATCCTATTATCCAGTTATCCAGCTATCCAGTTATCCAGTTATCCAGCTCCTCATTTCCCTCCGCTCGTAAACCTCACGGCAAACGCATTTTTACCGTTCAAACAGGCATTATGCATAGCGTTCTGGTTCTGCATCATCATATTTTGATATTTTGCAAAATCAAACTCATTTTCACCGTTGAACCAGCTGTTGATATTCATTGTAAGAACCAGTAATCTGACCTGGCCCTGGCTGATTGAAAATGCGGAAGCCGGCAGATTAACATTAAAGAAGTTTTGTACATAGCCTTCAATGGAATCAGGGTTGATAATGTTCCCTCTATAGATCTGGCCTATCCCAAGATGAAAATTAAAGGGGTAAGCCCTGTTCATACCTGACTTTCGCCACGATAGGTTCATTTTCATGTAATGATACCCTCCTCCCAGGATCTCGGGCCAGTTCATATCCCGCTCGGGCGGATTAAGAAAGCGGTACGAATAATTCATTTCAGCATTCAATCCGAAGGTAAAGGATATAGAGTCGAATGTGCCGGGGGGCACTGAAGCGTTTATGGTCCAATACAAAGTAGATGGTATTCTTGCATCAACATAGTGTATACCATCATTATTGAGGGCCCTGTATACTATTCCATCATCCCGGTGCAGGGTAACATTAGACACAAAATACTGAAGGTCTGTCACCTTATAATAATCATCCGCTAAATTTTTATACTTCATAGTGTCAAGGACCAGCGGAAGTGTGTCAACCATGTTTTCAAAGCGGATTATCAGGGTTGTGGGTTTGGAGGTTCCCTCTTCTGTAATCCCCGATTTCGTGCATGATTGGAGAGCCGGCAGGCCGGCTGTAAGACAAACAACCGCTATAAAAACACACAAAGATGATAATTGAATTCTCATGTTCCCGGATGTCTTCATTCCAGCCTCCAATCGATCTCCTGTTTATCCATCTGCTTCAGCAATTCATTGATGCGTGAAAAATGCCTGCAACCGAAAAAGCCCCTGTTGGCCGAGAATGGAGAAGGATGCGGGGCCGACAGGATAAAATGCTTAGACTTATCGATCAGAACAGACTTAGCTTCTGCAAATTTACCCCATAAAACAAAGATAAGACCTTCTCTTTGGGTTGAAAGTTGCTTTATTGCCTCGTCGGTAAATGATTCCCAACCCTTATTCTGGTGGGAACCTGCCTGGTTTTCCCTTACTGTCAGGGTTGCATTAAGTAACAGCACCCCCTGTTTGGCCCACTTAGTAAGATTTCCATGCTTCGGGGGTTTGATCCCGAGGTCATTCTCAATCTCTTTGAAAATATTGATCAATGAAGGGGGTTTGGTGATGCCTTCGAGAACCGAGAAACATAATCCATGGGCCTCCCCGTAGCCATGGTACGGATCCTGGCCCAGGATGACAACCTTGACATCATTGAATGGGGTTTGATTGAACGCATTGAAAATCAATGAACCGGGAGGGAATACGCGGAATTTCACTTTCTCATTTACAAGAAATCCTTTGAGGCCGGCCATATAGGGCTTCCTGAATTCCTCTCCTAAAACGACCCTCCAACTCTCTTCTATTGCAGGGCTTTGTGGTTCATTCATATGCTCAGGTTATAAACTTAGGCTCGTTAATAACTTTAAACAATAAAGTGCTCAAACTGGAGTTTATTACCTAATATTGTGTACCTTTGCAAAACTTTATAAATCCTGGTTTATAAAATGAAAAAAATAGCTATCTTATTATTATCAGTGGTACTTTTAGGTATTGTTTCTTCTTGCACCTCCAACCGGGGTTGTGCCGCTTACGGTGAAAAGCAAAGATACCAAATGGAACGTCGCTGAAACGCTTTTTTAAGGAATTTTAAGGCTGCTCCTTTGCTAATAAGGGCAGCCTTTTTATTTTTCTTACTTTTGCCTGGTCGTTCAGATTAAAATGAAAAAGATCGTTTTCCTGGTGTTTCTGATGATCTCGGTTCCCGGCCTCGCAGGGGCCCAGGAAACCTTCCATGATTACAGCGATTCTGTTCCCGACAACGTATTATTTGAACGTCAGTGGAGCCTGGGGGCCATGCTGCATTCCAACGGATGGGGGCTCAAATTCCGAAAAGGGTATAATCTCACCGCTTTAAAGCAGTTCATGTGGGAGATAGAATGGTCAACCTATAAATCGGCTAAAGAAGTAAGGGTGGTTAACCCGTATTATTCAAATTCCAGGCCCTATTTTTTCGGAAAGCTTAACTATGTTTCCTTTCTCAGGGGCGGGGTTGGCCTGAATTATATTTTCAACCGGAAACCTTATTGGGGAGGGGTGCAGGTAAGCGGAATAGTATACGGCGGATTAAGTATCGGGATCACCAAACCTGCGTATGTTTTTGTGGCTTACCAAACGACCGGTTCAAATTATGAACTACGGGAGCAGCGTTATTCGGCCGATATCAACCCCGATTATATTTACGGCAGGGGGTCCTTCCTTGCAGGCATACTGGAACTTAATTTCTTTCCAGGGCTTTATACAAAAACCGGACTTGATTTCGAGTTCGGCAGTTCCAATAAAATGATCTCGTCTCTTGAAGTCGGAGCCACCCTTGATTACAGCCCCATCGCCATCGCCATAATGGCATTGAACCCCAAGCAGAATTTTTTTCTCACGGTATATGTGAGTGTTATGTTCGGGAAGAGATATAACCGTTAGAGTGAACAATGAATAGTTACTAGGTACTAGTCACCAGTAGCTAGTCACCAGTCACCAGTCGCTAGTCACCAGTCACCAGTCACTTCATGACAATTTCCCCGTGATTGAATTTTCGCAGAACGCCATCCGCAGTCAGAACATTTAGCCTTCCGAGATCATCCACGCCCTGGACACTGCCGTTGAAAGTGGAAGCTGATGCATTGAAAACAAAGTTTTTGCCCAACCCGAAGAGGCTGGCATCATATTCTGAAACTATTTCGTCACATTCGGAGCTGCTGAGACGGGAATATTCTCCTGCCAGGTTTGAGATGGATATTTCAAGTATGTTGCGGGGGTCATACCGTTTCCCGGTAAGCTGAAGCAATGAAACGGGATTCGGGATCCCGGCAGGAAATTCTTCCTGGTTCAGGTTGATGCCGACCCCTATCACAGTATGTTTGATTGCGGTTCCAAGAATTGTATGTTCAATCAGTATCCCGGCAATTTTACGGTCGCCGGCATAGATATCGTTGGGCCACTTGACCGAAGCCTCGATTCCTCCGTTAAGCTCATGTCGTATTGTTTGTAAAACAGCCAGTGCAACCGCTTTGTTCAGGCAAAACAAATTATCGGGCTGAAGAAACAGGGGTTCAAGTATGAGGCTGAAGGTGAGGTTCAGCCCTGCCCCCGAATGCCAGGTATTTTCGCCCAGTCCGCGCCCTGCATACTGTTCCCCGGCCCATATAACCGTTCCCTCCCCTGCCGAAGAGCCGTTGAGGAGCTTTTTCGCATGGGCATTGGTGGAGTCGACGCGTTCGAGATAATTGATATCAAACTTCATTAAAGGGGAATTTCATCTGCAAACATAAAAATAATTGAATAAAGATATCACTTCCGGCTGTTTGCCGGATTAAGAGAATAAACAAAATGGATAATTATGTAAACCATATCCCTATCAACCAGTGGGCTGAAGACGACAGGCCAAGGGAAAAACTGGAGATGAAGGGCAGGCATGCACTCAGCGACACTGAGTTGCTTGCCATTCTCATCAGCACAGGTACAAGGCATGGATCGGCCGTGGACCTTTCTAAGAATATCCTGCAGAAGGCAGGGAACAACCTTATTGAACTGTCGAAAATGTGCCTGAGTGATTTGACCAGGGAGAAAGGTATTGGGAAAGCAAAGGCGCTGACAATTATGGCTGCCCTTGAATTGGGGCGCCGCAGGAACGAAGCCGGGGCCGTGAGCCTCGACAAGATAACACAAAGCAGGCAGGCTTATGAGATTTTCAGCAGCCTGATGGGGGACCACCTCTACGAACAGTTCTGGATGCTGCTTTTAAACAGGGGCAACAAACTTTTGCGAAAGGTCCAGATCAGCGAAGGAGGTATTTCGGGAACCGTTGTAGATCCTAAGAAGATCTTCAATATTGTGCTGGAGGCCCATGCTTCCTCCATCATCATAGGGCATAACCATCCTTCGGGGAACCTGGAACCCAGCGAAGCCGATAAAAAGCTTACCCGAAAGATCAGGGATGCAGGATTGCTGCTCGACATCGATGTGCTGGACCATATTATCGTGGGGGATGACAGCTATTACAGTTTTGCCGACCAGGGGGAGATGTAGGATAACTGGATAGCTTGATAGCTGGATAGCTGGATAACTGGGTAGCTGGATAGCTGGATAGTTGGATATCCAGTTATCGGCGCGTAGCGCATTATCCAGTTATCCAGCTATCGGCGCGAAGCAGCCTTATCCAGCTATCCAGTTATCGGCTGCGAAGCGCATTATCCAGCTATCCGGTATTTACATCCCATGTGAAAGTTCAGCAAACTCATATCCCTGTCCCATGGCATGCTCAATGAACCCCGGCAGGGCGTAAAGCATCTTTTCCCTGGCTTTGATGGAGTCATGAAAGACAATGATCGCGCCGGGGCTCAGGTTCGAAGTCGCATTGGCCAGGCATTGTTCGGGGCTTACGGCATGGTGGTAGTCCATGGTGAGGACCGACCAGAGAACGAAGCGGAAATCATTCCTGAGAACAAAATACTGGCCCGGCGTAAACCTGCCATGTGGCGGCCTGAACAGCTTGCTATCGAAAAATTCCCGGCATTTCATCACATTGTTGTAATATGCTCCGGGCGATGTTTTCCATCCGCTAAGGTGGTTGAAGGAATGATTGCCGACGGCATGCCCGTCAGCAATGATGCGCTCAAAGATATCCTTATGTTTTCTCACATTATCGCCAACGCAAAAGAAGGTTGCTTTGGCATTGTATTTTTTCAGTATTTCCAGCACCTCAGGGGTTGCTTCGGGCACCGGCCCGTCGTCGAATGTAAGATAGGCTGTCTTTTCCGGCCCGGCCACCTGGCAGAGAAGGTAATGAGGGCTAAGCGCCCTGTAGAACCAAGGGGGACGAACTGCATACATCTTACTCGGGCCTGTATACCTTGTTTACATAAAGATCATAGTATTTTGTAAGGTTCTGATCGGCGAGTTTGGCAAGATCCTCCTGATTGGCATTCTTTGCAGAAACCCCGATCCTCTGCAAAGTGAACAGGCTTTCCTGCATAGGGATCTCCATATCTTTCAGATCTTTATCGGGAAATGAAAAATAGTAGGCCAGCTTTTCGGTTGAGCCATTGATGAGCTTTTGAGAGATTTCGTTGGCCTTTTTCACATCACCTGCTTTGTACAATCCATCGGCAAGGGTAACCACGAAATAATCGTAAGGGATAGTATTGTCGGGCATCTCTTCGAGGCAACGCTCAATCACTTTCCGGGCTGAATCCTTCTTGCCTTCAGCAAGAAGGGCTGTAACAAGACGGGCAAAGACCGAACGGATGTTCATCACCATATGCAGATTGGTTTCATCCAGGTAAACTTTAGGATTATTCAATCCGCCGAACCTGAATTTGTTCATCAGGTTGTTATACATCACCGGGGTGTTGACATCGCCCAGTTCTCCTTCAGTGACCCCGGCCCTCACAGGAAGCAGCCTGTATGTAAGACCTTCCTGGTGCAGGTATTTATCAAGCCCGAGATAGGTTTCAGCCCCGGTCGAAACAACAAAGTAAACCGGGCGTTTCCAATTATTTGTGGCAAGCAGGTCAAGGATCATCAGGTTGGCTTTTTCTATCCCTTCCCTTTTAATCTCCCAGGCAAGATCTTCTATCCTTCCTTTATATATGGCAGGAACCGCTCCACTCCTGATCAGTTCAGCCGAATCGGAAGGAAGGTAAAATTTCCGGGTAGGGAAATAGTCAAACAGGCCCTCTCCTCCGCCGGGATTCATCTTCAGCTTTGATTCATCGGTATTGATGATCATGAATAACTGGCGTATATCGACGTACTTGTCTTTAAACGACGGGTCCTCCATAAGGTAGGTAACATCATGGTTCCCCTGGCGGTATTTTTCCTGGGTCATGGAAAACGGAACAGGATCCGAATCATAGGCTTTCCGTTTCATCTGGTCGATATACCAGTCCATGTTCAGGAGGCTCAAATTGACCACGCGAACGTCGGTGCGGATCTTTTCAACTTCCTGGGCATACCATACAGGGAAAGTGTCGTTATCACCGTTGGTGAAAAGGATTGCATTGGGAGCGCATGAATTAAGATAATTCTCGGCCATAGCAAGGGCTGTATATCGGCCGGAGCGGTCGTGATCGTTCCATCCCTGCTGGGCCATCACACCTACGGTGATAAGTCCGAACACCAGGGATATGATCAGGGCCAGGTTTGCTTTCATCCACCGGCCGAGAGTTTCGGCCAGGAAGATCACGCCAAAGCCTATCCATATGGCAAAGGCATAAAATGAACCGGCAAAGGCATAATCCCTTTCCCTTGGCTGGGGAGAATACTGGTTCAGGTATATGACTATGGCAAGTCCGGTCATCAGGAAGAGCAACCCGATGATTATAAATGACTTATAATCTCTTCGGAAGGTTAAATACAAGCCCATTATTCCAAAGATCAGGGGCAGAAAATAAAAGCTGTTATCTGCTTTGCTTTCGCGGCTTTTCGGGATATCCTGGTTACCCAGCCTCCACCGGTCAATGAATTTAATACCGCTCTTCCAATTCCCGTCTATTTTGCTGCCCATTCCCTGGAAGTCATTCTGCTTTCCGGCGAAATTCCACATAAAATAACGGTAGTACATATGGATAATCTGGTAGTTCCACATAAAGGTGAGGTTCTCTCCGAAAGTCGGTTTCATGCGGGTTTCGGTTTTTTCGCCAAGCTGAACCTGAACCGGAACGCCCTGTATGTTGCCCCATTTAATATATTCCCTGGCATGCCTTGGTTCCCGGTTTGACCACATCCTCGGGAAAATGGTTGTAAACCTCGGATCATAAACCGGTTCAACTTTTTCCCTTTTATCAGTGATCTCGTACCGGCCTGTTTTTTTATCCTTGGTATAAACAGGGCTTCCGTTCTCATGGTCGATTGCCGGTGCATTGTAATATGGTCCATTCAGGATAGGCCAGTCGCCGTATTGTTCACGCTGAAGGTAAGCAAGCAGGTACATCGCATTCTCGGGATTGTTCTCGTCGATAGGCGTATCGGCATTACTGCGGATTACCAGCATGAAGAATGAAGAATAGCCGATCAGTATAAAGGAGAATGCCAGCAGTATTGCGTTCCAGGCGGGTTGCAGTTTATTCGCCGAATAACGCAATCCGAAGACAATTGATGCTATCAGGATCAGGAAGAAAATTATTGTGCCGATATTGAACGGAAGGTTCAAAGAATTTACCGAGAAGCGTTCAAACAAGGCAGCGAGTTTTAAAACCCCGGGAATGATAACCGACATGACAGTGCCGAGAATGAGCACCGAGACGATCATTGCCAGAAGGATGCCCTTCCAGTTCGGGTTCTTGTACTTTTTGAAATACCAGATCATGGTCATGGCAGGAATGGTCAGCAGGTTGAGCATATGAACGCCTATTGACAGGCCCATGAGGTAAGCGATCAGGATAAGCCAGCGGTAATTGTGGGACTCATCGGCATGCTCTTCCCATTTAAGCATGGCCCAGAACACGATGGCCGTGAAGCAGGACGACATTGCATACACTTCCCCTTCCACTGCCGAGAACCAGAATGAATCGGTGAATGTATAAGCAAGGGAGCCCACCAATCCGGCGGCAAAAATAAGATGCATTTTAGCTTTGCTCATTTCCTCGTTTCGTACTACAAACTTTTTTGCCAGCATGGTAATGCTCCAGAAAAGGAACAGTATTGTGAGACCGCTTGAAAGGGCGCTCATGGTATTGATCATGCGGGCGACCAGGGTTACATTCCCCATAGCAAACAGGGAGAAGAACCTGCCGATCATCTGGAAAAGAGGAGCTCCCGGGGCATGGCCGACTTCCAGTTTATAACTGGTCGAGATATACTCCCCGCAATCCCAGTAACTCATGGTTGGCTCGGAAGTTAAAATGAAAACGGCGGAGGCAATTACGAATACCATCCAGCCCAGGATGTTGTTAAGTCGCTTGTATTGCTGCATAATGAGTATCTTCGAAGGACCAAAGGTATGGAAAATGCAGATTATTTTATACTTTTGCGCTGTAAACCAACTTAAACCACTATGAACAAACTCGTATTAATCCGTCACGGTGAAAGTACCTGGAACAAGGAAAACCGTTTTACCGGGTGGACCGATGTTGACCTTTCCGAGCGTGGACTCAGGGAAGCAACCGAAGCCGGGCAAACCCTTAAGAAAGAAGGATTTAATTTCAAGATAGCCTATACTTCATATCTTACCCGTGCCATACGCACCCTCTGGCTCATCCAGGAACAAATGGACCTTTTGTGGATCCCTGTTTACAAAACCTGGAGGCTCAATGAAAAACATTACGGGAGCCTGCAGGGGCTTAACAAAACCGAGATGGTTGAGAAATACGGTGACAAACAGGTGCTTATCTGGAGAAGAAGTTACGATGTTGCCCCTCCTCCCCTGCCCGAAGACGACCCCCGGCATCCGAAACATGACCCCCGTTACCGCGACCTCGACCCTAAAGATATTCCTGCGACTGAAGCCCTGAAGAACACTGTGGAACGAATAGTTCCTTACTGGAAAGACGAGATGGAGCCCAACCTGATCGTGCATAAAGAAGTGCTGGTGGCAGCTCACGGCAACAGCCTCCGCGGTATCGTGAAATACCTGAAAAATATCTCGGATGAGGATATCGTCGGCCTTAACCTGCCTACCGGGATTCCATATGTATTCGAATTTGACGATAATATGGTACTGCAGAAGGATTACTTCCTGGGTGATCCGGAAGTCATTAAAAAACTCATGGAAGAAGTCGCCAACCAGGGAAAGAAGAAATAAGATGCCAAAGCGCTGGGTGATCCCCGACATTCACGGTTGTTCGAAGACCCTTAAAAGCCTGGTTTCCGAACTTATCAAGCCCAGCCGTAATGATGAGTTGTATTTTCTCGGCGATTATGTTGACCGCGGACCTGATTCCAAAGGGGTCATCGATTTTATAAGGGCTCTTCAGGATGACCAGTATAATGTGACGGCACTTAAAGGTAACCACGAGGATTTCATGGTCGAGTTGTACGATGCCGAGAATAAAGCCAGAAACACGTGGTGGCACAGGCTGGGCGATAAAAAACACAAAGTCTGGATTGATATCGGCGGCAAGTCCACCCTCTCCAGCTTCGAAGCAGAGAACATCCGCCAGGTTCCCGCGAGCTATATCGAATGGATGCGAGGGTTAAAATATTACATACCTCTCGAGAACTTCATCCTTGTGCATGCCGGACTGAACTTTAAAAATGAAAATCCCTTTGAAGACCTTCGAGCCATGTTATGGCTTCGTGATTACGAGATCATCCCCGGGAAGATCGGCAACCGCAAGATCATTCACGGGCATGTACCTGTGAATATGGAGCTGATCATGCTGGCTGTAAAAAGCAGGGTATACAAATTCATCGACCTTGATAACGGGCCCTATATCTCGGGGAAAGAAGGCTTCGGGAACCTCGTGGCCCTTGAGCTGAACTCCATGGAGATGGTGATTCAGAATAACCTGGACCTTTGACCAGTGACTAGTGACTGGTGACGATCCCTCCAATTTCTTTCTTCAGTTTTTCTTCAACAGGTAAATAGTTAAAATTGGCCCAGAATGCCTCATCGGCCTGGCCCACAAGCTGGTCCCAGCGCTGATTAATCCCTGCTTTTTTATCTCCCCTGAAACTGCGGGTCTGCAGGGTGTCACGTGAGACGCCGGTTACAACAAGGTCATTCTTATAACCCATTCTGACTTTTTGCCCGGTCGATGGAAGTGTAAAAGTTATCCATTGTTCGTCGCGGATTGAACTGAGATACCATTGGTTCTCCCTGTTCGAGTAGTTCAGGGTTTCATTGAACAACGGCATTTCAGCAATCCATCCGGGAATATCATCGATCGTATAGGTTTTACGATATTTCTCCTTCTCATATTTATTAAACGCCATGTAACTTATACTCCGCTTAATTTTTATGATGGCAAAAGAATTACCGTCTATGAACAATTCACCCTTGTATCCCCTCTGATTCTTTTTAGACTGGTCAAACCATATATGATAGATCCTGCCACCTTCAGGTCCTCCCAATTCCTCCATTTTCAGTGAATAAAACCTGAAGGTCTCTTCATCAAGTATAGTATGGTATGAAAATTCGACCATATCCTGCATAAAAATACATCCAAGGCAGCCTGCCATTTTCCCAACGTCTCCCATTGAATTTACCAGGGCCGTGTCGGAAACAACCCTTCCTTTCACCAGATGTGTAAAATTAGACTGTGAATATGCTTCCTGGATCTCCTTCAGGGTATTCTGGTGAAAGTAGCCGGCTTTTAGATCTTCTATGACGGCTTCCGTGTATTCCGCAAGCTTTTTACCTGCGAATTTCTGCGAACGATAGAATGCCGTCAGCAGGATCGAATCCCTTCCGTAATTTTCAGGAATCCGCATGAATGCCCTCCTTAAGACCTCTTCAGGCGCCAGGACCGTCACTTCAACCTCCCTGAGGTTAAACTCCTTTGATTTCAGCCGTATCAGGCTGGTCCGGCCGATCAGACCGGCAACAGGCATACGGGCAGTCTCATAACCAAGATAAGTGATTACAATTGTATCATGTAAATGATTTCCAGGGATGCCAAGAAAGAATTGGCCGTCTTCATTCGTCACTGTGCCCGTTGTTGAATTGCTCAATGCAACCTGGGCAAACAACAAGGGAGACCCGTTATCAGCATCTGCAACTTTGCCGGAAATATCCATTGCCGTCTGGGCGGCAACAGAAGCATGAAGCAGGAGAAAAATGATAAACAGCGCCAGGCCATGTTCCCGTGAACGAAAAATATGCTTCAGGATCATAATGTAAATCTAATAAAATACTTTTTACCGGCAAAAGGCGAAGAGACCTCCGAATCTCATCCCTGTGCATTACCTTTGATATCATGAAACTCAGTTTGGTCATATGCGTCTTTTTTAGTTTAAGTCTGCGGATGGCATTTTGCCAGGGTTCCTGGAACCCGCCCGGCGCCGGCCACAGTTACCCGAGGACGCTTCTTGACAGCAACTCAATTGAGGAGGTACGCGGCACATTATCTTCCCCTCTCATTTCAGATCTTTACCATTCGATCTGGACTACAGCAAACAGCTCCATCCCCGCAGGCGACAGCACCGACGGTGACAGGTTCACCAGGGCTTTGATAGCCAGGGAGGCGGCTTTTGCAATCCTGATGGACCGGAAGTGGGAAAACGGGAGTATAATAAACCTTTTACCTGCCGAGAAAGACTCCCTGGTTTCCAAAACCAGGTTGCTCCTGAAAAGCCTGAACACCAGGGTAGGCTTCCAGAGCGGCTGGGTGTTTTACCAGGAATGGCAGCACCGGTCAAAAGAACTTATTTTTTACCTCACTGCCTACGACCTGATGAAAGGCGCAGGTGTTTCTGATATGGTGGCCCGGGATTCACTGGTCCATTTCACAGGGAACCTTTATTCAAGGGCTATGGCCACGTATACCGTATTTTTCATCCAGTTGAAATTTTTCAATTTCCAGTTCGACAACCACAGCATCATGACTGCCTCGGCACTTGGAATGGCGGCAGTGGTATTGAATGATTACGCCAGCGCCAATCCCGATTACCAGCCCCTGAACTGGATCAATGCGGGATTATGGAACCTCGACAACACTCTTTGGGTTGAAAACGGTTCCTATCCCCGGGTATCTGAGCCTGATACCCTGGCCGGGTATGCCGAAGGGCCGGGATATTTCAATTATGCCTTCCAGAATGCCTTCCCCTTTATCCGGTCTTTATATAATTTCCTTCCGGATGACAGTATATCGGTAAGCTTTAATTCCGAATCGAGGATGATACGGAACCCCTGGTACGACCCACGCTATGACCGTATCTATGACTGGATGAATAAAATTGAGATGCCCGATGGCAGCGAACCAGCCATCCATGACAGCCCTGTCGGGTTCGGGACTCATATCACAGCTTTATCGGGGAAACCCGGGTTCAACCTTCCCAATCAGGGGTTTTCTTACGACGACCCCTTTATCCGTACCCAGTATATTGCCACGAATGTTGCCCAGGGGGTCCGCACCGACAGTCTCTTCCAGGTCCTGCCAGCTGCCGGCAGCCTGGTGTTCCGTTCATCCTGGGAAAAGGATGCTGTTTACATGCATTTTATCGGGAAACACGGCATTGCACTTACCGGGGCTAAATCCCACCACCAGGGAGATGCTTCCAGCTTTTCGATGATGGCTTTCAATCAGCTCCTGGCTGTTGATCCCGGTTACCCCGGGGCTACTGAAAGCGATTTCGTGAATAAAGCGTCAAATCATAACTGTATTCTTGTGAATGGCGGAGGTCCGCAACCTCCGCTGGGAGAATTCGTCAATGCAGCTTCAAATACGGCTTATATTGAAGACTGTTTCCAGGTCCCATCCCTTGCATACGGGGAAGTGCGCACATCCTACTGGGGCGACAGCATTATCCGCTGCAATCTCTTCCCGGGGAACCGCTATTTTATACTGAATGATCTTTGTTCAGCAGCAGGCATGCGTGAATACACTTACCAGTTCCATGGGAATGGATTGTTCGGGAGCAGCTCCTCTTCCGCCGAAGGCCAATTCATCCCTGCCTTCGGGAATTACCGGGGAACATATAAACGTGACACCGTCTCACTGCTGCTTCAGGTTCAAAGTGATGTAAAACCTGTGGTTTATTCCTATGAAACAGATTCATTGGCGACAGGCTCTTCGTCTTACAGGCATTACAGCAAAATGCTGGTGCATCCCGATTCGGCATCAAACATAAGCTTTCAATCGGTCATGTTTCCTTATACGACCGATTCGGCAGTTTGTACTCCAATACCAGGCATCAACGGAGCAAACGCAACAGTTCTTAAATACAAATCGTGGACGGATTTTGCGTTAACCCAGTCGGGCAGCGCCATTCAAACTGTACCTGCAGCACAAAGCGGGCTGCCTGAAGCTGCCATCTGTAACGGGCAGATCAACTTCCTCAGCTTTGATCCCGCAAATAATCCTGTTTGCATACTGCTTCGCGGAGGCGATAAAATCAAATACGGCAGCCGGGTCATGCTTGCAACAAGCCATCCCATGCTTGCAGCCTGGAATGAAGTGCAGGCAGGTATCATCGAAGGATACAGCAGCGACAGCGGCAGGGTTTCAATTTATAATTCAATGGCACTGAAAGCTGTTCAGGGGAATATCATCTCTGTGACATACGACAGTTCCGGCAGCCTGAATGTCATACTGTTTTCAGGTAAAGGTAAATTCAGGCTGGAACCCGTCACAGGGATATCGTCAATATCCGCTGCAGGAAGTGTTTCAATCACCGCCTTTCCAAATCCTTCATCCGGCGGTATATTCACGATTACCCTGACCTCGGGGAAAAAGACATCCGCAGTCATGAAAATAACAGACCTGAACTTTAAAATCGTTCATAGTCAGGATATACTGATGATCCCGGGTAAAACTACGGTTCAATGCAATCTTTCACGGCTGCCGGCCGGCATATATTCCCTGAACCTGGAGGTTGACCGGGATGTCAAAAGGATCAGCCTGGTAAAAAGCAGGTGAACATTTACATCACCCGGCTTCCCTGCGGCAAAAAATAAAAATTGCTGATTGTGCGCATGAAACCTATTCAGGCATAAAAACAACACCATAATTCCTTTTGCCGTCAATCTCTATCCTTATGGGTTTTTCAAAATGAACATGCCTGATATACTCGTCTTCAAACAGTGCCGGCTGGCTGTTGAGATACTCCAGGTTATAGTATCCCTCGTTGATGAAGGGGTTTATCGTGAAATATCCCACCCGGAAGGAAGTAAGGTTCTGGAAAAAATGGGTCCCCTGGCTGGGATCGATACGGTACTTGTCGAGGCCCGATTCCACAATCAGCCTTGAATTTGAGATTTGCGGCCAGCGTACCGGCACACCCAGCCATGGGTCGCTGGAGCCCCATCGGCCCGGTCCTACAAGAATGTAATACCTTTTTTCGGCCTGGAACCAGTCGTTGCGTTTTTCAAGCCTGAGCGCGATTTCCTGGGTTTTGGCGGCATCCCAGGCTGCCGGTTTCACATACACAAAATCATGAATATCGTTGATAATCCCGTTGCCAAGGGCAGTTGTAGAGATCAGCAGTGTATTTTCGCGGGTTACCTTATCCTCGTCGATGTGAATAGTTTCATCCCTTCCGGCAATTGGCCGTATCTGAAGCAGGCTGAATACTTTTGGTTCATGGGCGGGTGCATCGAGGTTCACTGCAAATTCAATCTCCACGGGCTTGTTCATTTCCCTCTGCCCGATTTCCAGCACCTCCTGCAGTATCTCGGCCAGGGGGAATGTATTGTGCGACAACTGTTGTGAAAAGGTGATCAGGCGTTTGCCGTTATGCATAATGCCTTCCTTAAGCTGGTGGCTGTCGTAGTCAAAAGTGGAAGCGACAAGTTTCAGGGCAGGATCTTCTTCGGCATCCTTGATCTTAAGCTTCAGCAGGTTGATCGTATCATCGGTATCAGGCTCAAAACTTTCGGGTTTCAGGTCGAGTGCAAAAAAGAATTTCTGGGTCTCGCTCAGGGCCAGCTCTGGGGTGGAAAGCTGGAGTATTTTCTTCGGATAACGGGGTGAAAACCTGAGGCCGTTACCGCCGTCGACAATATATTTCCCAAGGCCGAAGGCGATGTTGGCAATTCCGTCTTCGGGCTTTTCAGGGGCTATAGGATAGAAATTAATGGAACGGGCTACGCCGGAGATAGCCGGGTAAAACCTTTCATTGTAGCGGTTCCCGATGACCTCCTGGAGTACCACTCCCATTTTTTCCTCGTCGATCATGTTCAGGGTGGCTGTCATATACGACTTGCTGTCTTTAAAATACACCGACGCATATACCATTTTGATGGCTTCGGTGAGTTTCTCTATCATCAGCCGCTCATTGGATTTGATATTGGGGATCATGTAGGTGGAATAGATCCCCGCGAAGGGTTGGTAATGGGAGTCTTCAAGCAGGCTGGAAGAGCGGATGGCGATAGGTGTATTGATACAGGAAACGAAAGCGTAAAGGTCTTCATGGATGCGGTATGGCAGGCGCGCTTTGATGAAACGTGCAAGGATCTCAGCATCGGCGCGGTCGCTCAGGGCAATCTCATACAGGTTGTTCTCCTCCATGAATTCATCGAAGATATCGGTACCTATAACAACGGTGCGGGGAATGGAGATAATGACATCCGGATACTTGTATGAAAGCCTGTTTCTTTTAATAAGTGAATCCAGAAATGCCAGTCCCCGGGCTTTTCCGCCGATAGAACCCTCTCCAATCCTTGCAAACTGAAGGTATTCATCGTAACGTTCCCTGTCGAAATCGGCAATCACACCTTTGGCCTTGTTGATCCTGAACGCAGTGATACCGTCGAAAATATATCGTTTGGCCTCATCCATGTCGGCGAACTCCGAAAAGGATACTTCCCTGAACATTTCAGCAATGGGAAACAGGGCGCGGGCATTGAGCCATTTCGAGAAATGGTTTCTCTGCATATGGTATTTGAGGGAATCATCAGGGATCTCGAAGATCTTGTCCTGCATGGCCTTCAGGTCAATAACCCGGGTAATCTCGCGGCCCGACCTGGGGTCGATGAATATAAAATCACCAAAGGAGAAATGATCGTTGATGTAATTCCTGAGTTCAATCCCAAGGGTCTTGGAATTTTTATTCAGGAACCCGACTCTCATTTTTTCGGCCAGGGCCTCATGTTCAGTGTCGGTCGACTGGAACAGCACAGGCATGAACTCGTCCTCTCCCCTCACTTTCTCAACAAACCTGATGCCGGCCATAGTGTCGGTCTCGCCCTGCCTGGGGAAACTGATATCGGTGATGATCCCAAGGAGGTTATTCTTGTATTTTTCCCAAAGATTTACGGCCTCCTCGTAATTGGTAGCGAGCAGGATTTTCGTACGCCCCCTCATCCGCAACATTTTATTATGCTCATTGAGCCCTTCGGTCATGAAGGTCTTCGACTGCTTGAGCATGATCTTATACATATTGGGGAGGTAGCTCGAATAAAACCTGATCGAATCTTCCACCAGGAGTATGGCCTGAACGCCCTGTTTCACATCCTGGGGCATGTTCATTTTATCCTCGATCAGCTTGATGATTGCGAGCAGGATATCGGCATTGCCCAGCCAGGAGAAAACATAATCGATGGCGGCCAGGTTTTTTTCGGCCAGTTTGAGGTTGACCTCCCTGGAGAAAGGCGTCAGCACCACAATAGGGATCCTGGGGTATTTGCTCTTGATCTGCATTGCCAGATCGAAAGTATCGGCCTGCTCGATGTTGAGCATTGAAATGACAAGTTCTATATTCTTGTCTTCAAGGACTTCAAAAGCCTCTTTCTCGGAAGTGACTTTAATAAACTGGGGCGGATATCGCAGGTTGAGCGAGACATATTCCATGAAAATCGTCTCGTCTATCCTCCCGTCCTCCTCGAGCATGAATGAGTCGTAAGTACTCGAAATCAGCAGAATCTGGTAGATCCTGCGTTTCATCATCATGTTGAACGAGGTGTCGATGAAGTAATACTTCTTCGGGTTTAAAGCATTTTGCTTCAGATGCATACCTTATGCTGAAATTTGCACTAAGATACGGAAATCAGTTTTCTTTGAAGATAACATCGTCATATTCGATCTCAAATCTGAGTTTATGCCTTGATTCTTCAAGGGCGAGCGACTGGAGCAGTTCTTTCACGGCCGGATCTTCAGCCTGGGCGGCAAGAACAGTGTACATGCGGAATGCAGCCTTTTCCTTCTTCATTGCAAGGATGAGGGCATCCTGGTATGTCATACCCGGTGAAGGCTTCACGTCGATAAGATATTCGGTGATCTTAAGATCCCTGACTTTTTCATCGCTCAGGCGAAGCATACCGTTTTCCTTTATTTTGGTAAGGTTCGCCTTGTGGCGCATTTCTTCCTCCGCGAACTCGTTGAAAATAGTTTTTGTTTCGGAGCTTTTCGACTGTGCCGACAGCAAGAGGTAGAAATCTACAGCTGCCTGCTCTTCGCCAATTGCGAAGTCAAGGATTTCGGTTATATTTTTAAATTCTTTCATATGGGCATTTTTTAGGTAATTGTACTATTTAAAAGCCATGAGCCATGAGTTGTGTGTTATATATCCCATCTCTCATGGCTCAATGTTTTTGGCTCGTGGCTAAATCAAATTCTTCTTCAAACCTCTTCATTACAGCATCGCAGCCATACCTGTATTTTCGATGGTGATTGTCCTTCAATGTAATGCAAAGCCTAAGCTTTTCATTCCCGTTATTTTCGGGGAAGAGTGTAACCACCTCCATAAACGTATCGATGGGGTTGCTGCTCACTTTATACCCGAATTCTGCAAGCAAGCCTGCAACCTGCTGTAAATTGGTAAGCCCAGGCTTTGGTTTCATTTCCGCCTGGAATTGCTGTATCACTTTCTGTGCATTCGTGTAAGATCCCCCCGTTTCAGCAGGAAGTGAAGCTGGCAGGACCAGGTCGGCCATAGAAGCGGTTTCAGTCATAAAATAATCCTGTACCACCAGGAATTCAACCGGTTTAAACAAAGAATCCACATAGGACCTGTCGATGGCGCAGCCAACGGGATCTTCGCCGAAAATAAACATATTCTTCACCTGTCCGTCCTGTACAATGCCATGGAGGCATTTGGTTTCATCCGTTGCAAGCAGCTCAGTCTTCCACTTGTCTTTCAAGCGCGCAATATATCCTGCATCAGCAAGCTCCTGACCTCCAATGCCGTAGTGCGGACTGACCCCCATATCGAACAAACCCTGGGAATTATTCTTTTCCCTTACAGCAACCAGTCCGCTGGCAGTCTTGCCAAGTTTACCTGTGATCATTGCCAGGTTGAACAGCTCTTTTGAAGCAGTCCCGGAAATCTCCTTCTCTGAGAAAAGGATCACGGCATTCATTTCATTGTTGTAAGTTTTGGCAAAATTGCCGAGCTCATCCGCCCCAATACCGGCTTCCTTTAAAAGATCATGGAAATCAAGGGCAAGCAGTTGTTTTTTATATTCTTCAAAACCTTCCACCCTGTCGCTCAGGAACAACCCGTTCTCAAGTCCCTTCGAAAGGATGAAATGGTTCATGGCTTTAATAAAATGGTAATAGGATTTAATCTTTATTTCCTGGTTTACTTTATGTGAAAGGCTGTTATTCTCCTTCACCGTAACCATTACCTGGGGGATCTTCTTCACGAAGTGCGCATTCTGTGCCATAAATCCTGCAACGGCATGGTCGCGGTTGATTTCGGTTCCGATAAAACAGATGAGGCTTGCATCTTTAATTTCGCTGAAAGGTACATTATACTCGCAGTTCTTCCGGTAGCTCTCCCCTCTTCCAAGGTAATGGAAACTGCCTACGTTGTTGGTCTTTACAGCCAGCCTGGCAAGCTTGTGGATGAGGTACATCTCTTCGTTTGAAAGCCTTGCCCCTCCGAAAAATGCGTTGTCGTTGGGATTTACCTCTGAGATCTTCTCTTTGATGATACCGAATGCCTTTTCAAAACTTATAGTTTCAAATTTCCCGTCCACCCTGAGCATGGGTGTGGTGATCCTTGAAGTGTCGTTCAGGTAGTTGTAGCCGAATTTGGCATAACGGCATATATTTCCGTCGGCATTGACCAGGCCTTTCCTTCCTGTTACGCCATAGGTGAACCCGTTTACCGTTTGAAGGCTGATGGCACATCCCACCGAGCAATAAGTACATATGCTGTCGACCGCTTTTGTTTTCACCGGACCCGGTTTGAAGATCACATTTTCGGTGATGGCTCCCGTGGGGCAGGTCGAAATACACATGCCGCAGGACTCGCATTGGGTATCCTGAAGGGCTTCGCCCATTGCAGGGGCCACATAGGTGTCGAAACCGCGGTTGATAAGCCCGAGGGCATTGGCACCAACAACTTCCCTGCAGATCCTGACGCAACGGGCGCAGAGAATGCATTTGTTATTATCTATCTCGATGTACGGATGACGGAAGTCAACCTGATATTCCCTGAATTCGCCTTCGAAATAATTCTGACGGGCATTGTATTCGCTTGAATATTTCTGCAGGTCGCAGTTGAAGAAGGCGGTGCAACCGCATTCAAGGCAACGCTGGCTTTCATGATGTGCGATTTCAGCAGCCTTATAACCCAGTTCAACCTCGCTGAAGTTCATACGGTCTTTGGCGGGCAGGGTGGGCATTTCCTCACGGATTTGCTTTTCAAATTTATCAAGGTAATCCTGTGCCAGTTGCTTTTTGAAGTTATCACGTTTGCTGGTGAATGGTTTTGCAGCAGGCCTTATGGGCAGCCCCATGACAAACTGGTGTGCGCTTACGGAGGCAATCCTGGCCTGGGCTATGGCTTCAATGATAGTAGCCGGGCCGGTTACACCGTCTCCCGCTGCAAACACAGAAGGAATGCCTGTTTGAAGGGTATTTTTATCGGCATCCAGGTCTCCCCATTTGTTGATCTTAAGCTCTCCTCCTTCGGCATAAGTATTGATATCATCGATGAAATTCACATCGGTTTTTTGCCCGATCGCAGCCAGAACATAATCCACCCCCAGGTCGAAGTCGGAACCTTCAACAGGCACCGGCCTGCGGCGGCCGGAAGCATCGGGTTCTCCCAGTTCCATTTTGATACAGGTAATGGATTCAACTTCACCTTTTTCGTTTTTATTTATCGTCTTGGGAAGGGTCAGGAACATGTATTCGACTCCTTCCAGTTTGGATTCGTGGATCTCAATGGGGTTTGCAGGCATTTCCTTTTCGGTGCGCCGGTAGATCACATATACCTTATCGGCATTGCAGCGTATCGATGTGCGGCAGCAGTCCATGGCTGTATTTCCGCCTCCTACCACGGCAATGGTTTTGCCTTTGAAATCATACCTCTGGCCTGTGACTTCCATGTTTTTAAGAAAATCTATACCCGAATATACGTTCCCGGCATCATCACCCGTGCAGCCGACGCCTGTCCCCTTTTGGGAACCAATAGTCAGTACCATTGCGTCATATTTAGATCTGATCTCTTTATAGCTCGGGTTTTCGCCGAACTTTTTGTTGTAAAAGATATTGACGCCAAGATCGGTGATGTTTTTCACTTCCTTATCAAGGATGTCGTTGGGCAGCCTGTATTCGGGGATCCCATAGCGAAGCCATCCGCCCGATTTCGGGGCAGCTTCATAGATATCGACCTGGTGTCCTTCGATCTGCATGAAATGACCAACCGACAAGCCACCGGGGCCTGCGCCAATGACTGCAATTTTTTTGCCTGTGGATTTCTTTACGGCGGGAACAAATTTATCGGGTGATTCAAGGTCATGATCCGACGCATAGCGTTTCAGGTAGTCTATCCCGACCGGGGCGCCCTCGTCGAGAAGGTTCCTGCGGCACTCCCTTTCGCAGGGTCGAACACAAACGCGTCCGCAAATAGCAGGCAGGGGATTGGTTTCCTTGATCAGCGCCACCGCTTCAGTATACAGGCCTTTTTCGATAAGGGAGATATATCCCTGCACATCCACGCCTGCCGGACAGGTTTGTTTGCATGGGCCAAGACAGTCGGCATAATGGTTGCTGAGCATAAGCTCGAGTGCCATTTTTCTTGATTTACGGATGCCTTCGTTGTCGGTGATGATCTTCATTCCTTCGGCCAGTTTCGTGGAGCATGCCGGCTGGTGGCCTCTCATGCCTTCCACTTCAACAACGCACACATAGCATGAAGTGAACGGTTCGAGGCGGTCGTCGTTGCAAAGGGTGGGTATTTCTATTCCGTTCCGGCGGGCCAGTTCTAAAATGGTCTCCCCGGGGTAGCCTTTTACGATAGATCCGTTGAGAATGATATTTAATGAGTTGTCAGACATTGGTATTATTATTTGCGATTACGATACTATTTACAATTTAGATGCAAGATGAGGGATACGGGATTTATTTTCTCTGTTTCACTGCTTTCTTACGTCAACACGATGCTGTCAAACTTGCATTTCGTGAAGCAGACCCCGCATTTTGTGCAGAGGTCCTGGTTTATCAGGTGAGGTTTCTTCCGTTCGCCGGTGATTGCTTTGGCCGGGCAGTTTTTAAGACATACCATGCATCCTGTACATTTCTCTTCGTCGACGGTATAGGTAAGCAGGGGGCGGCATACTTTGGCGGGGCATTTTTTATGCCCGATATGTGCCTCGTATTCATCCCTGAAATACCTTATAGTCGTAAGGACCGGGTTCGGAGCCGTTTGCCCCAGTCCGCAAAGCGAATTGTCTTTGATCTGGTAAGCCAGTTCTTCAAGTTTTTCAATATCGCCCTCCCTGCCTTTTCCGCTGGTAATCCGCTCAAGGATCTCGAGCATCCTCATAGTGCCCATGCGGCAGAATGTGCATTTTCCGCAGCTTTCCTTACGGGTGAAGTCGAGGAAGAATTTGGCTACATCCACCATACAGGTAGTTTCGTCCATTACGACCATACCGCCTGAACCCATGATGGCACCGGTGGCATTCACCGAATCATAATCAACGATGGTATCCGAAAGATATTCGGGGATACAGCCTCCTGAAGGCCCCCCGAGCTGAACTGCCTTGAAGCGTTTGTTATTTTTGATCCCGCCTCCAAGTTTAAAGATGACATCCTTGATTGTAATGCCCATCGGGACTTCCACAAGCCCCGAACGTTTGATCTTTCCTGCAAGTGCAAAGACCTTTGTGCCCTTGCTTTTTTCGGTACCGTACTTTGCATAGGCCGCCGCACCGTTAAGAATGATCCATGGGACATTGGCATAAGTCTCAACATTATTGATGTTGGTTGGTTTTTTCCACAGTCCGGAAGCAGCCGGGAACGGGGGGCGTTTGCGTGGCATGCCGCGTTCCCCTTCTATGGATGCGATAAGGGCTGTTTCTTCCCCGCAAACGAATGCGCCGGCGCCTTCCTTGATATAAATGTCGAAATCCCATCCTTTTATCCCGAAAATGTCTTTCCCGAGATATCCCTTCTCATGGGCCTGGTGTAATGCAATATTGAGCCTCTTGATAGCCAGCGGATATTCGGCCCTGCAATAAATGACCCCGCCCGTGGCTTCAATTGCATAGGCTGCAATGATCATCCCCTCCAGGATGGAGTGCGGGTCGCCCTCCAGGACCGAGCGGTCCATGAATGCCCCGGGGTCTCCCTCATCCGCATTACAGATAACATATTTTTGTTCCGATTTATTTGCATTGGCAAACTTCCACTTCATACCGGTTGAGAAACCGCCACCACCGCGGCCCCGCAGCCCCGAGTCAAGGATGGTTTTAATCACCTCTTCCCGCGACAGCTTATTCATTACGATCGTCTTCATGGCGGTGTAACCATTTCTTTCTTCGTATTCTGCTATCGACTCAGGGTCCATATAGCCGCAGTTACGGAGAACTATCTTAACCTGGGCCTGTATGAAATCATTCTCAGCAGCCTCAAACAAATCGGTATATACAATGTAATCCCTGATGGGGTCGTGCTGGTTGATGTGCTTTTCTATCACTTCAACCGCCCGGTCTTCATTTACATCACCATATATATAGGTACCCGTATCGTCGGTGATCTCGACGAGAGGTTCACGGTAGCACATCCCGATACAGGAGGTCTTCTGAAGTTCAAACGGGAGCTTCTCCTGTTCTTTCATAGCTTTTATCTTTTCATAGGTCTTATTGGCTCCTGCTGCTATTCCGCAACTGCCCAGTCCGACGGTCACTGTAGTCATCATAATCTAGTTTGTTTGTTAGACAAGCCATGTGCCATGAGGCATGAGCCATGAGTGAAAATCACTCATTATTCATGGCTCATGGCTCATCACTTATGGCTCAATTGTTTTCTGCAAGTTTGATATTCTTAATGATCTTCACCGCTTCATTGCCGGTTAATTTGCCGTAAGTCTGATCGGCAACCATCATCACCGGGGCGAGTGAGCAGCAGCCAAGGCAGGCAACCGATTCGAGAGTATAAAAACGGTCCTCGGTTGTTTCGCCGTCTTTTATCCTGAGCGATTCCTCAAGTGCTTCGGAGATCTCCTTTGCATTCTGCACATGGCAGGCAGTTCCGTGGCATACCTTAATGATATGTTTTCCCACCGGGTGCAGACGGAACTGTGAATAAAAAGTGGCCACGCCAAACATATCGCTGAGAGGGATCCCGCATTCGGCGCTGATCTTTTCAAAAACCACTTTGGGAATGTACCCATAAAGATCCTGGGCTCCCTGGAGAAGGGGGATCAGGTTTCCTTTTTTTGCTTTGTTTTTTTCGATCAGGGGTTCGATTAGCCTGAGATCGGTATCTTCAGCTTTAATCTCTGTTTTCTTTTGATTCAATCGGCTTATTCGCATATGAGTAAATTTGAGTCTTATTGTTTATCGCGTTTCCAGGTGATCACCGAGATCCTTTGCTTGCCGTCCATGCGGATGGTCAATGGCTGTTCAAAGTGAACTATGGTGAAATACTGCGTTTTCCTGATATTTTTCTGCTGTTTCAGTATCTCATAACGGATGTAGCTGTCTGACATCTCCGGCTGAATGCAGAAATAACCTACATTCATCGAAGTTACGTTATGGAAGAAATGGGATCCTGAAGAGGCATCCAGAGGGAACCCTTCCAGGCTGGTTTCAACAATGATCTTGGCGGAACTGATCTGCGGCCATGCGACAGGGATCCCGATCCAGCGGTCCCTGGTACCCCATCTTCCCGGGCCGATCAGGACATACTTCTTCCCCTCCTTGAAAAACTCATGGTTGATATGGTTGATCTCATCGGCCATCTCCATGGTCTTGGTGTTGTCGAAGGTGTCAGGATCTACAAAAATCACATCGTGAATGTCTTCAACGACACCGTTGCCCATTTCTTTATCGGCATACAGCAATATCTCTGCCGGGTTGATCTTATTCATGTCGACATGGTAGTCGGTCACATTTCCGATCAGGGGTTTAATTTGCAGAAGGTAAAAAGAAGCCCGGTTCTCATCATCCTTTTCAAGGTCGACGGCAAATTCGATTTCGACGGGGGTCCCTAAGGCTTCCTTGACTACGTCAAGAACAACCTCGACGGTCTTGGCCAGGGGAACATAGTTGTATTTAAGGATATCGGCAAAGTTGATCACCCTGGGGCCGGGCTGGTTGAGGCCGGGAGTGATGCGGTTGTTCTCAAGGGAATATACCGAAGCCAGATGCTTCAGGGTCCCGTGTTCTTCCGCCACATCTATCTCCATCATCCTGAGGCCGGCATCCTCCCCCTCAAGAAGGTTCACATTCTCTTTCTTCAGGTCCACCGCATAAAAATGCAGCTGGGAACCTTTATACTGGTCCTTGGGGGTGTTGATCTCAAGTGTTGGATATTTGGGTGAAAAACGGAATGCCTTTTCCCCTTCAACAACATAGCGCCCAAGGCCAACAGCCATTACTGCAAAGCCTTCCTCGGGTTTCATATGGGCAAAAGGATAGTAGTTGTAGGATTGGGCTACACCGCTGATATGCGGATAGAACACATCCCCATGCCTGTGGCCCACGACTTCCTGGACAACAACAGCCATTTTCTCCGATTCTATCCTGTAATTTACCGCTTCAATATACCCTTTGGCAACAGGAGAGTATACAGAGGCATAGACCAGTTTGATTGCATCCATGAGCTGTGCAAGCCTGACGTTAGGATCGGGATGGTTGTTTGGGATCAGGTATGTTTCGAAGATCCCGGCGAACGGCTGGTTCAGGGAATCCTCGAAAAGCCCCGAGGACCTTATAGCCAGCGGGTTTTTTATCGATTTGATGACTGCCTTAAGCTTCCTGATCAGGGTTTCGGTGAGCTTGCCGCTCATAAACCTGTGCCTCAGCAGGCTGTAGTCATTTTCAAGCAATGCCTGCTCCCGTAATTTATTCCTGTCGAGAAAATATTCAAACTCCTCGGTGCCGATGATGGATGTTTTAGGAGTGCGGATGATGATGTTCGGGATGATCTGTGAAAAATCGTAGTTGTAGATCAGGGTGCTTACAAATGCGAGTCCCCTTCCCTTGCCGCCCAGCGCTCCTTCGGTAAGTGCGACAATATTCCTTTCGTCGGTAATGGCAGCTTCTTCAAAAGGAATGACTTTCCCTATATTCTGTTCATTCCTGAAATTCCGGATCACAGTGATGAGATGTTCCCTGAGTTCTGAAGGATTTTTAAAATCGGTGACCTTGGCCGGGTTGAGGATCTTTGCCGCCTGTACTTCACCCCTGGCCATCAGCCATAGCGAAAAATGATCCTTGCGGGCATGGTACAACAGGGATTCCTCGGGGATCGTCTTAAGGAAATCTTCAAACTCTTTCAGAGATTTGGCAACAGCGATCTGGCTGCCGCCGGTATCCCTGTATATGAAATTACCGAAGCCGAGGTAGTGTGTGATAAAACTCCTGAAATCGGCAAGCAGGGTCTCTGAATTCTTATTGATGAAGGAGGTCTTAAGTTCATAAGCCTGCTGGGAATTCATATTATCGCTTGACTGCAGTATGATGGGCAGCTCCCTGAGTTCCTTCCTTGTTTGTTTTACAAGGCTGAAGCCGGCGGTATCGCTCATCCGGCCATCCTTTTTAAACCTGACATCCGATATCAGGCAGAGCATAAATTCCTTGTACTTATTAAATATGTATAACGCCTCTTCGTAGGTGGATGCCAGGAGGATCTTGGGCCTGGCCTTCAGACGGAGTATGCGGTAAAGTTCATCGGTAGTCACATCTTCAATAATCGTCTTGGTTTGTTCCAGAACGATATTATATAGCATGGGCAGGTACAGGGAGTAATAGGTTGGGGAATCTTCAACCAGCAGTATCACCCTCACCATCCCTATATTGGTGTCGTTCTCAACATTCACCTTGTCCTCAAGGTAGTTGATCATGGCAAAGAAGATCTTGGAATCGCCGTTCCATACAAACACCCTGTCGATCCAGGTCAGCCTCTCAGGGGTCTCTTCAAACAAAGCCGTATCGGTATTGCTGTTCAGCAAGAGAAATACAGGAATATACTGGTAAAGGTCCTTGATCTTGCGGCTCAATTCTACGGGGAAATGCTTATCGACCCCCATCATGATTATCACAAGGTCGTAATGCTTGGAGCCGAGCTGCTCCATGACTTCCTCGGTACTGGAAGCTCCAGTGATACGGGGCATGGTCGACAGGCTGAGCGAATAAAATTCACCCAGGACGTGTTCAGAGAATCTTCCCTCCTTTTCTATGCTGTATGCATCATAGAGATTTGCAACAAGCAGAATTTCCCTGACTTTAAACGGCATAAGGTCATGGTACAGGTCCCGGTTGTAATTCATCCTGTTAAGGAAGGTCTGCAGCAGTTTCCGGCTGGCCCGGGTTTCCTGTTCTGAAGCCGTCTTTATTTCCTGGGCATCGGTGTACCCGCTTTTCCGCAGTATAGCTTTCCCCTTTACACTGTTGAGATAGCCTGTGATGAGGTTTCCCAGGTTTATGATCAGGTATCGCTCTTCTTCGAGGAAAGGGCCTTCAAATGCGAGGGGGAATGCTTTCAGGTAATATATTTCAATAGACCCAACCTGGTTGTCGATAGTCTCAAACAACTGCCGCTGGCACCATTTTGTTTCCTTGAAATTCTGGGTTTTGATTTCAATCTTGCCGTATTTGATACGGCATACGGCGTATTCGGGGAACTGCCATGCCGAAGGAAGGATCATGCAGATCTGGTGAAGGGCTTCTTCAACCGGTTTCCCTGCTCTCAGTATATTCGTGGTCTGGTTGATGGCCGACAGCTCTTTCAGCCTTTCCCTTGTAATATAACGGCCTTCACGCCCCTTGACCCCGTTCAGGAAACCCTCGATGAGGCTTGCCAGGTTCATAATGAGGTCCTTTTCTTCCTTCAGGAAAGGTCCCTCGTATGAGCGAGTGAATTCCTTTGTATAAAAAACCTCTATGGTGCCGCTGAACCCGTCAATGCTTTCAAATTCCTGCTTCTGGCACCATTGGGTTTCTTCAAACTCTGTTGTGGTTACTTCCGTTTCATCGTACCGTATCCTGGCCACGGTGAATTCTGGATATTGCCAGGCAGGAGGTATGATATTACAGATCTCATAAAGGGTCTCCTGAATGGATTTTCCCTTCTTAATAATTGAGGTGGTTGCGTTCAGGGCCGCAAGTTCCTTAAGCCTTTCCCGGTTGTCGTAAACCAGCCTGTCAAGGTCAATATTATCTTCCCTGACGTGTTTTTTGTCCTCCCCGGGTTTAGTCATAAATTGCCTGAATTTAACGCTCAAAGTTAGATAAATCTTCCTTCCCTTTTGAACCGAAACCCGCAATTTTAGCACATTACGGAATATCCTTAGAGTTGGTACGTGATTCACTTATACCCACTAAGTAAACCGGCTGTTTTATGTAAAATATATGAATTTATTTTATCATGGTGCTGATTTCGGGTTATCGGGCCGCTTACATTTGCGAATTATTGTGAAATTATTAACGTTCATACATTAATTAAAATCTCAAACCTATGGCAAACGCTTATCAGAAACTCGTTGATGAATTCATGGCAAAACTGATCGCCAGGAATCCAAATGAAAAAGAATTCCACCAGGCAGTAATGGAAGTAGTCGAATCCCTCATCCCGTTCGTCGAAGAGAATCCTAAATACAAGGCAGCAAAGATCCTGGAACGGATGTGCGAACCTGAACGCACCATTTTATTCCGCGTTCCCTGGACAGATGATAAAGGTGAGATCCAGATCAACAAAGGATATCGTATCGAGATGAACAGCGCTATCGGCCCTTACAAAGGCGGTCTGCGTTTCCACCCGACTGTAAACCTTGGCATTCTGAAATTCCTGGCTTTCGAGCAGGTACTGAAGAATTCACTCACCACGCTTCCTATGGGCGGTGGTAAAGGCGGCAGCGATTTCGATCCTAAAGGAAAGAGCGACAATGAAGTAATGCGTTTCTGCCAGAGTTTCATGACCGAACTGCAGCGTCATATCGGGGCTGACACAGACGTTCCCGCAGGCGACATTGGCGTAGGCGGACGTGAGATCGGTTTCATGTTTGGACAATACAAACGTCTCCGCAATGAATTCGTTGGCGTTCTCACAGGCAAAGGCCTCGAGTGGGGTGGTTCACTGATCCGTCCTGAAGCTACAGGTTACGGCCAGGTTTATTTTGCTGCTGAAATGCTGAAGACCCGTGGTCTTGATTTCAAAGGCAAGATCGTTACGGTATCCGGTTCAGGCAACGTTGCACAGTATGCAACCGAAAAAGCTACACTTCTTGGCGGAAAAGTTGTTACCCTCAGCGACAGCGAAGGTTACATTTATGATCCTAAGGGAATCGATGCCGACAAGCTCGCTTTCGTTATGAAACTTAAGAACGTGAAACGCGGACGTATCAAGGAATATTGCGATAAATATCCCGAAGCAAAATTCGTAGCCGGCAAGCGCCCCTGGGAAGTAAAATGCGACATTGCACTGCCCAGCGCAACCCAGAACGAAATCAACGGTGATGATGCAAAGGCACTCATCGCAAACGGTTGCTATTGTGTTTCCGAAGGAGCCAACATGCCTTCAACACCGGAAGCTATCGAAATCTACATTGACAAGAAGATCCTTTACGGACCCGGCAAAGCAGCTAATGCAGGCGGCGTAGCCACTTCAGGACTTGAAATGTCACAGAATTCAATGCGCCTCAGCTGGACACGCGAAGAAGTTGACCAGAGGCTGCATAACATCATGATCAATATTCACAAGAATTGTGTAAAATATGGAACCGAAAGCGACGGATTCATCAACTACGTAAAAGGCGCCAATATCGGCGGTTTTGTAAAAGTTGCTGAAGCCATGCTGGCACAGGGACTCGTTTAAACTACCAGATGTTCATTTTGATTCAGACAAAGGCGCTCTCGGGCGCCTTTGTTTTTTTTCCTTGGCCAAAGAATAGTGCGAATGCACTATTCTTTGGCCAAGGAAAAAAGAATGCTGTTGAAGAAAGCGTACCACACCACCCCGGCCTGGGTCTCGAACATGGATTCGACCAGGATGTTCGCCGCGAATAAAAGGGTGAATACGAAGTACAGCAGATAATGTTTCCTTAAAGCAGAGATCATCGGCAGGAAAAGCATCAGGAGAAGTGCCGTGATGCCGGGGATTCCAAGGGTCATAAAGGTCTGGAGGTACTGGTTATGGGCATTTAGTTTAAATTCAAGCGCTTCATCGATCTTATTTTCCTTGTATTTCCCGATCAGCACATCCTTCACATCACCTGTGCCTACGCCTGCCCATATATTGGATTTAATTATTTCCAGAGAAACCTTCCATATGTCGATACGGTCGGAAGTGCTTTTTGATGTTTCCTGGCCGGCAGAACCTGAGAGTGTTGATGTGCTCTGGATAACCCTGTCGGAAGTGCCGGAAAAAACATGAAGCCCTGCCCTTATGAACATCATGAACAGGATGATGAGGCCCAGCCCGAGAAAAGTTTTCTTCTGGCGGAAAATAAGTTCGGCCGCACCAAGCGCGGCTATAAGGACCATACAGATGAGTCCCATCTTGGAACTGAGAAGGAAAATAAAAACAAAAAACCAGGCTAGCAGGATGTAATAAGCGATTTTCAAGGCAGATGGAAGTATACGAAACCTCCTTAGTAACTCAATAACAATAAATGCCATGGCAAAATTGAGGTACATGGCGAAGTAGGCCGAATGAAAGTACCAGCTTAGTTTCATATAATAAAATGCCCCCTGCACCCCCTCCCTCCATAAGGTAAAGGCATGCCCGAGGAGTAAAAGGGAACCGACCACGCAGCCTGCCAGGTAAACATGCATGAGGAGCCGTAAATGCCTTGTATTCAGGAATCCGACATCCGCAGTCGAAAAAACCAGAGGAAAAACCAGCAGGGAAAGCTTGACTTCAAGGTCGAAGCGGGCATAGGCATAATCGCTGGTATACAGCAGCCCCAGTAGGTACAATATATACAGGCCTGCAAAGAGCAGGGTATTCCTGCGGTTCTTCTCTTTGAACAGGACAGGGACAGTCCTGATATAATCGCCCGTGATGAGCCAGTTCAGTATGAGGATCACAATAATGGTCGGGACAAGTTTACCCCATACAGCCAGCATGAATGCTATGCCGAGGCAGCAGTACCAGAAGATATGCTGATGTACCCTTTTACGCATTGATCAGGTTCCAGAATTCATTTACTATGGTTCCGGGATTAAATTCTTTGAGCAGGTAATTATAGCCGTTGATCCCGAATTCTTTTCTTTCCTGCTCATGGGTGTACAAATATAAGACCTTGGCGGCAAGATCGGCAGGGTCTTCGGGTATGAAGGCAAGTCCGGCCTTCCCTGTTTCAATCAGCAATTCTTTCGCTTCCCCTTCCACACCCAGCAAAATTGGCTTTTTCAGGGCCAGGTTTTCAAATATCTTCGAAGGGATGGCTCCTTTGAAAAGGTCAAGCCGTTTAAGAGGGATCACAGCCGCGTCTGAAGCATGAATAAACGGGATGACCTCCTTCTTGGGCCTGGAGTCGAGGAAAATTACATTGTGAAGGCTTTCGGATTCCTTTATTTTCAACAGTTTCTCTTTCTCCGGTCCGCTTCCCATGATAAGGAATTTTATTTGCGGTGCGGATTGCAGTTCCCTTGCCGCCAGCAGAAGTACCTCAAGCCCCTGGGCATGGCCGATAATGCCGGCATATAAAATTAAGAAATCTCCTGGTGTGAAACCCAGTTCCTTCCTCAGGCCTGGATCGTATTCCATGGATTCCAGTTCTTTCACATCGGCTCCGTTCTTGAACCAGAAAACTTTCTTTTGAGGGAAGCGGGAGGAAATATTCTGAACGATCCCCATGGTTTGCCCGGTTATCAAAAAAGATTTGCGGTAGAGGAAACGCTCCAGTGAAGCAGCCGAATTGAGCAGGAAGCGGTTGGTGACCAGGCCGAGTTTCTCTGCGCTTTCGGGCCATAGGTCAGAAACGTTGAAAATAAGCCTGGCCCCTTTTAGAACTTTTAGCAAGTAAGCGGTGATCCCGAGGAACAAGGGAGGGGATTCACAAAAAACATAATCATATTTGCCTGTGCGGAACAGGCCAACCAGGAAGGAGGTGAAGACAAAGCTGAAGTAATTCAGCAGCCTGGGCAGTATGGCTTTACTGGAGCCTGCATAGATCCAGGCCCTGTGTATCCTTACACCCTGAATTGTTTCGGTGAGATAAAACCTGCCCCTGTATGCCCCATGAATGGCCATTTCGGGGTAATTGGGCATGGCTGTAAGGATTTCAACGGCGGCTCCTTTATTGCTGAGAAGTTTTGCCCACTGAAAAAGCCTGTTCTGGGGAGCTCCTGTCTCAGGAATAAAATACTGGCTTAGGATCAGGATTCTCATTACAGCTCGGTTATCTGACCAGGCGAATATAGGGAGTTATTCTTTAAAATGCTCCTTCGGGCTGTTCCATTGGCATTTTAAACCCTTTTGAAAAGTAGGGTTTCGGCCTCAATATTTTATTGAAAGCGAAGTACTGTATCAGAACGAAGTCTTTCCCATCGTTCACCAAAGCATAAAGGCGGTCGGGGTCGTAAGGCAGGATGCGGCCCTGGAAATCTTTCTGGCCGAACAGGTTGGCTTTGTGGTAGGTTTTAACAACCTTTGTTTTATTCAGTGTATCCGTCAGCGTTATTATGATAAAGGGGTTGGTGGAGAGCACCGAATCCTTGGTATGCTTGTCCATATCGTTAAGAAAAGCCTCAAAATTCACATTGCGGAAGCCTGAAAGGAAGTTAAGAACTTTCAGGGTGTCAAGGTCAGAAAGGGGTTTGTTGTCGGCAAGGGAGATAAAATTCTTCAATCTTCCCCTGTCAAGCTGAACTTCAAAAGAATACTCGGGATTTTCAGGCACTTCAAGTTTGACCATCCTGATCTCTTCAATATTTTTCCTGAAAACCGTTAGGTCCCTCCAGTAGCGTTCAATAGTACTGTAGCGCGGGGTGACAAATCCCCTGAGGCCGGGCAGGTAAATAACAAAAGGTTCTTCCGAATTTTCCATCAGGGCATAGCAGGCCTGGTTGTCGGGAGTAGCCCCGCCTATATAATACACCTTGGTAAGCTTCTCATGGGGGAAAAGCCTGATCCCCAGGAGGTCGATACGGTAAACCATTTGGTAGACCTCAACTTTCACCCCGTTCACAGCAAGGTGTTTCACGATGGTATTGTGAGCCGCCAGGGCAACAGGTGCCTTGACCTGGATGTCGGTCATGGTTTTCAGCATCAGGTCTATATTGAACTTCAGTGCGGCAAAATTGTCATTGAGCACCCATGAACCGGTTTCTTTTCTCGACAGTTTCACCGAATTATTGTTCTTGTCACTCATGAATATTTTGGTGACTGTGGAAGTATCGGCCACTGCGAAATCGCTCATTGACCGCCTGAATGTGGTCGTTGAATTGGTCAGGACCAGGATGAGGGCGACAACGGCCAGCAGGATTACGAGCAGTATAATGTATTTGTTCTTCTTCATTTCAAAGAAATCTGTCTTGGTTATATGGATTTACGGGCATACTTCATCCTTCGCAAACGGAACCTGATGAGGGCGAAAACGAGTATTGCAAGTACCGGCAGGATAAGGTTCAAAATCTTCCAGAACAATCCTTCACTCTCAATTTTCTTCATGTCGAGCAGCCGCATTTTAAGCTCCCTGGATCGTACCGTGATAAGTCCCGATTCATCGCACAGGAAATTCATTGCATTCAGGATAAAATCGCGGTTCCCATAGGTCTCCTGTGTCCACTGGTCATATCCCATCGGCAAAGGGTATCCCTGTTTCATATTAAACTGGTTCCTGACAATATCCCCGTCGGCAACGATCAGCATTTTAGTAGGCTTGCTTTTTTTCTTGTATTCAAGCCCTTTATTCTCGGCCAGTTCAGGGGGGATCCTGTACAGGTATGACGACATGAACTCTCCTTCCAGGAGGACAGCGACCGGGTAGGGCCCCCTTGTAAACTGCCTTTCATCGGGTTGCTGCCTTAGCATTTCGAGATCGACCAGGGCAGGCACATTGACTACCTGGGCATAAGGTGAAGAGGTGAGTAAGATCTGTTTCTTTATTCCCGGGGCTTCCACAGTATCGATGGTACTGATAAATTCGCTCTTTATGGCATTCAGGCCATGAACGATCGGGTGATTGATGGTCGGTGTAAGCAGGGGGAAATAGAACCACCTGAAAAAAGTGAATTGCGGCTGCTTCCCTATCTGGCCTGTCTTCAATGGGATAGGCATGGAGTTGAGGTCCAGCACCAGGTTGGTGTTCAGGCGGGCGCCATATGTATAAAGCATATCCTCCAGGTTGATGTCATTTGCGACGCCCATAGTTGAGTTATACTTTTCAAGGCTGTCCCAGGGAGTGTAAACCGGGTCGATAAGCCAGAGGGTTTTCCCTCCCCTCATGATAAACTGGTCGATCAGGAACTTGTCTTTCTCATCAAAAGGTTTGCTTGGCTTGGCAATGATCAGGGCCTTGTATTTGTTGGCCAGCCGGTCATGCAGGGAATCCAGTTTAATCCTGATCGTCAAGGCATTGATCTTGTGGTTCAGGGTCACGCGGTCAACATTATAAAATTGGGAGAGGGTGTGTTCCAGGTCGAATGTTTCCATGTCGGAAAGCTCGCCCTGTCCTTCGAGGATTGCAATCCTGGGTTTAGTGATCCTGGTCAGAACCTGGATAGCACTGGCCAGGTTGTATTCAAGTGACTGTACTGAATTGTTCAGCATCAGGTTTGGGTCTTCGCCGAGGCTTGACCCTGAAAGCAGCTGAACCGGGGTCTCATGCCCCCTGTATGTTACAATAGCCCCGGGGAATATCACCAGCTGGGATGATTGTCCCTTTTTATTCACCCTTAAGCTTGTAGGCTGAAGTCCTTTTTCGGCCAGGCTTCGGTAAGCGAAATTCCTGTCCTTTTCATCGGCAATGGCCGAGAGATCGACGAACTGGTATTGTACGAAATTGCTGTATGCCCTGAATTCATCAAGCATCTCCCTGGTTTCATTGGCCAGCCTCTGGAATGCCGGAGGAAGGTCGCCCGAGAGATAAACCTTGAAGAACATGACATCGTCAAGATGCTTCACTACCTTTTTTGTTGCCGGGGCAAGGGAATACCTTTTCTCGGAGGTCAGATCAAAACGCGTAAAAACATAAGCTGAAATAATATTCAGAAGGATGATGACCACAAGAACAAGGAGCAGTTGAACAACATTGCTCCTTTTAATACTTTTTTTCTTTTCGTTCACTTTCTCCATAAGTTTACCATTTACGGCTTTCCAATGAAAGCTTTGTGAGAAAAATGAACAAGGCCGTAACGCTGAGGAAGTAGATCATGTCTCGGGTATCGATCACTCCCCTGCTCATGGACGAATAATGTGCATTCAGCCCGAGGTTTTGTACCATCAGCCCGATCTTACCCGAAAGGATGAACATATAAATGAAATCAAATCCGAGGTAAAGAAAAAAACAGATAATCAAGGAAAGCACAAAAGCGACAACCTGGTTGTCGGTCAGGGAGGACGAGAATATGCCGATTGACACAAAGCTCATCCCCAGGAGCATCAGGCCAGTATAAGAACCCCAGATCCCACCTGTATCGAGGTTCCCGGGGGGCATTCCAAGTTTATATACAGAAAAGAAGTACACCAGGGTAGGGAGAAGCGAAAAGATAACCAGTACGAAGCCGGCGAAGAACTTTGCCAGGATGATCTGCAGATCGGTCAAAGGCTGGGTCATCAGCAGTTCCAGTGTCCCGCTTTTCTTCTCATCGGCAAAAGAACGCATGGTAATAGCCGGGATGAGGAACAGGAAAACGAAAGGCCCGAGGATGAAAAGCCCGTCGAGATTGGCATATCCGAAGTCGAGTATGTTGAACTGCATGGGGAACACCCAGAGGAAAAGCCCTGTCATCAGCAGGAATACCACGATAACGATATAACCTATGAGCGAACTGAGGAACCCGTTGATTTCTTTCTTGAACAGCGTAAACATTATACCTGCTTTGAGGGCTGCAAAGTTAGGATTTTTTCATTAATTAACCCCCGGACGTGATTTCAAATTGAATTATGGCGGATGTAAGAAATTTTGTAGGTTTGAGGTTGAAAAAGAAGTTTCAATGAGCAAGAAACCAAAAACGCCTGTTACTCATGAACCAGGGCCCTGCCTCAATTGCGGCCAGCATCTGTGGGTCAATGAGCTGTTTTGTCCTCATTGCGGGCAAAAACGACTTGAACGCGAGGACATGTCATTCAGCCACCTGATTGGGGAATCCTTCTTCGATTATTTTCATTTTGACTCCAAGTTTTTCAGGACCATACTGCCGCTTATTTACAAACCAGGCTGGCTTACCCTCGAATTCATGAAGGGCAAACGCAAAGCCTATGTGGAACCTTTCAAGTTGTTCCTTGTGATCAGCGTCATTTACTTTCTTCTGTTACCTATGAGCAAAGAAAGTACGAAAACAGAAGTTAATCCTGTTCAGTCCGATGCTGCCGATTTGAATCTAAAAAATGGAAAAGCCGAATTGGACAAGACACAATTCACTATCGAAGGCGTAAGTATTTCACGTTCAAAGCAGGATTCAATGCGGCGGGAAATCGAAGTAATTGGTGTGAAAGCTTATGTTGACAAGCATTATTCCAAGGAGGGGCCTATGGGAAAATTCATCATCAGGCAGGTTTGCAAGATCATGGTCTCCAAAGGGCAATCCCTAATGACCGTAATTGAGCACACGGCTTCAAAGCTTATTTTTCTGCTAATACCTGTATTTGCGCTGCTTTTGAAGCTGTTTTATTTAAGGCGGAAGAGGTTGTACTTTGAACACCTTATATTCTCCCTTCACCTGCACGCTTTCTTTTTCCTTTTCCTGATCGCCTGCTTACTCATAGAATTTTTTATCCCGGTGAGACTCATGATAATCCTGATTGTATTCCTGGTTTATGGTTTTATCGCTCTGAAACAATATTACAGGCAGTCATTTGGGAAATCACTGCTGAAGATGTTTCTGATCACGCTGTCTTACCTGATCATTGGACTGCCGGTATTTTTCTTATTACTGGGCCTGGTCGCTTTACTGTCGGTTTAGACAGCTTCGGTAAGATATTTATGGAAAGGGTATGGTTCAGGTCAGCTCAATATTCACCGGCTGGTCGAGGTAAAGGCCCAGCAATCCGGCAGCATTGCCCTTGTTCATGGCTATTTCGAGATAACCGTTGCTGCTGAAGAGGGCAAGCATTTCGCCTTCGGCGACATCCTGGTAGGATTTGCTTATCCTGGTGATACGGTTTGTTGCAGAACGGAACGTGATGGTAAATTTCCTTCCCTTTGTAGCTGATTTGAACAGGCTTTCGGTGATATTGGTGATGGCATTTTCGTAATTATCGACATAGATCACCTGCCCTTTGATCAGGTCGCCCAGGATCACAGGTTTGAAGGCCATTTTCTGCAGCACTTCTTTTTTTACGTGCCCAAGTTTCTCAGGCGGCTTGCCTTCGGCAATATGACAGGCTACTTTAGCAAATACATCCCGTGTAGGAAATGTAAAATAATCCGAATCCTGCATTATATCCAGGTCAATGATCAGTTCGGGTTTATCGTCAAAAATGAGGGAAAAAATCCCGTTATCTGCCCCGATGAACCAGTGCCCGTCATATTTTACCAGGGTATGCGGATGACGGATTGAAGCCTCTGTGTTTACGGCGAGTATGTGAATACTGCCCGGAGGAAAGTTCTTATAAAAGTTCCTGATGGTAAATGCAGCGTGGTTAAGGTCAAAAGGGGGAATGGCATGGGTAATATCGACAATGGTGGCTTCTGGCAGCTGCCTCAGAATCGTGCCTTTAACAGCGCCTACATAGTGGTCTTTTATCCCCCAGTCACTGGTCAGCGTAATGATAGCCATCGAAATATTCGTACTTTTGCGTATTCAAAGGTACGCATTTTTTAATGAGCGAGAAAATCATCCGTATTGAATCGGTCCATCCCCTTGACATATTCGGCCCCAACGACCAGAACATGGAGATCGTCCGCAACCGTTTTCCCAAGCTGAAGATCCTCAGCCGTGATAATTTTGTTAAAGCCCTGGGCGAGGAGTCAGACCTCCTTGAATTTGAGGAGAAGTTTACTTCCCTGATGCTTCATTTTGAAAAATTCGGCAGGCTTACGAAAGACGACATCGCCTCTTTGCTCGAGGCTTCAGAAATATCGCCTGTGATGGCCCCGGAGACCAGCCCGGAGGTCCTGGTCCATGGCAAGAACGGCATGCTCATCCGGGCCCGTACGCCCAACCAGCGCCGAATGGTAGAAAGCTGCGACCGCAACGACCTGGTATTTGCAATTGGTCCTGCCGGTACCGGTAAAACATATACTGCTGTTGCCCTTGCCGTTCGTGCGCTGAAAAACCGCCAGGTAAACCGTATCATTCTGACCCGGCCGGCAGTTGAAGCAGGAGAAAACCTGGGTTTCCTTCCCGGCGACCTGAAAGAGAAACTCGATCCGTATCTCCAGCCATTATACGATGCGCTGAGGGATATGCTGCCGCCCCAGAAACTGTTACAGTATATAGAAGACCGGACCATCGAAATTGCCCCCCTGGCATTTATGCGAGGCCGCACTTTAAATAACGCTTTCGCCATTCTCGACGAAGCCCAGAATACCACACCCAGCCAGCTCAAGATGTTCCTGACACGCATGGGCGCTTCAGCCAAGTTCATCGTGACCGGCGACATTACCCAGATTGACCTGCCGAAACACCAGGTATCAGGGCTTGTGCATGTTCAATCAGTGCTGAACGAGGTTCCCGGCATTGAGTTCATTTACCTCGACAATTCCGACATCATCCGTCATAAGCTGGTCAGCAGAATCATCAATGCATATGGGGAAAAACAGTAGGGGGTTCGTGGAAAAACAGTAGCGAACCTGCCCGGAAAAACTTACACTTACAGTTAATTTTCGTAAATTTGATTTCGTCTGTTAGACAGACAGAACAGATTACAAATAATGAAAAAGATTGCTGTTCTTCAGCTGCTGGTTTTCATGTTCCCGTTTATTGCATTCTCCCAGTGGAACAGGATAAATTTATCGCTTACCAGCCAGAACCTTCTTGCGGCTTACTCAACAAACTCACATTCGGCTTATGTTGCCGGTGACGGGGGAACAATTTTAAAGACTTCCGATGCCGGGAAAACCTGGATCAAACAGAACAGCGGTTCTACCCAGTGGCTGCAGTCGATCTGCTTTACCGACAGCCTGACAGGATATGTGGGAGGAGGTTCAGGTACACTATTGAAAACAACTGATGCCGGTGACAACTGGACTACCTTAACGGGGGTCTCGGGACATAGCATCAGTTCAGTTCACTTTCCGGATAAAAACACCGGATACGCAGTCGGGTACTCTGGCAGCATTATTAAAACAACAGATGCAGGGGCACACTGGACCTCCTTGCCTTATGATTCAACATATAATTTTTCTGTGGTATTTTTCACAGATTCACTTATAGGATACATAGGAGGCGCTGACAGTAAAACAGGCTGGGGCTGCCTTCTGAAAACCACCAATGGAGGTCATTCATGGATTATGCAGCCGTACATACCTTATGCCCTGAATTCTTTTTCTTTTCCGGCACATGACACAGGTTATGCAGTAGGATTGAGAGGCGAGCTTATTAAAACCTGTGATGCAGGCAATACCTGGAACTGGATTGCTTCCGGAACATCAGCTGATCTCCTTTCTGTGTTTTTTACAAACACCGACACTGGATATATGGCCGGAAGTGGATTCCCTGGAAGGGGGTTTCTGTATAAAACTACCGATGGAGGCGCAAGCTGGGCTACACAGCTGAACGGGACACCCGATGGCCTTAATTCAGTTTGTTTTATGTCAGCTTCCCGGGGAGTTGCTTCAGGAATGAACGGAACCCTTCTGACCTCGGCAAACGAAGGATCGAACTGGACAATTTCATCCCTGAATAGCAACCTTAGTTTTAATTCGGTGTGCTTTTCCGATACGGTTTCAGGCACCATTGTCGGAAATACAGGTCTTATTCTGAACACAAAAGACGGAGGCAAAAACTGGATGATACATTGCAGCGGCCGTTACGATGACCTGAATTCGGTGTGCTTTCCTTCATCCGGTACAGGATATGCGGTTGGAGGAACGTTCAACCTCAACGGTTCATCACCCTCCATCGTTCTGAAGACAACAGATGGAGGTGACAGCTGGAATATTTTACCTTTCCGCCTGCCGCATGAACTCAGGTCGGTATCCTTCATCAATGAGCAGATCGGTTACATTGTCGGATGGGATGTCTATACAGATCCACGCGGGGCAGTATTTAAAACTTACGACGGTGGCCAGAACTGGGTAGTCTTTTCCGTTGATGCCCAACACCGTTTAAACGCTGTAGCCAGTCCTGATGTATATACGGCCTATGCGGCGGGAGAAGGAGGCATGATCCTGAAAACCGCCGATGGAGGTGCCAGCTGGACCGCCGGATCCCAAGGTTATGCAACATCTTTCACATCACTTTGGTTCCTGAATAAAGACAAGGGTTTCGCAACAAGCTACGATTATCCAACCATGACAGGGAACATTCATGAGACTATCGATGGCGGAAATACATGGGACTCAGTTCAGCAGGGGCTGAACACCCAGTTAAATGCCCTTTGTTTCACCGATACTTCCAGGGGATATGCAGTGGGAACCAAGGGGATGATTTTAAAAACAACCGATGGAGGAAGCAACTGGACCAGCCTGCCCGGCGGATCTTTTCATTCCTTAAAAGCAGTATCTTTCACAGGCCGGAATACCGGGTATATCGTGGGCGACAGTGCTGTCATTCTTAAAACAAACAACGGGGGTGTTGCCGGAATTGAAGAAAGACCGCAAACTGTTTCTTCATACATCATTTACCCCAATCCAGCATCAGTAATAATAACTATTGTGAATACCGGGAAAATCAGAAATGATGAAACCAAGGTTGCAGTATATAATACGACCGGGGAGCAGGTCCTGCTAAAAACATGCCGGGGGTTACCTGTGGAGATAGATATCAGTTCAATACCGGCTGGTATTTACCTTGTAAAAATCTTTACAAAAAAAACAGTTGATGTGAAAAAGCTGATTAAACAATGATATTTAAATATCATGGGCTACTGCATCCCAACGCTTGAGAATTGTATATTTCAACAATATCAAGGCAACCTGATTTCATTGATCTAGTCTATTAAAAAGAAGCATATAAAAGTTACAGACCAGACCTTCCGGCCACTCTGGATAGCTCAGCTTTAAACTATATTCCTCTATGAATAGATCCTGCATTTTACCTGGTTTCATACTTTTCCCGTTTATGGATTTCCCGCAATGGACCCGGCAAAATCCGCTGCCCCAGGGCAACTCACTGGCCTCCGTTTTTTTTATTGATGCCTTCAGGGGGTTCACAGTGGGGGAAAATGGCGCGAGCATAATGACCTCCGGCGGAGGTACTACCTGGGCCGATTCACCAAATACAACCAGCCGAACATTAACTTCTGTTTGCTTTACTGATGCAAACAACGGCATTGCAGTCGGCTTTGGGACAATCCAGAAAACGGTGAACGGAGGGGCTGGCTGGGAGCCCGTACCATGCAATTCCGGCTGGAATTTATATTCCGTATGTTTCCCTGATGTCAATACCGGTTACGTGACAAGGGATTATGGAACTATACTGAAAACCACTAACGGGGGAGGTGTTTCTATTGATGAAATCACTCCTGTAAAACCTGGATTTATTATCTATCCAAACCCGGCAACAACGAAGGTTACGGTCTCAAATTCGCGTGAACTAAAGGGGGAATGCAGGATCAGTATCGTCGATCTCGATGGACAACAGCTTTTGGAATACAGATCCGCGAATCATAAACCGATCGAACTGGATATCAGCCAGCTTGCACCTGGTATTTTCTTCCTGAGAATTCAGACCACTGAAGGCGTGGAAGTTAAAAAATTAGTAATTCATTAGAATTACTGCGGATGACTTCTCCCCGAAATCTCTTACTTTTGTCATAAATATTACGATTATGCAGAACGTACTGACGAAAACCAGCTTCAGCTTCCCGGGCCAGAAATCCCTTTATAAAGGCAAGGTCAGGGATGTATATAACATAGACGATAAATACCTGGTGATGGTGGCCAGCGACAGGATCTCGGCATTCGACGTGGTGCTGCCGAAAGGCATTCCATACAAAGGACAGGTGCTTAACCAGATCGCCTCGAAATTCCTGGATGCCATGGCCGATATATGCCCCAACTGGAAAATCTCAAGCCCCGACCCGAATGTCACAATCGGAAGGTTTTGCAAGATCTATCCTGTTGAAATGATCATCCGCGGATATCTTACAGGCAGCTCCTGGCGTACCTACCAGAAAGGCGCAAGGCAGATCTGTGGTGTGGATGTTCCCGACGGGATGAAAGAACACCAAAGATTCCCTGAGCCTATCATCACGCCTACCACCAAGGCTGCCGAAGGTCACGATATGGACATCACCGAAGAAGAACTGCTTGCCCAGGGCCTGATCCCGAAGGAAGAATACGAACTGATCAAGAAATACACTTACGCTATTTTCAAACGAGGCACCGAGATAGCCGCAAAACACGGACTGATCCTGGTCGATACGAAATATGAGTTCGGCAAAGGCCCCGACGGAAAGATCTATCTCTGCGACGAGATCCATACACCCGATTCTTCCAGGTATTTCTATCTTGAAGGTTACGAGGAAAGGCAGGCCAGAGGCGAACAACAGAGGCAGCTTTCAAAGGAATTCGTAAGGGAATGGCTGATGGCCAACCATTTCATGGGCAATAAAGGTGAAACCGTTCCCGATATGCCTGATTCATTTGTGAACGAGATCACCGAACGTTATATCGAACTGTACGAAAGGATTACCGGTGAAACATTCCTGCGCGGCGACAACAGCAATATGGAGAAACGGATTGAAGAGAACATTCTTGGGTTTTTAAGTAAAGAGAAGC
This sequence comes from uncultured Bacteroidales bacterium, assembly GCA_903837605.1. Classification (GTDB taxonomy): domain Bacteria; phylum Bacteroidota; class Bacteroidia; order Bacteroidales; family FEN-979; genus CAIRDP01. The sequence continues at coordinate 244 of CAILVF010000021.1, read as the reverse complement.
CATGAGTGATGAGTGAAATTCGAGATTCATAATTCGACTATTCAACTCAACTTCATAATTCCTTATTCGTAATTCAACATTCAACATTCAATATTCGAAATTCGAAATTCACCATATGATCCCCTTCTCCCCTCCCCGTATGGACCAGCGCATCGTCGATGAAGTCGTCGATACCCTCTATTCGGGCTGGATCACTACGGGACCTAAAACGAAGAGGTTTGAGAAGCTGCTCACCGAATACGGG
>CAILVF010000020.1 GCA_903837605.1 uncultured Bacteroidales bacterium | reverse complement strand
GGGAGCGGGGAGCCGGGAGCGGGGAGCGGGGAACCGGGAGCGGGGAGCGGGGAGCGGGGAGCGGGGAGCGGGGAGCCGGGAGCCTGGTTCCGATTTCCGATTTCCGGCTCCCTATTCGCATGCACCCCTGCATAATGTAACAAAGCTTCCACCCCGGGGCGGGGCGAGCTGTTGATCAGCTTCAGTCCGTAATACGCCAGCACCCGGTTTTCCCCGGTAATATCAACTATATCGCTCGCGATCGAGATCACCACCAGGTCGAGGTAAGTATGAAGGTCCTCGAAAGGAATATTTTTTTTAAGGGCTATCGCCTGGATGAGTTTGAACCCGATGCCGCAGCCTGAAAGCTCTTTATAAGGGTAATCACAGTCGGCCCGCTTGGGGTCTAAAACAGCCGATGCAGGGGGCAGTTCAGCTCCCGGACGGTGGTGGTCGCAGATAATGAAATCGATCCCCTTTTCCAGGGCATAAGCCACCTTTTCAACCGCTTTGATCCCGCAGTCCAGCGCGATGATCAGCTTGAAGTTGTTCTCAGCCGCATAGTCTATCCCCTTGAATGAAATGCCATAGCCCTCGGTGTACCGATCGGGGATATAGTAATCGACCTGCTCATGAAACTTCTTAAGAAAACTGAAAACCAGGGCCACTGCCGTTGTACCGTCCACGTCGTAATCGCCGTAAACCATCACTTTTTCGCCCCTTGTGATCGCCTCTTCGATACGGCCGATCGCCAGGTCCATATCCTTCATCAGAAAAGGGTCGTGGAGCTGTTTCAGGGTTGGCCTGAAAAACGCCTTTGCATCCTCAAAATTCGTGATCCCGCGTTGCACCAGCAAACCCGAAAGGTAGCGGTCAATCCCCAGCAATTCCGACATTTTCCGGATGCTGTCGCCATCCCCCTCAGGCTTTATGACCCAACGTTTCTGCATATTGCAAATATAATGAATTTTCGGGATACTGGAGTACTGGATAGCTGGATAGCTGGATAGCTGGGTTACTGGGTTACTGGGTTACTGGATTGCTGGATGGCTGGATAGCTGGATTGCTGGATAGCTGGATAACTGGATAGCTGGATGGCTGGGTTACTGGATAGCTGGGTTACTGGATTGCTGGGTTACTGGATTGCTGGATAGCTGGGTTACTGGATTGCTGGATGTCAGGAGCGAAGTATATCGTCCCGTTATCCCGGAATCCTCGCGATCGGTATCGCGACGAAAAACGTCGTGCCCGCCCCCGCCTGTGATTCCACGCGGATACTCCCGCCATGTCTTTCGGAGAACTCCTTGCAGATCAGGAGCCCCAGCCCGCTTCCTTTCTCCTCCCGGGTGCCGGGGGTGCTCTGGATCTTATCGATCTCGAACAAGGTGTCGAGTTTCTTATTCGGGATGCCAACCCCCGAATCTTTCACGCTGAGGATCCCTTCACCGGCCCTTTCCCAGTAATCCACCACGATCTCACCCCCGGGATGGGAGTACTTGACCGCGTTTCCGATGAGGTTTCGCAGTATGGTCTGGATCATGAACTGGTCTGCAAAAACCTCCGTATCGGGAGGCACGGTATTCAGTATATTGATTTGTTTGACTGCGGATTGTGCAAGGAGCAAGGCTCCGACATCCTCAGCAATATGATATAAATTCAGGGTCTTCGGATTGAATTCCATGGTCTTCGTTCCCGATTTCAGCCAGTCGAGCAGCTGGTTCAGCAAAGCGAAAAGCTGGGTGGATGAGTTATAAACCATGGAAGACAGTTTGAAAATAGTATCCCGGTCCATCAGGCCAGCCTCATCCTTAAGCATTTCCGTAAGGCCGGTGATAGTGGTGAACGGATTTTTCAGGTCATGCGCCAGGATCGACATCATACGGTCCTTAGCCGCATCCGCTTCGATAAGTTCATTATTCATCCGCAGAAGCTCTTCCTCAGTTTTCTTACGCCGGGTAATATCATGCGCAATCCCGAAGGTCCCGATGATCTTCCCGTCCTTATCCTTCAACGGCATCTTGTTCACAAGGGCCCAGGAACGTTTTCCGTCCTGCCAGTCCTCCGCCACCTCCTCACCCAAAACGGGCACACCCTTCACGATAATTTCCTGCTCCTCCTCATAAAAACGGCTAGCCACATCCGCCGAGAAAAAATCAAAATCAGTCTTCCCCAGGATCTCACTCTTGTCGTTCAGGCCGTGTTTAAGCACCAGCGCTCTGCTCACCGCCACAAAACGGCTCTGCACATCCTTGAACCAGATGGCATCGGGGATATGCTCCATCAGGTTATTCAGCATTTCAGTTTCCACAACAATTCCAATTAAAACCTATACTATCTAAACGCAGGGATAGCAAAGTAATTATCCAGCTGCGGAAATATCAAACCCCAGGAGCAGGAAACGGGGAGCAGGAAACGGGGAGCAGGAAACGGGAAACAGGAAACGGGAAACGGGAAACGGGAAACGGGAAACGGGAAACGGGAAACGGGAAACAGGAAACCGTATCCCTGCTCCCCACTACCTGCTCCCTGCTCCCCATTCCCCGTTCCCCGTTCCCCGCTCACGCAACCTTTCCCCCCTCACTGCTGTCTAATAGAAAAACTTCCAAAAAATGCGCATACCTGAAAACAAAGAGACCCAGGTCAGTGAACTTGTACAGAAAATAAGAAGAGAAGCAGGGATCTGCCGCGACAACGTATGCAATGAGCTAATTTTCAAGGGCATATATCCGACCCTGCTCCGCTCCTCCTGCGAGCATGAATTCATTGAGACCTACATCCTGATCAGGCTGTTTGTCACATGCATTGATCCCTCGCCGGTAAATCCGCTGGTAAAAGACGACGACATGCTTTTGCATATCATACTTGAAGCCTCCAGGCACCTCGGCTCCACCCCCGAAATGACGAACCGGATCACCGAAAAAGTGGAAGAAGCAATGCAGGATGCCCTGGAAGGCAATGGCCCGAATGAATTAACCCCCGGCGAAGTGATCACAGGTATTTACAGCCTGAGGGTTTATCATTTATCGGCGGATGAGGATGCGGCTTACTCTGGTCTTCATTATCCTTCACAAGCCGAGCTCAGCAGCATCTCTTACCACTGCGACCTCATGATCAGCCAGAGCAATATCAATCCCTTGTTCATCAAAGGCAACGCCAGGTTTTCGGAGAATTAAAAACCTGTGAATTATTCTCTCCGGCGGGAAGGGCCTGATCTATTTCAGGTTTTTCAGAACAGAATTATCTTTCAGATACGAACCCATTTCGGAGAAAGACAGCTTCCATTCAAAAGAGAGGTCCATGGCTTGGATCACATGCGGAAACGCAAAGTAATTATCGATAACAACAGTGAGGGCGCCATGTTTCAAATAATAAATTTCAAATAAATTGTCCCCGGGTTCCGAGAGTTTAAATGCATTTTCATACGTCTCCTTGTCCCCGAAAGCATCAATCCATTCCTGTTCCTTATACTGTTTACGATGCTCATCCAGCTCTTTCTGCAGCAGTGTTTTCAGTTTGTCTTTTAAGGCGGATAACCTCGCCGGGTCAATCTCATTCAGGAACGAAATTTCCTTATTGTTTGTGAGGTCAAACGTATGATAAATCGTTCCTGTCGACAAATAAGGCCCCATATACTCCCAGTCAAATGATGTGCTCAGGATATTTTTTTCGGCAAAGAGATAAACCAGTTTCGGTTTCTTACTGCCCTCACTTTTATATTCTGCCAGCTCATCATTAAAGGTCTTTCCGCCGGATAAGTTAAGCTTTGCGGCATCGGGGATTTTAGCATAGGTTTTAAAGGAAACATCTGTTTTATATAACCTTACGGATGACATTTTCGTGCCGTTCGGCTTATTCCAGGTCCCGCTTACACTATCCCCGAAATCAGTCAGGGTAAACATGCCCGTACAGGCCCCGTCCTTGTTCGTTTCATTAAGCAGTATTTTCTTAGCACTCACTGTTCCCGATAACGGGATGACCCCACCGTCCTTCTTATAGAAGTAAGCACCCGAAACCGATCCCTCAGTTGCAGGAATGTTCAAATCGGCCCACACAGGCAGGTTCCCGGCGATATAGCCCTCATAGGACTGGGCTAATGATATCCGCATACAGCCCAGGATGATAACACAGCCCAGGAATAAAATTTTCTTATTCATATACCAACATTCATGTAAAGGTATGCAATTTTCGGTTGCCCCCCGGATCCCGGCTCCCGACTCCCCGCTCCCGGTTTCGTATCACTTTTTCGCTTTCGGCGGATTAAGGTATAAACGGGTCCTGCATAAATTCAGCTAATGAATTCGAAAAATGGTAAAAAATGGGTAAATTTGTAAAAAGATTCAAATGAAGACTAAAGAGATAAAATCCAATAAGAATCTTCAAATCCCATCTGAACGTCTCACTGACAAAGAGCTTTCTAAGCTTGTCAGGGAAGCGGAAAAAGGCCCGTTTTTTTCGCTTGAGGACCATGAAAAACAGATGGCTAAATGGATACGAAAAAACTCCCGGTAATTGTATCTGAAAAATTCCAGGAAGATCAAAAAAATATCTTTAAATACGGTTTTACCACCTTCGGAGAAACTGCTGCAATTCAGTTTTATGAAAATTTAGAAAAGATCATTCATGATCTTGGTAATGAGTATTATATGTATCCTGAATGCAGGTTCCTCCCATCAAAATTGAGAATCTACCGAAACATTATTTTAGAATCATACCTGATAATTTATCGCATAACAACGAACAGGATCGAGGTTTTACGGGCATTCCATTCCTCAATATGTACCACCAATAAGATACGAATGACCCGCAAAATTAAATTCTAGCACATTTGCTCCTAAAAGATGCAAGACATCACCCTATTCAATCGTGAATGGTGAACAGTGAATAGTGAAGGCATGATCTAACAGTCACCTTCACGATTTTCTTAACTTTGACAATCCAATCCACTCTCCATGGAGCCCAGCCCCTTCACCCCCGTCGAAGAAGCCTTCTTCAAAGAATCCGGAATGACCTTTGCATCACCCCCCATCCCGCATCCCACTATCCCGCATCCCGTTATCCCGCATCCCCATTCCCCGTTCCCCGTTCCCCGTTCCCCATTCCCCGCTCCCCGCTCCCGCATCCCCTATCTCGTCACCGAGCATTTCCCGAAACTTGGCTTGCTCACGGCCCTGAGGTTCCTTGAGTGGGTGAACGAAAACCAGGATGGTGTCATCAGCCTTCCAACGGGGAAAACGCCGGAGTTCTTTATCAAATGGACGCAGTATCTTCTCTCGAACTGGGAGGATAAAAAGGTTCGCGACATAGTAACAAAGCACTCACTGAAAACAAGCCCTAAACCTTCGTTACAGGGCCTGCGTTTTGTCCAGATCGATGAATTTTACCCTATTGACCCGGCCCAGCATAACAGCTTTTTCAATTATGTAAATACGTTTTATGTGGGCGGATTAGGTTTGGACAGGAAACGCTGCCTGCTGATCAACTGCGACGAGATCGCGCTGGCGGATGGGAAATCTTACAGGGAGATCTTTCCCGACATGAATATCGATCTCAGCCTGAGGTACAGGGATTGCAGCTCGAGGGCCGACAGGCTTAAAAAGGATTCCATTTTCATGATCGATGAGTGGTGTGCCGCTTACGAGGAGAAGATCAGGAAGATGGGGGGAATAGGGTTTTTCCTGGGGGGAATAGGGCCCGACGGGCATATTGCTTTTAATACCCGGGGGACGGACCATCATTCAACGACCCGCCTCACGTATACCAATTTTGAAACCCAGGCCGTGGCGGCGGCTGACCTGGGCGGGATCTCGGCTTCAAGGAACAGGCCGGTGATCACGATTGGGCTTGAAACCATCACTTACAACCCCGACTGCACGGCTATCATTATTGCCGCGGGAGACGCTAAGGCCAGGGTCGTGGCCAGCGCCCTGGAAAATGAGCCTTCAAACCTTTACCCTGCTTCGGCCCTGGGCAAACTGAAGAACTCCAGGTTTTACCTAACCAGCGGGGCGGCAACCAAGTTACGCGATTCAATAAATAACTATTATTTCGCCGGACCGTGGAACGAGACGAAATCGCAAAGGGCGGTAACCGAACTCTGTAAACGCATCAACAAATTCGGACCGAAGCTCGAAGCCGCCGACCTTCTGAACGACACCTACTGCAGGGATATCCCCGGCGATCCCCTTCAAAACGTACAGGGCGTGATTGAAGCGATGAAAAACAAGATCGTGAACGGCACGGCAAAATATAAAAACGAGGTCTTCCTGCATACCGGTCCGCACCACGACGACATCATGCTCGGGATCATGCCCCAGGTTGCACGTATGTTGCGTGAACCGACCAACCGCCAGAGCTTCGCCATCATGACATCCGGGTTCACCGCAGTAACAAACAGCTTCATCACCGAAACCCTGTATGAAACGCTGAGGTTTATCAGGCTCGACAAGATCCAGATGATACATTATCCCGATTTTTTCACCGAAGGCTACAAGCTCAAATGGGATAAGGACGTGTATCATTACCTCAACAACGTGGCCCTCAACGACACCTTCGAATGCCGCAGAGCCCTCTGCCACAGGCTCATACGCGCAATGAACGTGATCTTTGGCATTCGCGACACCGGGCATCTGAAGGCCACCATCGAGAACGTCATCCGCGAGATGAACACATTTTACGACGGAGAAAAGAATCCGCCGGAAATACAGAAGCTCAAGGGTATGCTCAGAGAGTTCGAGGAAGAGCTTGTATGGGCCCATTTCGGGGTGCAGGTCAAAGACGTTCACCATCTCAGGCTGGGATTTTACACCGGCGATATTTTCACCGAGCAGCCCGAGCGTGCAAGGGATGTTGAGCCCATACTCGCCCTCCTCAGGAGCCTCAAACCTACAGTCATCAGCCTGGCCCTCGATCCCGAAGGAAGCGGTCCCGACACCCATTACAAAGTCATGCAAGCCATTGCCCAGGCCCTCCGCATACTCAAAGCCGAAACAGACATTTCGGGCCTCAGGATCTGGGGTTACCGCAATGTATGGTACAGGTTCCATCCCAGCGAAGTAAACATGTTCATCCCCGTTTCCCTCAACGCCATTTCGCTGCTAAGCAGCGCTTTTTCAAACTGTTACATCAGCCAGGTCAATGCCGAGTTCCCCAGTTTCGAACTCGACGGAAAATTCAGCGATCTCGCTACCCGCATCTGGGTTGAACAACTTAAAGAAGTCCAGCTCGTCCTCGGCAAAGATTACTTTTACCAGAACCCCCTGCCCCTCCTCCGCTCCACCCACGGCATCATTTACCTCAAAGAGATGCAGGTCGAGGAGTTTCTCACTTACGCCCGCAAGCTCGAGACAATAACGGAAGGGTGAGCTGGGAACGGGGAGCGGGGAGCAGGGAACGGGGAGCAGGGAGC
>CAILVF010000019.1 GCA_903837605.1 uncultured Bacteroidales bacterium | reverse complement strand
CGGCAACACCACAATGCAATTACTATCCCTATCCCAATAAATATGCTGAATATAACTTGTCCTTTCTGAGCCTGAAAGCTATCCTTGCAAATGAAAACCTGAGGATGGAAATCATTAAGGAGGAGATGAGGGAGATCAAGGAAAAATACGGTGACGAATCACGCAGCCAGATTGTTTATGCCGCAGCGGATTTCAGGATGGAAGATGTGATTGCAAATGAGAATGTGGTAATCACCATCTCGCATATGGGATACATCAAGCGCACTCCCCTATCGGAATACCGCAGGCAGAATAGGGGAGGGAAGGGATTCAGGGGATCAGATATAAGGGATGAGGATTTCCTGGAACATCTGTTTGTTGCCACTAACCACAACTACCTACTGTTTTTCACAGAAAAGGGCAAGGTCTTCTGGCTCAGGGTCTTTGAGATTCCTGAAGGAACCAAGATCTCCAAGGGCAGAGCGATACAAAACCTGATCAATATTGAACCGGATGATAAGGTAAGGGCTTTTATCAATGTTAAAGACCTTAAAGACGAAGAGTATTGTTCTTCCAATTATATTATATTATGTACCAAGAGGGGAACGATAAAGAAGACCTCCCTGGTAGCATATTCAAGGCCGCGACAGAATGGCATCATTGCAATTAATATCAATGAAGGAGACCGCTTGCTTGAAGCAAAACTGACCCACGGAGAAGATGAAGTATTAATGGCCCTGCGTTCAGGCCGGGCTATCCGCTTCAATGAAATCAAGGTCAGGCCTATGGGGCGTAACGCCTCCGGAGTAAGAGGGATCACCCTTGGAAATAAAAACGATGAGGTGGTCGGTATGATTTGCCTGCCAAAAGACCAGCAAAGGGAGGTTTTGGTTGTTTCTGAGAACGGGTATGGAAAAAGGTCCGACATTGATGATTACAGGGTTACCAATAGAGGAGGCAAAGGCGTAAAAACCATTAATATAACCGATAAAACGGGTCCCCTGATCGCAGTAAGGGATGTGACCGACAATGACGATCTCATGATCATTAACAAATCGGGCATCATTATCCGTATGGCAATTGCCGACCTCAGGATAGTCGGACGTGCGACACAGGGTGTCAGGCTTATTAAAATCAATGAGGGGGACGCTATTGCTGCCGTTGCCAAAGTTGAGGTTGAGGAAGGGGCTGAAGGGGAAGAGGTCCCGGGCGAAGAAATAATCGCTGCGACAGGAGATGAATCTGCTTCATCAGAAATTGATACTCCTTCAGGAAATGACGAAAATTAATTTCCCGACTGTCTTTATTTATCAGGGGGCTTTTCATAAATTTGCCGCTTCAAAATTGAAACTTAATTCTCTACATATGAAAAGGATAGTGTTATTGGTGTTAATGGTAATCTCCATTTCACTCGCATTTGGTCAAAAATCTGTCCGCCAGACAGCATCCAACTACCTGAAGGAAGGTAAGTTAGACAAGGCTCTTGAAACCATCAACCAATGTATCCAGGATCCCAGCACTGCCCAGGACCCCAAAGCATGGTTTATCCGTGGCAATATTTATTCAGAAATTGCCATAAGTAAGGACGACAAGTACAAAGCGCTTGACCCTGAACCACTCACAAAAGCGCTGGAATCCTACAAGCAGGCTACAAAATTTGATGAAAAGAGGGAGTTTGCCGAAGATATCTTCCAGAAAGTGAACTGGCAAAGAAATACTTTTTTCAACCAGGCTGTGGATTTTTACGGTAAAAAGGATTATAAAAATGCCATGCTCTCCTTTGATCACAGCTTTTCCGCCCTGGCAGCAATCAATATCCCCGATACCATATCCTTGTTTTACGCAGCAACCTGTGCAACTTTAGCCAATGAGAGGATCCAGGCTAAAAAATATTACGTAGACCTATTAAAGCTTAAGGCTAAGTCGGTAAGTATATATGCTTCTTTATCAGAATTATATCGCCAGGAAAAAGACTCAGGTGCTGCTTTGGCAGTAATACGTGAAGGACAAAAAATTTATCCCGGGAATATGCCATTATTCCTCGCCGAAACGAATATTTACCTGACGTTTAATAACACCGATAAAGCGCTGAGCAACCTCAACACAGCGGCTAAAAAGGATAGTGCAAACCCGAGTATATATTATGCGCTAGGCACTATATATAATAAACTGGTCGATGATACGACCAAAAAGCCCGAGGTAAGGGAGCTAATGTTCAACAATGCCGTTGACGCCTATAAAAAGGCTATTCAATTGAAGCCTGATTATTTTGACCCGGTATTTAACCTCGGCGCTTTGTATGTAAACAAGGCTGTTTATTATGATGATAAAGCAAAGAATCTGCCGTTGGATGCAGAAGCTGAGTACAAGACACTGAAAGTCCAGGCTGATAAATACCTTGAAGCTGCAATTCCGTATCTTGAAAAAGCTACTGAAATGCAACCAACAGATGTTTCGACCTTAAATTCCCTGAAGCAGATCTATATCAGGCAGCAGAAGAATGATAAAATCAAAACTATTAATGAAAAGATCAATGCTGTTCAAAAGAAGTAGGGGTTAATACTATTCTAAAAGCCGTCTTTTCAGGGCGGCTTTTTTTTTGCCATGCAGCAGGGAAGAGGATCTGTTTAATCTGCCAGGGCTAAAGACAAGGGAGCTTGAGCAAATTCATTACAGGCATACTTTATATTTCTAGTTAACATAATATTAATTATAAGAAAAACAAAAATGCATATAATTGTACATCAGATAGATATTGACGTACAAAGTCAATCAACACTTGCTATTTGCCCAGAAATTTGTTCGCCCTGTTCTGGGCATTGGCCCGGATGTTGAAAAAGTAAAATGGACAATCAAAACTATGGTAAACTCCCTCACCAAGTTATAACCCGGAATTTTTGGATTATCATTCAGGATCTATCTCTCTCGTGATGTTTTTATTTCACCGGGAATACAATATCGGTTTCAATTTTAGCCGGATCTTTTTCTGTCATGGGATCCGTTACATAAATTTCCCAGGGACCTCCTGCCATTTGAAGTTCTGCTTCGCTAGCGTACTGGTGTAAATATTTATAGGTATCAGCAGTTTTATCGTATGGGCCGAAATAATAAGCGACCACGGCATTCATGGCGGGCAAATTTTCAAATCTGACCCGGCCTTTGCTTTTTTCGGCTTTTTCGACAGTGATCCCCATGTCAAAAACTCCATTCATGGTAATCGTGTCAAATTTAACATAGATTGCAAACGGAGGGCCTGTACATTTCAGCTTACCGGCTTTCACAAATCCCATAAGTTCACCAAATCCTTTTCCCATAACCTTTGCATAGGTCTTCGGTCCTGCCGAATCCCTGATCAGAATTGCAATCCGGGCCGGCATGGATTTTTCTTCAATCCTGGGCCATGATGCCCTGGCTTCGCAAACATTCTTCAGTTTTTTAAGACCTTTTGCGAAATCAGGCCCCATCATTTTGTCCATCATCAGTCCAAAATACCTGTTTACAGGATTGTATCCCAGGTCCCCCTGGTCGATCCATGAAACTTTGCAGGAGTCACCGGTCTTTTCAATGGTAATTTTCCCTTTGGACTGGTATTTTCCTTTATCAAATGAGAGATCATAAGCCAGCAGTTGTGAAGGAATGTATTCAGTTGCAGTCATCTGCCCGTTGCCCAGTATTTTACCTTCCCATTTCCAAATGGTTCCAACCTGCCCTTCTTTTCCTATAAGTTCAAAAACAGCCGAAGTATCAAGGGCCCTTGTCCATGGAACCCATAATTTCCATTTGTTGAAATTGCCGGTTATATCATAGATCAGCTCAGGTTTGCTCTTAATATAAACCGATCGTTCAACTTTGTAAGTTTTTGGCAAAACATAGGAAACCAGAACCACTACAAGAATGATTGCCAGTATCCAGATAACGACTTTTTTAAACGTTTTCATAAGTTTAAATTTTTTTTAATTGTTACGTAAAATTAATCTAAAAAACACTAAAACAATCAAGGCCTGTTTTAAATTGCTATTTTTGCACGCAAACTTAAATCCCGACGATGAAAATTGCAGTTACAGGTGCCAACGGGCATGTTGGATATAATCTCTGTAAGTCGTTGCTTGACAAAGGCTTCCAGGTAAACGCCCTGACCCATAAACATACCGAAGCGATCAGTAAGCTTGACCTGACACTTATTAAGGGTGATTTGCTTGACAAGTCTTCTTTGCTTGAGCTGATGGATGGAGTTGATGTGGTCTTTCACCTTGCCGCCCAGATATCAATAACCGGTGATCCTTCAGGATCGGTCTACCGGAACAATGCCGAAGGGACAAGAAATATGCTGTCGGCAGCCAAAGACAGGAATATTAAAAGGTTTATCCATTTCAGTTCCATACATGCCTTTTGCCAGGATCCCCAGGAGAATGCACTCAATGAAAGCCGTCCCCTTGTTGGCACGGAGGCTTTTGCTTATGACCGCAGCAAGGCTGACGGTGAGCGCGCCGTAATGGAAGCAGCCCGAAATGGCATGGAGGCCATCGTGCTTAGTCCGACTGCGATCATCGGTCCTGCTGATCCGGAGCCCGGACTAACCGGGAAGGCAGTATTGCAGTTGATAAATCACAAGATCCCGGCCCTTGTCCCCGGTGGATATAACTGGATCGATGTACGGGATGTCGTAAGTACAGCAATATCGGCAATTGAAAAAGCCAGGCCTGGACAAAAATACCTTGTGGCTGGCAAATGGCACAGTGTGCAAGAGCTTTCGGGTTATGTAAGCAAACATTCAGGTATCAAAACTGTTCAAACTGTTCTCCCTTTCTGGTCGGCGAAAATTGGACTGCCATTCATTACTTTGTACAGCAAGATAACTGGTTCAGAACCATTATATACCAGCGAATCCCTTGAAATAATAGCAAAGGGAAACAGGCTGATCGACAATTCCAAATCAAGGAATGAGCTTGGACTCGATCCCCGTCCGCTTGACGAAACTATACGCGATCTTTATGAATGGTTCAAAAACAATAATTATTTAAGTAAGTAACCTATGATTTCTGTTCCGGTTTTTTATTTTATCGTCTACCTGTGGATTGCAATAGCCCTTGTGAGCTTTCCTTTTATTATCAGGACTGTTGCTCCGTACGGACGCCATACCACTTCCGGCTGGGGAGCCATGATCAGTAACCGCTGGGGATGGATCATCATGGAAGCCCCTGCCCTGCTTGTTTTTATTGTTTTTTTCTTCCTGGGTTCCCCTCAGCACAATGCTCCGACCTGGATATTCTTCGGTTTGTATTCCATCCATTATATAAACCGTGACATCATTTTTCCTTTCAGGCTCAGGACTAAAGGAAAGAAAATGCCATTGGCGATTATGTTCATGGCTATCTTTTTTAACCTGGTTAATGGTTTTATAAACGGGTATTATCTCGGCAACCTGGCCGACGAGCATACTGTTGCGTGGCTGCAGGACCCGAGGTTTCTTGGCGGGATTATTGTTTTCCTGGCAGGGATGTTCATCAATATGCAAGCCGATAATATCCTGATCCATTTAAGAAAACCCGGTGAGACGGGATATGTCATACCTCGCGGGGGCTTTTTCAGATTTATTTCCTGTCCAAACCATTTTGGAGAAATTGTCGAATGGTTTGGGTATGCTTTAATGACATGGAGTTCTCCAGGACTTGCGTTTGCGGTTTGGACTCTTGTAAACCTGCTGCCCAGGGCCCTGCATCACCATCGCTGGTACCAGGCTACATTCCCCGATTATCCTTCCGAAAGGAAAGCCGTTCTCCCCTACTTGCTCTAAAATAGTTACTGGTGAATGGTTAGCAGTGACTAGTGAATTGTGACTTGTGACTGGTAACTCATGCCTCATGGCTTATGGCTCATGGCCCATGCCTCATGGCTAGTTAATAAAAACCGAAGCGGAACCCGTCTGGCCGATGGATTCCGCTTCACGTTTTCAGGGAACCGTGATTCACTGAAACGCCAGGTTAAGGTTATTATGGCCTGCTTGCGGCAGGCCTTTTATCGTTTGCCTGTAGGACAAATTTAAAATCAGCGTTGGGGCAATATCAATTTTTCCGGAAGTTTTATGTTAACAGGAAATCAACAGGCTTTATTAACAAAATGTTACTAAAACCACACTTTCAATAATTTAATAATCAGGTAGTTGAAAGTAAGAAAAATGGAGGTGTTAATAAGGTGTTGAAAAGCTGTTGATTACTCTATCGTAACAATCAATCCGCGGTTCGTCATTTCCGATTTCATGGGGGTAAGGATGTCGGTAGCTCCGTTCCTTACCGGGCAACGTCCTTTCATATGAGCGATAAGGGCGCATTGTTCCGCCTGTTCCTGATTATGTTTGCACACTTCAACCAGTGTTTCAATGACGAAGTCAAATGTGTTTACGTCATCATTATATAAAATAAGATCCAGGATGTTTTCCTGTTGCTCATGGGCATGATTCGAAGGATCTATTTTTTCTTTTGTCATAACTAAGAAATTCCGTTACAATATTAATAATAATATTGAAACCAAGGGATCCATCGATTATTTTTGCAGGCAGAATGAAGAACCTTAAATATTATACTGTTAAACTTTCAGAGCGGTTAAGGAAACCGCTTCCGGGCCTTGATTCCCAGTTGCTCATGGCAAGCAGGAAACGGATGAGATTTCCCTTCAGGACAGCTGTATTGTCCTCAGCAAAACCCAGCGGTGTGCTTATCCTGCTTTATCCTTATAAGGAGGATATTTATATTGTGCTGATGAAGCGACCCGATTATACCGGTGTTCATTCAGGCCAGATAAGCCTTCCCGGCGGGAAATTCGAGAAAACCGACAGGGACCTCATTGAGACTGCAGTCAGGGAAGCAAAGGAGGAAGTTGGGATAGATCCATCCGCAGTAAACATCATAGGAACACTAACTCCTTTATACATTCCTCCCAGCAATTATATTGTAACGCCAGTTGTTGCCTGGTCAGACAGCCGGCCTGAATTCAAAAAAGAGCCAAGGGAAGTTGATGAAATCATTGAAGTAAGCCTTTCCGATTTTCTCGACGATAAGCATATGCAGACCAAACGGATCAAATTATTTATGGGGCTTTCGGCTGATTTTCCCTGTTATTATATCGACCGGAATATTATATGGGGAGCTACAGCTATGATGCTTAGCGAGTTCAGGGTACTTCTGAAAGAGCTGGGCTGAATTATTTTTTTGAAGAAGCCGTAAAGCAGAAAGAACCAGGGATCCGGCCTGCAGAATAGGATTCAAGGACCTGGCCGTTGGCCTGGCTGCATCTGAATACTTTCCCAGATTGCACGTAATCAATCGCATCACTTACAAAGACCTGTCCGGTCACCGGATGGACGCCAAGGCCGTAGAACAAGTGTCTGTTGGCAGGGATAAAAGCAGTTGCAGGAAGTTCGCTTGCACCGGCAGCCATCTGGTAAACGCCATTATAAAGAAAATACAAGGTATCCTGGGTCGGGTTCATGCAAAGACGGCTGGGAACGCCCTGCTGAACCGGGAAAGTAAAGGATTTATCTACGATATTCAGGGCCGGATCAATTCTCTGCAGTGTAGGTGCTTCATAATTATCATATCCGCCTGTACAGATAACCCATATTTTATTTTTACGGTCAACCGTAATACTTACGGGCTCCTTACCTAAAAGAAGGCTGTCGACAATCACATCAGTTTTTGTATCGATTATATAAACCTGGGATTTACGGTCGGCAGTCGGAACATTGAAACTCCCGATACATGTAACGTACATGAATTGCCCGAAACGAACAAGGCTTTCGGTCCAGTAAGGTGTTGGAATGTTTTTAACAACTGTAAGTGTTTTCAGGTCAACAATTGCAATATTCCTTCTCATATTGGTGACATACGCCTTTGTAGAATCTATAAATTCAATATACCTGGGCGAACTGAACCCTGTAATTGACTTTATAGTTTTAAAATCCTTTAAGGAAACTACTTCGATCCTGTCATTGTTGTTGACGATAATAAAACCCTTATCCCCTGAAATTTTCATTGATTGTGCAACATCCCCAAGACCCCTGCTGTTGGCGGTCATGAAAATGTCCTGGTATGCCAGGCCGCTTTTATTGTCTATGTATGTAACGGAGGCGTTTGCCCAGTTGTAATTACCTTCGTTAACGATGAAGACCCCATTATTGTACACAACTTTTGATGTGTCTGTGGGAGGATTGACAGGAGGAGTGGTGACTTCACGAATAGGATCCTTTGAACAAGCCGATAGGAAATACACCATCAGGCTAATAAGTATGATCAACTTAAAGCCTGATTCCCGGGTATTTATGTCAGTCCTTTTTATTACCTTATTTTTTAAATTCAAATCTCGCGGTTAATGAATAATTCCTTCCTGGCATCGGCCAGTTCTTTACACTTTGGTAGTCAACATCAAAAAGGTTATTGACTTTCACCTGTAAAGATATTACAAAAGTATGCAAATTGAATGACTTGCCAAAAATAATATTCGACAATGAATATCCGGGCATATATGCTTGATTGTTAGGCGTTGTGTATCTTTTATTAACAAAAGTGAGATTGTACCCCAGGATGAAATTCCAGCAATTGAGGTTCAATGTTCCGTTATATGTACTTTCAGGTATATATATGAGTTGTTTGCCGAGTGACTGGTCTTCCGGTGAGTTTGTCTTCTCGCAAGTTGACCTGCAAAAAGTGAGATTGTTTGATGAAGTGATCTGCAGTTTGCTGACCTTCCATTTCAGGTTCAGGCTGGCTTCGATCCCCCTGGCGTTCACTTCACTGACGTTCTGGGGTTTCCATACTGAGGGATTGTACGAAAGGGGGCTCCATACGATCATATCATGCATCCAGGAATAATATCCTGAAACAGCTGTTTCAATAAAAAATTTCCCGTTTGGTGAAGGATAGTTGTATGTTATCCCTCCTTCAAGCCCGTTATCGTATTCAGGTTTCAGGTCAGGGTTTCCCCAGTATTCCCAATACAAATCATTCAGTGTCGGGTACCGGTAATTCCTGGAAACATTTGCATTCAGGTAGAGGTTTATTTTATTCAGTGGTTTGTATTCGAGGCCAAGGGTTGGGACGAATGGCATAAATGCCCCGTCAAGATAATCTTCGCGCAGGATCAGCTGGGATTTGACATGGTTGTTGAACTTATATGCCACTTCAAGATACAACCCAAGTGTGCTTCTTGTTTTCACACCGGAGTATGAATCAGATTTCACATAATCGTAAGTATAATCAACGCCCGGCCTGATCGTAAGGTTCTTCACTCCCATCCATGAAAACCTGGCTGATGAGAATGATGTATAGCAGTTGTGGTCATTATTAATTAACATACTGTCGTTCCTGTAATTCATAAATTGGTTGACGAGTGAAGTCTTTAATGAAAAATTCCAGGATTTTTCTACAAGCTTATACTCAAGAATTGATCTCAGGGTTTTATTCAGCATTTTCTGAGGGTAGTATGTTGCACTTCCCTCCACAACAGGAGGAACGTCCCTGTTGTCATAACTGTACCAGACGCGGGCGGTAAAAAGATGTTTGTCCTTTAGTTTCCAGAATGCCTCTTCGGTAAGGCCATACTGCAGCACTTTTGCGTTGCTTTGTGTTACTTTTTCGCCTGTGAAATCATCGTTGTATGGAAAATTGTTAACAGCCGACAAGTAATTCAAACGGGTGTGGGACTGGAATGTTGAAGTGCCTGCAATGACTCCTGCCCCGGTCGTGTAATTATCGAAGCTTGCGACAGTCTGGGCAACCGATGCTTGTATCCTGTTGTTCCAGTCAGGATTTGTAACAAGGTTCACAACGCCTCCAAAAGCCCCGCTTGTTTTGGTAAGGCCTGCAGCCCCGTACAGAACTTCAATCTCGTCGAAAGCAGAGACAGGGATCTGCGAAAGGTCAGATTGGCCAAGCATGGGATTGCTCAGGCTTATTCCATTCCATTCCACCTGGGTATGATTGGCCGGGGTCCCTCTGAATGAAGTGGTGGCAAGGCTTCCCGGACTGTATGATTTGATGAAGATAGTCGATATCTGTGACAGGACAGTCGAAAGATCGGCATCCCGGTATGGCAGGAGGATCAGAGAGTCAAACTTGACTTTTTTATACCCGTTATTGCCGGGAACCAGGTTTGCCCTGACTTCCGTTTCTTTCAGCTGCAAGGTATCCTTGAAAGACTGGGCATTTAAATTGCATGGATTCTGAAGAAGAAAGAAAATGTGAATCCCGCCGAAAAGAAAGTATTTTATGAAAGTATTAATATTTCAGCAGTTTTTTTGTTAAACGCCAGGAGGTTCCGGAAGAGGTGAAATTTACAAAGTAAATTCCTGAAGGGAGGTGAGAGATATCAACATGGGTAGAAACAGAGAATGAGGACTGTATCAATATTCTTCCGGTCTGGTCGGTAATCTCATAATGAAGCGGCACTGATGTACCGGTAAAGAACCCCGCCTCGAACGAGCATGGGTTCGGGATTATACTGATGCCCGGTGCATTTAGATCCCTGTTGTCGGCAGTAGGTGCATTTTGCACAAGGCCTATGCCGTCAAGGTCAAACCCTCCTGTATCAAAAGGAGTCGGCCATGGGTCATTTATTTTATGATTCTGGGAGTCATAGCGTGCGTAGGCATCCTGAAGGTCACCCACGACATCAATGATCCTTATATGGGTTATATGTTGTATGTTGACAGCCGAGCTGTCTTTAAGCTGGTTCAGGTCAAACGGGGTCCCGTAAAACAAACGGTATTTCCCTGCAAGGTTATTGATCTTTCTTGTGTCCATAGTATCAAAAGTTCCAACCTGCTGAAGGGTCTGGGTAAGTGATACGGAGGGGAAACGCACAAAATTCACGCCGTCGGAACTAACTTCCACGTACGCAAGCTCAAGAAATCCGTCACTGAAAGAGTTTTCAAAAACAGCGAAATCCCAGCCTATGTGATCTGAAATTATTGTATCGAAAGTCAATGTGGCTACACCTCCGTCGCCCAGGCTGAGAACAAGACCATCGGGTTTGCCGGTCGACATATATACATTTCCATAGGAAGCCCTGTTTGAGTTGTTATATAGAAAGGTCGTGTCGGCGATATTTACATACCCCCTTTTCACTGTACAGTTTGTAGCCCAGGCATAGAAAACCGAACTGTCTTTGCCGATTGCCGTGGTACCCGGATAACCCGGAGGCGGTGCATACTGTCCAAATGAAGAATCAGTGATCAGGATCAGAGAGATTACTGCCCAAAGTAATTTCAATTGTTGCTTCATGGAGCGAAGATACAAATTCCCCATACAAGAGTATAAGAATCCATTGAATCCTTATATTTCTTACCTTTGACAACGTCAATTATTCAGCATGTATTTAAGACCTTCCGGGCCCAGGGGGCTCCTATTTAAAATCATATTCACCGGCTTGTGCCTTGTGTTTTTACTTGGCTCCTGTTCCAAGAATAAATATTCCTGTGAAGCCATCCACTCAAAGAATTACCATAAAGTGAAGAAGAATAAGAGTAATTACAATCTTCTTTACAGTCCGAAATCAAAGCCTGTCCCAAAAGATTACATGATTAAAAACGGCAGGTAAGGCTGCCCTGCCGTTCATTTTTCCAATTCTGTTCAGTAGAATTTCCGGGCTCCCGGGTAATACAGGGTTTCCTTTGCTTTTTCAGGTGATACAGTGAAGTATACCATTACGGATTCGGCACAAAGTACGCCATCATGATCGTATATTTTCACCGAAATGTCGGCCAGGTTTCTTCTCATCCTCAGGAGGGATGCACGAATCGTTAATGTTCCCTTGTCAACATAAAGTGGTTTGATATACCTGACTTCTGCTTTTGACGTGACCCCGGCTGATTTTAACCTGACATAAACAAACCAGCTTGCGATCTCGTCCATCAGCGTCGCCTGTATACCCCCGTGAAGTATGGTATGATATCCCTGGAACTGCTTTTTGGGTTCCCAATGCGAAACAATTTCCTCTCCATCTTCAAAAAACTTCATTTGAAGGCCAATGGAATTGCCGGGTGAACAACCAAAACAATTGTACCCTTCCAGCGACACAAATGGATTGCGGAGTTCCTTCATCAGGAATTATTTTGGTGCATTCCCTGCTTTATACTTTGTAGTTTTAACAGCCTTTCCGGTCTCATCATATTCAATCCAGGGGCCATCTTTCAGGCCGTTTACGTATTTTCCTGTGATTTTAAGTTTGCCGTTCCTGTAAAACTCCTTATACTCTCCGGTAAGCTCGTTCTTTGTGTAATTCGACAATATCTGTACGGTGTCATTATCGTAAAACGTCCTCTGCATACCTTCAAAATTTCCGGCTTTATAACTGTATTCGGCCATAAGCCTGCCGTTTTTATTAAACCAGCGTGAAGCACCATTTTTCTGATTGTCTCCATAATACGATTCTTCCTGCATCTTACCGGTTTCATAATACAAGCGGTAAACCCCGTTTTTCTGTCCTTTCTGATAATTTGTTTCCGAAACCGGGAAATCACCCAATTGTGAATAAACTATCTGTGGGCCGTTTAACGCTCCCAGTTGATACGATTCGAATAATGTAACTTTTCCCCTGCGATCAACCTGAACTGAAGGTCCGTCTTTCAGCCCGTTTTTAAAATATTCAATTTTGGCAATGAAATTATTGGAATAAAAGCCAACCCAGCTGCCGTCTTTTTTATTCAGTTTGTAAAATCCCTTGTTAATGACCTCCCCTGCTTTCTCCTCCCAATAGCCGGTTCTCAAACCTGAGACATCTAATTTATTGATAGTATCAGAAGCTTTTACTACTGTGTTAACCTGCGATCTTGAGATGATTGGGATCAGGAACAGGAATGTGATGGCGATAAGGACGTACTTTTTCATATTGCATTATTTTTTGCGGTTCTGTCTTCTTGAAATTTTAATAATTTCAGCAAATTTAAATTTATTTCCTTCTTAATCCAAGCTTCTTTAACGGTTCTGCGTAGAGATCAAAACTTTCGGCCGATGTAATGATTACATCCGAAAACGTTCCCCGTTTTAATTTATTGCCGTCGGCAGGGATAAGAACTTCATTATCAATCTCGGGCGAATCGCCTTCGGTACGGGCAATATAATAGTCTCCTTCCCTGCGGTCGATAAGCACCCTGAGCTTTGAGCCAAGCCTGCCGAGGTTTTTATTTAGCGAGATCCCCTCCTGCACTTCCATGATTTCTTCAAGCCTTTCCTGTATTATTTTCCTGTTCACGTCATCGCGGAGCTTAAAAGCCGGCGTGCCTTCTTCGTGTGAGTATGCAAAGACACCCAGCCGGTCAAACCCTGTCACGCGAACAAATTCAAGCAATTCCCGGTATTCCTGGTCTGTTTCCCCGGGGTATCCTACGATGAAACTGCTTCTGAGAATAACACCCGGTATTTCCTTTCTGATGGTTTCAATGAGTTTAAGGGTTTTTTCCGATGAAAGCCCCCGCTTCATAGACCTCAGTATCCGATTATTTATATGTTGCAGGGGGATGTCGATATACTTGCAGATGTTCTTATGCTCCCTGATCGCCGATAACAATTCACGAGGGAACCCGTGAGGGTAGGCATAATGCAGCCTGATCCATCCGTTTTCATTGATTTTTGCAAGTTCCCCGAGAAGGCCGGCAATCGTCCTTTTTCCGTAAAGGTCAAGACCGTAATATGTGGTGTCCTGGGAAATAACAATAATTTCTTTAACACCATTGTCGACGAGGCCTTGCGCTTCTTTAAGGATATCGGCGGATGACCTTGACACATGGCCCCCGCGTATCCCTGGAATTGCGCAGAACGAACATTTACGGTCGCATCCTTCTGCGATTTTCAGATAGGCATAATGTGAAGGTGTGGAGATCATTCTTTCTCCAAGAAGGCGCTTGTTATAATGGGCACCGAGGTCTCCGACAATTGTTTTCAGCTCATTGACGCCATAAAAAGCATCAACCTCCGGGATGTCATTCCGCAGCTGCTCCCTGTACCGTTCTGAAAGGCAGCCCATGACATATACATGTTTAAGTTTGCCTTCCGATTTTGCCTGCACGTATCCGAGGATGGTCTCCACCGATTCCTGTTTGGCGTCCCCTATAAATCCGCAGGTGTTGATGACCATGGTATCAATGCCTTTAATGGATGACGGATCAAAGGAGATTTTTATTTTGCTTGCATCAAGCTGCTTCTGGAGAAGCTCTGAATCGATTAGATTCTTGGCACAACCAAGGGAAACAATACCAACAGTATGGGGCCGGGATCTGGTTTTCAACCGGGATGTATTAATTGAAAAGACTGTCAACGAATTCTACCCTGTTAAAGATCTGGAGGTGTTCAAGCTTCTCCCCGACCCCAATGTATTTAACAGGAATTTTAAACTGATCGGATATTCCTATCACAACGCCACCTTTTGCCGTTCCGTCAAGTTTGGTAAGGCAAAGGGCGTTCACTTCCGTTGCTGCAGTGAATTGTTTCGCCTGTTCAAAGGCATTCTGTCCCGTGGATGCATCCAAAACGAGGAGTACTTCATGGGGTGCATCGGGAATTAGTTTCTGAACCACTTTCCTGATCTTCGAAAGCTCATTCATGAGGTTTATTTTATTATGGAGACGGCCAGCGGTGTCGATGATCACCACGTCGGCGTTCCTCGCTATACCCGAATTTACTGTATCGTAGGCGACTGAGGCGGGATCGGCCCCCATGCCCTGGTCGATGATAGGAACATCCACCCTTGCGGCCCATATCTTAAGCTGGTCAACTGCCGCAGCCCTGAATGTATCGGCAGCACCGAGCAGTACCGATTTCCCTGCCTTTTTAAACTGGTAGGCGAGTTTTGCAATGGTTGTAGTTTTGCCTACACCATTCACGCCAACAACCAGTATTACATATGGTTTCGAAGGAAGAGGGAAATCAAATCCTTTTTGATCCTCAATAGAATTTTCCAGCAGCAATCCGGCGATCTCCTCCTTGAGGATAATATTCAATTCACCGGTGCCAAGATACTTGTCACGGGCAACCCTGTTCTGTATGCGTTCCACTATCCTGACCGTTGTCTCAACTCCCACATCCGAAGTCACAAGGATCTCCTCAAGGTTATCCAGCACTTCGTCGTCAACCTTTGATTTGCCTGCAACAGCCTTTGATATCCTTGTAAAGATGCTGGCTTTGGTCTTTTCAAGCCCTTTGTCGAGGTCTTCTTTTTTATCCTTGCTCAGGAAACTGAACAGTCCCATGGTTTGGGTTTATATAAAAAAAGCTTTTTTCGGATGAAAAAAGCTTTCCTTGTTTGAAAAAAAACGTTTAATCGAGCTTCCCGGCCAGGAAATCTTTAACCTGATCGTTGGGAACCATAGCTTCCCTGAAAACATAAGCTCCGGTTTTCTTGGAACGGACCATGCGGATCACTTTAGTATAATCCTTACCGGTTGTAGAACCTTTAAATGAAGCAACTACTTTCTTTGCCATAATACAACTTATTTAATTTCTTTATGAACTGTCACTTTTTTGAGATATGAGTTGTATTTTTTCAACTCAAGTCTTTCAGGTGTGTTCTTTTTGTTTTTCTTGGTGACGTAACGCGATATCCCGGGCACACCGCTGGTTTTCTGCTCCGTGCATTCCAGAATCACTTGAATTCTCTGGTCTTTGCTCTTCTTTGCCATGAAAAATTATTCTTATAAATTTAAGGACTGCAAAAGTACAAACTTTCCCCGAATAAACAAAAATATTTTAATACTTTTAGACTATCAATTAATCCTCAGCTGTTTTATCCCATGCAGATGAACTGGAAATCCTATGTAAACGGGTATCAATCCTTTCTCCGTCTTGAGAAATCCTTATCCCTGAATTCCATAGAAGCATATCTGCATGATGTTGAAAAACTGACACAATACCTTGAATACAGCAGTAATAAGACAGGGCCGGAACAGGTCACGTTAAAAGACTTGCAGGAATTTCTGAAATGGATCACAGGATTAGGCATGACAGCAACTTCCCAGGCCCGGATTGTATCCGGGCTGAAAGGTTTTTATAAATATCTTTTACTCGAGAATATTATCAGTAAAGATCCGACAGAACTCCTTGAATCACCCAAAACCGGCCGCAAGCTGCCTGTATTCCTGTCGGTAGCTGAAATAAACGCATTGACCGGGGTTATCGATCTCAGCACCCCCGAAGGAAAGCGCAATAAGGCAATCCTCGAGGTAATGTATGGCTGCGGATTACGTGTTTCGGAAGTGGTCGGACTCAGGATAACGAACCTGTATTTCAGCGAAGGGTTTATTAAGGTGGTAGGAAAAGGAAATAAGGAAAGGCTTGTCCCGCTGGGATCCGTTGCGATGAACGAGATTGTTCACTATTTAAGGGAAGTCAGGACCGGAATCCCTTTACAGCCGGGCAATGACGATATAGTTTTCCTGAACCGAAGGGGATCAAAACTGAGCAGGGTCATGATCTTTACTATTATCAAAGCTCTTGCGACGAAAGCGGGCATAAAGAAAAATATCAGTCCGCATACTTTCCGGCATTCCTTTGCAACCCACCTGGTTGAAGGCGGGGCCGACCTGAGGGCGGTCCAGGACATGCTGGGCCATGAGTCCATCACCACCACCGAGATCTATACCCATCTTGACAGGGAGTACCTGAGGAGCACCATTATACAATTCCATCCCAGGAGCTGAGCGCTCGTATAATTTATTTAAACGGCGAATCGGGCTCCTTGGCCATATGGTTGTATACCATCCCGTCCATAAACTTCGGGAAGAACTTGTTAAGGAGGACTGTGAGTTTTCCCATGGTCGTGAGGACTATCCTGTCGCGGCGTTTTTCTATGGCGTCGCAGATATGCGAAGCTACCGTTTCGGCAGGCATGAGTTTACTTTCGTCAAGGGGTGTCTCACCCTGGGAAGAACCGTCTTTCGACAGGGCTACATTGCGGATGTTACTGGCTGTGAAGCCCGGACAGGCGATAAGGACATGAAGCCCCTTTTTCATGTTTTCTATGCGGATGACTTCGAGGAGCCCGTGCATGGCAAATTTCGAGGCTGAATACCCAGTGCGGCCAGGAAGGCCTTTATAACCGGCTACTGAAGAAACACCTGCAAGCGAGCCTTTGGTTTTCAGCAGGTATGGCAGGGCGAATTTGGAACAGTAGACTGTCCCCCAGAAATTTGTATCCATGATCCGTCGGATCACGTCAACATCCAAATCTTCAAACAAGGCCCTCATTGAAATTCCTGCATTGTTGATGAGTACATCGATACGGCCGAATTTTTGCACGGCAGCTTCGATCAGGCGCCGGCAATCGTCTTCATGGGTCACGTCGGCCTGAACCGTAAGAAAGTCGGAAGTGTTCCATGATGAAGTGAATTCTTCCAGCAGCCCGGTCCTCCTTGCCGCCAAAACGACTTTGGCTCCCCTGTTATGGGCTTCGATGGCCAGGGCCCTTCCTATCCCGGAAGAGGCTCCGGTTATGATGCTGACTTTGTTAAGCATGGGTTGAAGTTTGGAGCAAAGATAGAAAATAGGCATGAGCCATGAGCCATGAGCCACGAGTGTGGAGTGAAAGGTAATAAATGTACTTCTTACTCATGGCACATGGCACATGGCTATTTGTATTAAAATCCGTAATTTCGTAGAAAAACGAAAATGACCGAAAGGGAGTTGTTCTACCGTTACCTGGGTTTGCCTGCATTCGGCCCAATGGCGCTTGACATTGTGAAAGCCGAAGGGGTTTATTTGTATGACCGGGGCGGAAAGGATTATATCGACCTTGTTTCCGGGATATCGGTCAGCAATGTGGGGCACAGGCATCCGCAGGTAATCGAGGCCATTCATAAGCAGCTCGATGCTTACTTATATGTTAATGTATACGGGGAGTTCATTCATTCGCCCCAGGTAAAACTGGCTGAAAAACTGGTCAGCCTTCTCCCCTCTTCACTGGATTCAGTGTATTTTGTGAATTCTGGCACTGAGGCAATTGAAGGAGCAATGAAGCTGGCCAAGCGTTTCACCGGCCGTTCGGGGATTATTGCCTTTAAAAATGCCTACCATGGCTCGACCCAGGGTTCCCTGAGTATACTGGGGAATGAAAAGATGAAACAGGCTTTCCGTCCCCTGTTGCCGGATGTAAGTTTCCTTGAATTCAACAATTTCAGTGATCTTGAAAAGATAACCCGGCACACTGCCTGTGTCGTCACAGAAACCACCCAGTCGGAGGCCGGGCTGATCCCTCCAGCCGACGGTTTCATGTTTCAATTACGTAAACGATGTAATGAAACAGGCACACTGCTTGTTATTGATGATGTTCAGATGGGTTTCGGCCGGACCGGCAGTTTTTTCAGTTTCGAACCTTACGGGATAGTGCCGGATATACTGGTCCTGGCCAAAGCCCTTGGCGCCGGCATGCCCCTGGGAGCCTTCATAGCCCCTAAAAATATTATGGAAAGCCTGGCGTTTAATCCTGAACTGGGGCATATAACCACCTTCGGGGGCCACCCGGTAAGCTGTGCAGCCGCCATAGCGGGGATAGACGTCCTCCTGGGAGGCCAACATCCGCAGGCCGCTGAGGAGAAAGGAAAACTAATTGAGGGTATGCTCTCTGAAGCTCTTCAAAAAGGGTTAATCTCAGGTATCCGGCGTAAAGGCCTGGCGCTTGGGATAGACCTTGCCGATGTCTCCAAACGCAAAGTTTTCCTGGATTCCTGTCTTGACCATGGAGTTCTAATTGATTACTATCTTTTTAAACCTGCAACTTTCAGGATCGCACCTCCTCTTGTTATCAGCGGGAAGGAGATCAATGAAGGGATGGGCAGGCTCTTGAAGGCGATGGCTTCAACTTCCACTAAAACTTAATTGATTTTAGCAATCCCCAGATTACTGCTTTGTGTCCCGGATTCAATGCGGATGAAATAGTATCCACCAGGGATGTCTGAACCTGAAAGGCTAGCGTGATGGGCTCCCTTATCCTGGTATGAAGAAACAATAGTTTTTACTATTCTCCCGCTGATATCGACAAGCTGTATGGTGGTAAAATTATTTTCAGGCAAATAATAATCAATTGTTGCATGTTCCCTGAGCGGGCGGGGATTTGCCGAAATCTGGATGCCTGAATTCCCGGGTTGTATGTCTGAGATGCCTATTGTGGAAGGTGTTATTGTGCTGAAATATACGTCTTCCTCAAAGTTGAATGTATTGGTCCAGGCAAGGTATGCTTTGCTGTTGTCGGAGGCCATTGAAATGTAATCCCCCATTTTTGGCTGTTGAGGCCACCCGATTCGGGAATCGAAAAGAGGAGTAAGTTTCTGGTTGCCCGACCAGCTTATTCCCTGGTTCAGTGAGTAGGAATAGTATAGTGCCGAAAGCAGAGAGCCCGGAGGGGAGTCTCGTGTATCGAGCCAAACCGCATCTATCCTCCCGTTTGGTGCGACCGACATGGTCCCGAACCATTGGTAGCTATCGGTTCCCGGGTCATCGTTTACTCTTACGGGGGCGCTCCAGGTCATACCTCCGTCGGTGCTGCGGGTGAACATCACATCGGCAGAATCACTGTTGGAGAATCTCGCAACAGTTGATAAAAGGTAAACATTGTCATTAGCAGGGCCGCCTGAATGGTCTACGGCAATACTGATCTGTCCCGACAAACCTCCCGGATTAACAAGCTGCCCGTAGGTTACCTGCCCGTCGAGGTCAACCAGCGACATATTCCATACAGGAATTGAATCGGGATACTGGGCGGCTGTCGATTTTAAAACTATTACTCCGTAAAAATCGGTTCGTCCCGTGGTGTATACTTCCCCGTTGTTTCCAACCGCCATTGTCCCCCAGTATGGGTTTCCGGGGATTTGGGTGCAATTCTCAAAGGTTGCCCCATTATCGGTTGAACGAATGAAGGCTCCCGGAGCACAGGAAGTGAATTGTTCATTCCAGTCGGAGTATACATTCCCTGTTCCAGTTCCACCGCTACGGTCGATGACCATCCATTGCTTGTCTCCTCCATGTGCATCAACACCCGCATCCCAGGAAGACCCCCCATTGTCGCTTTTGAAAACTTTGCAAGAATAATTTGCCCCATCAGAAGTCAGGCTGTTGTAATATACATATCCAAGGGCATCTCCGTCAAGCACCGGGTCGCTTCTGAATATCCCGGGGGTAATAACACCCGGAAAAGTCCATGTGAGCCCGCCGTCACCGGAATACGCGTAGCCTGCCTGCCTGAAATTACTCAGGACATTGTCAAACTGGCGCCAGCCAATGACGATGTGCTGGGGATCGGTGGGATTGATGCTCATCGAAGGTTCATTTGCCGCATCCCCCGGTATGTTATCGCCATTTGCATCCACATTGACCTGAACCATCGTGAAACCGGTGCTTTTGAGGCGGGGAGCAGTTGTGTGGGGACCTGACCGGGGAGACATATATGGCTGATCCGGCACTTCATGGTGCAAGCGGCCTATTGATCCCGCATTATCGTTGCCCTGCTGGGAAAAAGAATAAAATGGAGTGAGGAGCATCAATGTCACTAACACTCTCCTGCAAACGGATTTTGATTTCATGATGTGAAGGTAGGCAAAATTAGGCCATGCCAGCCTGTTATATAAAGTGTTTATTTCAAAATTGATATAAAGCAGGATTTTCCCGGCTTTATTGTTACTTTTGTTTAATGTCATTTTCAGAGGCAGAAATTAACCACAGTATTAAAAACCCTTATTGACCAATAATTATGAAAACATTAAAATGTTTGCTTATCATCGCTGCTTTCTGCGCTTTCCAGGCTGCCCAGGCACAAAAAACCGAGTATAAAGTACTGAAAAACATATCCCTGGAAGGCGATGCCGGCTGGGATTACCTGTTAGCTGATGATGCAACCCAGAGGCTTTATGTATCCCATGGAACAATGGTGCAGGTCCTTGACATTAAAACAGAGAAAGTTATTGGTACCATTACCGGTACACCGGGAGTTCACGGGATAGCCATTGCGAAAGAATTTGGCAAAGGGTTCATCACGGCCGGCCGGCTGGATTCAGTCGTTGTTTTTGATCTTAATTCCCTGCAGGTAACGGCAAAGATCAAGACAGATAAAAACCCGGATGCTGTCTTGTACGATCCTTACAGCAAAAGGATATTTACATTTAACGGGCGTGGCAGTTCAGTAACTGCCATTGATGCCAAAACAAATGAGGTTGCAGGCACTATGCCGGTTTCCGGTAAACCTGAAGCCGCAGTTTCTGACGGCAAGGGTAAAATCTTTGTAAATATTGAAGACAAATCGACCATCACGAAATTTGATGCAAAGTCACTGAAGATCGATGCAGAATGGCCACTGGATCCCGGGAAGGAGCCTTCGGGACTGGCAATAGACCTGAAGACAAACAGGTTGTTTTCAGCCTGCGGAGAGTCCAAGACCATCGTGGTGATGGATTGTACAAATGGCAAGATCATTGCCTCCCTCCCCATGGGTGACGGCTGCGACGGCCTGGTTTTTATCAAAGAGGACCAGAACATAGCGGCTTCATGCGGAGAAGGAGTGCTGACGGTAGTTCACCAGAAAAGCCCGAAAGATTACAGCGTGGTCCAGACTTTGCCTACCCGGAAAAGTGCAAGGACAATTACATACAGTGAAGCTGAAAAGAAGATCTACATGTCTTCAGCTGATGTGACCATGGAAAATAACCACAGAAAGATGACACCTGGAAGTTTCCAGGTTGTTGTAGTCGGCAAATAAACCCTTTGAATGCCTGTTTATCTTCTTCCCGATGAACCGGTCTTTCCACCTCCCTCTGAAGCTGAACCGGATGGATTGTTGGCTATAGGCGGTGATCTGTCCGCTGCAAGGCTGCTTAAAGCCTATGCTGATGGCATATTCCCCTGGTTCAGGGATGAGGAAGATATTTTCTGGTTCTCCCCCGACCCGAGGATGGTTTTATTCCCTGGTGAAATGAAGGTTTCCGAATCTCTCAAACGCCTGATCAGGAGCCGTAAATTCGAGATCAGGGCCGACAGTTCTTTTCAGCAGGTTATTGAAGCCTGTGCCGAAGCGCCCCGTGATGGACAGGAGGGTACCTGGATTGACGGGGATTTTATCGAGGCGTATGTCAGGCTTCATAAACTTGGTTTTGCCCATTCATTTGAAACATTCCTCAATGGTGAACTTGCGGGCGGGCTATACGGGGTTTCAATCGGACGAGCCTTTTTTGGTGAAAGCATGTTTCATAAAATAAACGACGCTTCCAAAGTAGCTTTCTATTATATGGTGGAGAAAATAAAAACCTGGCAGTTTCATTTCATTGACTGCCAGGTTGAGACTGATCTCTTAAAACACTTTGGGGCGCGCCAGGTTCCCAGGACCGAATACCTGGAAAGACTGGCGTCAGCCGCTGAATACCCCACCCATGAAGGTCCCTGGGCTTTATAGGCCAAGTTTCTTCCTGATCTCCCCGGGGATGGCATTCTTATTAACCATGATATCCATGGTTTTAAGCATCACATAAGCTTCTGATGCGTAAAAATAACCCTTGTACTTGTGGTCATCCAGCCCCCAGGAATTTTTTACTATATAATATTTATTTCCATTCTGGTCTTTGGCGATACCCGTAATCTGCATTCCATGGTCATCGGTTGTC
The DNA here is from genome assembly GCA_903837605.1 of uncultured Bacteroidales bacterium. Lineage (GTDB taxonomy): Bacteria > Bacteroidota > Bacteroidia > Bacteroidales > FEN-979 > CAIRDP01. Next base: position 27,917 of record CAILVF010000019.1, on the reverse strand, counting down.
TGGTAATTGTCAAACTCAAGCTGGCGCAATTCCTGGGTGATCTTTTTCTCGGGAACGGGTTTGTCAAATTTATATAACAGCTTGTCCTTTTCAGCATCGGTCATCTTTGACCATTTCGCCTGCTCCAGACCAGCCAGTTCAGGGGCATTTTTATCAGGAACGATGGCAACCCCGTTCTTCCAGGAGAATCCCTTTTCACTTACATCGGCACCCCATACAACGGTATAACCGTTTTCTATTGAATTGTCGATGATAGCGATCAGGTCGTTTACAGGAACATTATAATCACCTTCCATGAGCCAGTTGTCGGGCACTTCCAGGATAAATTTTGAATAAAAAGGATGATGGGTGTATGATGTAAGTTCAACATAATCGTCGGCATTCAGGCCCATCATACCTGCAAAAGTCTGAGGGGTATAAGTCTTTCCTTTATAGGTAAACGAGGCAGGTGCCTTGCCAAGGTATGCATCCAGTATGCCTTCAAACCCCGTATGCCAGACCGGGGTGAGTTTTTTATTCGGATTTTTAACAACGGCATCCACATAGGCAGAAAGCACTGCATCCATCTCGCCGTGAACAGGAAGTTTTTCACCAATGGTAAGTCCGTTGAAAGCTTCTTCGGGAACCATACCGTAATTCTTCAGTACATAAGTTACGTCGTGGGCAGCACCGCCGCCTCCAAAATTATGTTTGCCTTCAAAGCGAACATAGATCTTTGCTTTATCTGAATAACACTGGCGAACGCAATACATTTCTGATAGGTCAAATGTGTCTTTTCCTGTCCTCAGAAGTTCTGATTCAAGGAATGAAATGGCTGAATAACTCCAGCAGGTCCCCGAACGGTTCTGGTTCTTGACACATGTTGCAGGTAATTGCTTTACCACTGTGAATTGGTAGGAAGAGTCGGCTTTCTTTTCTTTATCCTGGGCAAAACCTGTTGCTGCAAGGAACAGTAATGGCAGGAAGATGAGTGTGAGTTGTTTCATGAGATTTATTTTGTTAGGTTGATTCGCTCCAAAAATAATGACATTCCCCGCTTACTCATAAACTAATCGGTGAAGAAGGCGTTTTTGCCGATGATATCACCTGGAACTATTCAAAAGGATGTTCCCTTTTGAAGTCAGGCTGGTAATGAGCCGTGCTCTCGATTCCCTGTATCCATCCATTGTCGAGGCCAAGAAGTTCCATTTCGTCTAAAACTATCCCGTATTCTTCACGCGAAAGCCCCCTGCCCAGAAATGGGTGGCCAATGACCCATGGGGTCGGGTAGTATTGCGACATCAGGGAAATGTGCAGTTTGGGTGAAATTTCCTCAGCGATATACCTTAACACCTGCAGGCTGTTCTGAACCTGGCCGGGGAGAACGAGATGACGGATCACGATTCCTGATTCGGCCACACCATTAGCCGAAAGATGAAGAACAGATCCTTTCTGCCTGTACATCTCCCGTATCGCAGCTGTAGCTGTTTCAGGGTAGTCACCGGCCTTTGACAGGGACTTTGCAAGCAGGGGGTCCATATATTTAAAATCAGGCAGGTATATATCGATAATACCTTCCAGAGAGCGCAATGTACTTTCTTTATCATAGGCATTGGTATTGTATACCCAGCGTGGCGAATATCCGCTTTCTTCAACAGCCCTGATTATTATCTTCATCTGGGGAATGAAATGGGAAGGTGAAACAAAACCAACCATCCCGATTCCCCGGTCCAGGATTGATGTCACTTCTGCAACAATTTCAGAAAGTTCCATCCGGGATGAGGCCCTTGGCGTGCCGGTATCGCTGATCTGATGATTCTGGCAGTAAATGCACTGAAGGTTGCAGTTTGTAAAAAAAATATTGCAGATCCCCTTCGGGCCTGATATTACAGGTTCCTCCCCTTTATGGATACAGATCGAAGCTATATTGAACGAAGCGTCGCTGCGACAAACGCCTGTTGGGGCTTCCAGTCGATCAACATGGCATTCCCGCGGGCATATTGCACAATCCCTTAGTTCTTCAAGCGGTTGAAGCAATTCTTTGGAAAACATCCCGGCACGTTCTTTTTTATAACTTTGATTCCACAAATTTCGACAATTAATTCAATACGGCGCCTGTCATGCTTTGGGGGCGCAGCTAAAATCCATAGGATGTTCAACAAGTTTGATGACTATAAACATATTATCTGGGACTGGAACGGTACCTTGCTTGACGATGCCTGGCTTTGCGTCGAAGTAATGAACGGCATGCTCGAAAAAAGAGGACTTAAAAGGGTTAGCCTGGATTTTTACCGTTCGGTTTTTACATTCCCGGTAAGGGATTATTACGAAAAGCTGGGTTATGATTTTGACAAAGAACCCTTCGAAGAAGTAGGTATGGAATTTATGGTGCTGTACAACCGGCGCCAGCACGAATGCAAGCTTCATCCCGAAGTTGTGAATGTGCTTGAGGCATTCAAACAGCGTGGCTTCGGGCAATCAATCCTCTCGGCCAGGGAGCAAAACGAACTGCTCACTGAGACTATAAACCTGGGAGTCGACAAATATTTTGACAGGATATACGGCCTGGATGACCATTACGCCCATGGGAAGACGGATGTTGGCTTTCGGCTGATCTCTGACCTCGGCCTGCCCGCATCCTCTTTGCTTTTCATTGGAGATACCAGGCATGACGCCGAAGTTGCCTGTGAAATTGGCATAGATTGCATACTTATTCCCAACGGGCACCATAGCGAAGAAAGATTAAGGGCTTGCAGCTTCCCTCTGGCCGGAAGCCTGGATGAATTAATCAACAGATTATGATCAACAAACTTTACTTAGCATTATTATTGCCTTGTTCCCTGCTGTGTGTTTCGCCGCGCGCCCAGACTATTAAAGGGAAAAGCATTCAAACCCACACTGTAAAACTAAGTAAGGCAGAAGACCGGGCAAAAACAGGCTCTGGGCCGGCGATTGCCTTACTTTCAGATCTGCCTTATGCAGCTTCCGATACCATTATCCGTTCATTGTATTCCTTTCTGAAATCACAACCAAATTCCTCCTGCGATTTCATAAGCGCCGGTGACCTGGCAAAACGACCATCCGCACTCAAAAAATATACTGTTGTAATCTATCAAAAGAATACAAGCGGGCCAATCCCGGCAGAACTGAAGGAAAATAAAACACTCTCAGCTTTTAAAAAATATCTTGACGATGGCGGAGGCCTTCTGCTTTCGGGTTTTGCCATGCATTATCTCAACACGATCGGGCTTGAAGATGTCCAGCCTTCCGACAGCCTGAAACCCTGTATAGACGAAGGCTACGGAAGGAAGCTTGGTTTTCATGCTTTTATAGGACATCCTGTCTTTACGGGATTGAACGGGGGTGCATACATCCTAAGGCCCTTGACCGACCAGAAGGTAGGACTTTGCGGGTATTTCGGGAATAAGCAACCCGGATCAGGCAAGGTCATCGCTGTTGACTGGGATTATATTTTCCTCAGGGAGTATTCGAAAATAGTGCTGGAATATTCTTCGGGAAAAGGAAAAATTATGGCTGTAGGCGGGTATATGGACTTTTCCCAGCCCAATCTCAACCGTTTGCACATTGAAAAGTTCACGTGGAACTGCATAGAATATCTTACCGGCAGGATTGAGGGACAGGATACACATTACTGGGACTATTCCCCGAACACTGTAACTGAGTGTTCAAACGATTCATTAAAGAGCCGGGCAAAACCGATCAATCCGCGCAGTTGCTGGTCGGAGCCAGCCGATCCTCTTGCAATGGAATGCAGGTTTTCTTCCAATGATCCCTGGGATGTGGCAGGTGAACGGCTGTTAACGATGGGTACAGGGAATTCGGGGATAGAAGAGGTTTGGGCCCATCCGTTCATGGCTTTCAGGGATTATGAGGTCGGCATAAAATTTGATTATAAAGACACAATATACTGGCTTAAGGACCAGCGTCCTGAAATAATCAGCCATCCCTCCTATTTCTGCCGGCAATACAAGTTCCCAAGGGCCTACCTGAAAGAGATCATTGTTAATGATCCCCTTGAACCGGCAGGGGTGCTGCATTATGAATACAAGGGTGTATACGGGGCCGAATTTTTCATCCGCCTTAAATCCAATCTGCGGATGATGTGGCCCTATTCGGCAAAAGTGACGGGGAGTATCTGCCATGCCTGGCTTAATGATATACAGGCGTTAAGGTTTTCCGACAAACGGGGTATTCTCAATGTGTATATCGGCACAAACAAACCCGCGGTCCAACATATATCGGGCCGGTTTGCCGACTTTGCCATTGATAAAAACTACAAAGCTGCCGGAATTCCTACAAACCAATTCATGGCTTCAGGATTCCTTCATTACAGGCTTGAAATGAATGATCAGCTTGACGTCATCTATGTGGCAGGTAGTGATGGCAATAAAGAAATAAGGCAGTGTTACGAGAAATATTCGGCTTCCCCGGTTGAAATATTTCAGAATTCAATTAAACACATATCTGAACTGTATAAAAACAGGGTGATGATCAGCTCCCCCGACAGCAATTTTAACAAGGGCTTTACATGGGCCCTGGTTTCCGCTGATAAATTTTTTGTAAATACACCCGGCATGGGTAAATCACTGGTTGCCGGTTATGCGACTACCCGTTATGGATGGGATGGCGCACAAGAGGTTAGCGGAAGGCCTGGATATGCATGGTATTTCGGCCGTGACGGGCAGTGGAGCGGATTCGCCCTGCTCGCCGCAGGAGACTATGAGAAAGTCAGGTCTGAACTCGAATTCTACCAGAAATACCAGGACCTGAACGGTAAAATACTGCATGAAGCAAGCACTTCGGGTATTGTCCATTATGATGCTTCCGACGCAACCCCATTGTATATCGTACTGGCAGGAAGGTATTTCAGGTACTCAAACGACACCGCGTTTTTACGCAGGAGCTGGCCCCAAATCCGCAAGGCCATTGATTTCTGCTTCTCCACCGATACCGACAAAGACCATCTTATAGAAAATACCAATGTGGGCCATGGATGGGTCGAGGGAGGGGAATTATACGGGTCGCATGCCACTTTATACATGGCCGGATGCTGGAGCGAGGCTTTAAAGGAGGCTTCCAATATGGCCGCTTTTATGAATGACGCTCAAAAGAACAGGTACGGTGAAGAAGCTTCGGTTATAAATACTATCATCAATAAGGACTTCTGGAATGCCGGTTCGTCTTTTTTTAATTATGGAAAGAATGCGGATGGCAGTTTCCGTGACGAGCCAACGGTACTGCCCGCTGTTCCGATGGGGTTCGGACTGGCAGAGCCGGAGAAGGCTGCTCCTGTATTAAGGCAGTATGCTTCAAATGCTTTTACCACCAACTGGGGCGTAAGGATAATCCGTGACGACAGCCGCTTATTCAAGCCTACAGGTTACCATTACGGCAGTGTTTGGCCATTGTTTACAGGCTGGGCTTCCCTTGCCGAATACCGCTATGGCAATTCCGTACAGGGCTTTGGTCATATAATGAACAATCTGAACATATACCGGTCGTGGGATTTAGGACATGTACAGGAAGTGTTAAACGGAGCAATCTATAAACCCTCAGGTGTGTGCTCAAACCAGTGCTGGTCTGAAACCATGGTGCTGGAGCCCAGCCTGGAAGGACTCCTTGGGCTCGATGCAGACGCCGGAAAAGGCCGGCTGAAAATCGCCCCTGCCCTGCCCGCCGGCTGGGACTCTTTAGAAGTCAGGAACATCAGGATTGGCGGCAAATTCATTAGCATGAAGTTTAAACGAAACGGGAATATGCTCTCCTACAGCTTCGTTTCGGAATACAAAGAAACGGTATCTCTTGATCTTGCCCCTTTATTACCTGCAGGCACACAGATCCTTTCATGTAAGTTGAACGAGAGGGAGCTGCCTTTTACCATAGAGAATACCTCGAAGGGTGTGATTTTAAGGCTTGAATTCAGACCCCAGGGCATCGACAGGATAAACATTGAGTTTAGGAACGGAATCTCTGTTCTTCCCTTACGCCAGGAGCCGAAACCGGGGTATGCGTCAGGCGGACTCCGGATTCTTGACAGCGGGCTTAGCGGCAGCATATATTCCGTTATAGCCGAGAATGTTGCAGGCACTACAGGAGAGATCAGGGTTTGGATAAATACAATGCTCATTGATCATATTGAGAATGGCAGCCTGCTTGAGACAAACGGTAATATTTCCACAATAAGGGTCGCATTCCCCGAACAGGGAAGAACGTACAGCGAGGTCCCGGTAAAGATCTATCTGAGATGAGAAAACTATTGTTATTATTATTGCTGTTTCAGTATTGCCATGTATCGGGGCAGTTTCTTTCGAAGCTGCAGGCTACAAAGTCCGATGCATTATTTACAACCTATGCCGCTCCGCTTTCCCGTTCATCGTATAAACTTGACCAGGGCTACCAGTTTTTATTTAATGATCCTGAAAGCGGGGTTGAGATAATTTCGGCCGACGGGCCTAATTTCGGGCTGGCAATAAGACTTGGAAACGAGACCAGGTTCAGGTTGAAGGAATTGTTCAAAGAACCTGTTATAACAACTTCATACAGTGATATAATAAAATACACATACTCTCCTTTTAAAGACCTTAAGATTGATGTTTGTTTTGATGTGTATTCTTCAGGTTCGGCCTTTGTGGAGTACTCTGTGTCCAACACTGGAAATTTCACGAGCCAGGTCACGCTTATCCCTTATCATTTTTATCCCTCATATGACAGCATTATCAATTTTAATCATGATAATTTATTTGATGGCTATTATTATCCACTGACTAAAAAGCCTGATTCCTGGATGAAAGAGCATAAGATACCGATAAGCACTTCCTTGCAGGCATTCTTAATACCGGGCCTGGAATTCGATTCCCTTCTTGCATTAAATGTTAATGCAGGGGCTGCATCCATTAAGCCTGCCGGACCCGTTGATGCCCTCAGGAGCAGCATTGCTTTAAGAAAGATGGTTTCGCCTGCAATTACCGCGGTTTTCGGGATGAGGACCATTCGCCTCGGGCCGGGAGAATCCACATGCTTCCGAATAGTTCTTGGTCTGGAAGAATCAGATGTAAGAAAGCAAGTTGCATTCAGGAAGTTAAAGCCGCTAATGCTTGCGGACCCGGGAAAAATAATACGGGAAGACGAAGTGGAATACAGTAAGATCCCCCAGTTGAAATTTCCATGCCGGGATTATGAAATGCTTTATTGGAGCTGTTTCTCACTGATGAGGCAGTGCATGATGCCTGCCGAGGGAAAATGCAAGACGAATTATTATGTTTTCTCCAGGGAGCCTAAATGGGGATGGGGTTATGGAGGACAGGTGTTCCATGAAAGCCTGAGCATGCTTGCCTATGCCTATATGGATCCGGCAAGTGCAATGAATTCGCAGCGGGTATTCATACAGAGGCAGCAGCCCGATGGGTATATCAACTACCGTACAGGGCCTTACCTTGACGAAACCATACCGTATGCAAACCAGCTAACTACATCCGCCCCATGGTTCAATTATATTAATTGGGAAATATACAAGATAAGCAACGACAGGAAGTTTCTCAATGAAGCTTATCTCTCGGGAAAGAAATTTTATACCTGGTTCGTAAGGAACAGGGATTCAAACAGGAACGGGCTTTGCGAATGGGGCGCTGAAAGTGAGCTGGAATCGGTTCGTGATGCAAGAGTTGCCGTTTGGGATAATGTTGGCAGGCCAGGGTGTTTTGAAGGTCCTGATGTTAACTCAATGCTGGTCAGGGAAGCGGTGTCGCTTTCCGGGATGGCAAAAACCCTGGGATTGACAGATGATGCAAAGCTATGGGACAACCTAGCTCGGCAAAGGTCGGCCCTCATTGAACATTTTATGTGGGATACCCTGAGCTGTTTTTATTATAATATAAATAAACTTGACCAGGGCTTCTCTTTCCGTAAAACCAATGATCTCAAGCTTAAGGAAATAATTGGTTTTTTGCCGCTATGGGCAGGCGTCAGCAGTACGAATCATGCAGATCTCCTGATGCGGTCACTGAGGGATCCCATGGAATTTCACAGGCCTTATGGTATCCCTTCCCTTACAGCAAAATCCGACTATTATAATCCGATAGGCTACTGGAACGGACCTGTTTGGGTGCAATGGCAGTACCTGGTTTACCGGGGAATGAAGGATTATGGTTACAAGCAGGATGCTTCGGAACTTTTAGGCAGGGTCTTCGATAATATGATCTGGCATCTTAAACAGGATCATGTTTTCTGGGAATTCTACAGTGCCGATGAACACCAGGCAGGATGGAATAAAACCTATATATGGGCCGGTATTGCTGCAAGAATGTTAATCGATGAATATTCAGTTAAATGAGAAAGATTTGTTTATCAATCACCCTTTTCCTCCTGGTTTTGACCGGCTTTGGCCAGAACTTCAAACCGGTTGAGGATTATGTAAGGATAGATGCCCGTTCCGATGATCCGCTGTTTACGACCTATGCCGCCTCGATGGCAAGATCCAGGTTATATGGTGACAAGGCTTATAAGATGGATTATTATTCATGCTGCATGCCGGTCAATTATTCAAGTGATCATGCAGGCCGTATATACTGCCTCTGGAAAGTTGACCAGGTTGTGATCGGGAAGATGTCGGAATATTTTAAAAAACCCGTAGTTGATTTTTCCTTTCCTGATATGGCTATCATGGAATACGAGCCATTCAGGGGAATACATGTGAAAGAAACATTCATGGTTTATAGTTCGACCATCGCCCTTGTTGACCTGGAAGTGGTCAATACCGATAACATCAGCCATGAGGTTTCGGTTTACCCTATACTGGAAGCAGAAAATGATTCCATGGAGGTAATGCAATTTGATACTGCCTGCAAAGCATATGTTGTTCACCGTTATGAAAGCCCTTACAGACTTATCAGCAGCCTTAAAACAGAATACGGGTATCCTACAAAAGTGAGGGACATCTTTACAGGGTTCCCGGCTCCGTATACTTACGGGGCTTATTTTGGGGATTTTTCCACTTTTTACAATACCATTAAAACGGATTTTTATTCGGAAAAACGGAGTGATACGCTTAACCAGCGGGCCAGGGGACTAGGCAGGTTTGTCGCATTGAATTTCAAGAAACGCCTGGCCCGGGGCCAGAAGGTATCTTTCAGGGTTCTCAGGGGGTTCCAGGGACAGGGTGAGGACCAGGCAGTTCTGATGAAGGAACTGGAAACCATGAAAACCGCCCTGTTAAAGACATTTTATGAGGATGACCTGATATTGTTTTCAAAAATCCCCAGGATAAATTTCAAGACCAGGGATGAAAAAATTGCATACCTCGGGGCTTTCAACCTGGTGAGGGGATGCATGTACCCGCCTTCAGGCAAGACAAATTTCAATTCCTATGCTTTCTCGCGAAACCCCCTGTGGGGATGGGGACACGGGCACCAGGTATTGCATGAATCCTTAAGTATGCTGTCATATGTATATATGGACCCAGCCTCTGCTGAGGGATCACAGAGAGTTTACATGGAACAGCAAAGGGAAGACGGTTTTATTGCATACCGTCATGGCCCGAGAGGCCTGCAGGATTACCCGCATAAAAATATGCCCACCACCTCGGCTCCTTTTTTTAACTGGATTAACTGGGAAATATTTAAAGTCAGCAAAGACAGGCAATTTCTTGAAGACGCTTATGCTTCAGGGGTTAAATATACCGGCTGGCTTATTAAAAACAGGGATACTGATCATGACAGTACCTTTGAATGGGGCCCATACGGCATCATTGAAAATGTGAGGGACTGGTATAATGCGGTTTTCCAGGTTTCTGCCGAGAGATACCTCGATGTAGACAAGGAAGATATTTCAGATGAACTGGAATGCCTCGACCTGACCCTGATGATGATTAAAGAAGAAAAATCACTTTCAAAGATGGCCGAGACACTTGGGAAGAAGGAAGAGGCCATTAAATGGAAAGAAAGTGCCGATGCAGTGGTTAAGCTGGTCAATAAGAGGATGTGGGACGACAGTACGGGGTTTTACTATTCGGTGAATAAAAAGAGCCATAGCTGGTATTTTATGACAAGGGATCTGAGGAGGCAGGAGATCATAGCATTTCTTGCGCTCTGGGCAGGTGCCGCCCCCGGGGACCGTGCTGAAAAACTTGTTAAAACACTTACCGATACTACGAAATTCTGGAGAAGATACGGGGTTCCCACTTTATCGGCCCAGGATCCATGGTACAGTCCGTATGTGGATTACTGTTGCAAATGGAACGGACCGGTTTGGTTGCTTTGGGATTATATGGTGTATGAAGGCCTGAGAGATAACGGCTACACCGAAACAGCGCATCAGCTTGCCGGTAAAATGCTCAATGCAGCGGTAGTCCAGCTAAAGAAAAACCACAATTACTGGGAATCTTTCAGCGCTGATAACGAGGTGCTTAACTCACCGCCAAATTACATATGGGATTCCATTATTGCACGTCTGCTGATTGAAGAATACCAGGGCAGGTAAAATTGCAAGCATCGGGATGATTATGGTAACTAATTTCCTGAATTTCCGTATAACCATATTGAATCAGTTCAAAATGGTTAGGAAATCCCCGAATATTCTATTATTGATCCTGCTTTTATTTGTGATTGCCGGCCATTCCCAGCCATTGCAGAAACAGGCGAATTCTATTCCCGGTAATTTCAGGATCAGCGAGGAAGAAATGAGGTTATACAGAATGATAAACGATTACCGTACCCGTTACGATCTCCCTCCTATTCCCCTTTCAGTGTCGCTCTGTTATGTAGCCTCGGCCCATGTGAAGGATCTGTTCTTCCATCATCCTGACCAGGGCACCTGCAATTTTCATTCATGGTCAGACAAAGGACCGTGGAAGCCGTTTTGTTATCCGAAGGATGAGAATAAAAAGAATTCGGTGTGGGATAAACCGAAGGAGTTTACTCCCTATAAAGACAAAGGGTATGAAATTGTATACTGGGAGAATAACCAGGTGGATATAGACAGTGTAATCAATTTCTGGAAGTCTGTTGATTATTTTAACAGTTTCCTCATGAATACAGGCAAATGGCAGGGAAATAAATGGGAAGCTATAGGGATTGGTATTTATGAAAATTATGCCTGTGCCTGGTTTGGACAGGTCCCAGATCCTTACGGCCCCCCCATGCTTGTAGGCGAGAATCCCGCGAAGACTGTTTCTTTTGATTCCGGAATTAAAAAGGAACCCCCTAAAAAAGGCATTCCCGTTGCAGCGGTGGTCGCAATCCCAAAAGACACCTCAGGAGGTGCAGCCGATACGGCCAGGCACTCTAAAGTTAAATACTATATCATAGTAAAGAGCAATGTTCCCTTCAAGGACAGTGCGCAGTTCGTAAAGTTTTATCGTGATAAAGGGTTCCCGTTAAGTAAAAGCCTGTGCAAGGAAGGCAAGGCAAGAATTTCTGTATTCGAGACCTTCGACAGGGCTGAGGCCCTCGCCAGGCTCAAAGAGATAAAACCAAAATTCAAAGGCGCCTGGCTTTTTAAAAATTAATCCGCGTCTTTTACACAACGGAATCCAACCGTCGCATTCCTGTCAAGGCCGGGTGATATCAGTAACAGCATTTCAGGATGGCAGGCCGGCATCGGCCCTCCGGTCACGTACCATATGCTTTGGGTCGGATGATAATAACTTCCCCCCTTGATGATGGTATAATAATAGGCTCCATTATAATAAACATCATTGGTCATCTGCCATACATTGCCAATCATGTCTTCAACTCCATATGGACTTGCTCCCGCCGGAAAAGCACTGACCGCTGTCTCACGGTTAAGGTTAAAATTGCATAGTGTGGAATCGGCTTTGCCGCCCCATGGAAACTGTCTCAAATCGTTTCCCTGGGCCGCATACTGCCACTCCTGCTCCGTAGGCAGCCTTTTCCCCTTTTGCCTGCAATAAGCAGCCGCATCATCGGGACTCACGAATACGACCGGTTTATTCTCGTCGGAAAGTTCAGGCAAATTCCTGTTCTTCCATTGTTTCAGATAAGATGAAGTGTCGGCAGGCCGGTAATGTGTTGCCTGTATGAAGCGCAGAAAGTCAAGGTTAGTAACCGGGTACCTGTCCATATATAATTTATTCATCGTTTTCACCACCGTATCGCTGTAATCAGGGAAAGGTATGAATGGGTCCTGGGACCGTGGATCTCTCTGTGTATAGAACCTGAATTTCCCCTTCGGAATTTCAACCATGCCTTCAGGAACCGTTTTGGAAGGAATGGTGCGCTGAACAGAGGAAACCAGGTGTGGAATGTTTGCTTTGGGCAAAACAACGGCCTCATCCAGAAGTTCATCCTTATCAAAAAGCTGGACCACCAGTTTAGGGCAGGCTTCGCCAAACTTCTCCCTGTAAGCGATACTTCCGCTAACGGCCGGGAATTCCAATCCTTTGTCACCATAGTTTGGATTTTCACCGAATACCTTCATCTTATCCCCTGTTCCCGAACTGAAAAACAGGGTGTCGCCCAGATCCCTGAACTTGATCAGCCGCGGAAAGAGGGCAATACAGCCTACATTTCCTTCGCGACGGGTGTTAAGATAGCTTTTATCGAAAGCATCGATCTGAACAATGACGGCAATGTTACCCTTGTTTTGAATGGGATTGACTTCCAGGTGGTTCCAGAGATCAACATAATGCTTTTCGATACCGGGTTCAGGGGCATTGAACAGTGCCGCATTCCAGCCCTGGGGTTTTAGGCTGTATATGGTATAAACTGTTTTATTTCCTGCCTGCCAGCGGTTTACGTATACCGAATCGGTGAGGGTCGGAATAAGAGGCATCCATTGATAATTATGAAAGACAGAATTGTTCTCCCTCAGTATCCTGGTAGTCCTTCCCATGTAGGCATATTCCTCTTTGATCCAGGAAGGCCTTCCCGGCCTCATTGTATTGATCTCAACGCCGTAACCGTTGAAAAAAGCGCAGGCCAGTTCCCTGTGCAGCCTGTCATCGGCCAATTGCAGCACCCTGAAGATAGCAAAGTCGGGTTTGATAAATTTATTCAGGTTTAACGGGGGCGGCATCACCAGGGCATCATGAACCCGGCCCGAAACTATCCCCGGCATGTCTTTGGGAACAGCCATCCCCTCACTATACATGATAATACCCGGTTTTACAAGGTCGGCGGCCGCCTGGAGCTCCCTGCTTGACTCCCCTTTGGTGTCAAGCACCACACCGTCGGCATCGGTGGCACGCAGAAGCACTTCCATCCCGTTCAGCTGATCTTCCTGTCGTGTGCCCTCATCCCATGGATTGTATGAAATGAAATACTTCTTCCCTTTGCTATGGGCGAAGGCACTCTGCTTCTTCAGTTCTTCCAGTCCGCCTGGAAGGTCCCTGTACATATCCCACTGGTTCCTCTGATCGAGTCCAAGACGCGGCCAGGTAGGCCATAAGGTAAAAATGTCGAATCCCCCGTTGAGGTCATCGAATTCGGTAAGAGAAGAATAAAAAGTGAATTTCTTTTTCCTGTAATCGTAATATCTGTCATCCCAGGCAAACTGCAGAAGCATCAGGTATTTGCCCCTCATCCACTGCAGGTCAAGCCGTTCAAACACACTGTTATCAAAAGAATTGAGGTCGTAAAGAAAATGCTTCTGAAACATTATCCTCAGCCCTTCCTGCCAGTCCCCTGTATGCGTATCAAAATAAAGGCTGTATTCTGCCCAGCCCGAGGGTTGCAGCGTTACGGCCCAACGGTCAATGGCGGTCTTTTCCTTATCCCTGTTGGTTCGCCTTGCCATGGCAGTAACCGAAATGCTGTCGCTTAGCGCGAGGTCAGAGAAGCCCATATGCCAGGCGTTATCAGGGAGTATCACTCCTACAGGGCCGTAACCGGGACGGAACAGCAGGGAACGGCAGAGGTAATGAGGCCATTCTTTAGTTCCCCCGGATGTGATATATACCTTACCGGGGCCTTCACCCATTGGAACGAGGTTTTCTACCGTATGCTTTGCTTTGCCCTGGTTGGTGAACCTTACCAGGTATTTCAAACCCTGTTTACAGCTTTTATCGGGAGAAATTATGCATCCAAGGGAATCGGCAAGTTTCAAAATTATGCTGTCGTTCCTGAATTCTGCAGCTCTGGATGCCGATCTGTATAAGACACTGTCGATAAGAACCGAAAACAAAGGCAGGGCTGAATTCGTTTTTACATCCCTGCCGTTCAGGGTAAATCCATATATATTGACAGGGACCGTCCTGTCAAAATGTACGGCTGAAACCTGGGCAGAAACATCGCCGGCCCCGATTGACGCCATCAGCAGGCATAAACTCACAATGAACGTTTTCATAGGTCAGGAATTCCTTGATTCTAATAAAATCTAACAGTTAAATGTAAACATTCACTATTCGCCACTCACTAGTAACTGTTCACTATTCACCATTCACCAGTCATTAGTCGCCATTCACTCTTTCTTCCCCGTATCCCTCACCAATACTGGCGGCACTATCAGGGGCGGGTGGGCATCAATCAACTGCTGCATTTCATGCCTGAGCCTCACATTGGTGTTGATCGCCGAATCATAGGCTTTACCATATGAGACACCCTCAGCCATCAGTTTACGTTCAAGCAGTTCAGTTTTGATTGAAAGTTCTGTTTCTTCCGAAGATATTTGTCCGTCGAGCCAGATTTCCCGTGCAGGTATGTAGTGGTAGGCCATATCGTTTCCGCTGAGGCCGAAATCGGGGAAGATCAAGGCACGAACTCTATAGCCGTCAACAACCCACACGCTTATCCCCTCCCTTACTCCCAGTGGTACACGGTAGATACCCCTGAGTACAATGCTATCGGGGATCCCGGGGATTTCCCTTACTTTCGTTGCGTCTTCAGGGCAAACCTTGTGCAGTGATGCTTCATGTGCCCTGCATATTGAATCCCAGGATTTTCTCATTTTCAGTTCGAGCATCAGGGAGGAATCATGGGACTTTTCATAGGTCCATCCGAATTTGGCCATTAAAGCCCTTTCATTCAGCTCATGTGCGAGTGTAAGTTCGAATTCTTCGCAGGATACCGCATGGTCGATCCAGATCTCGCCTTTAGGGTTGAACAGGTAACGTTGTTCGTTCCCGCCATAAAGAAATTCCTTATAAACATGCTGCCGGATTTTATAGCCGTCAACGATCCAGATGGCAAAACCCTCTTTCTCACCATAATAGGAGCGGTAGACTCCTTCGACTGTTTTGTTTTTATTGCATGAACTCAATATAAAGAGGGCACATAAGCCTAATATAAGTCTGGTTCTCATAGGGTCAGGATATAATCCCCAAAAATAGGAATATTCAGCTATATTTAGTACTTTTGCACCTACTTCCCTGGACTAAAATGACTATACAGAAACTCGCATATGAATACAGGTTCAAGATTGGACTGGTTCTTGTTTTTGTCCTTCTTGAGAACGTAGCCTGGATTATTGAACCGGGTTATTTCGGCAAACTGCTCGACAGGCTGATCGACTATTTCTATGATCATGAAAAGGTCAATTATTTAAAACCCCTTTTTATCTGGATTTTTATTTACCTCCTGAATGTGGTCGGGGGGACAATGCACCGTTTCCTCAGCGGCCGGATCTATTCGAAGATGTTTGCCGATGTTGCCGAGAAAGTGATCATCTTATCGAGAAAGCAGAAAGACCCTGTTTCGAGGACACTTATCAGGGCTGAACTTACAAAAGAGTTCGTTGTATTTTTCAAAGAAAGGTTACCTGAAGTTTCATGGCAGTTTTGTGCGACATTCGGTGCCATCATTGCCATGTTTTTTTATGACTGGCGGATTGCAGCAGTTTGCCTTATTGTGGTCATCCCCTTGTATGTTTTTTCCCGTTTCTACAGGAGAAACGTGCTGACCTTGCAAAGGAACATCAGGGATACACAGGAAGACCTATATAAGGTTGTTGAGAACAGGAGTACTGCTTCCATCCATGAATTTTACCGCAGCATGGTCGGGCCCCAGTTCAAGATCGCCCGCTGGAATTCATTCAATTACCTTGTTATCAAGCTTATCCTGATGGGTATCTTTATTGTGGTGCTGTTTATCTGTGTTGATGTTGACAATTTCTCAACCGGTAATATTTATTCCATTGTTGCCTATCTGTGGACTTTTATCTCTTCAGCCGAATACCTTCCCGGGCTGATGGAAAGCTATTCTTCGGTTAAGGAACTTGGCCATCGTCTTAAGGAAGAAGACATCTGATCAGCGGTAAAAAAGATCCCTTTGTGCAAAGGCATGTTCATGCTCAAGAAGCCATTTTTTTCGTTTTAATCCGCCGGCATAGCCAACCAGTCGTCCGTTTGTCCCGAGGACCCTGTGGCATGGAATAATGACCGACACAGGATTAGCTCCGTTAGCTCCCCCGACAGCCCTGAAGGCGCTGGCATTCCCTATTCGCCGGGCCAGCTCATGATACGAGATGGTAGTACCGTATGGTATTTTGATAAGCTCGCTCCAGACCCTGAGTTGAAAATCGGATCCTTCAAGGTCAAGGTCTAAGGTGAAGTCTTTCCTTTCGCCGATAAAATATTCATGAAGCTGGTCAACGGCGTCTTTTAATTCATGGGGGATCCTTGGGACCCTCACTTTGAAATCGAGGAAATAAAGGCTCCTTATACCTTTTTCAGAACCGGTCAGTTCAATGAAACCAATTGGGGTCTTAAGGAAAGCCCGTGGCAGGGATTTCATATCATTATGGTTTTTGGGATCTTGATATATATGCAAGGGCCAGCATAATAACACCTAGAATAAGCATCCCTAGCCCTGACCAGAGGTTAATATTAATCCCCATGGAGGGTTTGTAAAGAGCGGCATCAAACCTGGTGAAAAACCCATAGGCTGTAAGCAGAAGGCCGAAAATTGTGAACATCAGTCCGATAGGAATTTTAATATCTATACCCATAACATCAGTTTTTTTTTACCAGAATAAAATTGTTAAAATACTTACAAGTAACAGAACAATAATGGCCAGGGTAGTAGACCTGGTATACCAGGGCACCGCTTCTTCGTTTAGTTTTGGAGTAAGCACATAGACCAGGCCTTTCAATTCATCGTCGGATTTTTTCTGTTTTGTCAGCAGTGAAAGCACCACTGTTACTATTGCGCTGGTAGAACAGGCAAAGATAGCCGTCCAGAAATTCTGTGCCATTTCAACGGGATAGGCATGCAGATGGGCAATCCATCCGCCTTTGACCAGTGTATTGGCTCCTTCGGGAAAAGTCAGTCCGTGATGCATCAGTGCGATGAAAAAGCCGGCAAGCAGGCCTGTAAATGCAGCATGCCCTGTTGCCCTTTTCCAGAACATCCCAAGGAAGATAACAGCAAATAAGGGCGCGTTGACCATTGAGAAGATAGTCTGAAGGAAATCCATGATGTTCCCGAACAAACTCGCCAGGTAGGCAGCGGCAATACTGACCACGACCCCGAATATTGTTGCCATCCTGCCTACAAAAAGGTAGTGATTGTCATCGGATACCTTGTCTTTGGTGGTAGGCCTGATGTAACTCTGGTAGATATCGTAGGTCCAGACGGTATTAAAGGCAGAGACATTTCCGGCCATTCCCGACATGAAGGAAGCCAGCAATGCTGTGACGCCCAGACCAAGAACCCCTGCGGGGAGGTATTGTTTCAGCAGCATAATTATAGTATAGTCGTAAATAGGCTGTCCGGCTTCATTCAACGGCAAGGCAAATCCCTTACCCGGGGTATTTGCAAGCACAAGGGCAACAATGCCCGGAACGATAATAAGGAAGGGGATGAACATTTTGGGAATTGCGCCGATCAGTGGGGTATTCCTGGCGGCCGTAGTGGATTTTGCCGACATGGCCCTTTGCACGATAAGGAAATTTGTACACCAGTATCCGAACGATAAAACAAATCCAAGTCCGGCAAATATCCCGTACCATTCAACTCCAAGAGGATTTGCCTTGGCCGTCCCGGTGTATTTCCAGGTCGTGGTCCAGGTATCAGGGGCATAGTGCTGGGGCATATGTGAAACAATTGGTGCAAGGCTTTGCTGAAGACCATGCCATCCGCCAACATCTTTAAGACTTAAAATAACGATAGGCAGTAATCCTACTACGATGATGAAGAACTGAAGGACTTCATTATAGATGGCTGATGAAAGTCCGCCAAGATAAGTGTAGGCAAGGACAATTGCGGCAGAAAGGATAAGGCTCAGGTGAAAGTTCCATCCAAGAACTTTCTCCATAAGGATAGCCAGGGCATACATAGAGATACCTGATGCAAGAATTGTCATTACTGCAAAGAGAATGGCATTGAGCCCGCGGGTTTTTTCATCGTACCGCAGTTTGAGGTACTCAGGCACCGACCTGGCTTTTGAGCCATAGTAAAACGGCATCATGAAAATGGCGAGAAAAACCATGGCCGGTATTGCCCCCACCCAGTAGAAATGAGTCGTTAGCATCCCGTACTTCATGCCTGATCCGGTCATTCCCATTACTTCAAGTGCCCCCAGGTTAGTGGAGATAAAGGCCAGTCCTGCAACCCAGGCCGGCATGGAACGACCGGCTTCGAGAAATGCGCTGGCATCTTTCATATAACGTTTGAGAGCCCATCCGATCCCGAGGACAAAGGCGAAATAAATGATCATGACCAAGTAGTCGATCCATGAGAGAATAAATTCTGAATTCATCGATTCCTGTAAATTAATTAATACTAAGAACTGTAAATTTCCCGTTTAGAATCACTCAGGCGTGCAAAGGCACAGAAGAAATTGGAATATCTTTACCGCCCGAATGACATTTCAAAGTTAGAAATTCCTTGAAAACAACTGCTATGATTTTATTTGTAACCATCGTGGTTACAATATACACCCTGGTCAATTATTTAATTTTCATCAGGGCTTTACAGGCCTTTCCTTCCGGTTCCTCCGTAAGACTATGGTTTATTCCTGCCTTCTGGCTGGTTGCGGCAGCTTTTGTGGCAGCAAGGATACTGGAAAGGACAAGCCCGTGTCATTTCACTGAATTCCTCACCTGGGTCGGGAACTTCTGGCTTGCTTTTATGCTGTTCTTTACCCTGATAGTCATCCTCCTCGATATTACCAGGCTACTCAACCATTTCTTCCATTTCCTGCCGGCATTTATTTATACTGATTATCTGAAGACCAAGCAGATCATACTTATCGCCTCTGTTGCCTATACGGTTATCATGGTAACTGCAGGATACATCAATGCCAGGAATCCCAGGGTCAGGGAACTTAACCTTTCTATTGCAAAATCGGGGCATGGAAGAAAATCTCTTACTATCTCCATGGCTTCAGATATCCATCTCGGGACCATTATCCGCAAAGCAAAAGCCAAAGAACTCGTGAGTTTGCTCAATGCACCCAAACCCGACCTGATCCTGCTTGCCGGCGATGTGGTTGATGAAGACCTCGCCCCGGTCATCAAGGATAATATCGGGGAGGCTTTATGTGAACTGAAAGCAGGGATCGGCGTATATGCCATTACCGGGAATCACGAATATATAGGCGGTGCAGGTCCTGCCGTTGAATACCTGGAAAAACACTGTGTTAAAATGCTCAGGGATACCGCACTGCTTGTAAACAACCAGTTTTACATAGTGGGACGTGATGACCGGGATAAACCCCGCTTCACAGGTAAAGCGCGCAAAGAACTTTCGGAAATCATGAAAGATGTTGACCACTCCTACCCGATCATCCTGATGGACCATCAGCCTTTTAATCTTGGCAAAAGTGTGGAAAACGGCGTCGACCTTCAGCTTTCCGGACATACCCATCACGGGCAGATCTGGCCTTTCAATTATATTACAAAAGCTATTTATGAACTCAGCTGGGGATATAAAAAAATCAAGGATACCCATTTTTATGTCTCCTGCGGTTTCGGTACATGGGGGCCGCCGGTAAGGCTTGGCAACCGTCCGGAAGTATTGATAATTCACCTCACATTCAACAATGAATAAACATCAGCTTAACCTCCGTTTGTGGATCGTTTTACCTGCCCTTGCTGCCATTCTCATCATAATAACCATTCTGGGGATTACAATTTTCAAAATGAGAATGGATGTGAAGGCCAGGCCAGTCGTGATTTCGAAGAGAAACTCTGCATACAACATCAAACTCGACAGCCTCGATATCAGCTATGGTAAGGTAGGCAATAACCAGAACCTTTCCGACATCCTTTCGCCTTCTGTCCCGGCCGGCCTTATCGATAAAATCGCTAAAGAAACCGTTGATGTGTTTGATGTCAGAAGGATGCATTCAGGAAATACCATTGCAAGGATCACGTCGAAGGACTCCACGCATCGCACCCTCTATTTCATTTATGAGATAAACAGCATCGAATTTGTGGTGTATGATTTCCGCGACTCATTGCGGGTATACCGTGACAGGAAGAATGTGCACGTAGTAAACAAAACAGCCGGCGGCAGCATTTCAGGTTCACTGTGGAATACCTTTCAGAAACTTGACCTGGATATCAATCTTGCATTGCACCTTTCGGAGGTCTTTGCCTGGACTGTCGATTTTTACGGACTGCAGAACGGTGATGAGTTCAGGGTGATTTATGAGGAAATGTATGTGGATGGCAGGATGATTGGAATAGACAGGATCCTTTCGGCAAGTTTTCTTACAGGCGGCCATGAATATTATGCTTTTCTTTTGGAGGAGAAAGGGAAAAGGGCATATTTTGACGAGAATGGCCAGAGCCTTCAGCGTTCATTTCTCAAAGCCCCTCTAAGGTTTTCCAGGATAAGTTCTCATTTTTCCAATGCAAGGATGCATCCCATACTCAGGATCGTACGTGCCCATTACGGGGTGGATTACGCAGCACCAAGGGGAACCCCGGTTGAGGCTTTGGGTGAAGGAAAAATAACTGAAGCAGGTTGGAAAGGAGGTTATGGCAGGTTTATTGCCATTCGGCATAATTCAGTGTACTCAACAACTTACGCCCACCTTTCGGGGTATGCAAAAAACATCAAACCCGGTGTTCATGTCAGCCAGGGCCAGGTCATAGGGTTTGTCGGCATGAGCGGACTGGCAACAGGCCCCCACCTTGATTTCAGGGTATACAGGAACGGTTCACCTGTTGATCCCCTGCGCCTTGAATCTCCCCCTTCAGACCCGGTGCCGGCTTCATCCATGCCTGTATTCAAAGACCTGGTGTTGCGATGGAAACCCCAACTGGATAAAATAAAGCTTTAGTCTTGCCTGTTTAACAGTCTTTTCCTTGCGGGGCAGAGTTCATTGCTTTCGTACCACCTGCACCTGGGTTTACAGGATAAGCATGCATTGACCGCTTCGCCTTTCTGAACATGCCTTACCCAGAAGGGATCGGCAAGCTGGGGCCTGCCTAATGATACGAAATCAGCCAGCCGGTTCTCAATTAAAAAGTCAGCCCTTTCGGGGGTTTTAATTTCGTTCACGACAATAACAGGGATATTAACATGTTCCCTGACCGATACCCCCGAAAACACTATCCAGTTGAAATCAAAGCCTTTGGGAGGTCTGGGCAGGTTCTGGAGGTTACCCCCGTGAGAAACATGGAGGTAATCAAGGCCGATCGATTCAAGATACACGGCGGTTTTAATTCCGTCCTCAAGGGCGGGAGTGTTTGCCCCCAGCCTGTATCCGAGAATGAATTCAGATCCGCAGTGTTCCCTGATCCCTTTAATGACAGTAGTTGCAAAGCGCATCCTGTTTTCAAAGCTGCCCCCGTATTCATCCGTCCTTTTATTCCATAAGGGATTTGCAAACTGGTTCAGGAGATAGCCGTGAGCCCCATGGAGCTCCACCCCATGAAAACCCGCTTCGCGCGCCCGTTCCGCTCCCCGGATGAATGCATCCGTGATCACTCCGATCTCAACGGCAGTCAATTCGCGGGATGTTGGTTTTTCAGGATCGGCCGATGGACAGAACTGAACAGGAGAAACTGCGGCCGGGGTCACCAGCCCGGCATGGTGAAGCTGAAGAATTGAAACCGCTTCATGCCTTTTCACGACTTCCGTTATCCCACTGAGTCCTGCAACATGTTCGTCACTCCAAACACCAAGCTGGGAGGGTGCCGCCCTGCCATCTTTAAGAACGGCGGTTGCTTCGGTGATGATGATGCCTGCCCCGCTTTCGGCCCTTAAACGGTAATGTTCCAGGTTCTTCGGACCAACCAGTCCGTGATCATCAGAAAATCCGAAACAAACCATGGGTGGAAACACAATCCTGTTTTTTACCCTGTACCCTTTCAGAGGGAAACCTGAGAAGAGTTGCTGAAAATTGTTCTGTTCATTCATAAGCCGTATCAGTCTTTCGTGAACGGATGCTCTTTTTTCCACATTTTCCATATCAGGAAAACAGGGAACAGGCACCAGGGAGCATTTGCGAGAAGGACCAGGGGCAGGTTTTTCGCAGGAGTCGGGCCGAAGATCTCTTCGGAGCAAATGATGAACACATTGGTAAATAAAATCGACATCACTATGAAGGTGGGGATGCGGATCCACTCCCTGCCTTTAATAAAAGCATATACTGCGGCCAGGTAGTATGGCCCGAAAAGAATAACATCGAGCCATATCGTTGCTTTCCACCAGGTAGGCCGGAGCCATTGCAGGGGATCGAAACTGGCTCCCCACCAATGGGTCATGTCAACCAGGAAAGGTAAGGGCCAAAGAGGGTAATCGAAATTCGAAGGATCGGCAATGACCAGTTGCTCAAGGTCAACTATGTAGGTTATAAAAAGAAGATTGACAAGAAAGAACCCAATATATATATAATCGACAGGTCTCTCTTTTAAGGGAATTACGTTTCTCATTGATTTGAATTTATTTATTAAACATCCGGAGATTTTTCTTTTTCCTGGCTGTATGTGCCATCTGTGTTGCTATTGAAAGCCTGAACGGGCTGATGTTTGATATAAATGCCCCCAGCATGGTCCCAAAATCGGAATACATGAGCGTACGCGGCTTCAAGGCCAGCTCTACCAGATGCCTTGCGACATCTTGCGGATCTTTTGGTTTTGCAAACAGACGGGTTATAAAATTTTGCCGGCTGTTCATCAGGAAATCCTGCTCTACTTCCCCGAGCCTTGATTCCGGTTTTGAATTTGTTTTGATATACCCGGGGAAGTATTCGCTGACCCTTATGCAGCTTCCCACCCACTCCGCCTGTATGGTGCGGGTCCAGGCCGAAAAAGCCGCTTTGGAACAAACATAGGGAGCATAAAACGGGATCCCCATCATGAACCCCGGCGAACCTACGTTGATAATATGGCCGCCCCCCCTGCCCAGCATATGGGGTATTACAGCCTGGGTAAGAGTTACAGGTCCAAGAAGGTTTGTTGTAAAGGCTTTTATAAGGTCATCCCTGCTTACATCTTCCGAAGCGGAAACTATGATGCTGGCGGCATTGTTGATCAGTATATCAACACTGCCGAAGCTGGACACAGCCCTGGATATTACCATCCGGCAATCTTCTTCTCTTGAAAGATCGGCAGGCAGCAGCAGGGTGTCGTTCATGGTTGAGGCGATCTCCCCAAGCACTTCAGCCCTTCTTGCAACCAGCACTGTTTTTGCGCCGGCTAAATTGAAAGCCAGGGCGGCAGCCTTGCCTATGCCGCCTGAAGCGCCGGTAATTATGACTACTTTATTCCGGATTTCCATAATCGGAAAGGAAAATTTAATATGTTTGTTTGGGGTTTCAAAAATAGGTAAAAATGCGACAAATTTTAAATTATGCCTTGCTTCTGTTTCTCAGCTTTTACTTAAACGGCTGCAGCTCATCCGAAAGCAGAAAAGAAAAAAAACTAAACAATGTGACAAAAATTTCAGTTATGAAAACCGATTTTGGGAAAACCGGCGGCAGGGATGTGTTTCTTTATACACTGACAAATAAGCATGGCATAAGTGTTAAAATCACAAACTACGGCGGAATTATTACTGAAATTCTAATGCCCGATAAAAACGGGAAAAGCGGGAATATCGTCCTGGGTTACGATAACCTTGCATCGTATATTGCCAACAGCCCGTATTTTGGGGCTATCGTCGGACGCTATGCAAACCGAATTGCAAACGGGGAGTTCACGCTTGAAGGCGTAAAATACCGCCTGGCCAGGAATAACGGGAATAATGCCCTTCACGGAGGGATCAGGGGATTTGACAAGGTTGTATGGGAGTCGGTGGAATACAGCGATACATCCTCTGCAAAGCTTGTACTCTCCTACCTGAGCTCCGACGGAGAGGAAGGATATCCGGGCAACCTGAAAGCCGAAGTCACCTATTCACTGAATAATCATGATGAACTGTCGATCATTATACAAGCAACCACAGATAAAGCTACCCCGGTGAATATATGCAATCATACCTATTTCAACCTGAACGGGGCAGATTCCGACGTACTGAAGCATGTTCTCACAATACCTGCCGACAAGTTTACAGAGGTTAACGACCAGCTTATTCCTACGGGAAGACTCCCGGAGGTTAAAGGTACACCCATGGATTTCAGTACCCCGGCACCGATAGGAAAGGGTATAGAGAAAGTCATGGGCGGCTATGACCATAATTATGTGCTGCTTAAAAAAGCCGGGGAGATGTCGTTAGCGGCTGTATTGTTTGACCCGGCTTCGGGCCGTGAAGTGAGCATTGAAACCACCCAGCCCGGGGTTCAGTTCTATAGTGGAAATTTCCTTGACGGCAGCATCAGGGGCAATTACGGAAAAGTATACGGGAAACATTACGGTTTGTGCCTTGAAACGCAGCATTTCCCTGATTCTCCCAACCAGCCTTCATTCCCATCAGCTATCCTCCGGCCGGGAATGAAATATTGTGAAAAGACCACACTGAAGTTCTCGGTGATCGAATGAGAAAGCCAGGATCAACATATGGCTGATCCTGCCCTCCCGGAATAAATTCAGAATTTGTTTGGTACAAATGTCTGCTCCGACATTGGCGGGCGAACATAAGACTTCGATTTTTCAAGCGGGGGCAGTTTGATTTTCTCCCTGGGAACGTCCTTGTATTTGATCTGGCTGAGCAGATGAGTTATACAATTTAATCTTGCCCTGCGCTTGTCGTCAGCTTCAACCACAAACCATGGGGATTGCTTGGTATCGGTATAAGCAAACATTTCATCTTTGGCCTTGGAGTAATCGACCCACTTCGTTCTTGATAATACGTCCATAGGACTGATCTTCCACCTCCTGGTAGGGTCTTCTATCCTCTGGATGAACCTTCTTTCCTGTTCCTTATCGCTCACCGAGAACCAGTATTTGATAAGTGTAATGCCCGAACGGATCAGCATGCCTTCAAAGTTGGGGCATGATCTCAGGAAATCCCAGTATTCGGCTTCATTGCAAAAGCCCATTACCCTTTCAACACCTGCCCTGTTATACCAGCTCCGGTCGAAGAGCACCAATTCGCCTGCAGCAGGTAACTGGTCAACGTAACGCTGGAAATACCACTGGCTTTTTTCTTTTTCGGTGGGGACTCCAAGAGCGACGACCCTGACAACACGGGGATTAAGGGTTTCGGTTATCCTTTTTATAGTACCGCCTTTTCCTGCTGCATCCCTGCCTTCAAACAGGACCACGGCCCTCAGGCCTTTGAATTTGATCCATTCCTGCAGCTTTACCAGTTCGATCTGAAGTTTGGCAAGTTCTTCCTCGTAGAATTTCTTCTTCAGCTTGCTGTCAGTTTCTTCTTCCTTTTTCAGGATATTGAGGGATTCAGCCTTTTCAGCTTTACGCTTACCTGATTTTTTTTCCTCAGCCTGCACTTCAGCATGCTTGTTTTTTGAACTTTTGTGTCCCATATTTTTAATATTAAAAAGTTTCCATAAGTATTTCTTTGGGCCCGCCGGATACTTCTGCTATATAAAATGAAGCGGTAAGACCAGTCCTCTGCTTATAATTTTCTCCAACTTCCCTGATAAAAGTATCCACAACCTCATCCTTAACAATACTCACCGTACACCCTCCGAAACCTGCGCCTGTCATTCTTGATCCAATTACACCGTGAATCTTTTGGGCTTCTTCAACGAGTGTGTCAAGTTCTATACCCGTTACTTCATAATTATCCCTGAGGGATTCATGCGATGCGTTCATAAGGGCGCCAAACTGGAGGATATCGTTTTTATGCAAGGCTGCAACTGCATTTAACACCCTCTGGTTCTCAGAAATAACATGCCTGGCCCTCCTTCTCACCCTCTCGTCTTCAATAACGTCCTGTATCTTGAAAAACTCCATATACCCTATCTCCCCAAGGTGATTAATGCTGAAATGGGGCGATATGGCATCAACAGCTTCCCTGCACTCCCTAACCCTTTCATTGTATTTTGAATCGGCAAGCCCCCTTTGCTTGTTGGTATTGGCAATCACCAGCTTATACCCGTTGAGTATGAACGGCACCCTCTTGTATTCAAGAGTGAGACAATTGAGGAAGATGGCGTGGTCGGCAGATCCCATACCAACAGCAAACATATCCATGATGCCGCAGTTAAGCCCGATGAATTCGTTCTCGGAACGTTTTGAAAGCATGGCCAGGTCTGTCATTTCAAGAGAAGTCACGCTAAGTACAGAGGCCAGGGCATATGCGGTCACCATTTCAATGGAAGCCGATGAAGACAGTCCTGCACTGTTTGGAATATCGCCTGAGTAAAGCATATCGAAACCCGGCAGGTTTATGCCGAGGACTTCAAACTGCTGAAAAATTCCCAGGGGATAATTGATCCATCTCCCCTGCTGCTTTATATACCCATTGGACTGATCATATTCGGCTTTGTCCTCGAAATTCGTTGAAGCCAGTTTAAGAAGTTTGTCGGGTCTTTGCCTTAAAAGCAGGTATGTACCGAACTGCAATGCACAAGGAAGTACGAAACCACCGTTGTAATCGGTATGTTCTCCAATGAGATTGACCCTCCCGGGCGCAAAATAGGCCCTCGGTGACTGGTCATTATGCCCGTATAATTCAAAAAACAGCGTTCCAAGTTCGTGAATGTTCATAGCTCTAGTGTTTGAAGTCACCGAAAATACCACAATTTCACATTAATTTGGTAGTTTTGTTACATAATTTTTATCCCGATGATGCAGAAACTGTTTTCCCTCCTTTTTTTTTGCTCTCTGCTTCATCCCGCCACGGCCCGCTTACTACATAATATTGATCTGAATGGATCCTGGGAGTTCCGCCAGGCAGGAACTGCCATATGGCACCCTGCATCGGTCCCCGGTTGTGTACAGCTCGACTTGCTGAAAAACAGGATTATTCCTGATCCGTTTTATCGTACCAACGAGGATAGCGTTCAGTGGGTTGCCACGAAGGACTGGGAATACCGCAGGGTCTTTTTTGCCGGCCCCGAAATGCTGTCATCGGGGCATATCGACCTGGTATTTGAAGGGCTCGATACCTATGCTAAGGTCTTCCTGAACGATTCCCTGCTGATTTCGGCAAACAATATGTTCAGGGAATGGAAAGCTGAGAATATAAAACGAATGCTTAAGCCGGGGAACAACGTGATACGGGTCCTTTTCCTCTCAGTGATAAATCAAAATAATGAGATTTACAGCAAGCTGAATATCAAACTCCCTGGAGATGAGAAAGTAGTTTGCCGCAAGGCTGCCTATAATTTCGGATGGGACTGGGGGCCTAAACTGGTCACAATGGGGCTTTGGAAACCTGTATATCTCAGCCTGTACAGAAATATTGAATTGCAGGATGCACGGTTCATTCAGAAAAAACTTAGCGATTCTGCAGCCTTTATGTCGGGAGTTTTTACAATCTATTCTGATACGGCAGTTACTGCCATTATCAGGGTCGATAATGATTCCATTCCTCTTGCCACACATTCCGTTTCTTTAAATAAGGGGAAAAACATCATCCGTCTTGATTTTATAATCCGTAATCCGAAACTCTGGTGGCCTAACGGCATGGGGTCACCATTCCTGTATCAATTGAATTATTATT
>CAILVF010000018.1 GCA_903837605.1 uncultured Bacteroidales bacterium | reverse complement strand
TCATATTATTTTTTGTTTTAAAATTACTTCATTACTTCCTTGCCTGCAAAGAATTTTATTAACACCGGGTACCAGGTATAGGTTATCTGATAATTCACTTCTGTTATCCGGCGCAGGATATCAGGTGCAGGCCCTTGCTTTCTCGGGGGCTTTTCGTACTTTTGCTGTGAATTCCTTAACTATTCTAAAATGAGTAACTACATCGGCATCAGGCACGAGGATAAATACGAACATGAACGTCGTGCCCCGCTTACACCTAAACATGTTGCGCGTCTTGTTAAGCAAAAAAAGCTTGACATAGTCGTTGAAACTTCTTCCAAAAGAATTTTTACCGATGCTGAATATGTCGACGCAGGCGCTACCATATGCGATAACCTGAACGACTGCTCGGTTATTTTCGGGGTAAAAGAGATCCCTGAACATTATTTCGAACCGGAGAAAACATATGTGTTTTTCTCCCATGTCATCAAGGGGCAGAAACACAATATGCCCATGCTAAAGCGCATGATGGATCTGAAATGCAACCTGATAGAATACGAAAAGATCGTTGATGAACAGGGCAAGCGCCTGATCTTCTTCGGGCGGTATGCAGGCATGGCAGGCATGATCAATTCGTTCTGGTCCCTGGGTCTGCGCCTGAAGACCTTTGGTTACAATACAGAACTGCTTAAAATCAACCAGGCTCATCAATATACCTCTCTTAAAGAAGCCAAGGATGCCATTTCCTATGTTGGTGAACTGATAGCCGAGAATGGCATCAATCCTAAGTTCCGCCCGTTTGTTATTGGTTTCACGGGCTATGGTAATGTTTCCCAGGGTGCACAGGAGATCTGCGGATTACTCCCTGTAAAGGAGATATCAGCTGAAAAATTGCTGGATCTTCATAAACGGGAACATGTCCCCAACAATATTGTATACAAGGTTGTATTCAGGGAAGAGGATTTGTATGAAAACATTCACGGGAATCCCTTTGACCTGCATGAGTACATGCATAATCCACAGGATTTCCGCAGCAAATTCGAGCAGTACATTCCTTATCTTTCTGTTCTTATAAACTGCATATACTGGGACAAACGTTACCCCAAACTGGTCACTCAAGAGTATCTTGAAAAGCTTTTTTCCATCGGGCGTCCCAAACTTACCGTTATCGGCGACATCAGCTGCGATGTTGAAGGATCCGTGGAATGTACCCTGCATCCGACTATAATCTCCGACCCGGTTTTTGTATATGATCCTTTAAATCACACTGCCACCCCGGGATATAATGGTGATGGAATGCTTGTAATGGCTGTCGACATCCTGCCCGCTGAATTACCAAGCGACTCATCGGACGGATTTGCCGACGCGCTTGTTAATTTTGTAAAGCCAATTGCCGATGCCGATTTTGATGAGGCCTTCGAAGATCTTGACCTCCCCCGCGCAATTAAAAAAGGGCTTATTCTTCATAAAGGTGAATTAACGCCGGAGTTCAAGTACCTTGAAGAATTTATAAACGCATAGATTATAGAAACAAGTGAATGGTGAACGGTGAATAGTGAATAGTTAACAGTCACCAGTCACCAGTAACGAGTCACCAGTCACCAGTCACAATTCACCATTTACTAAAATAAAACTCAGATGTCTCAAAAAGTACTCATCCTCGGAGCCGGGCTGGTAGCCAGGCCAATCGTTAAACACCTCCTTTCGAAAGGATATTCGGTTACTGTTGCCTCCAACACTCCCGACCGGGCTTCGGCTATGATCAATAACCATCCTTCCGGCAAAGCCGTGAGCTGGGAAGCTACAGATGAACCCGCACTGGATTCTTTAATTGCTTCACATGACCTTACAGTAAGCATTCTTCCATATACATTTCACGTTATGGTGGCCCGTCACTGCATAGCCCATAAAAAGAATATGGTGACAACTTCCTATGTGAAACCCGAAATGCGTCAACTCGATTCACAGGCAAAGGAAGCGGGAATTATCATCTTGAATGAGATCGGGCTTGACCCCGGTATTGACCACATGTCGGCCATGCGGATCATCGACCAAATTCACGCCAAAGAAGGGGCAGTCCTTGAATTCTACAGCATCTGCGGGGCTCTTCCAGCTCCGGAAGCCGCTGATAATCCATTCAGGTACAAGTTCTCATGGAGCCCAAAAGGGGTTGTAATGGCAGGCAACAACGATGCGCTCTTCCTTCAGAAAGGCAAAATCGTCAGCGTTCCTACAAAAGAATTGTTCAATGACCCGTTTGAAGTTGATTTCCCGGAAGTCGGACGGCTTGAAGTCTATCCCAACCGTGATTCACTCGCATATAAAGAAATCTATGGTATACCGGAAGCCCAGACAGTTTACCGTGGTACCTTCCGCTTTAAAGGATGGTGCGAAAGCCTGAATATTATTAAACAGCTCGGCCTTATTTCCTATGAGAAATGCGACATGTCGGGGATGAGTTATGCCGACCTGCTCGGGAAACAGATAAAGAACCTGGGTTATAAACCAGGAATCGCAAACAGGAATATACGGTTTGACGTGGCCTGCTGCCTTGGCATTCCTGTCGACTCTTATCCCCTTGATTCATTGGAATGGCTGGGACTGTTTGAAGACAAACCCATGAACCGGAAGACCGACAGTACGTTTGAAGTTGTTTCCGATCTGATGATCGAAAAAATGGGTTTGGCTGATGACGAAAGGGATATGGTCGTTTTGCAGCACACTTTCCTGGCTGCTTATTCCGATGGGCGCAAGGAAGTGGTGCGTTCACGCATGCTGGACTTCGGTTCTCCTTCAACCGACACCTCCATTGCCCGCACGGTTGCACTGCCTGCAGCCATTGGTGTTGAAATGATCCTTAAAGGCGAGATCCGTGAAAAAGGAGTTCATATACCGGTAATTCCTGAAATTTATGAACCTGTTCTGAATGCCCTGGAAGACCTTGGTATTAAAATGACAGAGGAATTCGGCCTCCCCGTTTCAGAAAATATCAAATAGAATCAGCAAATCCCAGTAAGAGTCACCAGCCATGATGCACGAGCCACCAGCCATGATGCAAGAGCCACCAGTCACCAGTCGCAATTCATCAGCCATGAGCCACCAGTCACCAGTCACTAGTCACCAATCACTAAATTCCAGTGTATGTCAAAGCTGATCGCTATTATCATACTTGCAATAGTTATCTATGCTGTTCTTACCATGCGGAAAAAACCAGGCAGTTCCGCCCGGACCCCGGGCGGTAACGGCCCTGACCGTCCTGAGGGTGCCCCTTCTCCAGGACAGGGGCCTTCTCGGGCTTCTTCTTCGGGGGGGTACAGCAAATGGGTCGGAGGCGGGCTTGGCTGGGTGTTCGGCGGGCCAATAGGAGGGATACTCGGATTTGCCCTGGGTTCCATGTTCGAAGGGATGAATAAAGGCACTTATGCCTACCAGGGAACCCCCAGGGGCGATTTTTCCATGAGCCTGTTAGTATTATCAGCCGCAGTCATGAAGGCCGATAATAAGATTGTTAAATCGGAGCTCGATTATGTCCGCAGCTTTTTCATCCGCCAGTTTGGAGAAGAAGAAGGTTCACGCCTTATGCTCATGCTGCGTGAAATACTGAAACAGGATATTAAGGTACATGAAGTAAGTTCCCAGGTCGGACAGTACATGGATTATTCATCCAAACTTACCCTTCTTCATTACCTGTTCGGCATTGCTGCCGCAGATGGGGAATATCATCCCGACGAAGTTTCGGTAATTGAGACGATTTCAGGGTATATGGGTATCAGCAACCAGGATTTTACCTCGGTAAAAGCGATGTTTGTGAAAGATACAAACTGGGCCTATACTGTGCTTGAAATAACCCCGGATGCCAGTAATGATGAGATAAAGAAAGCATATCGGGAGATGGCCAAAAAACATCATCCCGATATGGTCGCACAACTGGGTGACGATATTAAACGAGCTGCTACTGAAAAATTTCAGAAGATAAGTGCTGCTTACGAAGAGATCAGGAAACAAAGAGGGATAATCTGATAAGCCCCTGAATTTAGTTTTTTATACTGTCGAGCTCCTCAAAGGAAAGGTCCATGAGCTCGAAGTCTTTCCAGCCCTTAAAATCAAAATGCCACCACTCGCTCGGGTAGACCGTGAAACCGTATTTTAACATGGTATTTATCAGAAGCTGCCTGTTTTGCTTTGCATCGTCAGGGATCTGCTGATAAGTTGCGCTCGCCCTGGCGCTGAAATCATCAAAAGGTGTTGGCATAACAAGTTCCTTGCCTGTTTTCAGTTCAACCAGGGTCACGTCAACAGCACATCCCCTGTTATGCCTCGATCCGGTGACCGGGGAGGCAACGTATGCTGTGTCGTGTATGATGTCCCAGAAAAGCAAGGTTGCGGCATATGGCCTGTATGCGTCGAAAACTTTGAGCCCAAGGCCTTGTTTGGATAATTCATGCTCAGCTCCTTCAAGCGCCCTTGCTACCTTCAGCCTTGCAAAGGCACGGGCTGAAGTATAAACCTTTTTGTGAGTAAAATTATTACTCGTTGCATATCGTATATCAGGCACTATCCCTTTCACAGCTTTCTGCAGGTCAACGAGTCGTTTCAGGCTGTCCCTGGCAATAAGAGCAGAGTAGGCCTCCGTGCTTGAAATGATAATCAGATTGTACGGATTCTTCTTTGTTTGCTGGGCGTTAAGGCAGCCTGCAAGCATTGCAAGAATGATAAAAATTGAGAAACGGATTGGTTTCATATACTTACTTTGGTTTTTTATAACTTCGCAGGCCTGGGAATAATGATTCTCAAAGTTCTGAAAAATTAACTCATTTACTACCGATGACCGAACTTTTGTTTACGCCTTGCCGGCTTGGCCCACTAACCCTGAAAAACCGTTCAATCCGATCTGCTGCCTTCGAAGGCATGTGCCCCGGGCATATGGTGTCGGATGATTTGTTGAACTACCACAAAGCCGTTGCTCTGGGAGGGATTGGTATGACTACGGTGGCCTATGCTGCTGTTTCCCAAAGCGGGCTTTCATTTGAACACCAGCTGTGGCTGAGAAGGGAAGCAGTGCCCGGGCTCAGGTCCCTTACCGATGCCGTGCATAAGGCGGGAGCTGCAGCAGCCATTCAGATCGGCCACTGCGGCCAGATGGCTAAAACCTCGGTCAGCATAAAATGTTTATCACCCTCGGGAAAATTCAACCTGTACGGACCAACCTGGCCAAGGGCTATTAAAAAAAGCGAGATTCATAGTGTGGTTGATGATTTCGGGCAGGCTGTAAAACTTGCAAGGGAGAGTGGTTTCGATGCGGTTGAGGTGCATGCCGGACATGGATACCTCATAAGCCAGTTTCTCTCGTCATACACCAACAAGAGGAAAGACGAATACGGAGGTTCATTCCAAAACAGGAGCCGGTTCATGAAAGAGGTTATTTCGGCTGTCATGGAAGCT
The DNA here is from genome assembly GCA_903837605.1 of uncultured Bacteroidales bacterium. Taxonomy (GTDB): domain Bacteria; phylum Bacteroidota; class Bacteroidia; order Bacteroidales; family FEN-979; genus CAIRDP01. Next base: position 5,258 of record CAILVF010000018.1, on the reverse strand, counting down.
GCCGGCACCGATATGGCAGTCCTTGTAAAAATGAATCTTCGCGATGGATTCAAGGGGGGCATGGAACTCGACGAATCGGCGGAAGTTGCCCGCATTCTTGAAAACATGGGGGTTCATGCCCTTGTGCTGAGCGGAGGTTTCGTAAGCAGGGCTCCGATGTATGTAATGAGGGGGCGCATGCCTGTTAAAATTATGGCACATTATATGCATGAGAAGTGGATGAAACCATTTGTAAGCCGGTTTGGGAACCTCCTGATCAAACCGGAACCGTATACTGAAGCATATTTTCTTAAAGATGCATTGCAGATCAGGAAAGCGGTGAAATTGCCTTTGGTATATGTTGGCGGTCTGGTCTCTAAAACCGGTATTGAAAAGGTATTGGGTGAGGGTTTTGAATTTGTCCAGATTGCCCGCGCTCTTATTCATGACCCGGCATTTATAAACAAAATAAAAACCGGAGAAATTTCTCTCTCCGGTTGTAATCACGCAAACTATTGTATTGCAGTTATGTATTCAGGGAAAATGGCTTGTTATCAAAATGAAAAAGACCGCTCCGCACCCTGGTTGAAATACCTTGAAGGGAAATAAACCTAAAAGGTTTTAACAAATTTCTGCACTTTCCCTTTACCGTCCCGGCCTATCCTTATGAAATAAACTCCTTCTGATAGATCGCTCAGATCAATGACAGCAGGACTCCCTGAAATTGTTAAGGGTCCCATTACCCTGATGCTGTTCATATTATAAATATTGACTTCGTCTGCGGATGTCGTTAATGACTCTGAAACTATCGTAAGCTTTGATTTCACAGGGTTTGGATAAAGTGAAAATGTTTCTGCCGTCTGAGTTCCAACACCCAGGGCAGCATCCTGGTCCAACTCAACCATCTGGTTGGGAAGTCCGCTCACGCTGATCGTGATCATTGCGCTGCGTTGGCTGCCTGTTGTATTTGCAGTGTAGGTAGCTGTGATACTGCCATTACCCGTCCCGGAGGAAGTCACCGTACACCATGTTTGATCGCTTATGCATGACCATCCTGAATTTGATGATACACTATAGTTGGTGCTGCCTGCTGCTTGTCCGACATTCTGGGTGGCGGGTGAAACTATAAGGGTGGGGGCTGCCCCGGCCTGGGTTACTGTGACGATCTGATCGGGGACCCCTGATGCGGTAACCGTTACGTCGGAAATCCGTTGAATGGTTGATGTGTTGGTAGTGTAAGAGATATTGATCGTGCCGTTCCCCGTACCCGATGGAGTACAAGTACACCATGACATATTGCAGCTCGCATTCCAGCTTGTATTTGAATTCACTGTGAAACTCGTATTCCCTGCTGCTGCAGCAACATCCTGATTCCCCGGAGCCACTGAAAGTGTGTTTACGGGGTCAGAGGCTGTAAAGGAAGCTATCATGCCCATCGCGGCATGCGGGGTGCATACGTAATTGTAGGTTCCGGCAACTGTAACCTGGTAGGAAAAAGTGGTGTTTGATGAATTGATCGGATGATCCCATGAAGAGGCTCCCCCCGGGACGGACGATGAAGTTGTAGTGTGCGATCCGGATGACCAGACCCACTTTACAGTATCACCTACGGCTACGTTCAGACTGGATGGGTTGAAGAAAAAATTGCCCACCATTACCTGGTAAATGGTGGCATTTGCTTTTTGCGCTGTGAAAATTCCCGCCAAAACTATAAGGGCAGAGAGAAGGTATATTTTTGTTTTCATAAACTTGTCAATATTTAATTTAGACTAAATAAATGCAAAGATACAACACAAATCATCGCTTGTCAAGAATTATTCTAAATAAGTTATAAAGAAATTAACGGGGTGTCCTCAGATCAGTCCGGTCCAGCCGCTGTCATTGGTTTTGAAAATATTCCTGAGATAATTATAATCACCTTCAGGAAGTGCTCCTTTTTCAAAAGCTGAAATTCCGGCTTTCAGGTGTTGTATGGATGAAGTCCCAAGAATGCATGTGTCGACACCGGTTGTAAATGCAGTAAAACGCAAAGCCAGTTCATCCCAGGGGAGGCCTTGGGGATCAGGGTTCATTTTTTTCCATCTGTGCCAGTATTCTTCACTGTAATGACCCGTGGGCGGACTGGTATACCTCCAGGGGGCGTTAGCGATCGGGCGCTTGGCTATGACCCCCATCCCTGCTTCCCTGGCTGAGGGGAGGTAGTCTGAGATCCCTCTCTGGTCGCAGAAATTTACTGAAGTTTGAAGGCTGGCAAACCGTTTGCTGCTTATTGCATAACTAAGAGTTTCATTTTCACCCGAATATGCGACAACCCTTATCTTGCCCTGCTCTTTTGCTTTTTCCAGGGCTGCGGTGGCGTCTCCTCTTTCAAGGACATCCGCAGCGCATGAATGAAGGTGGACGATGTCAAGATAATCGGTCTGCAGAAGTTTAAGCGCTTCGTCAACATTGGCAATTACAGTATCATATGACCAGTCCGGATGCCATTGGTCATTATACCCAACCTTGGTTGAAAGGATAAACTCATTTCTTCTGTGGGAAATGTACATACCGATATGTTTCTCTGATAACCCGTATGCCCTGGCTGTATCAATCAGGTTGATCCCTAAATCCAGAACGGTGTTGAGCAGGTATTCGAAAGCTTTACCTTCGGAATTGACATCACCGATATGTCCGGCGCCAAATCCTAAAGCCGACACCTTGAGACCTGTATTCCCGAATTCCCTGTATTCCATAAATTATTATTTTTCATCATGTTTTCACACCCTTTAGCTCATGCCTCATGGCTGCGTCAGTCGTGAAACCTCCAGCTTATGCCGAATTTAAATGAAGCATCCTGGTTCGGATAATGAGGAGTGGCCCAGTAATTCCTTCCTTCCAGGAATGACCCCCAGTTTGTGTATGCCACAAAAAATCTTGCCCTCTGGATCTTGATGTTAATAAATACGTCCATGTACAAAAAGTTGCCGATCTGTTTGTTGTCCTGGAGGTAATAAGACCTTAGAGCAGGCATGTAACCATCGGCGTAGTAAAGGGTATTGTAATAGAAACTCAGGCCTGGCTGTAAGAGTGCGGCTCCTTTAAACAGGGGCTGTGAGTAATAGACGCTGAGACTTCCCATGAATGCAGGAAGCCGAAGGACGTTAGTCCCCTGTACAGTCTGGTATGCCAGTTGGGTACGGATCCTAAATCTCCAAAGGTTTATGTCGGTATTGAAATAGGCGTACAGGTAGCCGAACTCATTTTTAAATTGTTTTGGAAGTGCGCTGGAGTCAAGGTAAACATAATTCGTTATGCGGTTAAAATTAAAACCGGCATTCAGGAACTTGTATTTATAATCGAAACCTCCGGAAATCAGTCCCTGTTTGTTAAAAGTTGTATCCCAGATGAAATTGTTGCTTACATAGTGGTTGTAAAACCAGCCGGGTTGCTGGTAAGAATATATTCCCGACAAAGAGATCGTACCCCCGTTTTTATCCTGTTTCCCAAGTATGGTGCTTAGATTTACCCTCAGGCTGAAGTCTCCCTCGTTGTAATCGCCAAATACGTAATCTCCGCGGGCTTCCAGCAGCAGGCTTGAAAACGGCTGGAAATATAAAGCCACTTTAGGGATATACTGTATGAAATACTTGTGCTGAAGGTTTGCGCTGTCCTCCCTGTACGAAAGATGAATGTATTGCTGCTTTATTCCTGCTTCAAGCTGGAGCAACCTGAGTTTTTTATCTTTTCTGAAGGTTGGGTTTGACCAGGTTAATTCATTTACTATCCTGTCGATTGTTATTGAATCCCTCGTGGTAATGCCGTTGAAATAGGTATTCTCATAGTACCCCGAATCGGCACTGCCATCCATATAATTCTGCACCTGGCGGTTAAAATAAAAAGCGTAGGTCAACCGCCCCAGGTCTGTATGGCTGTTATTGAGGAATGCCGTATCTTTTTCATCTTTTGCATGCCTGGAAAGGTTAAAATAATGTTTGGTATAGAATCCCGATTCCTTCATCCTGTTTTGAGCTGACTGTAGGTTTACGGTGATTGTCTGGCGGTTTTTTTCGATGCTTTGCTCGAACAGGCTGTCTTTTGCAATCCCGCCGTTTTCCTGGTTTATGAGACGGTTAAAGATAAAGTTTGTGATAAACCCGTACCTTTTGTCTTTTGTGATATACTGAAGTGTTAGCACGAAGTTGATCTCGTTGGTTCTCTGCCTGAGATATGCTCCCGGGGCGTTCATTACATGGAAATCAAACCCAAGGTTAAGGCTGCGGTAGAGATTCCGGCTGAAGATGGCATGAAAGGTGTTTTCCTTTTTGGATCCCTGGAAATATGAGACTTCGGTGAAGGTTTTAAAGATCTTAAAATACCTTACGCTATCGTTCACGTAAAGATATGCGTCAAAGGAGTGGATCCCGAAGTCCCATCCGCTTGCTCTCATGAAAGGGTAGGGGATAAGGCTTTTGTAGTTGGATCCTATGTTGCCGAGGTTTGCCACGAACCTGTCCTTTTTATGCAGGGGGTCATAATCCTGGAACCCTGCAAGCGCGGTGTCGTAGGCATGGGTGTTGAGCTGGCCAATTTTCTCGAAGTCGTTGTAAAAAAACGAAACGATGGTAGAGTCACGGACAACTTTCTGTTTTTTTAATTTTTTGGCAAGGCTGGTGGAATCTGACGGTAACACTAAAGCATGGGCTGTGCAGTCGAGTAGTAGGAGTAAGGAAAAGAATGCAATGACTTTCAGTGCCCGCATGGGATTAACAGATTCGTCGGTAAAGTTACGTATTTCGGCCGGGAGGGGCAAAAAAAAATCCCGTTCGGTTAGGAACGGGATTTTAGAAAAGATCGGCGACGACATACTCTTCCGCTTGATGTAGCAGTACCATCTGCGCAAGTGGGCTTAACGATTCTGTTCGGAATGGGAAGAAGTGATCACCACTGCAATAGTCACCGTAAGATCTTAAATACCTTATGACATATATTAGAAAGAAAATACACAGTTTATCTTAAGTTTAACACGTAGACGAAAGCTTACGGGTAATTAGTACTACTCGGCTTTGACATTACTGCCTTTAGACCTGTAGCCTATCAACGTCGTAATCTACAACGACCCTTAAAGGAAGCCTAATCTTGGTCTGAGTTTCGCACTTAGATGCTTTCAGCGCTTATCTCATCCACACATAGCTACCCAGCGATGCCTCTGGCGAAACAACTGGTACACTAGCGGTATGTCCGACTCGGTCCTCTCGTACTAGAGTCAGCGCCTCTCAATTCTCTAACGCCCACAACAG
>CAILVF010000017.1 GCA_903837605.1 uncultured Bacteroidales bacterium | reverse complement strand
CACCTTAAAAACCCTCACTGCAACCGACGCTTCAGTAAGCACACCCTCCGCATCATTTACAGTTTTACCTTCAGCAATTCACCATTCAACTTTATCGGTTGACGGAACTGTAACAGCCGGGACTCCATTCACTGTTACGGCTGCCGTTTACGATGAATTCAATAACCTGAAAACCGATTATTCAGGTGCTAAAAGTGTTTCTTTCACAACTACGGCAACATCCTCGCCAAACGGGACTGCAAGGATTATTCCCACCGGGGCCAGCCAGGCATTTACTGCCGGTATAGCATCAGGCATCACAGGATTTACCCTGTTCAATTCGGCCGAAACTCCCGCCATTACCATGACCGACAATTCTTCGGGTGTTTCAGCAACAACAGCGGCGATAACGGTTAACCATGCTGTGCTCGACAACTTCCTGGTTACAGCCGGGACTGCCCAAACCGAAAGAACTCCGTTTTCGGCAAGTGTAACTGCAAGGGATGCATACTGGAACACAGCCAGTACATATACCGGAAGCATTAACTTTCAGTCCTCGAACGATGCCCAGGTTAGTTTCCCTTCAGGCCCTCAGTCTTTCACCCCGGCCGATGCAGGTGTCAAAACTTTTAACAACAGTTTTGCCATCAATACCAGCGGCGTTTACTCGCTAAGTGCAACAGATGCCGTGCAAACAGGCAAGAGCGGTGAACAAAGGAATATCATTGTTGGGCAGGGGGCTTTTACCCCTTCTGCATCGGCAATGGCCATAGACTCCCCCATCAAGATGGCCGGAGAAAATGTCATTGTGACCCTTACCCCGAAAGATGCAAGCAGCGGCCTTTTAAGCTCATGCCAGAATATCAGCGTTTACCTTGACGGATCAAGTGTTGGGATTCAGCAATCGAACGGGACCACCTCAGGAAACGGAGTCTATGTTTTCTGGGTTCAGGTTACCAGCACCACGGCACCCAATGTGATCACAGCCAAACTGGATGGAGTGCCATTCCTGCAGTCTTATGCAATAACAGTAACACCCGCAGCATTAAAGAACTTCATTGTTTCGGGTATTGCCAGTCCGCACTATTACGGTGAATGGCAATCTGTAACTGTGCAGGCCCTCGATACCTATAACAACCATAAAACCAACTTCAGCGGACAGGTTACATTCTCATCAACAAATCTAAATGCAGTATTACCCAATGATTATACTTTTACAACCACCCCGGGAGGAGACCTGGGTGTTCATACCTTTACCAACAGTGTTTTCTTCAGCCAGCCCAGTTCGTTCAGCCCGGCAGGTGCAGGATGGAAGTTAACCGCTTCTTCATCCGCAGACAATAATAAAAAAGGAGATCAGCCGAATATCATTGTAAACCCGAGACCTGTCACCATTGCATCAACTAATCAGACCAAGAATTATTATGGCGACACGTATGACCCGGGGACTTCGGCTTTTACAGTCACAGGAAGCCTTAGCCCGGTGCTGGCCAACAGTGAACAAATCACTGCAGTTACACTAAGCAGCGCGGGTTGTGCAGCTACTGCAATCGTAGGAGATTATAATATCATACCTGGAAATGCCACAGGAACAGGCGGGTTTCATGCCGCCAATTACGATATTACTTATTCAGGCACCGGTTTGCTTACGGTAACGCCAAGGCCGATCACCCTTACGGCAAATAACCAGTCAAAGACCTATGGCGATATTTTCAACCTGGGGAATACATTATTTTCCGTTACAGGTGAAGGCGTAGTGCATTCGGAGCAGATCAACACAGTTACCCTCACCAGTGCAGGCACCGCCGAATATGCCGATGCAGGTACTTACCCGATCGCAACATCCAATGCAGCGGGCTCGAACGGGTTCCAGCTTGCAAATTACAACATCACTTATGCCAGCACGGGAATACTCACTGTAACTACACGTCCTCTTGCACTGAACAACTTTGCAGCCGCCAACAAAGAATATGATGGTAACTCCAACGTGATTGGAACCGGGTTTAACGACAACCGCAAACCGGGCGACCAGCTGGCATTTACCTATAATGCCAACTTCGCAGACCAGCATGTTGCAAACGGCAAACAGGTAAATTATACAAACGTAACCATTGCCGGAGGTTCCGACCAGAATAACTATTTCCTGCTTAATGGCGGCAATTATCCCAATGCTACTGCAGCGAATATTACACCCAAACCGCTTACTATTACAGCCAGGGATACCACTAAGACACAAGGAACCGTATGTACCTTCCTTGGGACTGAATTCACAACGGCCGGCCTTGTAAGCGGAGAGTCCGTAGCATCGGTCACACTTAACAGTGCCGGCGCCGATGCCGGTGCAGCAAGCGGGACCTATCCTATCGTTCCGGGTGCTGCAATAGCAGGAGGATCGACCCTGATGACGGATTACGGCATCGTGTATGTGAACGGGACCCTTACAGTCGGCACGACAGGCTATGTTAACCTTTCAGGTTCGGTGATGTACCATCCGTATTCCGGTTCAGATAAGCCACTTCAGAACATGACGGTAACAATTCGTGATGGAAGCGGGGCAGTTCTCTATTCAGCCGTGACCAACAATTCAGGCGGATATTCATTCACTAACGTCCCCTCCAACGTTGCACGTCTTGGAATATCCACAATCCGTTCATGGGGCGGTGTGAATGCAACAGATGCTCTCGCAATTCAATTGCGCAGCGTGGATTCACCTCCTGCCTACTGGGATCCGTCGGCCTTTATGGATTATGCCGGTAAAGTAAAAGGAAGCGGAGACATTGATGCGCAGGATGTTCTCCTGGTTAAAGCCAGGGTTTTACATCCCACTGATCCCGCTTACACATTTGCAGCAGGAAACTGGGCATTCTATGCCGGCGGATCTGTTTTCACCAATATTGATGCCAATTCAGGATACCTGGAAAATCCAGTCGCAACAGGGGGGGTATTACCTACAATCATCGTCCGTCCGTTTGGCGATATCTATGGGGATTACGATCCTAATTCTTCAAAATCAGTAAGCCCGATCACAACCGACAGCGTGATGTTTGTAAAGGCAGGCGAAATGTTCGACCTTCCTGTAAAAGTGATGGAGAATATCGACTTCAGCGCTTTAACTCTTGTTATGCCATACGAAGCATCCAAGGTCAAGATCCAGAGCCTCACTTCCATAATTCCCGGGCTGCAGTATGTTATTGACAACGACATTATCCGTGTTGTATGGTCAAGGTTAGACCCCATACATTTTTCTTCAGGCCAAAGTCTAGTCACACTGCAGGTTCGCACCATTGCACCGGTAAGCAAGGATGAGCAGGTGTTAATGCTAGACTCACAGACCCAGTTTGGCGACAGCCGGGCCAATGTGATCCCGAATGTGATCCTTGCAGCGCCTGCCATTGACAATAATAATCTTGGTATAGGAGACAACAGCATCAAAGAAATCAGCTTCGAAGCTTATCCTAATCCGTTTACCGAAAAAGTGAGCCTGAGGTTCAAACTTCCCGAACCGGCAGATGTTAAAATCCAGATCTTTTCGGTGAGCGGTGCTTCGATGGTCGAATTAGTCAATACGGCTTATCCTTCGGGGGTCCACACTTTCGAATACATCCCGGGGGAATATGGTCTTTTAAGTGGAACCTATATTGTTAAAATCTCAGTGAACGGAAAAAGCAGCAGTTTCAGCAAGGTCCAGAAACTGATCCATAATAAATAAACCTCATGAGCGGTATGCGCCTTACAGACGGTGCATACCGCTCATGAAAAAACAAAATTACTAATGGGAAAAAACATACTTAATCCTGAAGCAATGAAAAAAATAATACTAATCCTGTTGATGGCCATGTTCTCTGCCGACATTTTTGCTTCCCCGGCAACGGTGAACATTCAGCAGCTCGAGAATGCTGTTCCGGGATCAGGATTGCCTGTTTCGGTAACAGCCAATTTCTCGGCAGTAAGCGGCGGCGTGTCAGCCTTACAGTTCGATATCACTATAGCCGACGGCGCCTGCCTCACATTAAGCGGGCTTCAGAACACAGCTTTCTCAGGCATACAATGGAGCATTCTTGCCGGGGGGACAATACGGATCATCTGGTCAGACAATAATGCCCACAGCTATCTTAACGGCAAGCTGTTCGATCTTGTATTTACATACTACGGAGGAAATTCGAATCTGAATTTCATTCCTGCCAGTAGTTCGGTGACAGCATCCGGAGCTATACCGGTTGCCACAACGTATACTAACGGATGGGTGCACCAGGTAACTGCCACGCCCGGTCTTGCAATTGCAAATTCGATTGGCCAGGGCGGGCAAACCGCTGATGTTCCTTTAACCGTAACACAGTTTTACAATGTCGGTGGTTTTACCTTAAAGATCAATTTCATTGATGCTTCTGTGGTCACAGGCACAATTATACTGGCTAACATTAATGCTGCAGTATCTTCTGTACTGACTTACAATTATTCAGCCGGGCTGCTCAGTATCACCTGGACCAGGCCCTCGGGAGGAAACAATGTTTCGGTTCCCGATGGCACAAAGCTTTTCGACATAGAGTTCACTTTTGCAGGGGGCAGCTCAGCCATCAACTTCAATACAAACACCTCGCATATCAATACGAATGTTTATCCTTATAACCCTTTTACCGGGGTTACATATTCTAATGGGGCTATTGCCCTTGCAGTGACTGTAAATACAAAGGCAATCCTGCAAGGAGCGTACAATGGGACCGATATGAATACATCTTTAAATTCAGCCGGTTTAATTCCGCTTACTCAGCCTTATAATACAGCGCCCTGGAATTATGCCGGTACAGAGTCAGTTGCCTCCATTCCAAACACAAATGTTGTGGATTGGGTGCTGGTTGAACTCAGGACAGGGACAGGTTCAGGGACAATAGTTGCAAATGGCAGGCAGGCAGGATTTGTCCAGAAAGATGGAACTATAGTAGGCCTTGACGGAGTCAATCCTCTGATTTTCTATGGTCTGACCGCAGGAAACTATTACATCGTTGTTCGCCACAGAAACCATCTTCCTGTAATGAGCACAACAGCCCAGGCATTAAATACTGCCAGTTTCCAGTACGATTTTACTTCCGCTGTTGCCAAGGCTTATGGAACAAATCAATTGGCCATATTGACCGGAGGTAAATTTGGTCTTTGGGGGGGGGATGTAAATTCAAATGGCATCATTCGGTACAATGGTTCTTTAAACGATCGTGCCGCTATATTTACCGCAATTGGGAATAATGTAGTACTGAATACATACCAGCGGTCTGATGTAAACATGAATGGAGTTGCCAGATACAATGGAAGTAACAATGACCGGGGAATAATTTTTAATTATGTTGGAAATTCTGTCATTTCTTCCCCAGTTCCAATAAATTAAGTAATGTGTAATGTAATTGCGAATTATTATAAAACAAACTGCCATGAAAACAAAATTGAACCTTTTCAAATTATTTGCTTTTATTCTGATTGTATTTCTTTCATCTCCGGTTTTTTCATCCGGAGTACAAACAACCTTTACAAAATCAAATAATGTTATCACAGTCAAAGCAAAAGCCAATTTAGTATCGCCAGCCGGATCTCTGACTAATGTCGTATCATCATTCAGATATTTAGCGTTAGACGGGTTAACTTTTACTGTTACCGGCATTTATTATACGCCTGATCAGACTACCATAACAGATCCGGTTAATACAGCTTATCAAATAACAATATTTACATGGTATGGAACATTAGTAAATCCTTTTACGGTAGGATCAGAAATATCATTATTTAGTGTTACTGTCTCAGGCGGCTATGGAACAACTCCCTTGTCGCTGGTTGCAGATTCCCCTGATAATCTTTACAGTCCCTATTATGAGTTAGACAATGGAACCTGGGATATCACTGATTATACTAATATTTTTTATCCTGGAACTGATGTTTTAAGCATCACAACAGTTGGAAACAGGATCTATGCCACCGAAAATCTTTTATTGGGGAAATATTGGAAAACCACAGGGACTACCGACTGGGCAACAGGTTCTAATTGGTCGGACAACTCAGCTCCTACTTCAGGCCAGAATATTGCGATCCTTGCAGGTGGCACTCAACCAACCACTGTTACCGGGAGCATATGCAACAACCTGAAAATTGAGTCAGGAGCCGTTGTTACGATTGCTCCAAATACAGATTTTACAGTAAATGGCACTCTAACCAACAACACCGGAGCAGGCGGAATTGTAATTCAAAGTACCTCTTCAGGAACAGGCTCTTTAATTCACAGTAGCACAGGGGTTTCAGCAACAGTTCAGCGTTACATTTCAGGCTGGGGCAGTGGCTCCGCTCATGGCTGGCACCTGCTTGGCTCACCGGTTGTATCCCAGGCAATTAGTCCCGCCTTTACCGATCCTACTCCTGCGAATTATGACTTTTACGGTTGGGGCGAGCCGCAGCAACTCTGGCTTAATTATAAGGCAGGTTCAATTGGCCCAAATTTTATTGTAGGAACAGGATATCTGGTTGCCTACGCTGCAACAAGCACTAAAAGTTTTACAGGAACTCTAAATACAGCAAGTGTTTCGGTAAGCGGCCTTACCAATACGGGCTCGGGTTCATATACCGGTTTTAACCTTTTAAGCAATCCTTTTAGTAGTGCACTTCAATGGAATGACGGGAACTGGGCTTTATCGAATGTTGATGCCAACTGCCAGATTTGGAATGAGGCAAATGCCAGTTATTCTGTTATCGGGGCCAAAGGCATTATTCCTGCCATGAACGGGTTTATGGTTCATACCAGTGGTAACGGATCACTTACAATACCGGCTTCAGCCCGAATACATAATTCAACACCATGGTATAAGGATACTCAAATTAACAATAACAGAATTACATTGAAGGCTGTTGATGCTGATGGACAAACAGCCCAGGAAACTATCATTGAATTTAATCCCGATGCAACTTCAGGTTATGATCCTTTGTATGACAGCTATTTCATGTCGGGATATGCGCCTTTGTTCTACAGCATCATCAATAATGAGAATTATGCATTAAACTCAATCCCATCATTGGTTTATGGCAATAATATCCCATTAGGTTTTGAAAAGAATAATAGCACTAATTTCAGTATTGTACTATCACAAACTACTTTAAACCAAGCCATTTACCTTACCGACCTGAAACTTAACTACACTCAGAACCTGGCCGATAATCCTATTTATTCGTTCACTTCATTGCCAGGCGATGCTGCAAACCGTTTTTTACTCTCTTTCACTCATGTCGGTATTGATGAAACAAAGGATACTAAAAATGACATTTATTCATATGACAATTCTGTCTTTGTTTCTGCAACAGGCCTGACAAAAGTTGAGATTTACAGTCTTACCGGTCAACAGGTATTCTCTCAGGATATAAATAATATTAACTCATTCAAAACAACGCTGTCAGTTCCTTCCGGATACTATATTATACGTGTGACTGCAAACGCCAATGTAACTGTTAAAAAAGTTTTTATCAATCATTAATATTTAAAATCGAAATTATATGAAAGCTGTTTTCAAGCCATTGTGTTTATCCCTGATTATTCTCGTATTTCTTGTTCTTGCCAAGATATCTCAAGCTGATCCTCCACCTCCACCTGCAGATCATGGGTCGAGCGGGAACCAGGGTCCCGGTCCTGTTGGCGCCCCTATCGATGGCGGGCTGGGTATTCTTCTATCCATGGGAATAGCCTATGGAGGCAGGAAGTATTACCAGGCACGCAAAGTAAAAAAAGAAAATGAAGAAAAACCAGCGATTGAGAACTGATCACCAGGCCAGTAAAGATAAATTATTCATTATAAGTTAGTCGGACAGGAGGATCGTTTTTTTGTTTTCAGGGTTGATGCGCCCAGGGCCGTGCAAGTTTTATTACTACAAGTAATAGAATTTAAATAACCTTGGGCGCTTATTTTATTGCAATCAATGTATAATATCGGACTTGTAAAATACTCGCATTAATGTTGCCGGCGAATTCAGAAAAATACATACTCTAGACAATACCGCGTGTAACCCCTTAATAGATATACCCCAATTCATGGTTTTTCCTATTTCATTTTCAGGGTTATACCTCTGTTGTTTTCAGAGTTTGCGATATTCTGCGAAGGCTATAAGTGACATAGCTTTGTCAAATGAACCGATAACGGCATCGTAACTAATTTTAAAAAACAGTACTATGAACACATACACATTAGTAAAGTACCTGATCGCAATACTATTCACCCTTTGCATTTTTAATGCAAGCGCCCAGGTAAGCGTAAGCGGCGCCCATACCTCGAGCAATGGGACCTATGCAACCCTTGGCGCAGCTTTTCCTGCAATCAACGCACAGGATCAAACGGGCAAATCAATTGTTGTAACGCTGACCGCCAGCACAACGGAAACAGCCTCAGCCGCGCTGAATGCCGGGACCTGGACCAGCCTTACGATCTACCCGACTATTACAGGACTGAGCATCAGCGGGAACCTTAACGCACCCCTCATTGACCTTAACGGGGCCGATCACGTGTTTATTGATGGCCGGGTAATTCAAACCGGGGCAGCAGATCTTACGATCATAAACAGCAGCACCTCTGCAACAGCGGGAACCTCAACCATCCGCTTTATAAATGATGCTACAAATAACACTGTGAAATACTGCACAATTAAAGGTTCGAATACAGTGCCAAATGCAGGTAACGGGATAGATCCTAAAAGTGGTGTTGTGTATTTTGCCGGTACCACCGCAACATCACCAACAGGGAACGACAATAATACGATTGACAACAACATTATTACCAATGCAAGTGGAAACCGGCCTGCAAATGCAATCAGTTCATTTGGATCCATTACTACCGGAGCCGAAAACAGCGACAATATCATCAGCAACAACCATATTTATGATTTCTTCAATTCCAATATGTCATACACTTCCGGGATATTTATTGGCGAGCACTCAGATCATTGGACAATATCGGGGAACAGTTTATATGAAACGACGTCATATTCCCCAGCCAGCGACTATATCCTGACTGTACTTAATCTGGCGGCATGTACGAACTCCAGTGTGACAGATAATTTTATTGGCGGCAGTGGCCCCCAATGCAGTGGTGTATGGGTGAAAACAAATACAAATGGTCAGCATGGAAATACATTTTACGGGATCCGTCTCAATACGCTCGGGACCACTGCCAATATTCAGGGAAATACCATTAAAAATTTCAACTGGACCAATTCAAATAATTCGAGTTGGTATGGTATGTTTATTAAAGGGGATTCACCTGTTCTCAGTATAGGGACTACATCCCCAAACATTATTGGACAAGCAAACAGCACAGGCTCTATTACCGTTACATTTGGAGCCACTGGCGGGGCTGTAACCGGAATCTCAGTGTATGGTAATAATGATTGCCGAAACAATATTATTGGATCGGTTACCATTGCAACTACCAATCCCGCTGATGCAGGCAATTTTTATGGAATAAGAACCTTCAATGATTCTCAAAATTCCCTCATATTCAATAATACAATAGGAAGTACCACTAACGCTAACAGCATATACGCCAGTTCTCAATCCTCATCAAATATTCAGAATGTATTTGGTATATATAACAGTGGTGTAATCCAATTCAATGCCAACGGAAATACAATTGCTAATTTGACAAACGGTACTACGAACTCTAATACCGGCACTGCAGGGGTTGTCAATGGTATTACATCAATAAGTGGTGCAAGTACTTTAGCAAATAATGTCATTAACAACCTGACCATTGCCAATGCCAATACTTCTTCAAATGAGCTGGCCGCCGTAAGCGGGATTGTGATTAACAATAACGCAATCAACACATTAACAGGGAATGTCATTGATCATTTGTCCAACACCAGCCCCGGTTTTGCAGGCAATGTGACAGCTGTATATTTCACCGGTGGCAATACTGGCGGAAATACAATTTCAGGCAATTTCATTCATGATTTGTCGGTCACGGGCGCAGGCTCAACGTCTGCTGCTTTGTCGGGTATCTGGTTAGCTTCAGGAAACATTTTCTGCTGCAACAACATTATCAGCCTTGGGGGAAATACCGCTTCGACAATTTATGGGATTTACGATAAAGGAGTCAGCGGACAAACCTGCAGCCTCTATTTCAACAGCGTGTATTTAAACGGAAGTTTAGGCTCTGGATCAACCAATAAATCCTACTGTTTGTTCAGCAATGCAGCAGCAAACACCCGTAATTACCGGAATAATATTTTTCAGAATGCACGGTCTACCACGGGCGGTTCCAGTCTGCATTATGCCGTATCATTAACAGCGAATAATTCGCTTGTTATGGATTATAACGATTATTTTACTAATGGTGCTTCCGGAGGCATGTTGGGGTCGATGGCAGGCACAGACATTTCATATCTAACAATATGGCAGTCAGCAACCTCCCAGGATGGGAATAGCCAGGCAGTAGATCCAATGTTTACCAATCCAACTGGTTCTGAAGCTTTAAACTATTATCCTTCCGCTTCACTAAGCGGGATCGCAGGTACAGGAATATTTGGTGATTACAACCAATTTATACGCAGTGCAACTGCTCCCAAAATGGGGGCGCTGGAATCAAATCAGCCAGCTCCTTCCACTACGGTTGATGTTTACGTTAATGGTTCGCCAACTCCCATTGCATCTTATGCAAATCTTAAGGACGCATTTGACAAGGTAAATGATGGCACTCACCAAGGAAACCTGGTAATGAAGCTGACAGGGAGCGAAATAATTCCCACAACCGCTTCTTTGAATGCAAGCGGGACAGGAAATGCAAATTATTCCGGAGTAACCATATTTCCAACCTTGAGCGGAGTCCAGTTAATCGGCAATTTTAACTCAGCCCTACTTTCTTTGAACGGCGCTATTAACGTGATTATTGACGGAAGGGTCAATGCAATAGGTGATACCAAAGATCTGGTCATTGTCAATTACACACAAGGATCATTTTCATCTACCATCCAATTGATAAATTCTGCCTCAGGTAATACCATCAAATATTGTATGTTGAAAGGATCGCAGGCAACTGGGATTAATAATTGTGGAATTCTCTTTTTCTCGACCTCAAGTTCGGGCATGGGAAACAATAACAACACGATCGACCACAATGACATCACCTGCTCAACTGATGCAAAAAGGCCAACAGCGGCAATATATTCATATGGTACTACCGGTTTGGAAAATGGTGGAAATATAATCAGCAATAACAATATCTATGATTTTTCCAGCAGAGATGGTGTGAGCTGTGGCATCACTCTTCATGGTTCTATCAACTGGACAATTTCAGGAAACAGCTTTTATCAGAAGGAACCCCTCATGACAAACGTATCTACAAGTTGCTACGCGGTTGCATTTTATCAGGTCAAAGGTGACAATACGATATCCAACAATTATTTTGGAGGTAACGCCCCCTATTGTAATGGTACGTGGGCAAGCACTTATATGTATTCCTCTTTTTTTGCTGAAATTTACGTTGCGGAATCTTCAGTTAGAATTCAGAATAATACGATAAAGAATTTCTCCCTTACCAGTACATCAAATTTGATCTATTATACTATGTATTTAACTGACGTCATTTCTAATCTCAGAAATTATTCAATTACAGGAAATACAATTGGAGATGCCAACAGCCCAAGTTCCATAATGATTAACAGCGGAGGGTCTAATTGCAATGTGTATGGAATTTACAATTCCAGCAGGGGAACTTTTGATTGTAATAACAATGTTATTGGCTCTGTTTCAACATTCAACAGTAATTCGGGATATGCAACAAATTTCTATGGCATCTATAATATCTTGGACCAACAAGGAGCCATTGTTATCCGCAATAATACGATTGGCAGTACAATCATCACCGGGAGTATCCAGGCAAGTTCACCTTCCTTATCTGAGGCACAGGTCGTGTATGGAATTTATAACAACGGAACAGGAAATGCAATCATTTCAGGCAATACAGTAGCAAATCTTGTTAATGGAACGACCAATACGGCAGGGAGTATTGCCGGAATTTATTACAACGGCAATACCACTTCCGGTACGGTTTCAAATAATTTTATCCGTGATCTGTCGGTTTCCGGCAATTCAGGTGCCTCCATCAGTGGCATCAATGCAAATGCAGGTACAGCCACCTATTCCAACAATATCATCAGCCTGGGAGGCAATACAGCCACTACCCTTTACGGGATCTCAGATCTTGGCGGAACCAACAGTTTCTATTTTAATACCGTGTACCTGGCCGGAGCACCCACCACGGGAGCATACGCCAGTTATGCAATGTACGGCAACGGAAGCAACACCCGCGATTACCGCAACAATATTTTTGTGAACGCGCGCGCAAACAACGGAGCTACCGGCGCCCATTATACCATCGGGCTTACTTCTGCACCGGCCACCATTGACTACAACGATTATCTTCCTGCCACAGGCAATTTACTGGGCAATTTTAATGGTTCAGATAAAGCAACACTGGATGATTGGAAAACAGCCACCGGCCAGGATGCCGGAAGCCTGAATGCTGACCCCATGTTTTCGGGAGCCGGCGGTAGCAATTACTACGGATATTATCCGACCGCTCTTCTCAATGGAACAGGCATCAGCGGGCAGACTGCCGACTATACGGGCTCCCCGAGATCTGCTACAACCAGCATGGGCGCTTTGGAAGGACCATCTCTGAGCAGCTGGATTGGTGTGGTGAGTACTAATTGGAATACACCTGGCAACTGGAGTACCAACGCCGTGCCTACCTCTGCCTCTGATGCATCGATTCCGGCTATTGCGATACACCAGCCTACAGTAAATGAATTGCCTGCCACTCCTGCCGTTTGCAGGAACCTTTCGATTCTTAAAGGATCCACTTTAACTTTACCATCCGGCAAAGATCTTTCCGTAAGCGGCTCATGGCTGAACAACGGCTCATGCAATTTTGACGAATCCAGCAAGGTCACATTCAACGGTAGTTCAGCCCAGGGCATTAGTGGCAGCGGCACCAATACTTTTGGTAACCTCACAATTGATAATATTGCCGGGATTACACTCTCCAGTAATATAAGGGCTAACGGCACTCTGGACTTTTTGAACGGTATGATCGTTACTAACACCGACACTTTAACTATCGGCGCCAACGGTAACATTACCAATGCTGATGCCTCGAAATATGTCGCAGGCAAGTTGTCGCAAACCTTCAGTACCACGGGGTCAAAATTGTTCCCCATCGGCAAGGGAGGAAATTACCGTCCACTTACTTTCAATTATACTTCCCTTAACGGGACAAGCGTTGTAACTGCAGAACAAACCGAAGCTGCGCTTTCGGGAAATCTTCCGGCAAATACCTCACTGCTCACCACCGACCGCTTCTGGACTATCAGCCAGACCGGTGGAAGTGGGTTGCAGTATAAAGTCACCCTCGATCCCACAGGATATAACACCTTAAGTACAGTGGTCATGTTAAAGAAATATGCTGGTACAATTTCATCGTACGATACGACTACTCCAAGTTTTACTAATAAAACTCCTCTAACGACCTTAGGTGATTTTACCCTGGGAAAGATATGCCTGATTTCAACGGGACCTTCCCCAAAAGTCGCCGACCTGGTGACAAACGGGCAGCCTGGCTCCATTATCAAATGGTATGATGCATCTTCAGGAGGTAACTTGCTGGCAGGAACAACTCCCCTGGTCAATAATACCGATTATTGGGCCAGCCAGACTGTAAATGGTTGTGAGAGCCCTGCAAGGGTTAAGGTAACTGCTTTGATAAACAACTGCTTCATCACCCTCACCACAGCTACCATAAGCAGTATAACATCAAGCTCCGCAATCAGCGGTGGGAATATCAGCTACAATTGCGGGGAAGCTGTTAACGTGAGCGGCGTATGCTGGAGTACTTCACCCAATCCTATTGCCACAGGGAACCATACGGTAGATGGCTCTCCTTCAGGCTCATATCCCAGTTCAATCACTGGGCTTACCCAGGGAACAACCTACTTTGTGAGGGCCTATGCAACCAACAGCTCAGGTACAGCCTATGGCAATGAAGTTAGTTTTACAACAAACTAATTTAAACCAATCAGATTTTCAGAGATTTATATAAGATTTGGCAAGTATTAAAACATCAGAATCTATGAAACGAAGATTATCAAATTTATGGGATTTGTATGTTCAATATTATGTGGATAATTATACAACCCATGATGCTATTAATGAAGATGGATTGCCGTACCTGAGAGATAAACTGTTCATCTCCATTTTACTTATAACATTTCCATTCAGCATTGTGGCTTTTTTTATAAGCATTTTCTTTTCGATCAGGACACATCATTCTGCTATTGGCTTATACGACGCTATTTCATTTATGGTTGTTGGTTATATTTTCTTTTATAAATATAATAGTATCAGAACTAAAAAATTATTGTTTTCGATCAACTTTTATGTTCTGGCAATCGTGCTTTCCATTAATTTAAACAAAACGGAACCGGGTTTTGTTATTCTTTTAAGTCTTTCAAGCCTGCTCACACTTTTTCAAAGTAAACGCGCCGGCTTGATATCAGTTGCTGTTAATACCGCCTGTTTTTTTATGCTATTATCCTTGTTTCCTGTAAGCTTTTCAAAACTGATAGTTTTCCAGGAATTAACACTTGGTAATGCCTTGGTAATATGTTTCAATATTTTCGTGTTTAACTGTCTGCTTGTGCTGTCAACTTCATATCTGATAGATCATTTAAATACTTCACTTATAACTGAAAAGAAGTTACAAGGTCTCCTTAAGAAGGAAAGTCAGGAATTACTTTTCGCAAAAGAAAAGGCTGAGGAGAGCGACCGTTTAAAATCGGCTTTTCTTGCTAATATGAGCCATGAAATACGAACCCCTATGAATGGGATTCTCGGTTTTGCATCCCTGCTCAGTGAACCCGGGCTAGCAGGGAAGGACCGCGAGGAATATCTTGCAATGATAGAAAAGAGCGGTGAACGTATGCTTAATATTATTAATGAAATTGTGGATATATCTAAAATAGAATCAGGGAACATGCAGGTTTTTACCTGGGAGACGAAAATAAATGAGCAAATTGAATATGTATACAGGCTTTTCAAACCCGATGCCGACAGCAAAGGAATTAGCCTTTCCTTTCGCAATAGTCTGCCTTTCGATAAAGCCATTATTACCACCGATGAAAAAAAATTGTATGCAATTCTTTCAAACCTGGTAAAAAATGCTATTAAATATACCGATAATGGTTCGGTGGAATTTGGGTATAAATTAAAACCCGCAGTTTTAGAGGACCACTCCAATGGGAACGAAGAACTCGAATTTTTTGTCAAAGATACAGGCATAGGAATCCCGTACAATCGGCAGGAAGCCATATTTGAGCGTTTCATACAGGCGGATGTTGCCGACATACAGGCAAGGCAGGGAGCCGGCCTGGGCTTGGCAATTGCAAAATCGTATGTGGTAATGTTGGGTGGTAAAATATGGGTCGTAAGTGAATTAGGGCAAGGTTCCTGCTTTTATTTCACTATCCCATTCAAATGGGATGATGAGAAAAAGATGAACACAAATTAATTTTTCAGTCAGTCAAGTGAGATCAACAGGAAAAATAAATATACTGATTGTCGACGATGATAAAGCATCGGAGCTTTATCTTAATGTGATTGTCGGTAAAATAAGTAATAAAGTCATATTTGCTAAATCAGGAAATGAGGCTGTTGTTTTTTGCTATAGTTATCCCGACATAGATTTGGTTCTGATGGATATAAAAATGCCCGGTATGGACGGATATGAGGCTACCCGAAAAATCCGGCAATTTAATAAGGAAGTGATTATTATTGCACAAACAGCCTTCGGCACTTCAGGTGACAGGGAAAAAGCATTGGAAGCAGGATGCAATGATTACATACAAAAACCTATTAATAAATATGAACTGCTTACTTTAATTCAATTACACCTTGATTTAAAATCCCAGAATCAAATACCCGGGATGTACACGGATAAATTCATGTATAAGGTGAAAGTTGTGATCATTGAAGATGAAAAGCTATCGGCTGAACATCTTTACATGCTAATTAAGAAGATTGATCCGTCAATATATGTGGTTCTCACCTTCGATACCGTTAAACAAAGTATTCCCGCATTACAAAGCAGTATTAAAACAGATATCCTCATTATTGATGCAGAACAGGCATCTGGACAAAACTGGAAAATTTTAAGCGAAATCGCGAATGACACTTATATTATTTTAACAACAACACATAATGAGTGGACTAATAATTCCAAACTGAACAGTTTAGATTTTTTGCTGAAGCCTGTTGGTCTTGATGATTTGAAGAATGCACTTGAAAGATTCAGGAAATATGGCAGGAATGATTGTCTGAAAATGCTGGATAATATAGAATCATCCCAAAAGAACATTGAGAATCGGTATAAAAGTCATTTCATGGTTTTTATTGACGGCCTTTTTACCTCTTTTCATACAAACAATATTGATCATTTCTTCCTTGATGACGACATTGTGATGCTGGTGGCCAACAGAAAATTTCAGCATCCGTTAAATTTCACCATTGATCAGATTGAAACTATGCTGAATCCGTTAGAATTCTTCAGGATCAACCCAAAGGTTATCATCAATAGGAAAAGTATTGAAAATACCATTGAACATAAAAGTACAGTCAAAATTTTTTCATCCGCCCTTAAAGAGGAACATGCAATTGTGAGCCCCGAGAGGGTTAGTGATTTCATAGAATGGCAAAGTAAAAATTCAATCGCTACAGCAGGGAAGCCGGATGTCGGGAGAGAGGAAAATTTGTAAGATCTGTTCGTAAATTGAAAAAGTCAATTCTCCTATGTTAGATTCACTCATTTCGAATGAAACAAGGCTCAGGCTAGTGGTTCGCTTATTCCTGAATCACGGCTCTGCCTCATACCTGCATGGACTCGAACAAGAACTTGGGATATCGTCCTACGCCATCCGCTTTGAATTAAATCGCCTTGAAGTATCAGGGATAATCATATCATACCGGGAACATAACAGGAAAAGGTTCATGGCCAATAAAAATCATCCCATGTACAATCAATTGAACGAAATCATTCAAAAACGATTCGTACCGAAGAGATTCCCGGCAGGATTATATGGTGTAAAAAATTAATTCCTGATTGAAATAAATAAGCATGAAGGTTAAAATTATTGTTTTTTCACAAACGGGGAATACCAGGCAAATAGCTTTATCAATTGCCAATGGCATTTTAAATAAAGGTGCGGATCTTGAAGTGCTGGACTGGATGAAAATCAAAGATGAGCCGCCTGAAAATATATTAAGAGGGTGTGATCTGCTTGGTATTGGAACTCCGGTTTTTTTCTATCAGCTTCCTTTCTGTATCAGGGATTGGCTGATGAAATTTCCAAAGGTTAATGAAAAACCTTATTTTCTTTTTATCACATATGCAGTGGTTGTTGGAACCACTGTAAGAGATGCTGATAATATCCTAAGAAAAAAGGGATGGAAACTGATTGACAATTCGGGTTTTCTGGGATTCGGCTCTTACCAGGCATATCTCCCCTGGCCAAGGCTTTCGGTGCAGTTCCCCGATTTTATGAAGTAATGAAGGCCCGGCAATTCGGGGAATTCCAGGTTATTAAAAAAGCTTGTTTTGATGCATGGAAGGGCAATTTTATTGAGCGTCCGGCAATAGCTCCATCCTTTTGGAGAATAAAAAAGACGATCCTTTTCAAGTGAATAGTTAACAAGACACTAGGCTGTTTAAGGCACTTTATAAATTTGAATGGGTAACACAAAATATGGTTTGAAGGCCAGTAAAAGACCAAACCCATTTAATTTGAATGCTAACTCTTGTAAATCAATAATATAAACAACAAAATAATCTTGACTTGTTATCTATAAATATTAACTGAGAATAACGCTAATATACTTGCCTTTCAAGGCTATTCCCCATTTAACATTATGATAATCAACACAGCAAACATTAATTTCCGTTACCTACTTAATTTTATAAAGAACCCTTTTAAAAAATCATTTCACCAAAAGCCTTAGACTATGAGAAGAAATGTGCCAAATGTTCTATGTTTACTCATTTTAATGAGTGTTATGATTGTTACTTCCTGTACTAAGAATATTGGTACAATAGGTTCAACTCGGAAAATCATATATCAAAAGGGCACTAAAAATGCACCTGATCCCAATATATTTGGTGATCATTTGAAAAAAGTGGTTTTAGTCAGTATTAATGATTCGGTTGTTCAAAATTTTATTAATTCAACTGCGTGGAGAAGAATCGAAAATAACTTAGGCGATAGTTTGAAGACCGATAGTATTAAATTAGTTGTGTTTGATAATACTGGTATAGTTGCATTCCATTTTAAAATTGTCAATTCTTCGAAAGTATTTGACGCTTTAAATGTTTATGAGTATCGTGGTAATTTTATTATCACAAGGGCAGTTCTTACAAGCATCTCTCCAGATTCCAAATACGTAGTTTATTCAGGAGATATGTCAGAGGAATACTATGAGTTCTGCTTAAACTCAAATAATCAGGTAGGACATATTCACTTATATAATGATGTGCCATTTTTTAAAGTATTTACTCCGGATCCTAATCCTGATCCTGATTTCTATGAGATACCTTGCCCTCAGCAATATCCAAATAATTTTGGGAAATGTATGTTATGTGCAATTAATGATTGTTCCCAAGATTGGATTTGTGCTGTCGTTTGTGCGCTTGAGCCAGAATTATGTATGGCTGGTTTTGCTTTAGCCTGTTTTGGTGGTACAGCA
Organism: uncultured Bacteroidales bacterium; assembly: GCA_903837605.1. GTDB lineage: Bacteria > Bacteroidota > Bacteroidia > Bacteroidales > FEN-979 > CAIRDP01. The sequence continues at coordinate 16,179 of CAILVF010000017.1, read as the reverse complement.
TCAAACCAATAATTTAATCGTATAATGTTAAACTCAGTTTTATGAAATATGTTAAATTGAAATTTTTTACAAGTGCGTTTCTATGCATGTTTTTTATTATTTGGGGAGGATTTGAATTTACTATAGCTAAAGGACACGGAAGTGCTCACCTATTATTTATAATAGGGTTAATAATACTTGCTCAAGCGGTTATTTTCTTTTTTCTACCTCATTTAATAAAATATAGAAAAAAGTCAATTCACTAAGACTCCTATAGTAGAAGAAGAGGGTGTCAACAAGAGACATCCTCTTCTTCTATTACAAACAAAGGTGAAGAAAAAGTTTAATAAAGTTGAAATGATATAAATGAAAATGGAGTTAAATAAATTCCATAGCAGAAGTACAAATACCTGCCGAGCTATGACAGTTTACAGCAACTCATTCGCGAGATTCGCGAGGTCGGAACGCTCACCCTTCTCAAGCTTTACATGCGCGTAAAGGGGCGAACTCCTTATTTTGTCGATAAGCGTGGATAACCCGTTCGACTGTGCGTCAAGATAAGGCGTATCGATCTGGTGGATATCACCGGTGAAAATGATCTTGGTGTTCTCCCCAGCACGTGTGATGATCGTCTTGATCTCATGCGGAGTGAGGTTCTGGGCCTCATCCACGATAAAACATACGTTCGAAATGCTGCGGCCGCGGATATAGGCAAGGGGCGTGATCACCAGCTTCTCGTTTTCTACGGCTTCCTGGATGACCTTGTATTCCTTATCTTTCTCATTGTACTGGTTCTGGATGAACTTGAGGTTGTCCCAGAGCGGCTGCATATAGGGATCAAGCTTTGACTTGATATCGCCGGGCAAATAGCCGATATCCTTGTTGCTTAAAGGGACGACCGGGCGGGCCAGGTAGATCTGCTTGAAATACCGCTTTTGCTCAAGTGCCCCGGCAAGAGCAAGTAATGTTTTACCGGTACCGGCGATTCCCTGCAGGGTGACCAGTTTGACATCGGGGTTCAGTATGGCATGAAACGCGAACACCTGTTCGGCATTGCGGGGAGTGATCTTGAAACAAGAATGCTTTTCGATCTTTTCGATCCGCTCGGTTGCCGGGTTGAAAAATGCCAGCACAGAACTTTTCCCGTTCTTCAGAATATAATAATGGTTGGGGAGGGGCCTTTTTACGCCTATATCTTCGGGAAGGCAAAACCCGGTTTCATACATCAGGTCTATGATGGTCTTGTCGAGGCCCTCTACCGTGGTTTTCCCGGCATACAGTCCTTCCACATCCTTGACCTTGCCTGTAAGGAAGTCGTCGGAAGCAATATTCAATGCCTTGGCTTTCAAACGCAGGTTGATGTCCTTTGAAACAAGCACCACCTTTTTCCCCGGGTTTTCCTGCATCATCATCAGGGCGGCATTGAGTATCCAGTGGTCGGGCTTGTTCTCACCGAATACCCTGTTGGCGTCGAGGTCGCTGTGCTCGTTCATCACCACTTTGAACTTACCCCCTTTGGAACCGCCCAGAGAGATCCATTTGGTGAGTGTTGAACGGGCTGAAAGTTTATCCATGATGCGGATGAACTCCCTTGCTTCATAATTTATAGTGTCGTTCCCTTTCTTGAAGTCGTCGAGTTCCTCGAGCACCGTGATGGGTATTGCCACATCATTGTCTTCAAAACTACTGATCGCGTCATGGTTATAAAGGATAACTGAGGTATCCAACACGAAGATCTTCTTTTCTGCAGATTTCTTTTTTATCATGGAAGATGTTTTGACCTGCATAAAAGTATATGTTTAAATACGGAGAAATGACATCCGCAAAAAGAAAATATAAACAAGGTTTTGTTGGGAAATTTTTATGACGAATTCCGTTATCTTTGCCAAAAACCATTAGTTTGCCAGAAAATAAACTATTCCTTCTTGACGCTATGGCCCTGATCTACAGGGCATATTATGCTTTCAAGAACAATCCCAGGGTAAGCTCCAAAGGCGTTAACACTTCGGCTGTCTTCGGATTTGCCAACACCCTGTTCGATGTTTTACGTAAAGAAAAGCCCACTCATATAGGCGTGGCCTTCGATACTATCGCCCCGACCGTGAGGCATGAGGACTATGAATTTTACAAAGCCCACCGGGAAGAGACGCCGGAGGATATCATTTCTTCACTTCCCCTGATCCATGAACTTCTCGAGGGATTCCGCATACCGATTTTGTTTGTGGATGGCTATGAGGCGGATGACGTGATCGGCACCCTCGCCAAGCAGGCTGAAGCTGCGGGATGGATTACTTATATGATGACTTCGGATAAGGACTTCGGACAGCTCGTAAGCGCTACCACCCTGATCTACCGTCCGGGGAAATTCGGGGGCGATGTGGATATCCTGGGCGTGAAAGAGGTTTGCGAGAAATTCGGGATAAGCCGTCCCGAACAGGTAATCGATATGCTGGGATTATGGGGTGACGCTTCCGATAACATACCGGGTATCCCGGGCGTGGGTGAAGTTACGGCCCGTAAGCTCCTGGCCGAATTCGGCTCGGTGGAAAACCTGGTTGAACATCCCGAAAAGGTGGCAAATGAAAAGCTCCGCCAGAAGGTGATCGAGTTCAAAGACCAGGCACTGATGTCGAAAAGCCTGGCTACCATTATACTCGATGTCCCTATCGCATTCGAACCCTCGAAACTGATCATGGATCAACCTGACGAGCAGCGCCTGAAGCGCTTGTTCGACGAGCTGGAGTTCAGGGCGCTGGGAGAGCGTGTGTTCAAATGGGCCCAAACCGGGAAACGGGAAACGGGAAACGGGAAAAAGGATAGCGGGATACGGGATAGCGGGATACGGGATATGGGATCTGGAATCGTAAATCCTGAATCTGAGACCCCAAACCTGTTTTCCAACCTGGAATCAGCATCCAGCAATCCAGCAATCCAGTCATCCAGCAATCCAGCTATCCAGTCACCCAGTAATCCAGCTATCCAGTCATCCAGCAATCCAGCTATCCAGTCACCCAGCAATCCAGCTATCCAGTCACCCAGCAATCCAGCTATCCAGTCATCCAGTTATCCATTATCCGACATCTCCTCCACTCCACATACCTACTACCTGGTCACCACGCCAGAAGCCCGAAGCTCCCTCATCCGCAGTCTTAAAGAAAGTAAAACATTCTGCTTCGACACCGAGACCACCGGCATTGACCCCAATAATTCGGAACTGGTGGGGATGTCGTTTTCGGTGAAGCCCCATGAAGCATTTTATATCCCCCTGCCTGAGAATTACCACGAATGCGAGCTGATCGTCCAGGAATTCAAGGAAGTGCTGGAGGATCCGAATATCGAGAAGGTCGGACAGAATATGAAGTTCGATATCGCAATCCTCAAATGGTACGGCGTTGATGTGAAAACACCCATGTTCGATACCATGATGGCGCATTACCTGATCCAGCCCGACATGCGGCATAATATGGACCTGCTCTCGGAGATCTACCTGAAGTACAAACCGGTATCAATCGAAACCCTCATTGGGAAAAAGGGTTCTGGGCAGCTCAGCATGCGAACGGTCGATACTGAAACGGTCAAGGAATATGCGGCTGAAGATGCGGATGTGACGCTTCAGCTTAAGAATGTGTTTGAACCCCTGCTGGCCGAAAGCGATACGCGTAAACTCTTCGATGAGATCGAGATCCCCCTGATCCCGGTTCTGGCTTCAATGGAGAAAGAGGGGGTGCGCATCGACTCTTCGGTGCTGAACGAATATTCGGGTGAACTTGAGAAAGAGGTGGCGAGGATCACCGAAGAGATATACCGCGATGCCGGGACCACCTTCAATATTTCTTCTCCCAAACAGCTTGGCGACATCCTTTATGACAAGTTGAAGATCGTTGACAAGCCCAAGCAGACCAAGACAAAACAGAATTCAACATCCGAAGAGGTGCTGAGCAAAATGGAGGCAAAGCATCCCATCATCAGCAAGATACTTGAATACAGATCGCTAACAAAGCTTAAGTCAACGTATGTGGATGTGCTTCCCGGTCTGGTCAGTGCCCGTGATAACCGCATACATACTTCCTACAACCAGGCTGTTGCGGCGACAGGCAGGCTGAGCTCCAATAATCCCAACCTTCAGAACATCCCCATCCGTACCGAGAAAGGACGTGAGATCAGGAAAGCCTTTGTACCTAGAAATGAGAACTACACCCTGCTTTCGGCCGACTATTCCCAGATCGAGCTCAGGATCATTGCTTCCATGAGCGGGGATAAGAATATGATCGAGGCATTTAAGAACGGGGAGGATATCCACCAGGCTACGGCCGCAAAAATTTATAACACCCCCCTTGCTGAAGTAAGCAAGGATATGCGCCGCAATGCCAAGATGGTGAACTTCGGCATCATTTACGGGATCTCTTCTTTTGGCTTGTCGGAACGCTCGGGGATGTCGAGGAAGGAAGCCGGCGATGTGATCAAACAGTATTTCGAGCAGTACCCGGGGATCAGGGAGTATATGGACAACACCATTGCTTTTGCCCGGGCTAACGGTTATGTTGAAACCCTGATGAAGCGCAGGCGATACCTCAGGGACATCAATTCGGGCAATGCAAATGTCCGCGGATTTGCCGAGCGAAATGCGATCAATGCACCGGTGCAGGGAACGGCTGCGGATATGATAAAAATTGCCATGATCAAAATTTTTAATAAGTTTGAAAAACAAAATCTGAGATCAAGGATGATACTCCAGGTTCATGACGAACTTGTTTTCGACGTATATCAACCTGAAGTTGAAGAAGTTAAAAAAATTGTTGAATCCGGGATGAAGACTGCTTTGCTGCTGGATGTACCTGTGGAGATCGATATGAATACCGGTGCGAACTGGCTTTTGGCTCATTAATGGGTACCTGGCTGCTGGGCAACTGGGTAACTGGGTTATACATTTAACAAAAACCTAGTAGCCTAGTAACCTAGCAACCTAGCAACCAATAATTTTAATCGACAATATTATGAACTACACTACCGACAAGCGAATCGTCATGACCCTCGACGCGGGGGGAACAAACCTGGTGTTTTCGGCAGTCCAGTATGTGAAAGAGATTGTTGAGCCTATTACGCTTCCGTCCAAGGCTAATTCTCTTGAGGAAATACTTAAAACCATCATTAAGGGGTTCCAGCTTGTCCAGGCTAATCTCCATGATAAGGCTGCAGCAATCTGTTTTGCCTTCCCCGGTCCGGCCGACTATGAGAACGGGATCATAGGGGATCTTCAGAACCTGCCTTTCTTCCGCGGAGGCGTAGCCCTGGGGCCCATGCTGCAGGAACAATTCGGCATCCCGGTATTCATCCTCAACGACGGGGACCTGTTTGCCTATGGCGAAGCCATGTTCGGTCTGCTGCCTCAGATCAATGCAAAACTGCGGGCTTCAGGCAATCCAAAGGAGTACAGGAACCTGCTCGGTGTCACTTTCGGGACCGGTTTCGGAGGCGGGATTGTAGGCCGTAACGGGCTGTTTTTCGGGGACAACTCGGCGGGGGGAGAGATCAACCGCTCCCGTAACCGCACATATAAAAACTGGGATGCCGAGGAGAGTGTCAGTATCAGGGGGTTGAAACGCGAATATGCCAGCCTCACCGGGCTGAATATCGGATCGGTGCCGGAACCCAAAGAAATCTGTGCTATCGGCCTCGGGCAGAAACCCGGCAATAAGGAAGCAGCGATCAAAGCCTTCAGGTCCTTTGCCACTGATGCCGCCGATACCATTGCAAATGCAATCACCCTGGTTGACGGACTTGTGGTTATCGGTGGCGGATTATCGGGGGCCTATCCCCTGTTCCTTCCTAAACTGGTCGAGGAAATGAACCTTCCTTTCGCCACCATGAGCGGGCACCCCCTGCCCAGGCTGGAAGTGGAAGTGTATAATCTCGAGGAACCGGAAGAGTTCAAGAAATTTCTTTACTCCGGCTCGGGAAGGATCCAGGTCCCTTTCTCTGAAACTACGGTCCAGTATGACCCCCAGAAGAAAATCGGAGTCGGGATTTCAAGGCTCGGGACCTCTGCAGCGGTCTCCCTTGGAGCATATGCATTTGCCCTGTCAAGACTGTAATAACACAAGAATATTCCTTCCTCCCGGGATGAACACCCCGGAAAAAACCACCTAACATCTATATTACAAGGTTGTTGATTATCATATAATTAAGAATGAGTAAAAATTATAAACTTTTTATACCGGGATGGTTTTTTTGAATTTTTAAATAGTATCTTTGTAAGGTGAGAAACTTAACATCTTGATTATTAACCTAAAAAAAATTATATGAAAAGAATGATCTTTACTCTCATTGCTGTTTTCTTTCTGGGATCTCTGGTCTTTTCTTAGAGAGTGCCTCGTAAAATGATTACCATGGAAATAGCAACAAGTACTTTATGTACCTATTGCCCGGGTGCTGCCATGGGCGCTGAAGACATGCTTGCAAATGACAAATATGTAGCTGTCATTGAAAATCATTGCAATGGTCTCGGAAACGATATTTACAGCAATGCCGGTGCCCGCTCACGTGAAAGCCTTTATAGCGTAACAGGTTATCCTACTGCTACATTTGACGGTGTGAGTGCTTTTGTAGGAGGAAGCCATACACAATCCCAGTATTCAAGCTATTTGCCAAAGTATAACGCAAGGATTGCCCAGGATTCACCTATCGACCTGAACATGACCTTCACCCACACCGACCTTCACTATACCGCTACAATCACTGTAACAAAAGTGGATAGCGTTACTCCAGCTCCTGTTCTTTTCTTCTTTGTTACCGAATCAAACATCGCTTGCAACTGGGAAGGCCAGCATTGGTTACATTTTGTTAACCGTCTGATGGTTCCCGATAAGAACGGCACAGCAGTTTCTTTTGCTACCGGTAACACCCAAACCTACACCTTAACCTTTGATATGGATCCTACCTGGATCCTCGGCAATTGCGAATTCGTTGCTACAGTTCAGAACATGGATGCTTCCCAGGGTTCAGCAGGAGGTGTTAAAAAACGTGAAGAATACCAGACCATAAAGAGCGGCTCCATTCCATTGTCAATCGACTTCACAGCTGATAAAGACACCATTGACCCGGGTGAGAGTATTCAGTTCACAAACCAGACAACCGGCGGCTATGTTAATGTTAACGAAACTTTTGAATGGCATTTCCCGGGAGCAATTCCTGCCGTTTCAAATGACACCAATCCTGTTGTTCAATATCCTTCAGCCGGAAATTATGATGTTAAGCTCATTGTAAACAGGGGAGGAGAAATTGACACAGTGACCAAAACTGCAATGATTCTTGTAAATCATGGAGTTGGAATTAAAGAACAGGCCGGAAACCAGATTGTTGTTTCCCCTAATCCCGGCCATGACGTTTTCAAACTGACTTTCAGCGTTGCTAATTCATTTGTTGCTGATCTCAGTATCGTAAATACTGCAGGCAAAACCGTTTACAGCGAAAGCAATGTAACGATAAGCAATGATCTTCCTAAAACCATAAGAGTCAACGGGCTGACGGCAGGCCAGTATTTCCTTACTGTTCAGAATGGGGATACCAAACTTGTCAAAACGTTAATGGTTAAGTAGAAATTATTATCAAAATTTTTCAGGAGGCCGGCAATCCATGCCGGCCTCCTTTTATTATATGTTCACCGAGCAACTTTTTAGGTAACTTTGCTGTCAGAAAACTAATCAAAACCGTATCATTGCCATGAGAAAAAATATCGTTTTTGCCCTGGCCTGCCTGCTGAGCTTTTCATTATATGCCGGAACTGTTATAAAAACCTACCATTTCGGGAAACCTGATATTAAAAGCAACGGCAATTACCAGACGCTTACATTTGACCATACACTGTTGTCGGGAAAGCCGGGAGAGCCCATGCTCCCATGGCAGGCAATTTCCCTCATGCTCCCTCCGGGAGAATCGGCAACGGGGATTCTCATGCAAGGCTCGGGCTATGTTGAATTGCCCGGGAATTATTATATCCTGCCACAACAGGATATAAGCCCCATTTCCATGGGAGATAATGGGAAATTACTTAAAAACGAAGCTGCATACCGTTCTTCCGGCGCTTACCCCCTTACGCCAACAGGGAATCTTACCACCTCATATCTTAATGGTTATGCCTTTGCGCTCTGTACCTTTACACCCCTCATTTACTATCCTGCTCTTCAGCAAGCCGGGTATTATTCAGATGTCACAATAACAATAACTACTATAAAATCTTCCACATCGGCAGAAGCCCTGAAAAATATTTCCCCATCTGAAAAAGTCAGGAACAGGATCAGGCAATTCGCCCAGAATACTGAACTGCTGGAGCAGTATCCTGCCAAAAAAAGCGCTGCCAGCGGTTACCAGATACTCATAATTACCGGGGAAAATTTCACATCGGGTTTCGCCCCTCTCCTCCATATGTATGACTCACTGGGTATCAGTTCGCAAATCTTTACTGTAGAAAACATCTATACTACAATCAGCGGAATTGACAACCAGGATAAGATCCGTAACCTGATCAAACAGGAATACCAGCAGAAAGGCATAGAATATGCCCTTCTTGGAGGTGATGTCGAGATTGTCCCTGATCGCGGGTTCTACTGTCATGTGAACTCCGGATCAGGATATACCAGCTACGATATTCCCGCCGACCTGTATTATTCGGGAATGGATGGGAATTACGATGCCAATCACAATGGAGTTTACGCGGAAGAAGCAGATTCTGCCGATCTCCTTCCCGATGTTTCTGTTGGAAGGCTCCCGTTTGGCACAGCCCAGGAGCAGGCCAACATCATCCATAAAACGATTTGGTACCGCACCCACCAGAAATCCAACGAGCAGGCACAACCTCTCCTCGCAGCTGAATTTATGGATTCGTCCACACCGCGCTGGACTTTGGGCCAGGATTACCTGGAACTCCTGGTTGATAACCATGACGACAACGGCTATTTTACCCATGGCATTCCATCATCCTACAATAATATCGACAGATTATTCGACACCCTTGTCGGTCCCGGTGGTCCGGTTAGCTATACATGGACGTTGAGCGAACTTTTCAGCAGGATAAACAACGGTCCTTCATTTATTTATCATGCAGGCCATGCCAACCAGGTTTATGTTATGAGGCTCAACCTGAGTGATGTCACCAATGCGAATTTCTATGCTCTGAACGGCGTCACGCACAATTATACCCTGATGTATACCCACGGATGCGACTGCGGCGCATTCGATGCCAACGATTGTATTGCCGAGAGAATGGTGCTGATCGAGAATTTTCTTGCAGGCGGTATCTTTAATTCCAGGTACGGATGGTTTGACCAGGGTACTACCGAAGGACCATCGGCCCACCTGAACAGGGAATTTGTAAGTGCAATATATAACGATACCGTTTCAGACCAGATCCATGAAATCGGCTCTGCCCATCTCATGTCGAAAATTAAAACAGCCCCATGGGTGACCATTCCCGGTGAATTTGAGCCGGGAGCCCAGCGCTGGTGCCATTATGACTGCAATTTACTTGGTGACCCCTCACTCTGGGTCTTTACCGAGAATATTACTGTTGGAATCCAGGATAAACAGAACATCGTAAACTTAACTGCTTACCCGAATCCATGTTCAGGAAAGGTAACCCTGAAGGCCGGAACTGCTTTAGGTTCCAATGTCAGTATCCGTTTGATCAACACTTACGGTCAGGTCGTTAAAACATGGGAAAATATGAACCTTTCCGAACCGGAACCCCTTACTCTGAACCTGCCTCAAATCCCTGCGGGGGTTTATACTGTCGAAATAGAAGGTGCAACCCAGAAAGCAAGAACAAAACTCATTGCCAGATAACAAAGGATCAAAATGTAAAAGAGTGTTTCACGATATCTTATATCAACTTATCATGCATTCCTCTTTATGACAAGATTTTTATTCCTGCTTACTGCTTTACTCGGTATTACCCTTTCGCTGAACGCTGAGAATTTCAGCTTCAGCAACAGCTGGGGCAAGCAGGGTTTTAACCTCACCATGACTAAAGCAGATATGGTGCAGATTGTATACTCCATTCATAGTTTTTCGACTGAGCCTGTTATAATCGACGGGCAATCTGTAAAAAAAGTTAACCTTCCGGGGGTGTTTCTTTCCAACGATGCAGGCAAACCCGATCTTCCGGGTACAGGCCGCTATATTGCAATCCCCCAGGGCTCAACCCCCCATTTGAACATCATTGACTATGAAGTGGAGACCTTTCATGGCATTGATCTTGCATGGGCCCCTGAAACACCTATGGATACTCAGAAAGACATAGTTTACAGGAAAGACCGGGTAACCTATAATACAAATGCGTTTTATCCTGCAAACCCGGTTCAGATATCCGGGGTGGAACAGATCCGCGGTACCGATGTGATCATCCTGGGGATTACCCCGTTCCAGTACAACCCGGTCACAAAAGAACTTAAGGTGTATAAGAATATCAGGGTTAACCTCACTTTCGAAGGAGGCAGCGGCACTTACGGGAACGATGGATTCCGCAGCCCTTACTGGGATCCTGTCATGGCCGATAATATTCTGAATTACGCTTCCCTCCCTACGGTAAATTATCCTGAAAGGATGCAGAAGATCAGAAATTCCAAATCCGCCTCAGGCAATGAATGCGAATATATCATCATCAGCCCAAACGGGCCTGATTTTCTCCGCTGGGCCGACAGTCTTAAGAACTGGCGTAACCAGCAGGGTATCCTTACCAGGGTTTTCTCTCTGGCACAGGTTGGCGGTAATACACAGGCAGCAATAAAGGCCTTCATCTCCAATGCCTATGCCAACTGGACCATCAAACCGGCTGCATGTCTTCTGCTTGGCGACTACGGCACCGATGCCGGGAAAAATATCACCTCACACCTTTATTATCATCCCTATGGCTACCCCGATTATGCTTCCGATAACTTTTACGCCGACCTGAACGGGGATGATTTGCCTGATATCGTTTTTTCGAGGATCTGCGCCAATGACTCAGCACAATTGCACATTATGGTTGGCCGTATTCTTAATTTTGAAAGAAACCGCCCCTCCGATACCGGCTATTATATGAACCCTGTTTCAGCCCTTGGATGGCAGGATGACCGCTGGTTTCAGCTCTGTTCTGAAGTTGTCGGAGGGTTCTGGAAAAATAAGCTTGGGAAGCACGTTCAAAGGATCAATGCCCTGTATTCACCTGCAGATAATTATGAAACCGGCCCATGGTCAACTGCTCCGAATACCAGCACTGTCATGTCGTATTTCGGTCCTTCGGGATTGAATTATATCCCCGACAAGCCCGGGGACCTTGGGGGCTTCACCGGCGGAACAGCCGCAAAAATAAATACTGCGATAAACGAAGGTGCATTCGTCGTTCTGCATCGGGACCACGGATTTTATTCCCAATGGGGAGAACCCGCATACAGTGACTCCAATATCAACGAGCTCACAAATACACTTCTTCCTTTTGTTTTCTCGATCAATTGCGAGACAGGGGCATTCCATAATCCCCCGGGCTGCCCTGCCGAATGCTTTTCTGAAGTATTTCAGCGCCTTACAAAGAACGGTCACGATGCCGGGGCCCTTGGCCTGATCTGCCCCACCGAGTCTTCCTTGTCGTTCGTGAATGACACCTATCTCTGGGGTGTTTTTGACAATCTCTGGCCCCAGTTCATGCCCGATTATGCGACACTTCCCGTTCCCAGGGGTATGCTTCCTGCCTTTGGCAATGCCGCAGGCAAGTACTTCCTCGAACAATCCAGCTGGCCATACAATTCAGACGACAAGCAAATCACCTGCCGTTTGTTTCATATGCATGGAGATGCTTTTCTGCAGCTTGCCGATGCGGTTCCTGCCGACCTCATTGTAAACCATTCTCCTACGGTGGACTTAGGGGCAACTTCAGTTGAAATTATTGCAAATGAAGGCGCTTTCATTGCCCTTACCGTGAACAATGAGATCATCGCTACAGCTTACGGAAGCGCTTCAGGCCCTGTCACCCTGGCAATCCCCGCTCTTCCGATCGGCACAAAGATCACGGTGGTCGCAACAAAACAGGATTTTAAACGCCATACCTCATTTATCAATGTAGCTGAACAAATCCTTTCGGCTGATTTCACCGCAAACAATACCACTGTGTGTACAGGCATACCGGTTAATTTTTCCGATTTCTCGACCGGCTCCCCGAGTGGTTGGGAGTGGACTTTCCAGGGCGCAACTCCGGGCACGTCCGCACTTAAAAATCCTTCATCAATAATTTATTCCACCCCCGGTGACTACGATGTGTCCCTCACTGTTTCAAAAACAGGCGTGAACCCCAGCACTACGACCAAACCTGCATACATCCATGTGTATGAAAAACCTGTAGCCGCTTTTACCAGCGATGCAAGCTGCCTGGGAACGGCAACTTCATTCAACGACCTCTCGACTAATCCGGGATCGGCAATTACCGGCTGGTCATGGAGTTTCGGGGATCCTTCATCAGGAAGCGGCAATACCTCAGCTCTTCAGAACCCTGTGCATACTTACCCGTCTGCAGGTACTTATCAAGTAACCCTGAACATCCAGTCAGCAAATGGTTGCTCCGATACTAAAAACACTGAAGTCGTCATTCAGGCAGTTCCCGCTTCAGCTTCAAAACCAAGCGGTCCTGATAGCGTAAATACCAACAGGGTTCCTTCCACGGAATTCACGACAGCAGCTGTTGCCAATGCCACAGGATATGACTGGTTTATTGATCCCTCTGCTGCAGGAACAATCACCGGCGCTCTCACAGGAACGGCACTATGGGCCGGCAAATACTCAGGCATGGTGAAGATCAGCGTGAAAGCAAAGAATGTATGCGGAGAAGCAACTGCTTCTGAAGAAAAGACGGTTGTGCTTTATGCGCCGGCTGGTGTCGGTGATATCGGCCCCCTGGGCTTCGAAGTTTATCCTAACCCGGCCAGCGGCAGGTTTACCATAGGATTCAACACCCTTTCGGCAGTTTCAGTCGACATCAGCGTGTTCAATGCCCTGGGTTCAACGGTGTTTTCAGAGAAAAACCTTCAGGTCAGCCCTAAATTCAGCAAGCTTGTTGACTTAAGCGGCAACCCCGGCGGGATCTATTATATAAGGATTCAAAGCGAGGCAGGCTCCCTTATAAAGAAACTGGTAATCCAGAAATAAAGATCAAATGGTCTGAATGAAAGCAGCAGGGGTCAATCCTCCGCCACTTTTTTTATGATCAGTTTGTCGATGCGGTTTCCGTCGAGATCGACTATCTCAAATTCGAATCCCATAAAGTTGAACTTTTCCCCCGGTTTCGGGATACGCCTGAGTATGCTTATGGCAAGCCCTGCAAGGGTGTTGAACTTCACCTTGGTTTTATCGAAGCCCTGGAGGTTGAATTCGTATGCAAATTCATAGAACGACATCTGCCCGTCGGCCAGCCAGCTCCCGTCGTCCCTCATGTTGATCTGGGGCTCATCGGGGTCAGGCTCGTTAAAATCCCCTACGATGGCTTCAAGAATGTCATTTAGAGTCACCATCCCCACGATAGAACCATACTCATCAATGACCAGGCCGTAATGGATCTTATGTTCCTTGAATAACTCCAGCGACTCGTATGCAGTAAGGGTTTCCAGCACCAGCTGGGCGGGCTTGATGTAATCCTTCAGGTTCAGCTCAGCATCTGGCTGCGAATGTAAAAAGAGGTCCTTGATATAAACCACACCCAGTACATTATCCAGGTCGTCGAGGCAGACCGGGTAAACCGAATGGACCTCTTCCCTCATTTTTTTCCAGTTCTCTTCAAGGCTTTCGTTGGCATCCAGCCAGGTAATATCCGAATAATGGGTCATGAGAGAAGCAATCCTCTGGTCGCCCAGGTGGAAGACCCGCTCCACGATATCCTGCTCGATCTCCTGCACTTCGCCATCCTCCGTCCCTTCCTGAACCATGGCCTTGATCTCTTCTTCAGTTACTTTTGAGTCTGCGGATGTCTTTATCCCCATAAAACCGATGATGAGGTCGCTCAGCCTGGTGAGCAGCCAGGTAACCGGCTTCAGGATATAGGAAATAGCGACTATCGGCCGTATCATCACTTTCGATATCCCTTCAGGGTTTAAAAGTCCTATGCGTTTTGGAACAAGCTCCCCTATCAGCATGGAGACGAGGGTTACCACGATCACCACGATGGTCAGGGCCAGGGTTCCGGCAAGGGATTCTGAAACGCCTGCAGAAACAAGCAATGCGGCAAATCCCCTGGATATCTCGGCCCCGCTGAAAACTCCAGTAAGGATGCCTATGAGGGTGATGGCAATCTGGAAAGTGGAAAGGATCCTGGCGGGTCTGTTCACATGTTCCAAAGCAATGCGCGCTCCTTTGTCGCCCGACTGTGCATCCAGCTCAAGCCTTGTCTTGCGTGATGAAACCAGGGCAATCTCGGTCATCACGAAAAGACCGTTGACAAGGAAAAGGAAGAATAAAATTATAATTTCAATTACCATACTTCTTTGTTAGTGACTGGTGACTAGTGACTGGTGACTGGTTATCAGTAAAGGTTTTAGTCACTGTTCACCATTCACTTTCACACCTCAAAGTTACGAATCTTTCCCTTGAATTATTCCGTACCTTTGTACTTATTGAGATTAAATACAATGAAGAAGCTCTGCTGCCTGCTCGGTATACTGTTCGTTTTCAGCTTGTTTTCATACGCCCAGAGGTTGTCAAGCCTCCCCGAAATCACTCCTGCAGGAAAAGGGATAGTAGTGCCTTATGCCGATAATATCGGGTACTGGAAAAGCATGGTAAGGCAGGGTTATGTTAAACCTCAGAAGACTGTTCCCTGGACGCCTTCCAAACCCGGTTCAGTTGTTATCAAGTCTTCTTCTTCTCTTCCGCAGGATTCCCCCGACGTGCCGGTGACCAGCAGCACCAGCCTGACCCAAAGCGAAAATTCGGTTTTCATCGATCCCGGGGATGAGGATAACGTACTTAATTCGAATAATTCCAGCGACTGGGCCCAGGGCTCGGTCTCGAACCTTTTCGGTGCCGATTCATACAGTTCTTCCGACAACGGGCTTAGCTGGGGAGGCATTTCCACAGGGGCAGGGAATACAAACAACGGAGATCCCGCAACGGCAATAAGCAGGGATGGAAGATGGTATGTTGGCAAGATAAGCCATACCCTGGGGCAGAATGTCGCTTACAGCACCGATAAAGGGATCACCTGGACTGATGTGCAGGTCGCTGCCGGCCCGGGCAATGTATATGGCCTCCTCGATAAAAACCATCTGTGGATCGACAACTCGCTTTCAAGCGTATTCCTGGGTAATTTGTATGCTGCATGGACCAATTTCATTACAGGCTCACCCGATTCAACCCAGGTCCAGGCTTCAAGAAGCAACGACGGCGGGCTTCACTGGAGTTCCCCCATTGCGGTAAGCCGTGATGCAAATGCACTGAAATTAAATCATGGTGTGAATATCGCTACCGGAGAGAACGGCCAGGTGTACATGGCCTGGAGCATTTACGACTCCTGGCCTGCCGATGAAAACGCGATCGGTTTTGTACGCTCCTTCGACGGAGGCGGAGTATGGCAGTCAGCCACCCGCATTATTCAGAATATCAAAGGTATACGCAATAGCATGACGTCTAAGGCGATGCGGGTGAATTCCTTCCCCTCCATGGCTGTTGACCTCAGCAACGGACCCAACCGCGGGACCATATACCTGGTTTGGGCCAACGTGGGAACCCCGGGGGTCAATACCGGAAGCGACATCGATATATATCTTATTAAGTCTGCGGATGATGGGATGACATGGTCGGCACCGGTGAAAGTTAACCAGGATGCAGCCGGTATCGGCAAACAGCATTTTTTCCCGTGGATCACTGTTGATGCAGTAACAGGAGGGATATGCGTGATCTACTATGACGACCGCAATGTATCTCCCTCTGAAGCCGAGACCTGGGTATCCTGGTCTTACGACGGGGGGAACAGTTTTACCGATTTCAGGGTCAGCGATGTTGCATTCACCCCTTCGCCTGTGCCCGGACTGGCATTCAATTACTTTGGTGATTATATCGGCATCCAGTCGCTGAATATGAAAGTGTATCCCGTATGGACCGATAACCGCCTGCCCGGAGGGCAAACAATGACCTGGACTTCCCCTTTTGACCTTGGTCCGGCCCCGGGCCAGCCCTGGGTAATGTATTATT
>CAILVF010000016.1 GCA_903837605.1 uncultured Bacteroidales bacterium | reverse complement strand
TCCACCAAAACAATTTACTGGTCAATTAATCACAAATTCGGGGTTGTTTACGCAAGGGTTGTAAAGACTGACGGAACTATTCTCGAATTTCCGCTGACCTCAACCAATGCCGGCCATTAGCCTGGAACGGCCTATCTGAAATATTGCAGGGAACCGGGAAGGAATTTAAAAGCCTGCCCGGTTTTCTTTTTAAAGATTAGGTTATCAAGGCGGGGTTAAACTCAAAGATCATTTCTGAAAAAAAAAGCGAAACACAGATGAGATCCAGGCTTTTTTGCTCTTTGATCCTGTTCCTGCCATTTCTGCTCCTTTCATGCAGGTCAGGTCATCCTCTTGAAAAAAAGGAGGCTTTAGACGGACTCAAGGTCCTGAATGGCGATATAACAGGTTTTATCTATTCTTTATCCGGGCGCCAGGGATCAAAAGCAATGGTGTTCCTGATGAAACAAGCATCAGCCCCTCTGCCTTTCCTCATAGATACTGCGAACAGGCCCGGCTTTATCAGGGACTTTTCATTTTCCTCAGGAAAAGGAATATACAATTGGGATACAGCAAGCAGGAAATTCTTGAAGGAGAAAGATACGACCCTCATTCTTATCCGTTTTCCAATGCCAGGCCAACCGTTAACAAAATGCTTGTTCTTTTTATTTGACTTTGAGTTCGGAAAAACCAGGACAAAGCCGGCTTTCCCGGTTAAAATCCTGGCCAAATTATTTGCAGGGGGTAAGGAAGTTCTGAGCATCAGTCACCAGGCAAGCATTTCCGAAGCATTGATTTCAAAAATATCGTCAGAAATAAAAATTGATTCCCTGAGGGGCTTGTTTGAACTTAAGAGGGAAGGAAGTTTTGCAGTTAAAAGCGGATTGCTGAGCTCTGCGATCAGCATTCAGGATGGGTTTAATGAGGTCCTGAGGTCAAACATTGATATCGATATTGATTATCATCCACCTTTCACATACTCTTTCCAGCACATCCGCATTCAACAAAAATTATTTAATACGGAACTCTCAGGCAGGATTGATTACGGTTCAATCAACCCTACGAGCAATGAGTACGACAAGGAATTCAACAAAAACACAAGTCTTGAACTGATGGATCCGGTGGATCATGGGATTATCGGGAACATTGTATTATCCCCGGCGGGGAATGAAGGCCGTTTCGACTATTTTATCAGGTTCTCCGACAAGTCAGAAAGCAGGTTGACGGATCAGCTCCCGGTTTTACAAAAGCTATTCAGCTACTTAAAATAATCAAAATCCCTGTAACGGCAGAACTTGATCTTTCCATTCAATAACCGGGCAGGCCTGGTATTTTCATCTTTAATACAACGGAATCCAAGGAGATAGGAATAATCAAGGAAATACAAAGTTGTTTTTCCCGGTTTACCGCTGACAGGCTCATTTATTTCAAGATAAACACTGACTTTGTAATTCATCCTTGACACCTGTCCTCGCCAGCTTATCAGGGCCCAGATTTTCCACCCGGGCACACCAAGTTTCGGATTTGAATTATAGATGCTCTTTTCAAGCTGTATTTCCAGGTTTTTCGGTGACATGCTGCAGGAATTGGCGAGCATCTGACAATAGAGCCTGGCATATCTGCCGGCTTCGCCCTTCCTGTCCTGCGCGTAACCCTCCTGATCCGATAACATGAAAATAAAGAGAAGTGAAATGAAAATATTCCTGATCATGGAAGCCCTGATAATTCAGTGGTCAAAGTTATTTACTTTTTAGAACAGCCCGGGTTGTCGATACAAAAATAATTGCCGAACTTTGAGCTTCGCTGAACTATACCATCCGTTATGAGATCTATACCCCTGCTATCCTGTTTGATTACTATTTCGGTTATCCTTCTGGTATCGGCATGCGGGCATAAGGGGACCATGAATAAATCCCAGTCTGAGAAAGCGCTGAAGGTATTTGACAGTGAATTGCTGGGGACAGTTGCAGGGATATCTCAAACAGAAGGATGGGCTGTGTTTCTGGGACTGTTAAGGTCAGACAGTACACCGCCTGAGGGGGACAGTGCAATTTCAGACCATCTTCCGCCTGGTTTACCTGTTGCGAACAGTTTCATTCAATCAGTTTTGAATAGGTTCCCATTGAATTTCGAACAGGATTATTTTAAAAACGGGATTAAGGTTTGTTCGGTCAGTTCGTATTTCAGGCAAAAGCCGGATTCTTCCTTTTATATCAGGAAGTTGATATTTATCAAACCCTGTTACCTGGATATTAGATGTTTATACACAAAGGGACAATTGCATCATACTTACCGGATTAATTTTATTTTTTCCATTCGGGATACTACGGGAACTTTTCTCGATGGAACGATCAGGGCGGGTATTTCGAGACCTGGTAAAGGGTTTATGCAGATAACAACCGTGCATGCAGAAGTCAAATTTTTCGATCTGGTCTTTTCGGGAAATGGAGATTTCTCAGGTTTGAAACCAAGGACCAGGGAAGCCTGGGATCACTTTAGACTCTATATTTTTCTTCTACTCCCCTGTTCTGTCAGTTTGCTTGACATGTAAAGGTGA
>CAILVF010000015.1 GCA_903837605.1 uncultured Bacteroidales bacterium | reverse complement strand
TGAACGGGTGTAGAAAAAGTTGTTGCCAATGGCCATCATCACATCAACGGCACCGGTTTTTACCAATTTTTCACGGATTTCCTTTTCGCTGTGGCCGGCATCGCTGGCCGAAGAAGCCATTACAAACCCTGTCCGTCCGGTGGGCTTCAGGTAATTATAGAAATATTGTATCCAAAGATAATTTGCATTGTCGTTTTTCGGCAGGTTCACGATGCCATCCAACATCAAACGAGGGTCCTTCTTTACGGTATCTTTGCCTTTATCAACCCCATCCACATTAAAGGGTGGATTTGCCATTACAAAATCGCATCCATGTAACAGGTTGTGTTTGTCTTCATAAAATGTGTTCCCCTCTTGAATATTCCCTTCCAACCCATGCACAGCCAGGTTCATTTTGGCAATCTTTGTATTAACCTCCGCCTTTTCCTGTCCGTAGAATGTAACTTTCTCTGCAGGTCGTGAACCTTCGCTTTCGATGAAATAGCCGGTTTGCACAAACATACCTGCTGAGCCGGTGGCCGGGTCGAATACGATGCCATGATCGGGCTCAATAACGTTCACAATGGTCTGGACCAGGCTCATCGGCGTAAAGAACTCGCCTCCCTCCTGTGCGCCGGTCATGGCAAATTTATTGAGAAAGTATTCATATATCTTTCCAAAAAGGTCACCTTCGGCCTTCTGCATCACCTCTTTGTTGAAAATGCGGAGCAGTTCTCTCAACAAGTCTTTGCTGAAAATGGAATAGTTCTTTGGCAACACGCCTTTGAGGTTATCATATTCATCCTCAATTAACTTCATGGCATTGTCAAGAGCATCGCCAATATCAGCGCTTTCGGGCAAAGAAACCAAATAATCAAATTGTGACTTATCGGGCAGGAACATTGAGTTCTTTTCTTCAAAATCCTTTTTGGTCAAAGGTCGTTTGCCCCGCTGCGGATGCGTTGCCACCTCTTTTTCTACTTCAATTTTTACTTTTTGGAACCTGTTATAAGCATGTCTCAGAAATATCAGGCCAAGAACGGGCATTGAATATTCCGAAGCTGTTAGTTTGCTGTTTGCCCTGAGTTGGTCGGCGGCATGCCATAGTTCGGCTTCCAGCAGTCTGAGTTGTTTTCCTTGCATTTATAGTTTGATGGGTCTGGCAGGTTAAATAGATCTCGTACGGTCCAATATGTTTCGGACCGTATAAAAATAACAAACTTTTACCTATCACAAAAGGTTTAAATCCAAACTAACCTGCAGCGGCGGATAGCGTAAAGAAATGCACGTGTAGGTCTGGCCAGTGCGAAAGGTCGAGACCGTTATATGGTTTGTGATTGCCTGTAAGCTGGTCAAGGAGGAATACTACTAGGATAATTTTATCAGGCTTTGGAAGTATTTTATTATCTTTCTAAAATTTACAATTAAAAAACAATGAGCAACGATTTAACCAGTTCTGACAATGCCCGGCAAAACATTATCATCTATAACACAGACGATGGTAAAGCCAGCGTGTCACTTTTTGCTAATGATGGAATGGTTTGGATGAACCAGAACCAGCTTGCCGAGCTTTTTGACACCTCCGTGCCCAATATCAGCATGCACATATCCAATATACTGAAAGAAGGAGAGTTAGCGCAAGTTTCAGTTATTAAGGATTACTTAACAACTGCAACTGACGGTAGGGAATACAATGTCTCTTTCTATTGAATATTCATAATATCCAAAACTTCGGCCTGGCTAAATGCCCCATTTTCTTTATTTATCTGAAATATTAATCTATTTTCTTTGAATTTTCCTTTCAATCCGCTGATCATCAAAAGGTTTTCCAGGCAGTTTCCTTTATCATCCTTAATGATTCCATAACGATCCAGTCTGAAGAGGTAATATGCTTCGTCAATATGGTCTTGATTGTTTAAGCCAGGGAACGAATCTATTTCTGGTGTTTCCAATGGGTGTTTGTCAATTTCTCTTTCAAGCTGGCTTAATACAACAATCGTAACATGATGCAATTCCGCACATTTCTTTAGTTTGGGTAATAAATCCGGCCTTGCATCTTCCTGCAACTGGTAATAATCGATAAAAACCACTTTCACAGGTTTTTCAACCTGTTGGCGTCCCACAATTGAATGGAAAGTTTCGAAGGGTACCTTGCTCCTATCGCAAATAAAAACATTCCGTCTGGCATCTATTAGGTTCCTGCCATCTTGCGCTCTATGTTCTATATCTTGTTTCAAAGAAGGGGATGCATATGTTTCACCAGTGATATCCAGGAACCTCTTGATCAACTGAGTGGATGACAGTTCGAGTGAGAAAACCAAAACTGGTATTTGAGGCGAATTTTCTATGAGCGATAACATCAGGCTTGTTTTACCCTGTCCCGGCCGGCTGCCGATCACTACTACCTTCCCGTTGCAATTACATAAATATTCCATGAATTCTGAAGGTTCCGGGAAAAAGCTGTCCTGGTAATCCGTCATAAAACCATTGTAATGATTGGCAAAGTCAGTAAAACTGATTACTCCTTCTGATCTCATTTTCCTTTATTTGTGGTATCTTCTTTCCCATGTAACACCAAGTTCCAGGGCCTTGTTTTGCCATATTTCCCTGTGCTTATGAATAATTCCAACTATCGCATGGGCAACTTCATGCAAAATAATATTCCTGATTACCTTAATGGGAGAATTCAGTGCAACAAAAAGATGTAGCCTGATCCGGTCCCCTGTAATAATTCCATCAAATCTGCCATAACCAAATTCAAATTTTATATTTTCCAAATTGTATTGTTTTAACAGTTGATGCGCTAATTCATTTACCTGATCAATTCTTTCTTTTTCAGCAGCTGTCAAATTGTTCAGTTTCTCTGTCAGTTTTTGGCTGCAAATTTTCTGGCGTCTCATCTTTAATCATTTTTGAGCTGCTGTACATGGCATGGCACCAGACTAAAGCATCCCGAGTATTCTTATTAAACTCAAGGTATCCATCTTGCAATACTCCAGTAGATTTGCCCGCTTCAGTCTTATTTGTTCAGGATCCTTATCATGATAGAGACTTTCATAAATGAGGCTGGCTGTTCCGCCTTCCTGTATTTCAAGGTCCGAATAGGATAAATCTTTCACCAAAGCCGGTAAAACAGCCTTCAGTGAATAGGAATCATTCATGTCGGGTGTATATAAATGCTTTCTGCGGAAGGGAACCATCAGATCAGCCACCCGTTCAAAAAGGCAATCGATTCGGTCAGCATATTCAGGGTAATCACTGGCGATTTCCCTGAGCCTGGTGTTTTCAAAGGCCTGGTTCCAAACGATAATGCTCCCATTTTCGCCTAATCGGGTCAAAAGGGATTGTATAAATTCCGGTCTTGGATCGGTCGGGGGTGTTCCAAGGAAATCGTAATGTTCAACAGGTCCATCTTTGGTTTGTTGAACATGCAATGAATACTGAAATGGTATTTGTTGATAGGGTCGGCTTTCGTCATACCGTGGAACGGCAAACTGTATTGTCTCGAAGTCCATGTAATACAATGGGTATACAAGTTCCTCCAGAAATTCATCCAGCTCATCTTGGTCCCGATTGGCTTGCCGGGGTTCATTAGTATTTTCTTCTTCAGGACAGCTTTGCTCACAGAAGTCTATAAAATCACAGGAAAATGGATTCCCGCACTGGGATCCCATGGCTATTTCCGGCATAATACCTGCCTTGAGCATGTCCAACAGGGGGTATAATCTCCCGGGTATAGCTGCCTGCATAGGCAGGATCCGCTCAGTCATGGATTCAATGGTAAACAATTGCTGCAGGTCCAGTTCACCATGCCTCACATATTGGTTATTCAGATTCACCAGCGATACGCGCCTGAGGGGTAAGCCCGACCGGGTGATTACATAGTATTGAAAGGCCACATCATTCACCTGGTAATCTTTGACGCGGGTAGATGCCTTCACCTCATAGGCGGCCCATCCATCGGCCTCCTTCACCAGGATGTCCATATAACAAAGGGTCTCCCCGTCGCTGAAGGCAGCTTCATAGATAACTGTCTCGCCCTTGCTGATCAGTTCGGCAGTATAGGCAATTGCCTCGGCAACCTGCCCGGGCTCGCCCCTACTGGCATCGGTGCCACCGGAGAAGAGTTGCTGGGCCAGGTATCCCACGCTGTGGCCGGTGTCGAAGATCTGTTGCTGGGCATCACTGGTTTCATTCCGTTCATCGGGTTGGTTAAAATGTAACCAGAGTGCTTTGGGGCACTGTGTACCGCGGATAAAGGAAGATTTGGAGATCAGGCGGTGTTCCATGGAGTTCATTTCTTTTTTTGTAATGAACCGTAAAGATAGAATCATACTACGCCAAAGTATGACGTAGTTAGGAATAAATCACAAACACCTTCCCTTTCGCCCTCGATGCGCCGATAAATAACTGGAAAAGATTCTTTGGATCGGTCAGGGATGAACAAACCAGGAACACCGTATCCCATTCCAGCCCTTTTGAACGCAGTGCGGTGGTATAGCGGACTTTTTCAGATGGGCTGTCCAGATTTTCAACAGTCAGCAATTCTATTTCAGGTTCTTCCCTGATGAGTTCTTTCAGCGCTGAGCCTGTCTTTAAAAGATCGAAAGTGAATAGTACGATCATGTTTTCAGGCTTACACCTGCTGAGCGTTTTTTCCTGGTTAATGTATTGCCTGAGTATACCGGGAACCTCCTCCGGTGTTTTCCAGGCGATAAACTTCACGTCATTCCCATAATTTTTAAGTGGATCGGCCTGTCCATGCCCTGCATCCTGAATCAACTCCGTGATGCCATGGCCTGTGTTCACTCGTAGGTTTGCGAACTGAATGTAATAAGCCGATGCCTCTTTGAGCGCCTCCCGGGTGCGGATGTAGGTATCCAGGTCCGCAAACTTCGGAAATGCCTGGTTGTCGTCGAAGAACAGGTAATAGTTTCCCTTTTGCAGAGGGTTGTTTGCCTTAAGAAGTGATTTGAGCACCTGATCAAGGCCTTTGTCGAACAGGTCCTGTGCCTCATCGGCCACGATAAAATCATATCTTGGCAGCTTTTTTGCCTTATGAAGTCTTCCAAGGCATTCACGGATCAGATGACCGAATTCTCCTTTCGATACACTGTCGTAAGTAGGCATCAGCGATGTATCACCCAGCAGGTTTACCAGTTCTTCCAGAAAATGATAGTAGGCGGATACCTTTATCGTCGTATCAGATCGATTCTCCTGTAATGCGATCCTCAGTTTATTCTCCATCCTCGCTGCAAGAAATTCATTCCAGCAGAGGTAAAGTCCTTTTTTTTCCTTTGATCTGCACAACCCCACCATCAAATCGAAAGAATAAGTCGATTTCCCGCTTCCCGGAGGGCCCTGCACCATGATCCTCTGGTTCTCGCTTAATCCATGCAGAATATGCAATCCCTGCTCAAGCCTGCGCTCCGATTCCCCAAGGTTAAGCCGTGATTGTGAAAGAGAACGACTCGGATCGAATTCAGGTTTCAGCATTTCGGTAATGGCTGTGATCCTGTCTTCATCCAGGGTTTCCCATGTAATACGCAGCGCAACATTCCGTTCATCCTGTTTCTCATAGAATTCAGCAATCTGTTCCTGCATCGAATCCATGATCATCCTCAGCCATTCCTTATCGCAGCCCCGGTGCCACAGGTATTTATACTCCACCCCTTCGCATTCAAATACACATTCAGGGAAGCACACAACCGAACCCACGAAAATGTTGATCAGCCCCTTTTCCCGCAAGAAACTTTGAATCGCATGCGCATTTTCATCCGCCTGGTTAAAATGATTTTTAACCATTTCCCGTTGATCATCACCCGTAAGCCGATAAAAGCCATAATCATTATGGTCCGTAGAACCATAACCCATGATCCCACCCTTAACCTCAACCACCATGATCCCCAGCCTCGACAAGATCACAAAATCACACTCCCCCGACATCTGCACCCGGTGATATCGCGATGAAATTCTTAAACTATGAAGCACATGAATAGGCTCATCCTCCATATTTCCCATCTGCATCAACTGCCTGTCAGCCTCACGCTCGCCATCATTCGTAATTTGCCAGGGATTGTAGTGTCTATGGATCATATAACGAAGATAGGAAAAACTCAAGGTATGCTGCCTGAATCCATAAAAGTATTTGAGTTAGAAGCCTAGAAATTGGAAAATCATTTGAAGAGTATCCGCGAGTTCCAGAAACAATAAATGAAGAAGAAAGATGAAGTTTGTAGTACAGCTAAAACGAACAAAAAGTTTGAAAAGTAGTTCTCACTTGAATTGATCTCTTATTTCTTCAGTTCTCGGATGCTTTCGTTAAGCACAGTGCTGTAATATTTCAATACGCGGGAACTGACATCCGCCAGATAATATAAATGAACATGCTTCATTATATTGAGGGGTTAAGTCTTCGAGCAGGGGCTGTTCTATGGTGACTTTGGTGTACCCGAAAAACGGATTGGGATAGATCTTGCAGATCTCTGTTTCACTAAAGCCGGTGTATGTATCCAGGATGAGTTGCTGCTGCTCGCTGCAGATCTCCTTGCGCTTGCTCCCAAGGCTTTTTTTCATGGGCTTAAATAATCCGCAGGCATTGATCAATTGAATTCTACCCTTCCCCTGCGCTTTCTTGCTGTTGTTGAGGATCCAGATATAGGTGGTGATGCCGGTATTGAAGAAGAGTGAATCGGGCAGCTGCACGATGCATTCCAGCCAGTCGTTTTCGATGATCCACCTGCGGATCTCCGATTCCCCGCTTCCGGCATCGCCCGTGAAAAGCGGGGAGCCGTTGAACACGATGCCGATGCGCGATCCTTTTTCCTCCATCTTGGAGATCATATGCTGAAGGAACAGCAGGGAACCGTCGGATGTGCGCGGTGTGCCGGCGAAAAACCTTCCGTTGGGATTCTGCGCTTCGGCCGTCACGAACTCTTCTTCGCTTTTCCAGGATACGCCGAAGGGCGGATTGGTGATCATGTAGTCGAACTTCTCGCACGTGAACCCGTCTTCACCCAGGGAGGAGCCGAGCCTGATGTGGTCGGGATTCTCGCCTGAGATGAGCAGGTCGGATTTGCAGATGGAATAGGTCTGCGGATTGAGTTCCTGCCCGTATATTTTGATTTCTATCTGCGGATTGATATTCTCGAACACCCAGTCTTTGCCGATGGTGAGCATACCGCCGATGCCACAGCAGGGATCGAACACCGAGCGGATC
>CAILVF010000014.1 GCA_903837605.1 uncultured Bacteroidales bacterium | reverse complement strand
GCTGATTTTTGATTTAGATTGAATTGCCCTCTGGTATTTCCTGATTTTCGCAATTTCTTTGACCTCGATCACCTCAATATCCCCCGGCAGCCTTTTCACAACATTATGGTAAGCTCCGATAAACAATATCCCGGTTTCACCTTTCTCAAGTGTAGCGTTTATCCTGCCTGCGATATACTTATCCCTCCGGTTTAAAAGAACAGGTTTTAAAATCTTATATCTTAGCAGGTGAAAAAGTTTCAACCATTTATTCTTTGACTGCAGTATAGACTGGATTCCGTCATATTCCGCCTTGACCATGTTAAAATCTTCCGTCCTGATGAGAATTGCCCCGCGGTTCAGGAGATGTGAAACTACTTCCGAATTTTTACTTCCCGCTTTTATACCTTCTCCAATGATCTTCATTGCCATGTCCCCATCTGCAAACAGCCCATCCTGGTATATTTTCAACCATCTGACTGAGATTTCGAGGTTCTCAAAGTAAGCTTCGATAGCATCCCAGTAAGCGTTTACAGTTTCGGTGTGTTTCTGCCATACAGTTTCTCCCAGTTCCGACACACTTTTGCTATTCATTTCTTCAGCTAAAGAGCCCATGTCGGCGCCGGAATGTATAATGGGAACGTAAATCAGGGTTTTCATTGGTGAGGTTTTTAGGTTTGTTGTTACATCAGATCACCCAATGGACCGAGATTTATATTTAAATCCCTGTCGGTAAGGTTAAAGTGTTGTTTGAGCTCCTCCATCTTCAGCTCCAGTTTCATCAGTGTTTCTCCCAGCCTTTCAATTTCCTCCTCTGTCAATGAACCGCCGTCAACCCTTCGCATGGCCTGTTTTTCAACCAGTTTCCGTATGAGCTCGACCAGGGTCAGTACAAGTTTTGCCAGGCCTGAATCTGCATTATCGGGCTGAAGCTTAAGTTTTGAGCTTTCGGTATTGGTCATGTTTCCTATATCTTCGGCAAGCCCTTCGAGATTGCCTGTACTAAAAAGTATTTTGTTTTCGCTCATTTAGCTTTCAGCTTATGGTAATATCAACAAAATTATAGGGAGGCCAGGGGCCGGTCAGGATAAAATTGAGATCAGAATACCGGGTTTGAAGGTCTTGTACCACGCTGATCAATTCGGCTGTCATCTCCTTTTTAATTAGAAACAGGGCATCGATAATATTGGCCGGGCTGACCATCTTGTTGAACTTCCCGCTTGCTTCAAAGCCGGCAAAACAATCTGTGATCTCCTCAATGACAGAATTAACGTACGACAACACTGATTCCTCAAGTCTGTACTCGGTAAGTTTTTTATTCACATAATCCAGGTAAACCGAATTATTATGCAAAGCCCCTGCTTCAGTGGCGCTTTTCGTTTTCATCCCAGGTTCAATGTTCCGGGCGGATTTCAGTTTTTCCGTATCACAAAAAACCTTTAAACCGAACTCAACCTTGCCTTCAACCTTCAGCAGGTTTTTTTTAATTTCCAAATGGTTCCCTGAAAGCATTTTCCTGATGTCATCGTCGGATTCCATGATGGAACCAAACCTTACCGGAAGCAGCGTAAAATCCTTTGACAATTTTTCAATCACTCCTGCATAGTCCATTGCAGAA
Organism: uncultured Bacteroidales bacterium; assembly: GCA_903837605.1. Taxonomy (GTDB): domain Bacteria; phylum Bacteroidota; class Bacteroidia; order Bacteroidales; family FEN-979; genus CAIRDP01. Next base: position 87,876 of record CAILVF010000014.1, on the reverse strand, counting down.
GCATGGCCGGCAACCATGCCTGTCTTTTGAATATCGCAAACCACTGCTGTAATGCCCTCACAGGATACCTCAAGAAATTCAGCATTAGAAATTCCGTGCATGCCTGACAGAACCCTGGTCAATTGCCTGGGTTCTTCAGATGCTTTTATAATGGTGTAAATCAGCTTGCCCATTGTTAAGCTATTAGTGCCTGCCTGATTTTAATTTCTCCATGGTTTCAACAGAACTCAGCATTAATTTCACACCGAGGTAGATCAGGTCAATATCGGCAACTGAAATTACGATGTCACCTGTAAGGATGACACCTTTGTTCAGAACCCTGTCGAGTACTTCCAGGATTGTGATATCTCTTGAACGGTCGATAACATTTTCGTTCATTGCGTTTTTTCGTTAATCGAGATAAAGCTGAAAGGAGGCCAGGGACCGGTTATTTCGATATGAAAAGAGGAATTCACCTCCCTGCTCCCCAGTTTTATGAATATGTCTTTGACATGAGAGACTTTGTCGCTGTTGACGAGGAATGAAGCATTAAGTATCATCGTATCATCTCTTCCTGAGACTTCCTTTGGGAGAAGGTTGTTTAGGCTGTTTGCCTCACTCAATATCGCAAGTTCACTAAAATAGGATTGCCCGCGTTCCTTGCAGATCCTGTCCAGCTCATTTTCAATCAGGTCGGCTTTTTTTCTTTGTAAAAGAAATGCTTTGCCCGGTGAACTGGCCATGATCTGTTTTTCCAAAGCAGCAGCAGTCTCGCTAAGTTCATCAATGTGTTTACTCAGGGCTTTGCGGTCGCAATAAATTTTTACTGCCCATTCTTCTCTCCCTTTTATGAATTCGAAATTCTCAAGAAGGGACCCGGAATAAACCGAAATGAATTTTTCAAGGCTTTCAAGGGTTTTAAAAATTGTACCAAACTTAAAAGGAATCACTGAAGTATATCCCATGATCATTCCGATCACATTGATATGTTCCCTTGCGTTGGCTTCCAGCCACCGAAGATCTGCAATGTTCTGTTTCAGATTCTCTTCTGAAAATTCGATTTCAGGGACATTTTTTATCAGAACATTAAATTGTCCAATTTCGATAGACTTCAGGCCCCTGGCTTTCAATTCGTCAATGAGCCCAGGAGGATTAACGGCTATGCAATACACATATATCAGTTCGTTGATCATCGCAGCTATCCGTTAGATTAATTACCATCGGTGCCTGAAGATTCTTCAAAGGTATTATGACGTTCGAAAGATAGGATTTCAAGCTTGTCATCGATCTTGACAAGATAGAATAAGCGTATCTTTTTCGGAGGCAGGTTCATGGATTTCAAAAATGAATCATCTTCGTAAACCTCGGCAACAGATTTCCAGATATCATTGACTTTTTCAATTTTTATTACAGTTACATCATCGCAATTGATCGTCTCTTTAAGAAACTTTACTGTTGTTTTTTTTATATCAATTATTTTACTCATTGCTACTCCTCCTTTTATCGGTACAAGGCTAGTTATTCTCTTTCACTTCCCGGATGTCGGCAAGTAAACCAAGCAATTCATCTTCCATTCTGTCGTATTCATCAATATCAATTTCATCAAGCTCAAACTTCAGCTGCAATGCCATAAGGCGTTCTTTGATGGCGCCTTCATCAGACATTTCATGATCCATTATCTCATTGATCTTGTTCCCTATAAAAATCACGCCTTTTAATGGTGCAAGAAGAATATCATCAATTAAAAACATACTAAATTCCTTTCGTTTTAATTACCAGGTTAACAAAATTGTAAGGAGGCAATGTGCCTACGTATTTGAAGGTCATTAAAGTCCCGTATTTCTCATCAAGTTCATTTACTGCTATGTCGAATTCAGGTTCTTTGGAATTTTTAATTAGGAAGGCGGCATTGAGAATCATCATTTCTCCGTAGTTATCGTTTACTTTCACATCTTCAGCAAGCGGATCCAGTACTGAGTGTATGATGTTTTTATATGTTTCCGTCTCCTTTTTAAGAGCTTCAGCCACCATTTCCCCGATTTTCATTCTCTGGTAATGGGTTTTGTCGACAGGCAGATTCATTAGTTTGCCCCTCATGATCCTTATACTTTCGTATTTCTCAACAATAGTTTCGTACATCTGTGCCTCATGAGCAAGTACTTTAAGCCCCAGCTCTTTCTTACCCTCCATTTTATGTAGAAGATCACTGAATTTTTCATAATCGTTTTCAAGAATCCTTATGATACCAGCATCATCGTTGTGTTCGGAGATCGTTGAAAAACGAACAGGAAGAACGGTGAACTTTTGCATGACATCCTCAAGGACTTTTTCATGAGTAGTCATGTTCACTCTCCTTGCTTCATATTGGATGATCGGGGAATTACTTACTATAGCACTGATATCATTATAATTGATTCCGTAGACCAGGTCTGATCGTTTGCCAATCCCGATCGGGCCAAATTCAACAGGGCCGTTATGCCTTATGATCCCGTAAATATATTTTCCTTCTTTCGGTGTTTCCTGTTCGTTATTCATAGCGTGTATTTCAGCATTTAGTTTACATTTCCCATTTTTCAGGAAAAATTTTAAGATCGATAAAATTAAAGATAGGCAGCGGGGCAGTGTATACAAAGTCGCTTCGGCCCTGGTTCTTATTTCCAAGGTCGGCCATAATGTTATCGAATTCAATCTCCCTTCCGCTGTTTATGAGGAAAGCCGTGTTCATAAACATGGAATCCCCGCTCATTTTATTTTGTTTGTAATCGAATACCGATTTGCGGAATGCATCAATGATCTTTTCAGTTTCCTTCTCTTTTTTCTGTATTAAAGCATGCTCGACCAATGTTCCCGCTTCAGCAATCTTTATATCTCTTTTTTCCGGGTCCTTCAGGTTTTGGATTTCAATCCTGATCTTTTGCAGCTCGGCATGTTCATTGTCAATCTCTTTGTATATAACACCCATGTTTTTCCAGTTCCCCCTGACATTGAGCTCTACCTTATTTTCAAACTGCCTTAACAATTCCATAAACTCACTGTATCTTCGGTTCAAAAGGTTCCTTATTTCATCTGGAGTTGCAGCGATAGTGCCAAACCGTATAGGAAGTATACTGTTGAATTCCTTCATGACCTCTTCAATTACTTTCTGGTGTGCCAGCATGTTCTCAGGATTTACAACGAACCTGCTTAGGGGGTGATCGCTAACCACCATGCAAAGGCCATCGAAACCAATCGTGGAAACCAGGTCGCCGCGTCCGCCAACTCCGATAGGCCCCAGGTTGACGTCGTAATTTGATGCGATAATGCAATAAATGTATTTTCCGTCGCGCTGCATACTACTCCTTTATTTTTACCAGGATTAGATTATCCAGTACATTTTCTTTGGTTAAAGAGATCATTTCCTGTTTCGATGATTGCCTGACAGCTGCAGAATAGTCAAGTAATGTATGATAGGCCTTATTGATTCTTTGAAAACTTTCATCATCTCCGTTGTCAAGATGGGCATCGGGATGAAATAATTTGGCTTTCCCCAGGTATGCTTTTTTAATTTCGGATTCTGAAGTTTCGCCGCTAAGCCCAAGCTCTTTAGTTGCCTGGACAACATTTTCCGGGTCCATTTCCCGGACTTCAAGCGTATAGAAACTATAGTACGGCAAAGGCCCTACTAATTTGAAATTCAAAGCACCATTATATTTTTTATCAAGCTCTTCAATGACATCTTCAAACTTGTCCTGTTTAGCCCTGTTGATCAGAAATGCAGAGTTAGTAACCATCTCATCATTCATCACCTCATGCATTATAATATCGAGGCCAAATGGGGATAATGCATCCAGAATTGTTAATTCGACCGCTTTGTTTTTACTAACCAGGAGTTCCTTTATATACATTCCCATTTTACACTGATCGACTTTTTGGATGATACCATTGTTTTTTATCATCTCCGTTTTCATTTCCTGAACATCCGGAAGCTCTGCAATTGATTTTAACACTGTTGTAAAATCAGCCCAGTTAACCACCAGGTCAATCTCTGTCAGGTATTCGATTTTCTTAAGAATGTCAATGATAAGGTCATAGCCATTGGAAAGTATTTTAATAACCTCTTCTTTTGATCTTACTATCGTTCCAAGACGCATGGGGATGATCATTCTGAAACCTTGATTCTGGAGTTCTTCAATTGTTTTCTGATGGTGGACCAGCATATATCCCAGAGTCTCCCTGTCCAGATAATCGATGCATGCATTCTCCCTGTCAGAAACAATAGCGGAGATTTTCTGAAAGGTTATCGCGTAAACACCTGAATTTTCAATTGATTGAAATTGCGTTGTCCCGTAGAAATTCGGAACAATTCCATAAAGATAAATTCCTTTTGCCGGCATATTCTTTAGGTTTATGGTGAAGGGATTTTTTTTATTTTTTAGTTGCGTTTTGCTTTAATACTAATTCAATAGCTTCTTGAAAATGAGATTCCAGAATGAAAATTTCACCCGTAACCTCATCGGATTTATTTCTTTTCCTTTCAATCAATTCGCGGATGGCAAGCATAGCTGCCTTACGGCAAATAAACTCTATGTCGGAACCTGTGAGGCCTTCAGTTTTCAAAGCAAGTTTGTTCAGGTTCGTTTTTTTACCGATAGGTTTATTACGGGTGTGGATGCCGAATATTTTCTCTCTCGTTTTACAATCGGGCAGGGGTAATTCAAATATCAGGTCGAAACGGCCACTCCTCAATAAAGCGGGGTCAATTAAATCGATACGGTTTGTAGCAGCCAGAACAATCACGCCTTTCAGATCCTCAATTCCGTCCATTTCCGTGAGGAACTGGCCTATCACCCTCTCGATCACACCTGAGCCGGAGCTATCATTACTACGCCTGGGAGTAAGGCTGTCTATTTCGTCAAGGAAGAGTATACAGGGTGAAGCCTGCTTAGCCATTCTGAATAATTCCCTTACTCCTTTTTCTGACTCCCCGATATAGCGGCTTAAAATTTGCGGGCCCTTTACTGATATGAAATTCACTCCGCTCTCGCTTGCAAGGGCTTTGGCCAGGTATGTTTTCCCTGTCCCTGGTTTTCCGTGAAGAATAATACCTTTAGGAGGTTTGGTGTCGGCTTTTTTAAACAATTCAGCATATTTAAGCGGCCATTCAACTGTTTCCATCAAAGCTTCCTTGATCTCATCAAGTCCGCCAACGTCATCCCATTTAACATCGGGCACTTCTACAAATACTTCCCTGATAGCTGAAGGCTCAACCTCTTTCATAGCATCCAGGAAATTATCCATGGTAACTTCCAGCGACATCAGGAGCTCATATGGAATTTCAGACATTTCAAAATCTATCCGGGGAAGGATTTTCCTTAAGGCGGTCATTGCGGCTTCACGGGCCAATGCCTCAAGATCGGCCCCTACGAAACCGTGGGTGATTTCGGCCAGTTTTTCCATATCCGCATCCAAAGCCATAGGAATACCCCTTGTATGGATATGAAGGATTTCCAGTCTGCCCTTTTTATCGGGAATGGAAATAGAAATTTCCCTGTCGAATCTTCCCGGCCTTCTAAGGGCAGGATCAATGGAATTAGGAATGTTGGTTGCGCCGATCACTATGACTTTACCTCTGGATTCAAGACCGTCCATTAATGACAACAGCTGTGCAACCACACGTTTCTCAACCTGTTTCTCCCCGCCCATATCCTCCCTCTTGGGGGCAATGGCATCAATTTCATCGATGAATATTATTGAAGGTGCATGAGCCTGGGCTTCCTCAAACAGCTTTCGTATCCGCCCTTCGCTCTCACCATAAAATTTCCCCATGATCTCTGGACCTGATATATTAATGAAATATGCATCCGTTTCATGAGCAACTGCCCTTACGATTAAGGTCTTTCCGGTGCCCGGAGGGCCATATAGGAAAACACCCTTGGGAGGTTGTACTCCCAGCCTGTCGAAAATCTCAGGGTACTTCAGGGGGAGTTCAATCATCTCCCTGATGCGTTGAACCTGGTTCCCAAGTCCTCCTATGTCTTCATAGGAAACCTTGCTCTTGCGTTCTCCTTCCTGTTTTGTTAATTCAAGCTGGAAACTGGTGTTAGGGTGTATCAGCACTACCCCTTCAGGACTGACACCTGTAACAGTATAATCAACTGAACGTGAGCCAAAAAGTGTGGCTTTCACTTTATCTCCTTTTACAACAGGCAGGCCATTGATGAGGGACCCAATATATTTGGCATCATCGGTTTTGAACGGAGAACCGGATTTTGATTCTGGCTTGAGTTTTATTTTTACAGCCTGACGACAGATGGTCCTGGCTACAGTTACTTTTTCGTCAAGCCCGGCCTGTGCATTCTCCCTGCTGATGCCGTCAATCTGAATAATACTTTTATCCCTGTCTTCCGGATAACAAGGCATAATTTTAACAGGTGTTGCACGTTTTCCCTCGATCATAATCACTTCGCCGCTTTCCAGCCCCATCGATTTCATTTCCTGGGGATCTATCCTTGCGATGGCCCTTCCAACATCCTTTACCAGGGCTTCCTTCACCCGCAATACTATTTTGTCTTTCATTTTAATTATATCTTTGGGTTTCTTCGTTGAGTGACAATTTGATTGTAAGTATTTGGCTTGCCGTTATTCGCTTAAAAGAAAAGATTTTAATTTATGCAGAGACTCCAGCCCCTTAACCTCTTTGTTAAACATTGGAACTTCAACCATATTCAAATTGCTGTATTTCCTGCTTATTTCTTCCAGATAGTACAGTTGAGCGGCTCTCTTTTTTACCAGAAAATCACATCCATCAGCAGTGATTACATTGTTCACAATGATCTGACGGGAAACAATCCCGGATGTGGCAAGATCTTCCATCAGCCTGCCGGTTTCCAGGATAGCCATCGCTTCCGGGATACATACCGGGATGAACTCGCATTTATAATAGTCATGCAACATTTGCTCAATCCGTTTGACCATCTTTTTCAGGCCCAGCAAAAAATCATCCACCTCGTCATTCTGATAGGTGCCTGAAAAAGTGGTTATCATATACCTGTATTTCCACCTCATCCTGGCGGCAACTTTAATCCATTCATCAAATAATTTGGGAGATGATATAAGCCTGAGTGTATGACCGGTTGGCGCCGTATCCACAATATATTTATCAAACTCTCCTTTTTCAATGAAATCAATAATGGTTTTAAAGCTCATTACTTCATCTATTCCCGGTATCGACAAGCTCAACATTTCGTCGATATCCTCGTTGTCAAGATTTGTAGAGGTCTCGAAAAGCTTTTTTAGCTGTGTCTGCCTTTCAGCGAGAAACCTTGATAATGCCTCGTCAGCGATCACTTCGATGGCCGAAAGGTTTGAGATACCATTGACTTTCGTTACTTTAAAACCAATCTGTTGCTCAAGGCAGTCAGCAAGGGAGTGGGCCGGATCGGTGGAGATCAAAAGGGTTTTGAAATTTTCAGACAAAGCCAGGGCAGTGGCAATGGCACAACAGGTTTTTCCAACGCCGCCTTTTCCGCCGAAAATAATGAGTTTAAGGTCGTTGTTTTTCAAACCAACCAGTGCCATAATTTATTTTTTTATCTTGATCTCCAGGATCCCGTTAGTGAACTTGTGACGCAGGTTTTTCTTAATGACTTTTACAGGAAGCAGCAGTTCCTTACGGTAAGTCCTGCTTTTACCGAGGGCCGAAATTTCAAGGATATCACCCTTCAGGTCGATTTTAATGTCATTTTCCTCGATCCCGGGCATTTCAGCGATGATAACAACCTCATTCTTCTCATCAAAGACGTCGGTTATCGGTTCCCGCTCTTCATCAACTTTAGGCCCTTCGGGGGTCTTCTTTATGTTCCCGAATGTCTCCACTTTTGGAATCCCTCCGCCTATCGTGTTGACGGTAAAACCATAAACACCTTTCATCCCTTTCCTGATATGATCAAAATTGATCTCACCCTCCTTATTTATCCCGCCTTTTTCATCGAGTTTCCCGGCAAGGTCAACCAATTTTTCTATGCCTTTGAACAGACCGCCAAGTCCGAAAAGATCCATTTCGGCCTCTTCTTTTTTCTCTTTATTCTTATCTTTTTCCATCTTAATATGTTTTTAAATTCACTTCGTTAAATTGGGTTGCTTATTGCCTCAAGCTTTTGCAGCCGGGTTTCGAGTGCTTCCTGCTGTTGCATCAGCTCCTTCTCCCTGGCCTTTGTCGAAAGATAGGTGTCTTCCTGCCACCAGTTGATACCCATTTCCATGGCCTTATCCACAGAAGCTACCAGTAACCTGATCTTAATTGTTAAAAGATCGATATCGGCAATCTGGATTTTGATATCACCTGCTATAACGATCCCTTTATCGAGTACCCTTTCCAGGATATCTGCAAGGTTGGTCGCTTGCACCGAATGAGTCATTTCAGCCATTGTACAGTTTATTTAGTAATCGATTGACATCGTCTTCCATTCTTTTTTATCGGTCTTTCCAGGCTTTTTAGCTTTCTCGGCAGGCGTATGGTGCATTTCTCCTGCTTTTTCATCATAGTATACCTGAATCTCCTTAAGCCTGTTCTGGATTATCTCAAGCCTCTGAATGATCCTTATTTCTTCGCTCTTCAATCGTGATCTTTCTTTTTCGAGCATATACAATTTTATAAAATCGGAATCCTCCTTGTTGGGGATCCCCGATTTGACGACACTCTGCATGCTTTTGATGCTTTGAAGTCCTTTTATTCCGCTTGAAATTGGCATATTGCTGGTTTCTTTTTAATTATAATTGTCTGGGACTTACCGCAGATACTGCTCGATAAGTTCGTCCACAATGGTTTTTACTTTCTCCTGGTTTGTCTTTGATCCAATACGGCTTGTTTCGGAAGTGAGTATGTCCTGGCATATTTTACGGAAGATATCTCTGGATTTCGACGGTGTGGTTTTTAAGGTTGCCAGTGTTTTTGCAATCATAATGGAACCGCGGATAGTGGGGTCAAATTCAGTTTTACCCGATTCACGCAGCCCCCTTACGATTTTCACGATAATCTCAGTGTCTTTGAGGGAAAGGTCCGATTTTGCCCTGGTGATTTTCAGCTCGGTTTCGTAGTCGAAATGGTCGAGGTCCATGGTTACCATGCGGTCACGAAGTGCATCCTGGGTGCGGTTAACACCGGCATATTCTTCGGGATTTGAAGTGAATATAGCACGGAACTCAGGATGTACTTTCATGTAATAATCTTCCTCCTTGGCAGCCGATGTACTCAGCATTCTCTCCTGCAGAATGGGCAGCAGTATGTTATTGGCTTCAGGGCGTGAGCGTGTAAATTCATCGTAGATCAGGGTAAATCCGTTTTTAACGGCAATGGTCAAACGGTTGTTCACCCATTGCTTGCTCATGTCTTCCTCATATTTATGCACTGAATGAATGAATTTATCGTCCAGCTTTTTGTATTTATAACCCTGCTCACTGCCGATCAGATCTGAAGTTTTATATTCGGCATCTCCGTGAATGATCACCACAGGTCTTCCGATCTTGCTTGCAAGATGCATGGCAACAGTTGTCTTGCCGGTTCCCGAAGGGCCCCTGAAATGCACCGGAAAACCTGCTTTTACATACGTCAGGCCACGATTTGTAATGTCCCTTATATAATCGGTTTCTACAAAATTTGACATCGGCTTCAGTTCCAGCACGGTGTTCATTTCATTTGTGTCGCTCATTGGAATTTAAATTGAATGTTTAATCGCTGGTAATATTGCCGGCCATTGCCGATTTACCATTTGAATTCCTGGGCAGGGAGTTTTTCAAGGGTTTGCTTCCAGATAGCTCTTGCTTCTTCAATGTCCTTTCTTATTTCTTTTTGCTTAACTAAGAAAGCTTCCCTTCTGGCTTCAGACCTGATTAATGCATCCTGTCTTTTCATCAGGCTTTTCATGATCATACTCCCAGGGTTCTCCATCTTAGCTGCCTATTGTTGTTTAACTGCCAGGTTGGTCAGTTCCCCTGGAGCCCCTTGCCGCCGCATCGGGTACAGGGTAAACCGTCTGAGGATCTTCCCGTTCCCTTGCAGGTGGTGCATGGTTTTAAACTTTCAACATGGAAGCTGCCCCTTCCCCCGCAAACAATGCAGGGAACCCTCGCTCCCAGAGGGTTCCTGCCTGTTCCTGAACAAAAAATACATTTCTTCATGGGCTCTGCCACTTCAACCAGCCCGGTGCCGGTGCATACCAGGCAATGTGCTATGGGGGAGAGTAAGTCGAAGGGATCTTTTCCCGTTCCGTTGCAAAACGCACACTTCACTTTTGCTGCCATGATTCATGGTATTAATGTTCCTGTTCCTTATTTTGCGGTTTTAGGTATCGGGTAATAGATATTGTCAAGCTTAAGAACCTTTCCCTGATCAAGTAAAGCTTTCGCGATAAATCCTATCCTCATCCTGGATTGTCCAAGGGGAATCTCCATTTCCGAAATTTTAACTCCTTTGGGATGTTTGTTTATATAAAGCAGAACTCTTTCCTCAAGTGTTTTTGGTTCAGGTGGAGCGGGAATCTCGGGTTGTTCTGCCTTAACCGATTCTGCTTTAACTGGTTTGACAGGTTCTGGTTTAACAGGTTTTACATGTGTTTCCCTGATCACTTCAGCCTTGATTTTCTTTTCGGCTTTGATCTTTGGTTCTTTCTTTGCGACGTTCTTCTCAACTTTTTTAATGACTTCCTTTGGTGCAACCTCCAGGCCTTTTTTCCTTATCTGAGCCATGGCTTTCTGCATCTTGCCCCATTCAGCAGCAGCGTCGACACGGTTCTGCAGAAGATCATCAAGCATAGAGGAAGTTGAGTGCTTAACACCCTTTACTTCGCTGCTAATGCTTTTTATTGCAAGATGTATCCCTTTCATCAGGCTGTTATAATCACTGAGCCTTTCTGTTTCACCATTGTCAAGGTCTTTCCTGAGCTTGTGGGCCATTTTCTGGTTTTCTTTGCTGATTTCGGATAATCTTTTCTGAAAACCTTTAAGTAATGTGCGGGTGTATTCAACGCGTTCGGCAAGATTTTTACCAAGCTCCGCCCTGAGATCATCTGCCATGTCGGTATGTTCCTTCTCAAACCTGTCGAGCATGTCGTTCGTATTCTTGAAAATGCCGGCAACTTCAGCGTTGATGTTTTTAATATCATCGTTGATATTATCCATGAGGGCATCGAACTCATTCATCCTTGTTTTTTCGTTTTGCTTTCGGTCAGCCTTTCCCTTGCTGAAGAATTTATTCAGTTCCCTGGCCATTTGTGCCCTGTCGGCCGAAAATTCATTGACCATTTTGAATGTGGATGTCTGGATCCCTGTCACCTCTTTCTGTATGGAAGATATAGTGCGGTGAATTCCGCTCATCAGATCCTTATATGTATTTAATCGGTCTTTCTCGCCTTTGGCAAGGCCTTTTCTCAATGCGTTGGCATTTGCATTTAATACGGAAGCCATTTCCATGTGGTCACTTCGGAAATGGTCGAGGGTACTCTGAACTTCATTTACAAGTTCTTCATTGTCCTTAATACGTTGTTTGAACGAAGCAAGCAATTCTTCGCTCAAATTCTTCATTTCTGATCCTAGTCCCATGTTGTTGTCTCCTATGTTTATGAATTTTTCTTGATCTGTACTAATTGATGTCTTTGATGATCTGAGCTTTAACTTTTTTTATGTCCTGAATCATCAGGTGGTCCCCTTTTTCAAGCAACTGCTCCAGGCATTCTTTCATCCTGTTGTGCATTTGCTGGAAATCAAGGAATGTCCTGATTACCGTTTCTTTCCTTATTTCCTGCAGCTTTGAAACCTCTGCAAGCCGTTCTTTAATAATGGAAATTTTTTCACCGGCATCCTCCGCCCTGATATCCCTGATGTTGAGCAGGCTGTTCTTCAGCGACTGGGCAGTCTCTTTCTGATCTTCAATAAATGTTAAAAACTGGCTTTCTGCTTCCTTTTCTTTTTCATCAAGTGCTGTAAGAATGCCCGACATCATGGTGTTGTAATCTTTTTTGCGCAACGAACCATTCTTTGCAAGGGTTTCGCAAAGCCTTGAATTCAGGATATCCCTTTCCTTTTTAAGATCGTTCAAAGAATGATGAACATTATCAAACAATGAATGGGAAGATTCTGTAATATTTTCTGATGACTGGAAGGCAGTTTGAATTTTTTGAATCCGGGATTCATAGGATGTTATTATATTTTCGAAAAATGCATCCAGGTTTAAGTCAGGCCGGGCACTCATATCTGGGGATTTGTTTTGATTTCGGGTGGGAGAAAAATTGAATGATGGAGAAAAAAAATCTTGGTAAACCATGCTTTCAGACTTGTAAGCTGCAAGGATGTTTTAGCAAGAATAATACTTAACGGCCAGCTTATGCAGCTTTTGCTGTTAATCCGATTGCTTCTGCATACTTGAGGTATGTTTCAACAGAGGCAACGACTACCCTTGCTTCAATAGCAAGCAGCTCGATACCAACCAAAGAAACTCTTACCCATGCATCTACAACGACACCCTTGTCGAGGATACGGTCGATCACCTCAACGAGGCTGGATGAACCGATGGTTTTTTCTACTGCCATTTGTTTAATCTCCTATTTTTGTTAATGTTTACCGTGCTTTACATGAGGGACGGTTTACCTCTTATGCAATAAGACTATGCAAAGGAGAGGCCAGAAATACAAGGGGAATTAAAAATAGCTTGCCACAAGCAGCTAATTGCCTGAGCATCTGATTCAAAAAAATCAAATTATTTTCTCGGGGAAATATTTTTTCTGAATTAGTACAGCTCCCGGAGCCATTCTGATCAAAATAATCGCGTAATCACGCGAAAACGCGTTATTCTTCTACTGCGATTAAGCTGATATTGAATTTCTTCAATTTCCGGCTGAGTGCATCCCTGTGTATGCCTAGATAATCGGCTGCCGCCTGCTGATTATAACCTGAGCGTTTAAGGGCTTTCTTTATCAGATCGATTTCATGATCTTTTATATTGACCGACTCATCATTGTCAGGCGAAGGAGAATTTTTCGGAAGCATTACCGGGAAATCATTAATGCCAAGCTGGTTCCCCTTGCAAAGGATGATGGCTCTTTCGGTCATATTTCTCAGTTCCCTCACATTCCCAGGAAAGTCATATTTCAATAATGCCTTAAAAACATCCCTGGAAACATTCAGGTTCGGCCTGTTAAACCTTGTGGAAAAAGAATCGACGAAATGCAGCAACAAAGGTTTTATATCTTCGGGCCTTTCCCTTAGAGGAGGGATGTGTATCTGCAGGGTATTGAGCCGGTGAAACAAGTCGAGCCGGAACCCTTTCTTATCAACCCGTTTTTCAATGTCATGATTTGTAGCAGAGATGATCCTGAAGTCGGTATGGATCTGGTTTGTGTCGCCAACGCGGGTTATCACTTTTTCTTCTGTGGCACGCAGTATCTTTGCCTGGAGATTCAAAGGCATATCGGCAATTTCATCAAGGAAAAGGGTCCCTCTGTTACAAACTTCGAAGAACCCCATTTTATCGGTAATGGCGCCTGTAAAAGAACCTTTCTTATGTCCGAAGAATTCACTTTCCAGCAAAGTTTCAGTAATTGCGCTGCTGTTGACGGCACAGAAAATATGATCTTTGCGGTTACTTGAAAAATGTATGATCCTGGCAATATTCTCCTTGCCGGTTCCGCTTTCTCCTGTGATAAGCACATTGGCCTCGGGATAATTCGCAGCGGTGATAGCCTGTTCGAAAACATCCAGGATCTTAGGGCTAACCCCTATAAATTGCCTGTCAATGCGTTCTTCCAGGTTTTTTGAGATCAGGGAATTCCTTTCCTCCATTTGCTTCAGCCTTCTCTGCATCTGAAGGTATTTCTGCGTTCTTTCAATGGCAATCTGTATGTCGATATAACGGAATGGTTTACGCAAATAATCAAAAGCCCCCAAGCGCATGGCTTTGATAACCGTATCCATATCACCATGAGCTGAAATTACAATGACCTCCATGGCGGGGTACTGCACCTTCACTTCTTTCAATATATCCAGGCCGTTTACACCGGGCAGGCGTACATCAAGGATAAGGAGATCAATGTTGTGATTGTTTAATATTTTTTTACCTTCTTCAACGGTATTCGCTTCAAATGACTCGTAATCGGATCCCTGGAAAAAACCACTCAGTTCTTCTGTGAATTGCTTTTCATCATCCAGGATCAGGAGCTTTATCTTATCTTGAACTGCCATTTTAATTTTTACTTTGAATATTCAAAATCAAATTGATTTTTGTTCCGTTCAATTTGTCACTGCTTATATCAATGGTTCCACCCATGTCCTTAATGATCTGATAGCAAATAGATAAGCCTAACCCGGTTCCTTTTCCTTCATCTTTCGTAGTATAAAAAGGAAGTATCAGGTTATCGATATCTTCATTCATGATGCCGATACCGTTGTCGGTAACCTCAACAATAAGAAACCGGTCTTCTTCATAGGATCTTATGGCAATGGCCATTTTAAGATTTTCATCCTTCTTGTTCTTCTTTTCAATCACTGCATCTTTAGCATTTACCAGGAGGTTAACGATAACCTGTTCAAATTTCAGGGTATTCCCGAATATCTGGGGAAGATCTTTCCCGAGATGAAGGTTCAGCTTGATCCCGAGATGCTTAAACTGCTCCACCATCATTGAGACCGCATTTTCAATGCTGGAGTTAATATCGAATCCTATCAGAACATAATCATCGTGGTTTCTCGAGAATGCCCTTACATGGTCTATGATATTCTTTATCCTGATTATGTTTTCGAATATTTTATCTGATTTGTTTTTAAGGAAGTCATAGGTGATTGATTCAGTTTTGGCTGATTCAAACAGTATCTTATCCATCACCATGGAGATAATGTTTAATGGCTGGTTGATCTCATGTGCTATACCTGAAGCCATCTCACCGAGGTTGGCCATCCGGTCGGCATGGATTTGCTTTGCCTCCATTTTCTTTCGTTGGGAAATATCGCGTATGATGAACATGAAGGATACAGGTGCTCCTTTGGGGCCTTGTATCAATGTGGCGCTGATCTCGCTGGCAAATAAAGATTGGTTTTTCTTCCTGATTTTCAGCTCAACATTTTGCACCAGGCCTTCATTCATTGTTTTGTCGATAATTTCTTTTATGACATTTTTTTCGTCCGAAGGCAGGAACCTGTATATATCCGTTCCCACAAGTTCGTCTTTAGTGTCGGCGCCTATTAACTCAAGGCCGATATCGGAAACCTCCATGATAATTCCATCGAGATCAGTTATAAGAATACCATCAGGAGAAGCATTTATTAATGTTTTGTATTTGTCTTCGCTGAACTTTAATAATTTTTCAGTCTGAACACGCATTGTAATATCAGCAACATTCATCAGGCATTGCTTCCCGTTATTGACCGAAATACATTCAATGTATACGTATGTTGGATTGCTGCTGCCTGTTTCAAGCATTAATTCACAGGTTTCTTTGGTCTTCTTATTAAAAACGGTAAGTAAAAAAGAATTGAATGCGGGCATGGAATTTACCGATACGAAAGACCCGAACCAACTGCCAACCAATTCAGCACGCCCCTTGCCAAGTATTCTGGCTCCGCTATGGTTTAGTTCCAGAATTGTTAGTTCCTGTGAAAGTGTAAAATAACCAGATGGGGCAAAATCATAAAGCTCGGAATATTTCCTTGTAGCGACTTCAGCTTTGGTAAGAGCCTCGCTAAGTTCTTCGTTCTGCATTGCCAGCTCAATTTGCTGGGTTTTTAAGGAACATTCCAGTTCAACGCGCTGCGTGATGTCCTTGGTAAAACCAAGAAACCTTTTATCTGAGAGTTTAACAGCTTCTACTGTCCACCAGCGTAAAGATCCGTTTTTATGTCTGTACAATAAATCAGACTGTGCAGCACCGGTTTTTCTTACCTTTTTGAAATGGGCCAGGCCGTCTTCAATCGATCCTTCGCCAAGAATATCAGAAATGGACATGGTCAACAACTCATCTTTTGAATACCCGGTTATTGCGCATGCAGCCTCGTTCACTTCAAGATACTTTCCTTTGTTATCTGTAATAAAAACTCCGTCGGGAGCGCTGTCGACATAACTCCTGTATTTTTCTTTGCTGGCTTGCAGTGATGTATTAATCCTGATGAGTTTTTGAGCAGTTTGTTTCAGTTTTTCAGCATTGGCAATGATTTTTTGTTTCTGGCTGTAAAGCTCAAGAAATACCCTGATCTTGCTTCTGAAGATCTCATTGTCAACCGGCTTGAATATATAGTCAACCGCTCCGGATGAATAGCCCTTATATACATTTGATTCGATATATAAATCACCTGTCAGAAAGATTATCGGTATCATGTGACCAGGCCTTTCATTGCCTATTGCTTTTGCCAGTGAAAATCCATCCATAACAGGCATTCTCACGTCTATCACGGCAAGCGCTATCTCCTTTCCCCTGATTTTTTCCAGGGCTTCATGCCCCGACGAAGCCTGGATAAGGTTAAGGTTCATCCCGCCAAGAATGGTTTTTGTGTAGTGTAGAAGCTCTAAATCATCGTCGACGATTAAGAGGTTTGGTTTTTTTTCCATAAACCCTCAGGTCTTCGTTTATAAAAAATGCTGATGGATTAAATTCAGAAAGTCGTTCTTGTTAATTGGTTTCGCGATATAAGCGTTGCAACCTGCTTCCATTGCTTTTTCCCTGTCACCACTAAGGGCATAGGCTGTTTGAGCAATGATGACTGCCTTTTTATTGAACTTGCGGATTTGCCTGGTGGCGATATAACCATCCATATTGGGCATCCTGATATCCATAAATACAAGATCAATATCCAGGTTTTCCTGGCATAAACGCACTGCTTCACTTCCTGTTTTTGCCTGTAAGACTATGCCGGAGAATTGCCTTGTAATAGCTTTGATATAAAATTGAGAGGTTTCATCGTCATCGGCAATCAGGATCTTAAGATCTTTAACCAGGTTTGTCCATCCTTCAGCCGGCACGGGAATTATTTGGTTCCTGCTCTTTTCCTGAACGGGAATGTAAGGAATGGTGAAATAAAATGCAGCGCCTTCTCCTTCTTCGCTTTCCACCCTGATTTTTCCGCCCAGGATTTCAACATAGGCTTTCGAGATGGATAATCCCAGGCCTGTACCTTCAAAATTTTTGGTAATGATCTTCCCGCCCTGCATGAAGCGTTCAAAGATGATTTTCTTATGCGCCTCGCTGATGCCTATCCCGGTATCTTTAACATAAAACTCAAGGAATGCATCTTTTCTTTTATATCCGAATTCAATGGAACCTGCATGGGTGAATTTAATCGAATTGTAAACAAGGTTTGTAAGGATTGCATTGATTTTTTCGCCGTCGGTTTTAATGATCGCCTCTGCTGGCGGAAGATCGTTCTTACAGGAAAAACCTATGCCTTTATGCTCAATCTGGGGACTGAAAAAATTATAGATGAATTCCATTTTCTCGTTGACATTCACCTCTGAAATCGTGCAAGTGACCAAACCTGCTTCTATTCTCGAAATATCAACAACATCATTTATAATACCCAGCAAACGGGTTCCGCTTTTTTGGATGATGCCTATATACTTTTCCTGTTCATGTTGATTCACTCCGGGCTCCTTAAGTAAATCTGCAAATCCCAGGATGCCATTCATGGGTGTCCTGATCTCATGGCTTACGTTGGCTAGGAAAGCCGACTTCAGCCTGTCGCTTTCTTCGGCTTTTTGTTTAGCGATGATTAATTCCTGTTCTGCAAGCCTTCGTTCCGTGATATCACGGCCTACGCCTAAAAGGCCAATGGTGGTCTCGTTTTTAATCTGACGGGATCCCATGATCTCGAAGGGAATGTAGCCCCCAGATTTTGTTTTTATGCGGAGCGAGATGGCATTTGATGTGAAGCCTTGTATGATCCCCGAAAAACGCTCCATGGCCAAAGTAACATCTTCCGGATGAATGATGTCGGAAAATGGTTTTCCTATCCATTCTTTTACAGCCCAGCCGGTTTTTAGTTCGAATTCACGGTTCAATGAACTAAACAAACCCTTTAGTGAAAGCGTGAAAATAATATCCCTGACCTGCTCTATAAGCTGATGGTAACGGATTTCACTTTCTAAATAAGCTTCCTCTGCCTGTTTGCGTTCAGTTATATCTACGACTGTCACCCTGCATTTCTCTCCTTTTTTATCAGCGAGGCCTGAAAGATGGAGATAAACCGGCAGATTGTTTCCAGGGACCATCATTATTTCACATGATTCCAGTGAATTGCTCAGAAACACTTTTCCAAGATACAGATTGAAGGCATTTTTGGCATTTTCGGCCACGAAAAATGCAAACCCGTGATGCTTTAACTGCTCCCTTGCCTTGCCCAGCATTCGCGCAGCCTGAAGGTTTAGCTCCATTATCTCGCCTTTCCTTGAAAGGGTAAAATAGCCTGAGGGCGCAAAATCGTATAATTCTATATAATTGTCAGCTGCAATTCTGGCCTGGTCTTTTGCAAGCCTGAGTTCCTCATTCTGCAATTCCAGCTCTATCTTGTGAACTTCAAGCTTGTGAACTAGTTCCAGGGTGTCGACTTCAGAAAGCTTTGGAATTGTTTTTGCGGACTTCTTTTTCAGCAAGGCTTCTGCTTTCTGTTTCAGGATTTCGTCTTCTGGTCTTCTCCCTTTTTTCATGGTATGAAGCATAAGGATTTTTCAGTTATCTTGCTGCATGTGATTCACGTATAAAGCATTGAATCACTTTAATGTGTGCAATTAAATACACATTGCTGATAAATTCAACGCTGATCTTCCGTCCTCTGGCAGTTTCAAGAGGCAGATTTTCATACCGCACATGTTCTTTCTGTTGTAATTCCGAAAATTTATCTTTATTTGCGATAATATCTTTCAGAAATCCTATTTCCCAGATAGCTTTTTCAAGGAATTGTTCTTTTGAGTAACTCAACAGCTCAACCAAATATGGATTCACATCCTTAATCTTCCCGGTTTCGGCATCGAGGATAAGTATCCCTTCTTTTGCCGATTCAAAAAGGCGGCGGTACCGGGTTTCCGAAATGGACATAGCCTCTATTGCCAACTTGTTGGTTGTAATATCGGAGAATGTAATAACCAGTCCGTCGATGCGGTCGTCGAGGGTGCGGTAAGGCATGATCCGTACATTAAACCACCTGTTGTTGTGTGTTTTAATCGCGGTTTCAACAGAGATCAGGGATTTAAGTACCTGGCGGGCATGGCTTTCAATTTCAGGATACTCCAGGTCGGTAACCAGGTCGGTGAAGGGACGGCCGATATCAGTATTACGCAGTTTGATTATATTGCATACCTGGTCGGTGAACCTGCGGATATTCAGTCCTTTGTCGAGGAATAATGTCGCTATCTCAATGCTGTTGAGCAGGTTTTTCATATCATCGTTTGCCCTTATATAATCGCTTACCTTGCTCTGCAACTCTATATTCAATGTTTGCAGTTCTTCATTCAGGCTTTGCATCTCTTCCTTGGAAGTGGTAAGCTCCTCGTTGGTTGATTGCAGTTCCTCGTTTGTAGATTGCAGTTCCTCGTTTGTAGATTTTTGTTCTTCCTGGGTTGTCTGCATTTCTTCTCGGGTGCTTTGCAGATCTTCATAACATCGTTTCAGTTCAAGCTCCAGTTCCTTATACTTGATACCCGGCATTCGTTTCCCTGACTTCAGGTTTACTATCTCAGGTTCAGGTATTGCAGGTACGTCGGTAAAGATTATTAAAACCATGCCTCTCAGGGAATCGGGGTTTTCAATCCGTTGAACTGTAATGTCAATAAACGGGTTATCCGCAGTGTTACTCAATATAATGTTATGAACGATCACAGGGTCAAAACTCTGCATGGCTTTACGCAGGGCCCCGGGCAATACCTCCCTCAATCCCGGGCGCGACATTGCGTGAATATTCCAGTTTGCTTTTCCTGCAACTGGTTCAAGGTACTTGCCTATGCGGCCTGTCATGTAGATTATGTCGCCTGTGACGTTGACTAAAACACTGGCAGGTGAAAAGCGCTGAAGCAAAAGCTGATCGTTAAGGACCTGGATATTTTCAACAGGTTTGACAGAAATTTTCATATCAGGTGCTACTGCTTTTTTAGGATAAAAGGAGCTGGGGAAATCAATAAGTTCAGTTGCCCTGTATGTGGCTGAGCGTTTAAAGATCTTTAATTTGGCATCCACATCTTCAAACCCTTCGGAACGGGGTCCAAGGGTTTCGGCCGTGCCAAGTATCATAATCCCCCCGGGCTTAAGGCTGTAATTAAACAGGGCGATCACTTTTTTTTGCAATTCGGGCTCCATATAGATGAGCATATTGCGGCAGGTAAGTATATTGAGCTTTGTAAATGGCGGGTCTTTGATCACATTCTGGGATGCAAACACCACCATCTCGCGTATCTCTGTATTCAGACGGTAGTTGTCCAGTCCCGCAGTAAAAAACTTGTTCAACCTCTCAGTCGTTACATCCGCAGAAATATTTGAGGAGAAAATACCTTTACGGGCCTCGTCAATAGCATCCTGGTCGAGATCGGTGGCAAATATCTGCAGGCTTAAGTTTTTTTGATTTCTGAATTTCTCCATCACTTCTTTAAAAACCATAGCCAGCGAATAGGCCTCTTCACCTGTTGAGCAGCCCGGCACCCAGGCGCGGAGAATATATCCGTTGGGTAATTCGTCGATCAGCGCAGGTAAAATATCTTCTTTAAGAATTTCCCATACGGCGTTATCACGGAAAAAGCTGGTAACGCCGATAAGCAATTCTTTAAACAGAATCTCAACCTCTTTGGGATTTTCCTGCAGAAAGCGAACGTAATTGCTTATTTTATCGATCTGGTGGACTCCTTTTCGCCTTTCGATACGGCGGAAGAGAGTGTTTTTCTTATACAGCGAAAAATCATGACCCGACTGTTCGCGAATCAGGATGATGATCTTATCGAGATTGCTTTTGTCTTTAGTATCAAAATCGGGATCAGTTTTAACTATCGGGACGAACTTAAGGAAAGCGATCAGCTTGGAAGGCAATTCCTCGGCAGACGCCACGATATCGGCAATTACCGCTTCGGTTGCGCTTCTTGGCATGCCATCGAATTTTGCTGTTACAGGATCCTGTATCAGCACAATACCGTTTTTTTCTTTAATGGCCTTCAGCCCCAGACTGCCATCGGAGCCCATGCCTGAAAGAATGATCCCGATTGCTTTTTCCTGCCTGTCGTCAGCCAGGGACCTGAAGAAAATATCAACCGGCAAACGCAAACCACGGGATTCAACCGGGTCAAACAGGTTCAACACTCCGTTCAGGAGCGACAAGCTCTTATTCGGGGGTATTACGTATACATAATTGGGTTTCACTTTAAGCCCGTCGCTTGCCTGGAATACCTTCATCGGGGTAATGCGTTGCAATAATTCAGGCATAATACCAGCATGGGTCGGATCGAGGTGCTGGATGACAACGAAAGCCATACCGCTGTCTTTAGGCATGCTTCTGAAAAACAACTCCAATGCTTCGAGCCCGCCTGCAGAGGCGCCGATACCAACGATGGGAAACTGGGTGCGGTCTGGTCCTGCAGATCTTTGTTTTGTAGTACTCATGAATGTTTTTTTTTGAATTTCAACACCTTATGACCTATAAAAGTAATTTAAAAATTGGCGGATTCCTAATTAATTTGCATTTTGCAGGACAAACCAGTCTATACTGCTTTTCCCGGAAAGGGAAAGATGATAAGTTGTCCCGGTTTCTCCGGCGCTTGCCGGATGATACCAAAAATAATACTGGATTATGCTTATAATTCAGATTTCGGTTCGTATCTTTGCACCGCTTTTAAAAGGAGTGAAAGGGAAAATAATCAAACCTTCAGCAAAGCTTACACACCCTTCTCTGCATTAAAGAACAAATCTCGGGGTATAGCGCAGCCTGGCTAGCGCACCTGGTTTGGGACCAGGGGGTCGCAGGTTCGAATCCTGCTACCCCGACAAGACAAGGCTCCCGGCACGAAGTGCCAGGACGTAAAACAAAAAAAGGATCCAGGTTTACCTGAGATCCTTTTTTTGTTTTAGGACTGAGCCCGCGAAGCGGGCAGGGGAGGCAGGATTGGTTTATTTCTGTCGACCCGGTTGCATATGGCTTCGCCTGTCGGCCATCATCTTTTGATAGGACTTAAACTGCTCTGCAGTGAGTATGCCTTTAAATTCAGAATCGATTTGCTTATTCATGGTTTCGAAAGACTTTCTCCTGACAGCAGTATCCTCAATTTCTCTTAAGTCATGCATTTTTTCGGTATACTTAAGATTAATGGCGTAGACTTTCGGCTCCTGTGCTGCAGTTAATTTAAGATCTGTTTTCATCATTTCTGTCTGATGTTTGGCACGGTCTTCGGGAGTCCTTGAGGGTTGCTGGGCAATGGCAGCTGAACCCGCGAGGAAATTCAACATGACCAGGAGACTCAAAAGAAGAATTGATTTCTGATAAAATTTGAAATTCGTATGCATGGTTATATAAGTCATCGGGTTATTTTTTAGTTAATTTTACGATAGATGTTGTTATTTCTTTTCCGGGAGAAACTCGAGGTTGACTTTTATCTCAACGTCTTTGCCTACAACAGCACCGCCGGCTTCGGTCAGGGTGTTCCATTTGAGGTTATAATCAAAACGGTTGATGGTCGTACTTGCTTTAAAAGCGATATGCGTGTTGCCCCAGGGATCCTTGGCCGTTCCGCCGTATGTTACGTCGAATGTGACAGGTTTGGTTATGTCGCGTATTGTTAATTCCCCTTTCAGCTGGTATTTGTTATCCTTGATTTTTTTGAAGGCAATGCTTTTAAACGTAATCTTCGGGTACTTTTCAGCATTGAAGAAATCATCTGATTTCAGATGTTTATCGCGCATTTCATTGTCGGTGTTAATGCTTGAAACGTCGGCAGTGAAATTAATTTTGGCATCGGTAAAGTCGGCTTTGGATGCTTCCATGCTGCCGTTGAATGTCTTGAAACTGCCTTCCACTTCTGAAATAACCAGGTGGGTGGCTGTAAATTTGATGGAGGAATGCGCATAATCGGCGTTCCATTTTGTCTGGGCTGAAGAAAACTGGCTAAATGCCAGGGTAAAACCTGCAATGATCAATAATCTGCTGATGTTTTTCATAATCCTGTTAAATTTATTTGGAATTACTAATTGAAATTGTACTAATAAGGTGTCAAAAATTGTGCCAGCCTGTATTTTGACAACCTTGCCGCGGATCGCAGCTGTTCTTTGATGCCGAAGCTAATCCTTTATACATCGCAGTGACAGGGCACTGGAATTGTATTCCTCGTATAATTCGGCTTCTGTGCCCTTTCTGATCAGCTGGAGAGCCACGGTTGTTGAATTCGAGATAGTCTCGGAAGACCAGAAATAGCCGGCGTTATGCACATCGATCCACGACTGTGTCGTGAAATCGAAGTAACCGCCAGGGAAGGCTGTGAACTGGCTTGTGTTTGTGGCTCCGACATTGGGGACCCACCAATCCCTGTTTCCGGTTGATTTTAATTTCCCCCCGGCCGCCTGTGTCCCGCCGAGAACCCTGATAAGTGCTTTCCAGTCCTTGCTGTCGGGCACATGCCAGCCGGCCGGGCATATTCCCTGGGCGCCTGCTGTTGTTTCATAATGCATCAATTCTTCCCATTGGTACAATCCTCCCCAGAGGTCACAATTTACAAAATCGTTACCGTAACAGTATTTCTCTACAATCTCATTCTTCGTTTGCGTCTGGTTCTGGCTTTGATCAAGCCATTTCCCAAGGTTCAGGTTTTCTTTCATCCAGCACTGGGTGCCGATAATGACGGTATGATAAACCTGTCCGCCATACTCGAAAGTCCCGCAGGAGGCAGAGTCGGAATGAACACTGTCTGCAACTGTCGTACCTGCAGGTATATTATGGACCGGCGGATTATTCTTCGGATTCTGCGCAAAGGTGCTGCAGGTGATCGTACATAAAAATACAACCATCCCTAATGTTGATTTTGCTGTCATCATCAGGTAAAAGTAATGGAAAAAGGGAAAAAATCAAAATTTATTTTCGGTGTCCCTGTTATAGGCGTATTCATGCCGGGCCGAAAGATCTTTAATGCTTTTGGCCTTGGATATCCCCCCGCTGAGGATGTTGGTTATATCGTCGGTTTTTTCAATGTGCTTATTGTAAACTTCATTTTCAAGCTCTGCCAGTTCTTCTTTTGCCACATCCCTGAACAGGTTCCTGTCGGCAATGGCCTGCTTGAATAATTCCCAGTGCCGGTCATTATAACCTTCCAGAACCTTCCTTTTTTCTTCTTCATTCTCCCTGGCCTGGCGTTCGTAAAAGCTTTTCATGTCGGGGGATAGTTTGAAGAAGTCATAATCTTTGGAAGTGATCTTATCCAGCAGGGTCTTTTCCCATGAAAGTGTTTTCTTGTAGTTCTTCATGGTGTTTTCCACGAAATGATGGAGCTTGAGCGTGTCCATCATGGCTTCGTACCCAAGTTTCACCAGCTGTTCCGAATCTATGGTCAGCTGCATGACAGCAAAGCTGATATTGGCCTGGTTGTAATACTCCTTTATGTTTGTAACTCTTTTTGAGAGTTCCTCGAAATTGACATGATTATAGTCCTGAACGGAGATATTCAGCCCGTCCCACATCCAGGTGTTCAGGCTGGAGAAATAGGCCAGGATAGCATTCTTCCTTTCATTGAAAACATGATTGTTCTGCCCGGTATGGATGTTAAGGTTCGATTTCAACAAATCATTCTCCTCCATATTCCTGTCGTGAATCTGGCTAAGGATGTCGGTAAGCATCCTGACATCTGATTTGTCGGCATTTTTCCTGCCCTGTGTAAAAATAAGATAACCTGCCCCTATTATGAGTAAAATGGAGAAACAAACAAGTATGAACAATACAAGATTGACAGAGATCATGATATTCTGGTTTTAGTAGTGAAAGGCTTGTTATTATATTGTATTTAGCTGCAATAATTGTACCGTAATTATAATTACAAGTAAATGAGACAGATGCATAAATTTTGTATTTCTGAAGTGTAAAAAAATCATACAGTGGTGTAAAAATATTTTACAGTAGTGTAAAAATATTTGACACTTTTGATGTATCTTAGTGTCAAAATATTTTACATATGGCTGTAAAAGGAAACCTGCTTATCGTTGAAGACAATACCGAAATACTGGATTCCCTTACCCTGTTCCTGGAAGATGAATTCAGCATTGTTGTAGGGTTGAAAAATCCGGAACTAATTCCGACCACCTTACAGAACAGTTCTTTCGACCTTGTCCTTCTTGATATGAACTTCACAGTAGGGCTGAATACAGGGAGCGAAGGCTTGTACTGGTTAAAGGAGATCCTTAAGATTGACCCGACCCTGGGCGTGATCATGATGACTGCCTACGGGGATGTTGAGCTGGCCGTAAAGGCAATGCGAAACGGCGCGTCTGATTTTGTTCTGAAGCCCTGGGATAACGAGAAACTTCTTGCTACCTTGTTTGCAGGCCTCAAGCTGCGCAGGTCCAATATGGAGATACAGAAACTCAGGGGAAGGCAAAATCATCTTGTTGAGGAGCTAAACCAGAAATTCCCGGAGATCATTGGGGAATGTCCTTCGATGAAAAGGGTAATGGAGATAGTTGAGAAAGTTTCAAATACTGATGCGAATATTTTGATTACCGGGGAAAACGGTACGGGCAAGGGGCTTATAGCAAGGGAGATCCATAAGCGGTCGATACGCTCAAAAGAGGCTATGATAACTGTCGACATGGGATCAATTCCTCTGTCATTATTTGAAAGTGAAATGTTCGGCCATGTAAAGGGAGCCTTCACCGATGCCCGGCATGACAGGATAGGCAGGTTCGAGACTGCATCAGGCGGAACACTTTTTCTGGACGAGATCGGGAACCTCTCATTGAACATGCAAACAAAGATCCTGAATGTTTTACAGGAAAAATATATTATCCCCCTCGGGACCAATAAAATCATCCCGATCGACATCCGCCTGATCTGTGCTACAAATAAGAATCTTGAAAAGATGGTAATGGAAGGGCTTTTCAGGCAGGACCTTTTATTCAGGATCAATACCATACAGGTTGATCTCCCGCCCCTGAGGGAAAGAGGGAACGATATAAACCTGATGGCAGGCTACTTCCTGGATAAATTCGCTTCCAAATATGAAAGGGGGAAAATGCACTTCTCCTCCGAGACCATCAATTCAATGCAGGAATACCTCTGGCCCGGAAATATCAGGGAATTGGAACATTCCATCGAAAAAGCCGTTATCCTGGCCGAAGGCGATATTATTACCCCTGATGATCTTTTCCTGAAGAGGACAGCGGCAAGGATCATGCAGAAAAAGGAAGTCAACCCCTCATTTAATGAGATTGAACGGGACATAATCAGGAGGGCCCTGTTGAGAAATAACGGGAACATGGTTACAACAGCAAGGGAACTTGGGGTGACACGCCAGACGATCTACAATAAAATAAAGCGCTATGGTCTCTAAGCGGTTCCATATTAATATTACCGCCAGGATTTTACTGATTATGGTGACCTGCATCCTTTTTGCTTTCGCCGTATTCATGTTTCCTAATCCTTCAATACTGGCATTACTGGGTTTGCTCATACCGGTACAGGCATTTTTTCTGATCAGGTACCTGAACGCCATAAACCGAAAACTTGAACAGTTTTTCATCATGCACCTGAGCGGGGATGTCACTACGTCTTTCTCCGCTTCAGGCAGGAAGGATGAGTTTGAAGGATTATACAATTATTTCAGGAAAGTCAATGAAAAGCTGGAAACTTCAAGGGTTGAAAGCGAAATAAGGAACAACTATTTCAAAACTATTGTTGACCACACATCAACCGGCCTGGTCTCCTTTACAATGGAAGGCCGTGTGGAGCTTTTTAATGACGCCGCAAGGAAGATATTCAGAATAAACGTACTCAGGACAATTGACAAGCTTGACCGCTTCAAGGAAGGATTCAGTGATACCTTAAAAGAGCTGAAACCCGGTGAAAGCCAGCTCATCAACCTGATCATCGATGATGACCTGGTTCAGCTCAGTACGAGAAAAGCTATTTTCAGGACAGGGAACCTCGACCTTCACCTGGTATCCTTCCAGAATATCAAAAGCGAGCTGGAGCAACAGGAGATCGAATCCTGGCAAAAGCTCATCCGGGTGCTTACCCATGAGATCATGAACTCAATTACGCCGATTATCACCCTTGTTGCTACGCTCACAAAAATTTTCAGGCATAAGGATTCCGGTAACCTCAAAACCCTGGGCGAGCTTACCGATCAGAACCTCGAAAAAACAATGAGGGGCCTTGATATCATTGAAAACAGGGGAAAGGGTCTGGTTCATTTTGTCAGGAATTACCGTTCAGTGGCAATAATACCCAAACCGGAATTCCAGATACTTAACCTCAATGATATGTTTACCCGGATAAACGAACTGCATGAAGAGATTCTTAAAGAGAAAAATATCCGGGTCACCATAGAATGTCCTCAGTCCCTGCATCTGCAGGCCGACGGCAAACTTATGGACCAGGTACTGATCAACCTTTTCAAAAATGCAATCGAAGCCGTGAACGGAATACCTCAACCGCACATCAGGATGATGGCACAACATACCGATAACCAGGTTATAATAGAGGTTGAAGACAACGGAACCGGGATAACCGACTACGCGATGCAGAACATGTTCGTGCCTTTCTTCACAACCAAGGAGGGAGGTTCAGGCATCGGCCTTAGCCTTTCAAAACAGATCATCAGGATGCATGGCGGGTCTGTTGGTGTTCAGTCTTC
Source organism: uncultured Bacteroidales bacterium (assembly GCA_903837605.1). Lineage (GTDB taxonomy): Bacteria > Bacteroidota > Bacteroidia > Bacteroidales > FEN-979 > CAIRDP01. The sequence continues at coordinate 60,089 of CAILVF010000014.1, read as the reverse complement.
CCCGGGGAAGACGGTATTCACCATCAAGATCTGATCAGAACCTTTCGTTAACAATTTTACCATCAAACAGGTTTACGATCCTGTTGCTGAACTCGGCGTCACGCTGGGAATGTGTGACCATTATGATAGTCGTGCCTTTTTCATTAAGATTGGTAAGCAATGTCATAACATCCTCTCCTTTACTGGAGTCAAGATTCCCTGTAGGTTCGTCGGCCAGGATCATGGAGGGATTGGCAACGACAGCCCTGGCGATGGCTACCCTTTGCTGCTGGCCACCTGAGAGTTGTAAGGGAAAGTGGTTCTTGCGGTGAAGTAATTCAAGCGTTTCAAGAACTGCCTGGACTTTTTCCTGTCGTTCTTTTTGCGTTTGGTTCAGGTAAAGAAGAGGGAGTTCCACGTTTTCGTATACTGTTAGCTCATCAATAAGATTAAAATTCTGAAATATAAATCCAATCTTCTTTTTGCGCAGGTGACTGCGTTTTTTTTCATTATAAGGTGCAACGTCTTCCCCGGCAAAGTAGTATTCTCCGCCTGTCGGACTGTCAAGCATTCCCAGGATATTCAGCAGGGTCGACTTCCCGCAGCCGGATGGCCCCATGATAGCGACGAATTCTCCATCCTCTACGCTGAAATCTACACCGTTCAGGGCGTGAGTGTCAACATCCCGGGTGCTGAAGGTTTTAGAAAGATTAACGGTTTTAATCATATTCTTTTGTTTATTTTCCTAATTCAAGCTGATTGCTTACAAGGTCGAAATATATCCCTTTGCTGTCAAGAAGTTCAGCATGCGTTCCCGTTTCCATAATCCTTCCTTTGGAAAGAACGATGATCTGGTGAGCATTTTTAACCGTGCTTAGCCGGTGCGCAACAATTATGGCGGTCCTTCCCCTGTAAAAAGTATCGAGCCGTTCCATGATTATCTTTTCATTTGATGCGTCGAGTGAATTCGTGGCTTCGTCAAAGAAAAGTATCTGAGGGTTCCTGTAAACGGATCTTGCAATCAAAATACGCTGTTTCTGGCCCTGGCTTAATCCTGCACCCTCCTGCCCGATTTTTGACTGGACGCCTGATGGAAGGGAATCGATAAACTCTCCGAGATTAGCCAAAGTAATTGCGTTGCTAAGCTTATCCTTATCAGGCTTCGGATCCCCCAGGGTTATATTTGATGCAATGGTATCAGAAAAAATATACCCGTCTTGCATTACTGAACCACATTTGTTCCTCCAGAAGCGGTTTGAAATGTCATCCAGGGGGATATCATTTACGAGGATACGCCCTTTAACCGGCTTGTAGAAACTCAGGAGAAGTTTGATCAGGGTGGTTTTGCCGCTGCCGCTCATCCCTACGATGGCCGTCACTTTATTGGCCGGAATCGTAAAGCATAGGTTGTCAAGCACCATGGGTGAATGCGGACCTTCATACTGAAAACAGAGGTTCTCGACCCTGATGCCTGAGAATTCCCCGATATCAGTTATAAGATGGGTCCCCTCTGACTCTTCATCATCTACATGGTTGATTTCCTGTATGCGCTCCATGCTAATTCCCGCATCCTGCATTTCGCGGATGAAACTCACAATCTGCTCCACGGGACCGTTCAGCTGCCCAAGAATAAATTGTATTGCTAGCATCATCCCCAGGGTGAGATGGCCTTCGATCACGAGCCATGCGGTAATAAATGTGATAATGATATCCTTAGTCCTTAAAAAAAAGAATGAACCAAGATCCTGGTACTGGCTTATCTTAAGGCTTCTGATCTGAATAGAGAACAACTGTTCCTGGATCTTTTCCCATTCTTTTCTTTTCTGGTCTTCGGAATTGGTCAGTTTTATTTCAGGAATCCCTTGAATGATCTGTAAAAGCGTATTCTGGTTATCAGACATCTTCGAAAACCTGATATAATCAAGTTCCTTCCTTTTCTTCATGAAAAAGTACACCCATCCTGAGTAAAGAATGCTGCTGATTATGAAAACGGCAAGAACCAGCGAGCTGTACACCGCAAGAATGATCCCGAATACAGTTAAAGTGAGCAGAGAAAAAACAATATTAAGCAAACTGGTTGTAATGAATGATTGTATCCTCTGGTGATCAGCGATCCTCTGGATCAGATCCCCCGGAAGTTTGCTTGTAAAAAATGCCATGGGGAGTTTCAGAAGCTTCTTTAAGAAATCAGATACCATACTGATATTGATCCTGTTGGATATATAAACCAGTACTCTGCTCCTGAAAAATTCTATACTTATCATCCCCAGGAACAGCGCAAGCTGGCCAAGGAGGATCAGTGTGATGTAGCCGAGATCCTTATGTGCAATACCGTTATCGACTATTTTCTGGGTAAGCAGGGGAAAGGCAAATTGAATACCGCTGGCAAAGAGCATGACTGTCATGAGCCAGATCATCCTCGATTTATACGGTTTCAGGTATTGCCTGATGAAGGACAAAATGCGTTTGTTTTTCTTATCCTCAGGCATGGCCTGGAATTCAGGTCCGGGTTCCAGCAAAAGGCAGATCCCTTTCCCGCTGTAATCCTCTTCAGTCTGCCAGGCTCTCAGGAAGTCGGGTTCCTTATATGTGATAAGTCCGTGAGCAGGGTCGGCGACCTTAATTAAATATCCGTCTTTTTTTTTAACGATACGGTAGATGACTACAAAATGATTCTGATGCCAGTGAGCTATGCAGGGCATGGGATCGGAAGCAACAAGCTCGCTGAAAGACAAATTCACTCCCATAGTCCTGAACCCCACCGATTCTGCAGCATCACTGATCCCGAGCATGGAAACACCTTCCCTTGTAATATGCGAGGCGGCACGCAAGCTCGTTATGTTAAAGAACTTGCCATAATAATCACACACCATCTTCAGGCAGGCTGGTCCGCAATCCATCGTATCATGTTGCCTGTAAAAAGGGAATGCCATCTTCATTCGTATTTTAACGCATTTATCGGGTTAGATCTGAGGACTTTGAGTGTTCTGAAAAGCAGGATTGCCGAGACGAAAGCCGTCACTGTAATTACACAGAGAAGCATCACCCATATACTGACATTAACCCGGTAATAGAATTCCTTAAGCCATAGTTCCATGAGCGCCCATGAAACCGGCATTGCAACAACTGTAGCAAGCGCGGTGTAAAGAAGGAATTCCTTTTGCATACGGTAAATGATTTGAAAATTAGACGCGCCGAAGACCTTGCGGACGGCTGTTTCCTTTGTCTTTCTTTCTGAGATCAACAAGGCTAAACCAAATAACCCCATGCCTGTAATTATAAATGCGAGTATCGTGAACATCGCCACGGCCATAACAAAGTTATTCTCCTTTTTATATGAAGACCTGAGCTCCTTCCTGAAAAATGAGCACGTAAAAGGGATTTTGGGGTATATTTTCTTCCAGCAACGCTGTATGTCGTTTATGACTTCAAGCTCACGGCCCTGCTTATAGCGAACTATAAGAGTATTGATTGCATGCGGATTATAAACGAAGTTGGTGGCATTGATTTTACTATGAAGGGTATGAATGTTGAAATCCCTGGCCACACCAACAATTTTCGCATCATTCATGATGAAGCCGACAGCTTGTTTCAGCCCGAGGGCCCTGACTGCTTCCTCGTTGAAAATACATTCGACCTCGTTTCTTTTAATACTCGCCGTGTCAAAGTCCCTGCCCCTGACAATGGGAATTCCAAGGGTATTGAAAAAACCATTGTCTATGCTTATCAATTCCACAAGTATTGGTTCTTTTAAAGCCAAACTCCTCACTTTTACCAATGAAATCGAATTGGAAGGCAGAGAAAAAGCAGAAGTCCCGGAGAAAGAAATGATCCCGCCAACCCTGTTCATGGCTGATTTCAGTGACATAAATTTTTTGTAGTCAGGAGTTTTGAGCGGTATCAATAAGATATTATCCCTTGAAATTGAGAGGTTGCTGATATAACAAAGCCTGATCTGGCTGTAGATGGTGATCATGCAGATGAGCAATGAGAGTGTGATGAACAGCTGGAAACCAATGAATATCTTGCTCAGGCTAAACTTCCCTGGGGTATGATCCCTCGCCTTCAGTGCATTTATGGGATTGAGACCGGCAAGGTAAACCGCCACATAAAGACCCGACAGTATCCCTATCATCAGCGTGATAGCCGCAAAGAAAACGATGTATTTAAGCATATTGCTTGCATACATGGTAATTGTAAAATCAGGCATCCCGGTGATCCTGGGGTCGATCAGGCCGAGTAAGAAAAGGGCAAGTGGCAGCGCCATAAAAGTCAGCAGGACCGACTCAATCAGGATCTGTATCCTCAGTTCCTTCCTTGTGGCCCCGAGTACCTTTCTCACCCCGATCTCCTTGAATCTCAGGGCCGACCTTGCCGTGCTAAGTATTGCGTAGTTTATGCCTGCAAGCAGTAAAATGAATACAGCCAGCCAGGAATAAGTGTATACCGATAATTTATTCCCTTTAAGCTGATAATTATTCTGAAAGTCAGCCGACTCAAGGTAAATGTCCTTGAAGGGCTGAAAAGAGATCTTAAGTTTTGCGTTTTTCCATCCCGGGTCTTTCAGTATACCCGGAAGCATAGCCGAAACGGCCCCTGCATCAGTTCCTTCAGTAAATTCACAAACAGACTCCACCGAAAAATCATCGAATGAATTATAAACAGGCAGCAGGTCGGGCATGGCATCTTTCAGCAAAGACTCGTAAAATGCCGGGTCTGCAATGAAATCAGCGGTTATGGTTGAATTCCAGGGCAGGTCTCTGTATATCCCTGCAATTTTCATTTCATATTGATTTGGTCCAACCCTGAGAGTCACAATCTGCATCAGGTCAGGTTCACTCTTAAAGTATTTTTGAGCTGCGGTTTCAGAGATGAAGATGCAGTTCGGAATATGTTTGGCGGTGGACGCGCCGCCCCTTTTAAATCCGATATCAAGCATCCCGAAGAGTTCCGGATCGGCACAGATGAAATCATCAACGTCGGTGGCCATGCCTGCTTCCAGGATTTTGACTTTATCGGGCATATACTGTTTTTGGATAATCCTTGCGACTCTCTTACAATCAGGGATGTTGGTTATCAGCAGTTGTTTTATGAGACTGGACCCTTCGGGTATCATAACCCCTTTTGAGTCGGTATAAATAATCCTGTATAGCTTTTTATACCCCGGGAAACATGTATTATAGCTTGTCTCGTTGATAGCAAAAACCAAAAGCACAAATGCGGCGGTCAGGCCCAAAACAAGTCCGGCAATATTGATGATGGTATACGTCTTGTTGTTTACAATAGTGCGGTAAGAGGTTACCAATGCGTTCCTGATCATGCTTCTTGTTTATAAAACATCACAGAAATTAAACTTTTTCATAAACAGTTCGTAGTTCCCGACAGGAGGACAAAAAAGCCGGTAAAGGCATTCACGGCATGGAGAAACTTTCATTCTTGTCATTTCCCAGTTTTGGCCGTGATAAATTTCATGCCTGACCAGGTCCTCCATGTTTTGGTTATGAATATTGCCAATGGGTCCGGCATTCAGGTTGGAGAAAACTTCACCGTCTGTCAAGATGAATATTTTTCCGTACAGATGTTCGTTTATCAGGGACCTCGAGTAGATCTGTTTCTGGCTTGGTTTTAAAGCAAGGATTTCGTCTCTGGAAAGGAAAACATTTTCCTTGAAAAAATCAGAATTGTTCCCGTCATAATATGGGAAAATGAATACTTTTTCCTTCCCTTTTTCCTGTAAAAACTCTGTGACGATCTTATATTCATCCAGGGAACGTATCATGAAATTCAGGTCAACCAGGTGTTGTTTTTTTATGTATACCTGATTTCTGCGGATGTTTTTGAGGGCTGAGGGTCCGTCGGGAAAGCTTATGTATAATGAAGTCCTGCTTTTGGGGATCCTGAGAAGCCTTGAAACGATGTCAGGGTCGGAACACGGGAGAGGGAGGTGGAAAGTTACAGGTAAAAGCAATTTGTGTATACGGGAAATGACATTTTTAATTTCAGAATAAGCGGTAATGTCGGAACCGCTCAGGTTTATTTCCATCCCGCTGACTCCGGAATAACGGGAACAGGTATTAAATACAGTTTCGAATTGCATCTCATTGTATCCCTGCGGATTAAATACCGGGCAAAAGAACTGGTTTATTGCAAACCTGTAATCGGTACAAACCGTATTGTTATCCTGGTTCAGGAAAAAGTAAATATTACGCAGGTAGTCATCCGCAGAAAAAGAAGGCGAATCTTTATCCGGCGGATAGTTTTTGATAACCGCTTTAGGTCTTATTATGGAGGGTTTATTTTTACCTGAAAAAGATACCAGGTCGCCGCAGAAGTTTTCCCTCAGATCTGATAACAGTGATGATATTTCAGGTTTCAGCGGTTCGGCACGTAATTCTGCAAGAAATCCCCCGCCTGCATCTTCTGTTTTCTTAAGCAGTTCAGCTATTGATGGGGAATCCCTGTATTCAAGTACCCTGCCGTTAAGGGAATTGTATATAAGCACATCATTCCCGGCCAGTACCGAAAACGTATAGGGTTCCAGGTAAAGGAACCGGGTATCTTTATTTGGCAAGGAATGCTTCATCCCTGATTCGTGCAAACAATTGCTGGTCTTGTTCCAGGTTATCAAATATCTGTGTTAAATGCGATGTAAACTTCTGCTTGTTCATAAAGAATTCGCAGGAAGGCTTCCCTGTTTCAACAGCTGTATTGAAAATGCATTCCTTGCAATTATCGGCAAGGTAGCATTGTTTACAGAGTTTTTTAAGCTTTTGAAAATAGGTGTTGTAGGTCCCTGTTATTTTATCAGGGTTTATATCAACTTCTGAGTCTTTGACGGAGCCCAACTCAAAGATCCTGCTGATATGTTCACAGGGGTATATGCCTCCGTCGGCGCTCATATAAATTCTCAGGTCGAAGGGTGAACAGGTAGCTGTAGGCAGGTATTTCTTTTTGTCGCGGGTCTTTTTAAGCGGATTCAGTAATTGGCCCGGCCTCCGGAATACAAAATTTCCGAATCGTTCAAAAACCTCTGCGGTTTCAGCGACCAGCGGATGTTTGGTGAAAAGTTCATGCACGTAACAGGTGTTTTCGGTCGCCGGGAAACGGCTTTTCAGGAAGGTATCATTAAACTCTTCCTTAAATTCGTCGACAACCCCTGTCGTGGTAATGCTTGACATGATGGGGGTCTTCCCGTAACGGGAAGAAAAATGTTCATAAATTGACTTAAGGCTGTTCCGGCTGTGCCTCACGGTCAGGAATATAACACGGCGGTCAAAGTAGGCGGGGTATTTCTCCCTCACCATATCAATATTCCTGGTCACCAGGTCAAAGGAAGGTTTTTTGTTGGTTTTTAATATCCTGAAAGAATTTGCAAGTTCGTCACCGTCTAGGCTGATTGCCAGTTCGAAATCGTTTTCGACCAGGAAATTAATGTATTTCCTGAGCAGTAATCCATTGGATGTCATGGAGTAAGTAACCCTGGAATCTGGCTTTTTATGCTCCTCTGCATGTTTCACCACATCTCTGATAAAATCAAAATTCTTCAACGGTTCTCCGCCGTAAAAGCTCACGGTCAGTTGTTGGGTTGAACCGGGCTTGCGTTTATCAAGGATCAGATCAAGCAATTTAAATGCATCGGCGGTGTTGATTTTCTTCCGCTCCCTGTTTTTATTGAAATAAAACTTGCTGTAAGTGCAGTAGACACAATCGAGGTTGCAATCTTCAGTAGTTTCAAAAATCAACTGCTTTGTCTGGGAAAGGTTTTGTTCGATCCTGTTCGGGGGAATAGTCCCATCGCGGTTTTTCTGTTCACCGGGTTTGAAAAAACCATGTTGTTTAAGAAACCTGAATTTCCTGAGATAAAACCTGAAATCGCTGTTAGAAAATTCACCAAGTCCGGGGACTGAGACGGACTGGTCTTCGGAGGTTTTTCTTAAAATGGCTTTCCATTGCCTGTCATTTTCCGGCAAGCTGATGAAATAATTGATAAGCGGGTGGGAAAACAGGAATTGCCTGTTATAAGAGCTGTAGAAATATGAATGACCTGATGAAGTGGTAAAGGGGATAGCCGCTTTCATATAATTATATTGCAGGGCAAGAATAATCTTACCGGCCCTGCAAATATACTTTTTTTACAGGCCGTTTTCAATAAGAAGGCAGTGGATCAACCGTTGCCAGTCTTATTTTTGGTGGAATTGGAGTTGGGGCCATCAGGGCATACGCAAACTTCAGTTCCCGGGCTCTGGCTATATACCGTAACAGCAGGAGAAGTGTTTCCGCAAATGCATTTTACGTCGGCACCGCCGCGTACGTTCGAAAGGTTGCTTTTCTGGATTTCTGCGTTGTAAAGGTTGATGAGGTTGAAGGCTTTCATATGCTTGTTTTTTAATGTTATTTCTTTGTTTCTAATACTTCTACAAGAGCAAATATCGTGCCAATAATATAATTACATGTAAATCAATAATATAATTATTTTCGACATAAAATAAGTGTCAAAATATTTTACACCACTGTTAAAATATTTTACACTAGTGTAAAATATTTTGACACTTTTTCCGATAAAAGATTTTTTTATGCCTTCTTGTGCAGGATGATCTTCTTTGTTTTGACCGTGTCTCTTTTAAGACCTTAAAAGGCGGATAAGGAGAATCTCGATTGCCAGGAAGACCAGTGCAAGAATAACAAAATATTTCCACAGGGGGAATCCTGTATGTAGTTGTTCGATCTGTTTTGAAAAAGGAAGTCCGGATGGTTTTAAAACCATGAAGTTTTTAAGATTGTATTTTCTGATAATGGTTTCCAGCTCTTTTGTGTTAAAGCAGTTGATATCTGATTCCTTACGGTTGTAGTTGAAGGCAAGAGAAGCGATTTCCTTATTTCCCCCGAAAACCTGATACCATCCGGCTTCCCCGATTTGGCCCTGAATACGGGCCTGGATGTGCTGTCCTGAAATTTTCAATTCGGGAATGAATTCGTAGGATGTGTTCCATTTCCTTATTTTAACAGTATTCTTCCCGCTGGTGGAGTCAGGCGGCAGGTCAACAGTAATATTTCCACCTGCAATATTATAAAGGGCCCATTGGAATTCGCTTATAAAACCCATCCGGAACATGACCGGGACAAACAGTATATGCTGTTGGAAATTTGTAAATGAAGGATCAGGGGGTGAAGCGCAAACGTATAATTTTCCTTTACCAACGCTTGCAGAGGTTAAGAAGGGGAGTCCGTTTTGAAGCCTCATAAGTACTGTGGCAGGGTTCGATGATCCTTTGCCCAGGGGATAGTATTTCAGGACCAGGGGGAGGTCGACGTTTTCGGGCATCCTGACCTTTCCGGTGGCATCTTTATCAAAAACGTCTGCAAATATCTCATTTTCAATATCCAGTGAGCTGATTCTCTGTTTCAGGGTGTCGGGAATCCCAAAAGATCCGCCTCCGACTGAGGAAAAAAATGCGTTGTATGATTGATATTCAGAGTTCTCAGGCGGAAAGATACAAACAGAACCTCCGCGTTCGAGGAATAATTTCAACTCGCTGGCCAATCCGGATGCCAAATCATCAAGACCGGAAATCAGGATCAGGTTTTGTTTGTTGAATGAACTGTAGTCCACCTGGTTTGCCTGGCAGGTGCGGTAATTGAAAATTGAATCGGAAGTGAAAAGGGTTTTGAGATAATGGTTTGGAGATTTGCCATAGATGCTGAGAACATTTATTTCTTCAGCAATGTTATATGTAAAATAGAAAATATCGTCATAGATGATGGGATAATCTGTAAGTTGCAGGCTTCCAAGCTGGAACCCATTCTTTTCTTCCTTATAGGGAATGGAGATATCGACCGATTGAGAGGGGTCTATATTAAAACTTGTCACTGATTTCTGGATGTTATTGAGAACCAGGCGCAACGGGATCTTTTCAAGTTTATCACTTCCGCAGTTCCTGATCCTGACAAGCAGTTTAACAGCCTGGCCAGGCCTGTGAACCGGGCTTGCAAACCATATGGAATCAATGAACAGGTTGTTTTGTTTTGAGGATTCAACCGGCGCCAGTATATAATATGCTGATGAATCCCGGCGGAGGTTTTCAAACCGGGCAGTACTTTTCTGAAAATCAGATATAAGGTAGGAAGTATGCAATCCTTCCTTTTCGCGGGAGAACAGGTCATTTTGGCGGCTGATAACTTCCTGAAGCCCAACGGAAGTATGGGTGATTTTAACTTCCCTGAGCATACCCAAAAATTCTTCACGAGGGGTAAACTGAGCATGTCTTCCTTCGAAGTCATTGGTTATCAACTGAAATACATCGGAGGATTTATATGCATATGCAATTTCTGAAGCTCTTTTTTTTGCTATGTCGAGAAGCCGCCCCTGGCTCCCGACTGCTTCCATGGAGTATGAATTATCGACGTAAATGCTGATAGCCTGGTGGTTTGTTTTGCCGTTATGCTGCAGAACAGAAGGGATATATGGCTGGGAGAAGACGAGTACGATGCAGGCAATTGCCAGCAGCCTGGAGGCCAGGATTAACAATTGTTTAAGTTTGGAGCGTTTTTTTGTTTCCAGCTGGATTTGGGAAAGGAAACGCACGTTGGTAAAATACTCTTTCCTGTAACGGCGAAGGTTGAAGAGGTGGATCAGGACGGGGATTGCAAGTGCGCTGAAGCCATAAAGGAAAACAGGATTTAGAAACTCCATCAGAAAGGTTTTCTTGAAGCAAAGGTACTAAAAAGGCCGTCAAGTCACTGACTGACGGCCTTTTTGTAAAAACTGTGGATATCAGATAACTCCCTGGTCAAGCATTGCATTTGCCACTTTGAGGAAACCGGCAACGTTGGCGCCTTTAACGTAGTTAACGTAACCGTCTTTCCCCTTACCGTGTTTCACGCATTGTTCATGAATGCTGCACATGATATGGTGGAGCCGTTCGTCAACTTCTTTCAGCGGCCAGCTGAATTTCATGGCATTCTGTGACATCTCAAGGCCCGATGTGGCGACACCGCCGGCATTGACTGCTTTACCCGGTGCGAAAAGTATTTTATTCTCGAGGAAGATCTCTATTGCTTCGGGTGTGGAAGGCATGTTTGCGCCTTCGGCAACGCATTGTACGCCATTGGCGACAAGGATACGGGCGTCTTCTTTCCCGAGTTCGTTCTGGGTAGCGCAGGGGAGGGCAATATCGCATTTCACTTCCCATGGGCGTTTCCCCTGGTGGAATTGAGCACCCGGGAACTCGTATGAGTATGGTTTTACTATATCCTGGTTTGAAGCGCGGAGTTCCAGGAGATAATCTATCTTCTCACCGGAGATCCCGTCAGGGTCATAAATATAACCGTCGGGACCCGAAATAGTCACAACTTTTGCACCAAGTTCGGTTGCTTTTATTGCAGCGCCCCAGGCCACATTGCCGAACCCTGAGATGCAAACGGTTTTGCCCTTAAAACTCTCTCCCTTGGTTGCAAGCATTTCTTTTGCAAAATATACTGCACCAAAACCGGTTGCTTCAGGGCGGATAAGGCTGCCTCCCCAGTTCAAACCTTTTCCTGTGAGTACGCCTGTATTTTCACGTGCAAGTTTCTTGTACATACCATAGAGAAAACCGATCTCACGTCCGCCAACACCAATATCACCTGCAGGTACATCAGTTTCAGGGCCGATGAGTTTCCAAAGTTCCAGCATAAATGCCTGGCAGAACCTCATGATCTCGGCGTTTGATTTTCCCTTCGGATCAAAATCGGAACCACCTTTGGCGCCTCCCATGGGTAGTGTTGTTAAACTGTTTTTGAAGATCTGCTCAAAACCAAGGAACTTTAAAATGCTAAGGTTAACGCTTGGGTGGAAGCGTAAACCTCCTTTGTATGGGCCGATAGCATTGTTGAACTGAATACGGTAGCCGCGGTTTACCTGGACTTTACCGCTGTCATCTACCCAGCTGACCTTGCACATCAGAACACGGTCGGGCTCTATTATCCTTTCAATGATATTAGCCGACTCAAATTGAGGGTTCTCGTTATAGACATCCTGGATGCTCTCAAGCACCTCGCGTACAGCCTGCAGGAACTCAACTTCACCCGGATTTTTTTTCTCCAGGTCGCTCATGATTTTTTCTAAGTTCATTGTGATTCAGATTTAGATTATTAATAAGTTGAAATGTTTTGGCGGACAAATGTTGTTAACTAAATAACAGAAGCAAAATTAGTGTGTTTTTAGTGAACAACCAAACAAAACCATGATTTTTCAGAGCTTAGCTATTTGTTGACAGTGTTTGGATCCTTGGAGGTCAATGCATTCCCATTCCTGTATGAAATTTGACTGGTGATCTTCCCGTCGGCCGTGAAAAAGATCTCATCACCATCTTTTACATTATTCCTGTAGTGTGTAAGTTGCCTGGTTTGTCCGTTGGAATAATAAACCCTTTGCGTTCCGTTGCCAGCTGAAAATTCCCCCTGCCCGGTCACTTTCCCGAATTCATCATAATACAACCAGATGCCATCGTGGAGGCCGTTTTTAAAATGCCCGTCAATTTTCAGGATCTTGTTGGGATACCATTCCTGCATACTGCCTTCAGGCTTGCCGTTAACATAATGCATTTCCTGGATAGGGTTGGCAAACCTGTCCCAGGTCCTGGCAACACCATTCAATACGCCTTCCTTGTATGTCTGCATTTCTTTTCGGTATCCCGATTGATAATAACGAAGAAGGATTCCGTCAAGCTTGTTTCCTTTGTAAATGCATGTCATCATCGGGGTCCCGTTTTCGTAATAGTAAACAGCCGGTCCCTGGTATTCCCCGTTTTTTGTATTAATTTCAGATTTAACTGCACCTGAAGGGTAGTATTCTTTATCTGTACGGCTGCATGAAGAGAATATGAACGCCTGCAGGCACAGAAACAATATTAGGGCATTTGCTTTCATCAAATCGGTATCAAAGGCAGTAAAATCAGAGATCTATTGAAGTATAGAGTTTAACGGCACCAATGATCCCCATGATGAGCATCTGGATCGCGATCACCGTCAGGATCAGTCCCATGACTCTGGTAATTATTTTAATCAGTCCTTCCCCGAGCACACCGGCAATTTTTTTAGCGGAAAGGAATAACAGAAAGGTCAGAAAACATATCAGGGCGAATATTACGATCACCACAACAACGTTCGTAAGTGATTTGTTCGAACCCACGAAGTTCATTGCCGTTGCAATTGTTCCCGGGCCTGCAAGAAGGGGCATCCCCAGTGGTGTTACAGCTATGTTTGAAAGCGCCTGTTTAAGCTCAGCGGGGCTCATTTCCTTCTGGACCTTGATCTTTGATTCTTCTCCATTCAGCATATGGTAACCGATAAAAAATACAATGATCCCTCCGGCGATCTGGAATGCAGGAATCGTTATACCGAAGATCCGGAATATCAGGTGGCCGAAAATGCAAAATGAAGCGATGATAATAAAAGCAGAGAAGGACGCCCGGAAGGCCATCCACCGGGCCGTTTTGTCGTCAAGGTCTTCAACCATGCCAATAAAAATCGGCAATATCCCGAATGGGTTCAGCATTGCGAGAAAGCCGATGAAGACTGTGATATAATGCAGCAGATCGGAATGAAGTTTCATTTATGCATCCTGGTTTTTAGATACAATTCACATTCATGTAGAAATTTTTCGGCAAGAAGTCCCGAAAGGGGATTGTCCTTTTCCATGCGTTCGGGATGCCACTGCACACCCATAAGGAAGTTCTTTCCTTCGGGATTGAGCCATTCCACGCCTTCAATTAACCCGTCAGCCGATCTGGCACTGACACTTAAGAGAGGCGACAGAAAATCAACAGCCTGATGGTGGTTCGTGGTTACCGAGGCGGAATCGATTTGGGTAAGCTGGTACAATTGGGAATTCCTCTGGACATAGACCTCGTGGTAACAATGCTGATAATCGCGGCACATATGAGTGACGCTCTGCCCGTAGTCGGTCGGAAGGTCGATGATCAGCTTTCCTCCAAGGTAAACGTTTAAAAGCTGATGGCCCCGGCATATCCCGAACACAGGCATTTTCATTTCCATGGCTTTGTTCACCACAGCCATCTCAAGGCTGTCGCGGTGCAGGTTCATACCGGTGCACCTGCCTGCATCGGACTCTTTGCCATACCAGCCCGGGAAAACATCTTCTCCTCCGGTAAGAAGCAAACCGTCGCAATTTTCCAGGACTTCGATGGCGACATTTTTATTCAGGGTATACAGGTTGATTAACTGTATATCGGGATTGGCCCTTTTAAGCCAGTTAACGTAATTCGGGGAAGATTTCGACAAGGCGATCTTTATTTTGCTTTCCCTGCTTCCGCAGGAAATCAAAATAAGGAATATCAGGCTGAGAGGAAAGATTAATTTAACATGCCATGATTTTAGCGACATCATTACAGAATTTTGTCAAAAGTATAAAACATCAAGTCTCTTTTGATTAAAAAGATGAAAATTTTGTGTCAAAATAAGATACTTTTCACTGTAAATGCCTTTAACGGAGAAGATCGTCAGCTCATCTTCAGTAACCTCAGTAACCGGCCCTGTAGTGAATTCCATCAGTACGCGGTGAAATGGTTTGGACGGAAGGGGTCTTACAAGAAGACGCCTGGAAAGGGACAGCCCTTTATCTTTTGCCATTTTTGTAAAAACCAGGCCCCCGGGCGGCGGGAGGATAAGTGCGAGGGAAGACCCTTTATGCATAAGGCAAAGCGAACTCTCCAATAATGTTTTAAGGGATAGCGAGTCCTCATGTTTTGCCATGAGTTTCTTTGGTGAGCTTGGTTTTAAAGAATCAATGAAGAAAGGAGGGTTGGTTATAATTAAATCATATTGTTTGCCTGCAAGCCTGGCATGCTCTTCAACCGGCCGGCATAAGACCCGTATCCTGCCGGACCACGGGCTTCCTGAAACATTATGCTCCGCTTCATTTACCGAAGGTTCGTGGATGTCTACAGCGTCTATCTTTGCCTCTGAACCCTGGGCCATCATCAGGGCGAGAACTCCGCAGCCTGTGCCAATATCCAGTATTGACCGGACATTACCGGGTTGAACCCATGCACCAAGCAGCATGGCGTCAGTACCTACCTTCATGGTAGAAAAGGAGTCTTCAACCTCAAACTGCCGAAAACGGAACGACATATTAAAGGTAAATGTCGATTAAACCTTCAGGTGCTTCAATACTGAGGATCCTATTTTCCCGGTCAATCTCCCTGATTACCTGGTCAACCACGGGAATCAGGATTTCTTTCTCACCATGCCGTACCTGGAACAGGGCCTGATGGTTAAAATCCAGAACAGATTCCAGGATGCCGAGCTTGCCATAATTTTTATCGATTACCGTAAACCCTTCAATTTCATGAAAATAAAATTGTTTTCCGCTGAGTTTTGGCAAGCTGTCCAGAGGTAAAAACATTTCCCTTCCTATATATTCTTCCGCCTCATCCGTAGTAAGGACGTCGGAAAAGGAAATGATTGCCGAATTGCGGTTTTTCAGCTGCATGGCAGTAATAAAAAAAGGAATCCGCTCACCATACACATCAAGGTAAACGGATTCCAATTCTTCATAATTTAAAGGTTCATCCACGTCGAGGTGAACCATTAACTGACCTTTATTACCAACTGTTTTAAGTATCTTGCCCAGGTAATAAAAATCATCGCGTTGCATGAGACAAGCTCAGATTAAGCTTATTCCTGCTTTGGTTCTTCAGCCTGTACGGGCTCGGCAGGTGCTTCCGGTGCCGGTGCTTCTTCAGCAACAGCAACAGGGGCAGCAGCATGAGCGGCGGCAGCCTGCTGGGCTGCTGCGACTTCTGCACGTTTCTTTGCTACGGCCGATGCCTTGGCTTCGTTCAGCTTGATTTCATTTTCATGAAGTTTCTTACGGGCGTCTTTTATGTTGAGCTCGTATTCTTTCTTTTTGCTGGAGATTTTAGCCTGTTTCTCTTGCATCCAGGCCTGGAATTTGATCTCGGCCTGTTCTTCAGTCATAGCGCCTTTTTGAACACCTTTCTGGAGATGATTTTTGTAAAGGACTCCCGTATAAGCTAAAATTGCTTTCACCGTGTCGGTGGGCTGAGCTCCTTTAGTAAGCCATGTAATGGCTTTGTTGAAATCGATGTCAATATCGGCCGGCCTTGTTAAAGGGTTGTAAGTGCCAATTTTTTCGATAAACTTCCCATCCCGTGGTGCACGACCATCCGCAATGACAATGTGGTAGAAAGGCTGGCCTCTCTTACCTCTTCTCTGTAACCTGATTTTGGTTGGCATACCTAATTAATTGATTAATTGATTAATTGATCTTTACATTACCTGTAAATTAAACAGGGGTGCAAAGGTCGTGAAATAAAATCAAATTGCCAAAGGGTATGTCAACTATTTATCAAACTTGATGAACTTGTCCCTGGAAGTATAGCAGAAAGCACACTTGTCCTCAGGTTTTGCCTGGTCATAAGTATTACCGCACTTGGGGCATACCCAATATACTTTAGGCAGGGATTTCAAGTCATTCTTATTCAGGGCATTCAGGGCATTTGAATAGATCAGGGAATGCTTCTTCTCTGTTTCCATGGCCCAACGGAAAGATTTTACAGCATCATTTGCATTATCATCTTTCGCCGTTTTTACATAGTCGGGATACATCGTTGCTATTTCATAATTCTCGCCTTTTATTGCATCTTCGAGGTTCTCCCTGGTCGTTTTAACTGTGAACTGGGGTGTAAATGCTGCGATCTTCCCGCCCATCTTTTCGATCACCGCTTTGTGGTTTAAAGCATGAACAGCCTCTGCCTTTGAGGTTGCCTCAAACATGATGGCAATCGGGATAAATCCTTCTTTCCTGGCCTGTTCTGCATAGGCGGCATATTTTGCCGAGGCGGTGGATTCCCCCTTATAAGCGGCGTTCAGGTTCACCATGGTTTTTTCTGAGGCGGCAAAAGAAAACCCGATGATACACATCAGGATCACTGAAATAATTATTCTCATTCTCATAGTTTATGATTTTATTTTTAGTAGTGTTTGATGCTTGTAAATTTTAAAGGCCTATCATGAAATCAATAACGAGTTTCCCTCCGAGATAGCCTGTGATTGTAATAAAAATTACAGATAACAGCGAAAGTCCGAAGGGGATGTATTTGTAAAAGGTGGTTTCAGTTTTCTGGTAAACAAGTATAATCCTTGCAACAGTAGCAACAATGATTGCAATAAGAGACAGGGTCGCAAACAGTTCATGCTGACCCTTGACCTGCATGGCCTCGCCTTCCATCTGGGTTGTCCCGGCAAGGAAATGCCCGGTGCCCCAGGCTGCTATTGCCCCAAGCATTCCCAGGATCTGTAAATAATATCCTGCAGTCGACAAACAAGGTTCTTTTTTACAGAACAAGGATACGACATCGAACAGGAAAGCGACTGTTATCAGTGCAATGGGAAAATGAACCGATAACGGATGAAAATGAGATACGGGTATCATAACCTTTCAGTTTACAGCAAAATTAAGAAAAAACGGCAAAGATTTCAAGTCATCACCAGCCGGTACATTTATTTTAAGTTTTCAACAATCCTTTATGGAAATCATTTATCAGGTATTTTTGAATTCCGTTAATTTTTCCTTATCGCCTTAGTTAAAATGCTGAATTTTACACATTTACATGTTCATTCCCAATATTCGATCCTGGACGGCGCCTGTGACCTGAAAGGTCTGGTTAAGAAAGCGAGTTCTCTCGGCATGAAAGGCGTTGCAGTGACCGATCATGGCAACCTGTTTGGCGCCAAGGCGTTTCTTGAAGCTGCTGCCGGGATCCCCGGCTTCAAACCTGTTATAGGGTGTGAAACCTATGTTGCAAAACGATCACGCTTTGATAAAGTTGATACTGTCGACCGAAAAGGCGAGCACCTTATCCTCCTGGCTAAAAATCTTATTGGTTATCAGAATCTGGTTAAGCTGATCTCTTCTTCCTGGACCGAAGGGTTTTACTATAAACCAAGGATTGACAGGCAGATCCTTAAAGAGCATCACGAAGGGCTTATAGCTTCTTCGGCTTGCCTGGCCGGGGAGATCCCCAGGGCTATCCAGGCAGGAAACATGAACAGGGCCGAAGCTTTGTTAGCCGAATACAAGGAACTTTTCGGGGATGATTTCTACCTCGAGCTGATGCGGCATAAAGCAACGGATCCCACCAGGGATGGAAGCGTTTTTGAAAGGCAGGAAGAGGTCTCCAAAGTCCTGGTGGAGCTTTCGAAAAAGTACAGGGTCAAGCTTATTGCCACCAACGATGTTCATTTTCTGAATGAAACGGATGCCGAAATGCATGACCGCCTGTTATGCGTTAATACCGGGAAATTCATGGATGATCCCGACCGCCTGAGATATACGGGGCAGGAATGGCTTAAAAGCCAGGAAGAGATGTACAAGCTCTTTTCGGATATCCCGGAAGCCCTCGAAAACACGATGGAGGTCCTCGACAAAATAGAGGTTTACGACCTGAACCGGGACCCTATAATGCCTGACTTTCCCCTGCCCGGAAATTATACAGATGCTGATGAATATTTAAGGCATCTTACATATCTTGGAGCCGAAAGGAGATACCCTGAAATCACATCCGAATTAAGGGAGAGAATCGATTTTGAACTTGCCGTCATAAAGAAAATGGGGTATCCTGGCTATTTCCTGATTGTCCAGGATTTCCTTAATGCAGCCAGGGAGATGGGGGTTGCAGTCGGTCCGGGAAGGGGATCGGCCGCCGGTTCCGTAGTTGCTTATGCAAACAGGATAACCGACGTGGATCCCTTAAAATACAATCTGCTTTTTGAGAGGTTCCTTAATCCCGACCGCGTTTCCCTGCCCGATATCGATATTGATTTCGATGAAGACGGCAGGGACAAGGTGCTTAAATGGGTCGTTAACAAATATGGCAGGGACAAAGTAGCCCAGGTGATCACTTTCGGGACCATGGCAGCCAAGGGGGCCATCAGGGATGTTGGCCGCGTGCACCGGATGCCTATAGACCAGGTGAATGCTCTTACAAAGCTCATCCCTGCCAGGCCGGGAATTACCCTGAAAGCTGCTTTTGAAGAAGTCCCCGAACTCAAAGCCGCCAAGTTATCTCCGAACAAACTGGTTTCGGATACCCTGAAATATGCAGAGGAACTTGAAGGGTCCATACGCCAAACCGGTCTTCATGCCTGCGGCATCATCATAGGGCGCGATGAACTTACACAGCATATCCCGGTGGCCACCAATAAGGAGTCTGAACTGCTTGTGACCCAGTTCGACGGCGACTACATTGAGAAGGTGGGGATGCTGAAGATGGATTTCCTGGGACTGAAAACCCTGGCGATCATCAAGGATGCAGTGAACAATATAAAATTGTCAAAAGGGACCGACCTGGATATTGAAACCATTCCTTTTGAGGATCCCCTTACTTACGAACTGTTCAGCCTGGGGAAAACGACCGGCATTTTCCAGTTTGAGTCGGATGGGATGAAAAAATACCTCAGGGAGCTTAAGCCTAACCAGATTGAGGACCTCATCGCCATGAACGCCCTCTACCGGCCCGGCCCTATGGAATATATCCCAAGGTATATCAACCGCAAGCACGGCAGGGAAAAGATTGAGTACGACATCCCTGCGATGGAAAAATACCTTAAGGAAACCTACGGCATCACTGTTTACCAGGAGCAGGTGATGCTGCTTTCCCAGCAACTTGCCGGGTTCAGCAAGGGGGATGCCGATTCGCTCCGCAAGGCTATGGGAAAGAAGATTGAATCCCTCATGGTCAAACTCAAACCCCAGTTTTTCGAGGGATGCAAGAAGAACGGGATCCATGAAGAAACGGTCACGAAGATCTGGAAAGACTGGGAAGCCTTTGCCAATTATGCCTTCAACAAATCCCATTCCACCTGTTACGCCTATGTGGCATACCGCCAGGGCTACCTGAAAGCGCATTACCCTGCCGAATTCATGGCTGCGATACTTAGCAGGAACCTTACCGACCTCAAAGAAATAACTCTCTTCCTCGATGAATGCAAGAGAATGGGTATTTCGGTGTTGGGGCCTGACGTCAATGAAAGTGAAAACAAGTTTACCGTGAATCGCAGGGGTGAGATACGTTTCGGGATGGCCGGTATTAAAAATGTCGGAGAAGCTGCGGTCATGTCCATCACCGATGAAAGAAAAAAGAACGGCCCGTTCACGAGTATTTTTGATTTTACAAGGCGGATATCATCCCACCATATCAACAAACGTTGCATGGAAGCACTTGCGAAATCCGGAGCTTTCGACAGTTTCGAGGGGATGCACCGGGCCCAGCTTTTTCATAAGGAAAACGGGGAGGAGACCACATTTCTTGAAAGCCTGATCAGGCATGCCACTGATTATCATTCCAGGAAATCCAGTTCACAGCAATCGCTCTTCGGGGAAGCCGCAGATGTTGAAATGGTGGATCTCAGGCTCCCCGACTGCCCTCCCTGGTCGAGGATAGAACAACTCAGGTATGAGAAGGAAATTACCGGATTTTACATGAGCGGCCATCCTCTGGATGACTACAAAACCGAGATCGGGTATTTCTGCAATGTCACAACCGAGCACCTCAAATCCGATATGCGGCAGTATAAAGGAAAGGAAGTAAGCTTTGCCGGCACTGTGATCAGTGCAACTCATAAAATCGGAAAAACCGGTAAACCCTTTGGCTCATTTGTGATTGAAGACTACCTTGATTTCATCTCAGTTTCCCTTTTCTCGGAGGATTACCTGAGGATGAAACATTTGATGGAAGAAGGCCAGCATGTGTTTGTAAAAGTAAGGATAGAGCCCAGGTTTGATAATCCCGACCAGCTGACGCTGAAAGTGCTCCATGTATCACTTCTGGCAGAGGTCCTGGAGAAAAATGCCAAAATGCTGACGCTGACATTTCCTATTGGCGAATTGAGCGGGACTATGGTTGAGGAATTCCATAACCTGATAAGGAAGCACAAGGGGAAGTGCCAGCTCAGGATAAGGGTGCTTGACCCCGAAGACTCCTTTTCCATAGACCTTCCTTCGAAAAAATTCAGGGTCAATGCAAAGGAAGTGATCCAGGCTGTGAGGGATTTTCCGGGGATCAGCTTTCATCTTTCTGAATAAAATGGAAATGATTTATTAATTTTGCGTAAAATTTATAATTATGTTTGAAACTTTCACTGATGCCAATTTTACTGAAAAGGTTGAGAAATCTGATAAATTAGCCGTTGTTGATCTCTCTGCAGAATGGTGTGGCCCCTGCCGCATGGTAAGTCCAATAATACATGAACTTGCAGCTGAATACGAAGGAAGGATAGTTGCCGGCGAATTAAATGTTGATGAAAATCCTGCCACCACGGCAAAATATAAGGTACGCAATATCCCGACCGTACTGTTTTTCAAAAACGGGGAAGTTATTGACAAACAGGTTGGAGCCGTTCCGAAGGCAAATTACAAGAACCTGATAGAAAAACATATTTAACCAGCCAGCGACAAGCGAAACAGCGAAATAAATTCCCTACTTCGCTGGCATGCCGACTCGCTGCTTTTCCATGCCCGCCCTCGACCAATCCCGCTTTGAACAATATTCCTCCCTGGAACTCCTGGCCAGGCAGGTTGTTGAAGGATTTATTACCGGCTTGCATAAAAGCCCTTTTCATGGTTTTTCAGTTGAGTTCGCCGAACACCGCCTGTACAATTCAGGGGAGTCGATAAGGAATATCGACTGGAAGCTTTTCGGCCGCAGCGACCGTTTGTATGTGAAACGTTACGAAGAAGAAACAAACCTGAGATGCCAGATATTTATCGATACTTCTTCATCAATGTACTACCCGGTTATAAAAAACCCTGATATTCAATCGCCAAATAAAATTACTTTTTCAATTTACCTGGCTGCTGCCATGTTGTTCCTTTTAAGGAAACAACGTGATGCCGCCGGCTTAAGCTTTTTTTCCGACAGCATAGAACTCCATACCCAATGCAAATCAAGTGCGGTACATTTTAAGTACCTGTACCAGGAACTTGAAAAATTACTTCATCCCATTTCACCGGAAACACGAAAAAAAACTGCTCTCAGCCAGGTGATACACGAGCTGGCAGAAAGGATTCACAAGCGTTCGATGGTTTTGATTTTCAGCGATATGTTTGAAAATTCAGCTGAGACCGAGGAGCTTTTTTCGGCTTTGCAGCACCTGAAGCATAACAAGCACGAAGTGGTCCTTTTTCATGTTGTGGACAAGAAAAAAGAAATGGATTTCGATTACGAAAACCGGCCATATAAGTTCATTGACCTGGAATCGGGCCAGGAGATCAGGCTTTTCCCCGAAGAAGTCAGGCAGCAGTATCTTTCAAGCATTGAGAAATTCAGGAAGGACCTTGTCCTTCGTTGCGGCCAGTATAAAATTGACCTCGTTGAGGCCGATATCAATGCCTCCTTTCACCAGGTCCTTCTGCCTTACCTGGTGAAAAGAAGCAGGATGTACTGATACTGCCGCATCCTGTTTTTTCCTACCTTTGCGCCCTGTTTGCAAAAAACATCTCATGGAAATTGCTTCAAAATACGATCCTTCCAGCGTCGAAGATAAATGGTACAGCTTCTGGCTTGAAAAAAAATTGTTCAGGTCGGTTCCCGACAGCAGGGAGCCATACTGCATTGTGATACCTCCTCCGAATGTGACCGGCGTATTGCATATGGGGCATATGCTGAACAATACCATCCAGGATATACTTGTTCGCCGCGCCCGAATGCTTGGAAAGAATGCCTGCTGGGTTCCGGGAACCGACCATGCTTCCATTGCGACCGAAGCAAAAGTTGTGGCGAAACTCAGGGAACAGGGCATTGACAAATCCAGCCTGAGCAGGGAAGAATTCATAAGCCACGCATGGGAATGGAAGGAAAAGCACGGAGGGATCATCCTTGAGCAGCTAAAGAAATTAGGGGCTTCATGTGATTGGGAGCGTACCTGTTTCACCATGGATGAAGCCCGTTTTGATTCGGTTATTGATGTTTTTATCGACCTCTATAATAAAGGGCTCATTTACCGGGGGGCCAGGATGATCAACTGGGATCCCAAAGCCCTAACAGCAGTCTCCGACGAAGAGGTGATCTACAAGGAAGTACATTCAAAGCTTTTTTATGTCAGGTACAGGGTTGAAGGCGCAGGGGAGGAGTGGGTCACCATAGCCACCACCAGGCCTGAGACTATACTCGGTGATACTGCCATCTGCGTTCACCCCGACGATGAACGGTACCGCAGCCTGAAAGGTAAAAAGATTCTTGTCCCCCTGATCAACCGGGCCATTCCTGTGATCTTCGACGAATATGTCGACAGGGAATTCGGAACAGGGGCACTTAAAGTCACACCCGCACACGATATCAACGACTACAACCTTGGTTTGAAATACAAGCTGGAAGTGATCGATATCTTTAATGCGGATGGCACGATCAGCGAAGCAGGACGTTTATACACAGGTGAGAACAGGTTTAAGGTGCGAACAAAGATCGTTAAGGACCTTGATGCAGCCGGGCATATTGTTAAAATCGAAGATTATACCAATAAGGTTGGTTATTCTGAAAGAACCGATGAGGTGATAGAGCCAAGGATCTCGGTACAGTGGTTCATGAAAATGAAAGACCTCGCCAAACCTGCGCTTGAAGTAGTTGAGAACGAAACGGTACGCTTTCATCCTGCCAAATACAAGAATATGTACAGGCACTGGATGGAGAATGTAACCGACTGGTGCATTTCCCGGCAGTTGCTGTGGGGCCAGAGGATCCCGGCATGGCACCTCCCCGACGGCAGTTTTGTGGTAGCTAAGACGCGCCCCGAAGCTTTCGAATTGGCCAAATCCCGGATCCCGGATCCCGGATCCCGGCTCACTATTGAAGACCTGAAGCAGGATGAAGACGTGGTGGATACCTGGTTCTCGTCGTGGCTCTGGCCCATTTCGGTTTTTGACGGGATCAGGAACCCCGGTAATCCTGACATAAATTATTATTATCCCACGATGGACCTCGTTACCGCTCCCGAGATCATCTTTTTCTGGGTTGCCCGTATGATCATGGCAGGCCTGGAATATAGAAAAGAGGTTCCGTTCAGGAATGTTTATTTTACCGGGATCGTTCGTGACAAGCAGGGCAGAAAAATGTCGAAATCTCTTGGCAATTCCCCTGAACCCGTTGAACTCATGTCGCGTTACGGGGCTGATGCAGTGCGCATGGGCATGCTGCTTTGTTCTCCTGCAGGGAATGACCTTCTTTACGACGACAGCCTGGTGGAGCAGGGAAGGAATTTCTGCAATAAGGTATGGAATGCCATGCGCCTCGTAAAACAATGGGAAACCGATCCCGCCCTAGAACAGCCCAAGTCGAACCAGGTTTCGGTCGAGTGGTTCGATTCGGTGCTCAGTGCAGCCCTGAAGGACATCAATGAACAATTCAATAAATACAGGTTGTCGGAGGCCCTTAGAGATGTATACAAACTCGTTTGGGATGATTTCTGTGCCTGGTACCTTGAGATGATCAAGCCTGCTTACCAGCAGCCCATCGACAGTAAGACTTACGAAGCCACCCTGGGGTTTTTTGAAAAGCTGATCAGGCTTATGCATCCTTTTATGCCCTTTCTTACCGAAGAGATCTTTCATGTCCTGCACAATTCGGGTGAGGAATCAATCATGCAGGCAAGCCTTCCCCAGCCGGGCTTTATAGACGAAGGACTGATGGCTGAATTCGAATTTGTAAGGCAGCTTGTCATGTCGGTGAGGGCGGTAAGGTCCGAGAAAAACATCCCTCCCAAAGAACAGATCCCGGTTTTCATCCGCAGTGAGAAAAGTACAGGAAAAACAGCACATTTTGACGATGTCGTTTTCAAGTTGTGCAACCTTAGCGAACTGCAGTATTCGCCCGATCAGCCGGCCGGTTCGGTTTCATTCATCGTGGGGACCACCGAGTGTTTCATTCCCCTTGTTCAGAATATCAATGTGGAGGATGAAATTAAAAAGATCGAGGAAGAGCTCAGTTACCAGCAGGGTTTCCTTGTAACAGTCATGAAGAAGCTCGACAATGCTGGTTTTGTCAGTAATGCCCCGGCGAAGGTGGTCGAGGCTGAGAAGAAAAAACAAGCTGATGCCGAAGCCAGGATATCGGTGCTGACCGAACAGCTGGTCTCGCTCAGGAAATAACAACTTCAGGGTCTTTCACAGTACCGGCAATCCTGGTTTTCCTGGAGGGGATTGCATCATATACGAGTTCGGCTATATCCCTCACTTCGGTCTTCGACAGTTTCGAGAAAGTCTTTTTACATAAAGGGCAGGCTGTTACCAGGATATCCGGATCGCCGGCCAACAGGGACTCCAATGCATCCAGGGTAACTTCATCTTTCGTGCGCATGGACGTGCCCATCAATGCGAGGCTGCCGCCGCAGCATAAAGCATTAGTACGATCTTTCTCCACGGGTTCGAGGTCGGATATCTTTCCCAGAAGTTCTCTTGGGGCCTGATAGATATTACCCCCCCTTCCAAGGTCGCAGGGATCATGGTAAACTACTCTGCGGTGCTGGCTCTGCAAAGCGATTTTGCCATCTTTTACAAGCTCAAGAAGATATTGGGAATGGTGCTGTATCCTTATCGGAAGGTTATATTCCTCCCTGAAAACCTTGTAGCAGATGGGGCAGGAGGTAACCAGCAGTTTTGCCCTTGTTTGCCGGATCAGGGTTTTATTGAATTCAATCAGTTCATTGGCCTGCTTGTCCTTGCCGGCAAGCATCAAAGGCCTGCCGCAGCAGATGCTTCCGTTGCGGTCAATGAAGAGGTAATTTATACCTGCCTCTTTAAATATCCCTTCCATGGCAATTGGGATGGAAGGGGTGAGCTGCGACATGCAACCGGCAAAATAAACAACATCGGCAAAGCCGGGATGCGGGTTTGTGAGATAGGAAAAGTCCGATACCTGGCCTGATCCGATCTCCCTGCGTTTGATGAGCCTTAAGGAATCTATTTTAATGCCTACAGGGCAGGCTTCCTGGCAACGTCCGCAGAGCATGCAGGTTTGAGCGATATTTTCGGGGATGTACTGTTCTCTTTGGGAGCGGATAAGGTAAACTGCCTGGATGGTATTGATCCCTGCCGCAAAGTTAAGCTGGCAGGCATCAATGCATACCCCGCAGCGGGAGCAGGAGCGGACTTCCAGGTCGGAAAAGCTCGATCCCCATTTTCTGGGTTGTATGCCGCAATGCCTGAAAACGATAAGGAGCAGTTCCGATGGGATATGCATATACCTTGAATAGGGCATCATGATAAAGAAAAGTCCAAGGACGAGCGAGTAGGTCCACCAGAAAAAATAGGCGATTAGCTCGGCCGGCCCGGGTGTGATCATGACCAGTAAGTTGCCCAGGTTCTGGGTGAGGAAGCCTCCACCTCCATGGAAGTACCCTGCTGTGTAGCTTTCGGCCAGGAGCCGCATGGGAAAGATCAGCCACAGGCACGACAAGGCAACCCGGTCGAAAAAGTTGTGCATGGTCGTTTGCTTCATCCCAAACCATTTCGATTGCTTCCTTTTAATCCAGGCAAGCACCAGCCCGCTCAAAACAAACAGCAACAGGAAGTCCATGATAAAACGGAAGAATGCCGGAACCGTGAAGATCTCAAAGAACAGCACAAGGCGGTCGTGAATGAAAAATTTCAGGAAAATCGGATAGTATGGAGCATTGATATAGGCCCCGTGGTAGACCCTCGATTCAAGGTTCCCCATGACAATAAGCAGGAACCATCCGAAGGCAAAGCTCATATGCATATATCCCAACAGCGGATTCCGTTTCCAGAGCTTGCGGTGGATCAGTCCCTCGAGAAATATTTCTTTCAGGGAGGCCAGCACTTTTGAAGGTGTGCGGATCCCGGCTGAAAGTTTCACTTTATCAACTGCAGGCAATGCCTTGATCCACCTGTAATAATGCATGACGATGCTGGTGACTATGTAAATCAGTCCAAGGCTGAAAGGGAGAACGAATAAATTGAATTTTATCATCCCAGTATTTCAATAGCCCGGTTCATCGCCAGGATCAGGTTTCTAAGGTTCACTCCCCGCGGGCATACCAGCTGGCATTTTCCGCAGAACATGCATTTTTTTAATTCGGCTTTGATCGATTCGGGATCCCCCCTGCGGATAACGGTATGGAGCCTGCGTATATTGAAATTCGTAAACCCGGCAGCAGAGCAGGTTGCGGTGCAGCTTCCGCAGCCTATGCACAGATCCATGGAAGGCTCAAGTGACTTCACCAGCTTCAGGTAGCGGAAGTCCCCGCGGTCGTAATCAAGCTGCCTGTCCCTTGTAAGGGTATACCCGAAATCAATCATTGGTTACTTTAAATGAGCTTAAATAACAGGCAATCTGGGCGGCAGCAGCCCTGGCGTCGGCAACAGATTCGCTCACCGAGATCGGGCCTTTGATCGCCCCGGCAAGGAAAACACCTTCTATCCCGCTTAAATTATTCTGCGAATGCTGGTCGGCCGAATTGATAAACCCATCGGTCCCTTCCTGAAGGCCCAGCATTTTTGAAATTCCCCGGGTCCCTCCCGAAGGAACAAAACCGCTAAGGAGAACCAGGAGGTCAACGGTCATTTTAAGAGGCTTGCCTGTAAGCGTATCTTCAGTTTTCAGAATAATTGAACCGTCAGGATTCTCAGAACATTCCGAGAGACGTCCCCTGATAAAGCTGACCCCCCATTTCTGCTGGGCTTCATAATAAAGTTCTTCAAAATGGCGGTCGAACATCCGCAGGTCCATATAAAAATTGAAAACCTCCGATTCAGGGAACATTTCCTTAAGTTCGATGGCCTGTTTAACGCCGGTCACACAGCATATCTTTGAGCAATAAAGGTTCCCGACTTTTTCGTCCCTGGAACCGACGCAATGGATGAATCCTATACGTCCCGGAGTTTTGCCTTCGGACGTTAATACCTTCCTGCCCGATTTAAACTGTTCTTCAAGGTCAGCGGATGTGATCACGTTGTTATAGATACCGTACCCGTATTCCTCTTTCTTTCTCGCTTCGAACAGGTCAAAACCGGTTGCAACCAACAGGGCTGAAGCAGTGTATTGGGACTGGGGACTGGGTACTGGGGACTGGGTACTGGGGACTGGGGACTGGGGACTGGGGACTGGGGACTGGTATCCTGCATCCTGCATCCCGTATCCCGAATCCCTTAAATTGGTGCTCACTGTGAATTCATGGTCTTGCCTGCTGATGCCGGTAATGGCCACCCCGGTTACAATTTTAACCTTGTTCAATCCTTCCATTGCAAAGTCAAGGACTTCGGATGCTTTTTTACGGTCGGGGAACAGGCGGTCCCAGCGGGCCAGGTGGCCCCCTGTTTCATTTTCTTTCTCCAGCAATGTGACATCCAAACCTTGTTGGGCAAGCATGCCGGCTGCTGTCAGACCTGAAATGCCGCCTCCGATAACGATTACGGTGTTGTCCATTTTAATAAAATTTCAGGAAGGAGGGTGATTTGGGTTTCCCGATGAAGTTCCCGTCTATATCGAGAAATTTCTTTTCGGGATCATATGGAATTCCCATTTTTTCAAGCAGGGGTTCAACAGGCACCTGGTGAACCTGAAGGCCCAGGTCCCAGGGGTCATAACCCAGGATAAGCCCTGCGAGTTCCTCGTAGGTCATGACAGGGATTCCCTGTCCGTTCTCCCCATAAGTGGTTCCTTCCATTTCAGAGATTGCATACTGCCACCGGTCAAGGAACATCGGGCAGCCCGGGCAATTGGTCAGGATGAGTTCCGGTTTATAGGGCTTCATTGAGTCGAATTTCTTTTTTGATGCGGAAACGGAATAGCCCCTGTTTGCTTTGACCAGGTATTGCCTGAACCCGAAACCGCAGCAATGTCTGCGTTCGGGGTAGTCAATGACTTCTCCGCCCCATTCTTCAATCATTCCGACAAGCACATAAGGGTATTCGGCTCCACCCACGCCTTTGTTCGGGAACATCCTTGAATAATGGCAGCCTATATGTTCAACTACGCGTATGGGTTCGCCCGTATCCTGGTTGACAAGGCGGTACCTGCCTGCATCGGCTATTTCCTTTCTTAGTTTAAAGGTAACATCGCTGGCATGGGCAAGGTTTTTAGGTTTGAGAAATTCACGGCCTGTGGCATTTCTCAGGTGAACCCTTGTTTGTTCTTCAACCTTGGGGAAATGCTCCCAGGTTTCCAGTATTTCGGTATACAGCCCGAAACTGGTGATGCAGGATGTGACAAAATTCTCATAACCGGCTTCGGTCATCAGGGCAAACTGCCGGGCTACCATCGTCATGGCTGTTTCAAACGGGACAATATCGGAATGGTAGCCGATCCCCGAACAAGTGGTATGGGAAGGGTTCTCGAAAACATTCCTTCCCAGTTGCTTCATGTAGCGTAAGAAAGTTTTTTCAGCTCCCGGGAAGAAATTCTGCCTCACACAGCTCCTGACGTAAAAGTAATTATCGTCGGCTATATCTTTCTGGTATTCATCCCAGATCTGGCGTTTTCCTTCGGGCTTCATGATTCCGTCGTATGGTCCTTGTTTACTGCTGTATATATGTGTTTGATGTAATCGTTTTGAAGGCCGTCGTCAAGCTGGATACCCATTTCCTCTGCTTTTTGCTTTGAGAAATCTTCAATTTTTTCAAACCTTGCCGTGCCCCCGGTTTCGTCAAAGATCTTTTTGATTTCATCCAGGTCTTCCTGCGGTATAGCCCTCAGAACACCGGGGCCCGCCTTTTGATAATTTGCTCCCAGCCTTTCCATGACTTTTTCTATGTTTTGAAATTCCCATTCCCAAACAGGCCCCTGTTCAGGGTGGTTTTCTGGCGTGATCTGGGAGGGATACAGGCAATAGCCGTACCTCAGTATCCAATGACCGACAGTCCTTTTAATGGCAAGCTGCTGACGGCCTTTTTCAGATTCTACAAAATATCCCAATTCCTGGGAAAGGGATCGCAGGGCCGTAATCAGCAAGCCCGGGGCGTTATTCCTGGGGCATCTTGTCACGCACGACATACATTCCCCGCAATACCATATGGTATCGCTTTTCAACAGCTCCATTAGCTTCTCATCATCCCTTGTCTGCAGGATGTCGACCAGTTTACGGGGCTGGTAATTGTAAAACTCAGCCGCCGGACAAATGGCAGTGCAGGTTCCGCAGTTGAGACAGGCTGTCAGGCCTTCCACGAAACGGATATCCTGCCGGAGTTTTTCATAAAGTGCACCCATATATTAACAAAGGTATGAAAAAGGTTCATTTAAGCGTGAAAGCATATTTGAGGAGATTGCTACCCATTTGCAGGGCTTTAAGCCTTGTGGGTTCACTGTCATGGTGCACGTCAGGGTCTTCCCAGCCGTCGCCCAGGTCACATTCATAGGAATAAAACACGACCAGCCTTCCTTCCCATATCAGTCCAAAACCCTGGGGAGGTTTGCCGTCATGCTCATGAATTTTGGGCAATCCGTTTGGAAAATCGTACTTCTGATGATAAACGGGGTGGGAGAAGGGCAATTCTATAAGTTCGAGTTCGGGGAAAATCAATTTTAACTGAGGCCTGATATACTTATCAAGCCCGTAATTGTCATCGATATGTAAAAATCCCCCGGCCATAAGGTATTTCCTCAGGTTCCGGGCTTCCTGCTCTGAGAAAACCACATTTCCATGACCTGTCATATGAATAAACGGGTAGTTCATTATTTCAGGGTTCCCTGCCTCAACTGTTGCAATCTCTTCACTTATGCCTGTCCCGAGGTTTTTATTCGCGAATTTAACTAGGTTGGGGAGAGATGTCGGATTGGCATACCAGTCGCCCCCACCGTTGTATTTTAACAGACCTATCTGGTAAGATGCAGGTGAAAAAGATGTACAAGGCAGTGCAAGCATGCACAGAAGAAGGATTTTAAACCAGGTATTTTTTATCATTAATTCCGGCATGAAATATTACTTACATCCTGTTAAGAAGATTTACAACCGCGGTTACATAAACACCTGCGGTTTCAGTCCTGAGCCTGCTTTCGCCCAGGCTTACAGGAACAAACCCTGCATTGATGGCAGTTTCGATTTCAATTTCCGAGAAATCGCCTTCGGGCCCGATAAGAACGACCACATCACTGCCTTTTATATAAGCCTGCTGTATTTCCAGTTCATTCCCGCTGAGGCAACTGGCAATGAGCTTGATGCCCTGAAACGGCCTTGACACAAGGTCTTTAAACGCCACAGCCTCATTCAGGCGGGGAAGCCGTGTTTTAAGCGATTGCTTTACCGCTGAAATAAGGATCTTGTTCAACCTGTCGTGGTTGACCCTGTTGCGTTCTGAATGGGTGCAGAAAACGGGTGTTATCTCGGTTATGCCTATTTCGGTTGATTTCTCGAGAAACCATTCAAGCCGTTCGGAGTTTTTCGTGGGTGCGATCGCTACATGCAGGCTGAAACCTCCCGGGGATGGGCTGGCTATCGTTTTTAAAATTGAGGCGGTTACTTTTCCCGAAGCAGTGTCGGAAATGCATGCCTCGTAAAGATTCCCTTTCCCGTCGGTAATATGTATATTATCGTTTTTCCCCAGCCTCAGCACCCTGATACAATGCCTCGACTCATCCTCATCAAGCCTGATCAAATTGTCATCGATGGTATTACTGAAAAACAGGACCATGTTCACAAAGGGAAATTCTCTCCGTTAACTAATTAATGACCAGTTTCCCCATGCGGGTATTACTATTGCAAGTGAGGCGGATAAAATAGATCCCTTTTGCAAGACCACTGAGGTCGAGTATCTCTTTCATCGACTGCCTGCTCTCGGGGATTTGTTTTGAGAATACCTCGATCCCGTCAGCTGAAACCACGCTGAGAGCCTGGGCATCCCTGCATTGTTTGCACTCCAGGGTGAACATCCCGTGGGAAGGGTTGGGATATATTGAGACCCCTTCGAGCTCAAGAACATTTCCCGGAATGCCAACCTCGCCCTGCACGGTAATATCCGAGAGGTAAAGATTATTGCCGTTCTTGTTAAAGGCTTCGAACATCAGCCTGACATCAGGTTTTCCGACATAATCCTGGAGGTTGACATAATAACAATTGACCCCGTAAGACCCGCTGCACCATTCATTGGAACCCTGTGGCGCAAATGAAGTACTGGAAGGCATGGCAGTTACAAATTGCGAAGGTGTGCCGTCGGGTCCCAGCGAGAGCAGCCTTTGCCATGTTTGTCCGCAGTCCTCCGAGATCTTTACGATCAGGGAATCCTTTAAGGAGAGCCTCTGGGCATAAGCATGACGGAAAGAGAGTTCGATCGGGAGGGTGGCAGGCATCATTATAGGGGGGCTTATCAGCTGATCCCTTTTATTAATGGACTGGTAATGATAAAAGTTCATCCATGCCGCCCTGGAACCGTTTGTAATACCCGGAACAGTAATAGTATCCCAGGTGATATCATTTTCAGGATTTACAATTGTCCAGTTGTGCTGTGCAAAACCTCCGCTGAAATTTTCAATGAAAGGAATGCTGTATCCCCCGTTAAAAATGTATGAAATTTTGTTCGTCGAACTTTGGCCATTACTGTTTGCTGCAGAAAGTTTAACATCATACGGCCCGGGATTATTAAAGACCACCTGCGGGTTTTGGTCAAAGCTGTTGGTGCCGTTTACATAGGTGACCGCATCAGGAGTGAATTGCCAGGCCCAGGCATTAGGACAGTTCTTTGTAAGATCAGTGAAAATTACTGTATCCCCCAGGCAAACAGCCTGTTTGTCAGATTTAAAGTCAACAGCAGGCAGAAGGGTTCCGCTTACTGATATATAGTCGGTTTTTGTGATGCTGTCCTGTGAGAATTCATTCCAGCATTTTAATTTCACGCTGTAAATGCCGGGTGTGCTGTAACTGATATTGGAAGGATTTTTCTCGTTTGAAGTGGCAGGTGTGCCGCCCTGGAAAGTCCAGGTCCAATAGGTGGGAACCCCGCCGGAGAGATCTGAGAAATTAATTAAACAGCCTGTCGGAATTGTTGTCTGGCTTGCCTGGAAATCAACGGTCACAGGTGAATGGTAAATGTCGGAACCCCATAAGCCTCTGCCGAATGAGCATGCATAGATAGCATCCTTTGAGACCGAATCATTGTCATAGTATATCTCAAGCTCGGTGATCAGGCCATTTACAGGCAGGCCTTTACTGAACGATATCCACACGTTTGTAAAAGCGTCCTTATAATACACCCCTGCATCAGTGCCAACATATAAGCCTTCATTTGCATTTTTATAGTAAACAATTGAACTTATATGCACGGCCGGAAGGTTCCCTGAGATATTGGTCCAGCTTGTCCCTTTATTTATGGATTTATACACCTTGGTACCTGATGTCATGTAGATGATATTCGGATCCGTAGGATGAGTTGCAAGGGAAGTTGCAGTGAGAGATGCGGGGAGAAAACTTGTAATGTTGGTCCAAACCGGATTTGACGACAAACAGTTATCTGATCGGAACAGTTTATTGTCGGAACGGGCAGCGTATAAAATGTTACTGTCGGCGGCTGATTGCTCCAGCACAGCCAGGTCATTGCCGTTGCTCCCTGCAAGGTTGTTGGATATTTTTACAAAACTTATATTGGTGGCGAGCACGTTTTCGGCTCTCCATATATTCTTATAGCCCACGAACATGCGGCGGTGGTTCGATTTGCTGAGGATGAACGGCGTGACCCAGGCACCGCTTTCGTTTATCCCGTTCACTCCGTTACCAGCAATATGTGTTTCACTGTTGTTGTTGTATTTACGGAAAATATCCCCATAATATGAAGTGTGGTAGGTGTATGCGGCATTTGTGAAGTCTATGGCGCATTCCATCCCGTCACCTCCGCCTGTAGCAACCCATCCGCCTGAGTTGTAAGTGTATGTGCCGTTATCCTGGAAGCCGTTGATGACTTTATTCTTAACTGTCTGGGCTACACCCAGTTTATAAATCTGGCCAATTGTCATGGTTTCGGTATAATATTGCCATGATGTGCCTCCGTTTGCAGTCCCGAAAAGGCCTCCGTCATTGCATGCGTAAAGATTGCCGTTAACGGTGGAATAGGCCAGGAGATGGCAGTCGGCATGGACTGAAGGAACGCTGCATCCTCCGTACCAGTGAGAGTTAATGGTCCAGTTGGCCCCGCCGTCGACAGATTTCCAAACATTAACCCCACCAACGTATACCATCTCGGCATTTGCCGGGTTTACCGCAAGGGCGAGGTCGTACCAGCCCTGGCCTCCCGTATCGGATCCGATGCATGACCAGTCGAGGATATTCGGGTCTGTTGAACGTGTTGTGAAATTCAGTCCGGCATCGACCGAACGGTATAATCCCTGGAACCCGCTTGCGACGTTGGAATTCAGGATATACACGTAATTGGGATTAGCTGCAGATACAGCGATCACACTGCGCTGCCCGCTTACAATACCTGATGTTATCTCGGTAAAGCTCACTCCATTGTCAGCAGAACGGTAAAAGTTTGTTCCGGACACAGCGTATACAATATTCGGGTCACCGGGTTTGAATTTAATATCGTTGAAATTCCCGGTTCTCGAAGTTGTCCAGCTGGCTCCCCCGTTGACGGACCTGAACACTGCGCTGCTTGTTGCAGCAAGGATGATCAGGGGGTTCGCAGGGTGCTGAATCATATTTCCAACAGTGCAATTACCCATTCCGGTACTTGACGGTACCCAGGTATGCCCTCCGTCTGTGCTTTTATAAACTCCCAGCCCGGGGGCGTCTCCGTGATCGCGGTCCCCTGAACCGATCAGGATCGTTGCCGGGTTTGAATAATCAACTATTATTGCTGAAACACCAAGGGTCGGGATCGTGTCGGTTGTTGTATACCAGTTCAGCCCCCCGTTAACAGTATACCAGAAACCACCCGATGGAGCTCCAACATAAAGTTTGTTTGGATCGGTTGGATGGAATGCAATGGTGTTCAATCTTCCAAGCCCGAGGTACCCGGCAGGCCCGGGAGAAGGAATAGTGGAAGGGCCAAGTGATACCCAGTTCCCGGTTTGGGAATGTTTGGCCTGGTTGAAGGCATTGTATGCATTGTAGGTGGCATCCGGCGCCGGTTTTGAGCCATCCTGATTAACACGGCTCTGCATCATGTATTCCCAGCGTTTGAAGGACTTCCATCCGCAACCTTTGGTTATCTTCCTGTCCTTCCAGTAAATGTTAAAGGCCCTCTGCGTCTTAAAGAAATTTGCATTCGGGTCCCTCATCATATCAATCCAGTAGGGATAGGTTGCGGTATCATGCTGCAGGCTTTGGGATACCACAAACGCCGGTTTTCCTAGGGCAAGGACCAGGAGGAAAAGAAGAAAGGTTTTTTTCATTGGGATTTTAGGTTATTAACCTAGCAAAAGTACAAAAAAAGTAGTTTGGCTTCGAATCCCAAAGTTCATCACTTTGCTTATTTTTGCTCGATGATAAAAAACGAAGGCGTTAATCGTTGTTTCCATTGTGGTGAGGATTGTGGCTCAAGTATTATATTGTTTGATGAGAAACCATTCTGTTGTTCAGGATGCCAAATGGTTTATGAGATCCTCAGCGGGAGCAATTCATCTGAATACTACAAACTTTCAGACCACCCCGGGATGAAAACTGCTTCTCAGGAGCTGGGAAAGCGGTATGATTTTCTTGATAACGAAGAAATAAAACAGGAGATCCTTGATTTTTCGGATAACGGGGTTTCGAGAGTGAAATTTTTCATACCCGCCATTCATTGCAGCTCATGTATCTGGCTTCTTGAGAACCTTCACAGGCTTAATGAAGGGATCATGCATTCCACGGTACATTTTACAAAGAAAGAGGCTGTTTTCACATTCCGCGATTCCCGGATCAGCCTCAGGGGACTGGTTGAGCTGCTTGCTTCAGTAAATTATGCACCCTATATTTCACTTGAATCTGTTGATAAATCGTCGAAGAAAAAGACAAACAGGGATGTATATTACCGCCTTGGTGTGGCAGGGTTCTGTTTTGGCAACATCATGTTGTTCAGTTTCCCTTCCTACCTGGCCATTGATGATACTGTAGAACAGTTCATTCGTCAGAATTTTGGGATACTTAACATCCTGTTGGGCATACCTGTAGCATTTTATTCAGGTTCGGGATTTTTTATATCGGCATACAAGGGCTTGAAAAAGCGCTTTATCAGTATTGACCTCCCTATAGCAATCGGGATCCTTGCCTTGTTTTTTCGCTCGGTTTATGAAATACTGTCGGGGACCGGCCCCGGTTTCATGGATTCGCTTGCCGGCCTGCTGTTTTTCCTGTTAATTGGGAAATGGTACCAGGGGCTTACATACCAGGCTCTCTCATTTGAAAGGGATTACCGTTCTTACTTCCCTGTTGCCGTCACCTTAATTTCGGAGAAAGGGGAGGAGAGTATCCTCCCTCTGAAGCATCTTAAAACGGGAATGAGGATACTGGTGAGGAACAATGAGCTTATCCCTGCCGATGCAATACTTGTGAAGGGTGAAGGATCAATTGATTACAGTTTCGTAAGCGGGGAGTCAGACCCTGTAAAGAAAACTGAAGGGCAAAGGATATTTGCCGGGGGAAAGCAGTCAGGCCCGGCCATTGAGCTTATAATTGAAAAGGAAGTTACCCAAAGCAAGCTTACCGAGTTATGGAACCAAAAGCCCGGCCATGAAGAGAGGCAGAATAACTGGGAATCCCTGATGGATGTTATCAGCCGGTATTTCACTGCTGTTGTCCTTATACTCGCACTGGCGACTGGTGTTACCTGGTGGTTTATCGATCCCTCCAGGGCTGCCCTCGTGGTTACGGCGATACTGATTGTCGCATGCCCATGTGCACTGGCGATGACCCTGCCATTCTCTTTCGGGGGGGCAATGAGGGTTTTTGGGAGAAACGGATTCTATGTCAAACGCAGTTCGGTGATAGAGGCTCTTTCACGGGTCAACACTATAGTCCTTGATAAAACCGGGACCCTTACAAAATCAAATGATTTTGATGCAAACCTGGATCACCTTCTGCTTCCGGAGGCATCTTTTAACCTTCTGAGGTCGCTTGTGAGGCATTCGACGCACCCCATGAGTGTCGCGGTTTACCAGGCGCTTCCCAATGCCCCGGCGCTTCCTGTAAAAGGGTTCATTGAACATATTTCAAAAGGAGTAGAAGGGACCGTCGGAACCCATCATGTGAAACTGGGTTCCGGGGAATTTGTCCTTGGCAGACTGCCGGAAGGGACGCCTTCAGGCTGCCTGTTTGTATCAATTGACGGATCGTCATCGGGGTACATCATCCTGAAGCATAAATACCGAGACGGGATGAGGGATGTCCTGTTGTCAATGGGTAAAAAATATGAGCTGCACCTTCTGTCGGGGGATAATGATGCCGAACTTTCTGCATTGCTTGAATTCTTCCCCACGGCCGGGCATATGAACTTTAACCAGACTCCTGTAGATAAACTCAATTATATAAGAAAACTCAGGAGCGAAGGCAGGAAGGTAATGATGATCGGCGACGGCTTAAATGATGCAGGCGCTTTATATGAAAGCGATTGCGGAATATCCATTGCAGATGATGTATATCATTTTTCACCCTCCTGTGATGCAATTCTGGAAGCCAGGCAATTCTGGAAACTTTCAACGTTTCTAAAATTCAGCAAGATCAGCCGCAGAATTGTTATTATGAGCATGCTGTTTTCTTTCTTTTATAACATTATCGGATTGAGTTTTGCAATGAGCGGAAACCTAACACCAATTGTTTCTGCTATACTGATGCCTCTCAGCTCGGTTTCAGTTATAACGCTCATAACTGTAGCCACATACCTTGCCTCCGCCAGGACAAAACTGAACAAAATCTATCCAGTCTGAATATAAATTACAGTCTTTTTGAGTATTTCAGTATTGTAATCTTGGAATTCTTATTTCTATCTTCTTATTTTTGCTTCATTCCTTAAAATGTATAGATGAATGTTATTCTTATCCTGGTTGCCTTCAGCCTGATAGTTGCCATTGTGGGGTTGGGTGCATTTTTCTGGTCGGTAAGAAGCGGGCAGTACGATGATCCATACGGCTCATCGGTAAGGATACTTTTTGAAGATGAAAAACCCAGAAGTGCCGAGGCCTCTCCACCGGTTCAGGGGATTACCGAAAATCCATCAAACCAAAAATAACATATGGAAAATCAAACCTTTTACTACGACAACAAAACTGTTAAGTTGTTCGCCTATGCCACCTTATTTTGGGGAGTCATAGGTATGGTAGTCGGCCTGTTACTGGCTTTACAGTTTATCTGGCCCCAGCTAACCTTCGGGATCCCTTACACGACTTTCGGAAGGATCCGGCCCATTCACACCAATGCGGTGATTTTTGCCTTTGTCGGCAACGGTATGTTTACCGGGGTTTATTATTCCCTGCAACGACTTTGTAAAGCAAGGATGTTCAGTGACATTTTGAGTAAAATTAACTTTTGGGGCTGGCAGCTTATAATAGTGGCTGCCGCTTTGACATTTGCATTCGGGTTTACCACCGGCAAGGAGTATGCCGAGCTTGAATGGCCCATCGACATCCTGGTTGCAGTGATCTGGATTGTTTTCGGCTGGAATATGATAGGAACTATCATCAAGCGCCGTACAAGGCATATCTATGTGGCCATCTGGTTTTACCTGGCCACCTTTGTGACGGTCGCCGTATTGCATGTTGCAAACAGCATTGAAATCCCCATTACCTTCTTCAAATCATACATTGTATACGCAGGTGTGCAGGATGCCCTTGTACAATGGTGGTACGGCCACAATGCGGTAGCATTTTTCCTCACAACCCCTTTTCTTGGGCTTATGTATTATTACCTGCCTAAGGCAGCCAACCGTCCCATATACTCATACAGGTTGTCGATTGTCCATTTCTGGGCGTTGATTTTTCTGTATATATGGGCCGGCCCCCATCACCTGATCTATTCAGCCCTGCCAAACTGGGCCCAGTCGCTTGGTGTTGTGTTCTCGGTCATGCTTATTGCTCCTTCCTGGGGAGGTATGGTAAATGGATTACTTACGCTGCGCGGAGCATGGGATAAAGTTCGCGAGGACCCTGTTTTGAAATTCATGGTTGTTGCAGTCACTGCCTATGGTATGTCGACTTTTGAAGGACCTATGATGTCGACCAAGACAGTGAATGCGATTTCGCATTTCACCGACTGGACTGTGGGACATGCGCATATCGGAGCATTGGGCTGGAATGGGTTCATGACTTTTGCAGTCCTTTATTGGTTGATCCCGAGGATATTCCAAACCAACCTTTACTCAAGGAAGCTTGCAAATACGCATTTCTGGATTGGAACACTTGGCATTATATTTTACGCAGTCCCGCTTTATTGGGGAGCCATAACCCAGTTCCTGATGTGGAAGGAGTTTACAGCTGAAGGATTCCTGAAATATCCCAACTTCCTGGAGACTGTTACCCAATTAAAGCCAATGTACGCTGCAAGGGCTGTAGGCGGAGCTTTATATATTACAGGTATTGTCATCGGAATTTACAACCTTATCATAACGATACGCCAGGGCAAATTTCTTGCCGAAGAAGCCGCATCGGCTCCCGCGCTTGAGCCCATTTCAGGGAAACGGGTAACAGGTGAAGGTGCACACCGCTGGCTGGAACGCAGGCCGGTCCAGTTTACGATCGTTGCATTGATAGCTATTCTCATAGGCGGCATTATTGAGATTGTGCCGTTATACCTGGTCAAAACAAACATCCCGACCATTGCGAGCGTAAAACCGTATACTCCTCTTGAACTCCAGGGCCGTGACATTTATGTGAGGGAAGGTTGTTATACCTGTCATTCACAGCAGGTACGCCCCTTCCGTTCCGAAACAGAGCGCTACGGTCAGTATGCAAAAGCAGGCGAATACGTATATGACCACCCGTTCCAGTGGGGATCAAAACGCAACGGACCCGATCTTTCAAGGGAAGGCGTTGTCAACGGTCGACAGTATAAACCGAATTCCTGGCATTATAATCATATGTTGAATCCCCAGAAATTGAATGCCCAATCAATCATGCCGGTATACAAATGGCTTATTTCAGATGACCTGGACATGAGCACAACGGCCAGGAAGATCCGGGTGATGCAGATGCTTGGAGTTCCTTATCCTGCCGATTTTGACAAGATCGCCAATGAGGAACTTATAAAGCAGGCATCATTGATTTCTGCTGATCTTAAGTCCCAGGGCATCGATTGTGCACCCGATAAGGAGATCATCGCCCTTATCGCATATCTTCAAAGACTGGGTGTTGACATTCATTCGGCAGGATTATCTGCTGCTGTTCCCGGGAACCCTGTTAAATAAATTCTGCTACTATGTTTAACCAGGTTTTTCAGTCAGTCAGCGGCATAAACAATTACGGCCTGATTTCAACAATTATTTTCGTTGTATTCTTTACAATTGTTGTTGTACATGCCTTTTCCATAAGGAAAAATGAATTGTCGGAATTCAGCCGCATGCCTTTTGAGGATGAGACAAAAGATTCAAATGAAGTTTAAGATTTAAAAAAAGCACTATGGAAATCAATGATAAAAATCCAGTTGAAAAAGATGAACTGACCGGTGACAAATTGCTGTCGGGGCATGATTATGACGACATCAGGGAGCTGGACAACAACCTTCCGAAGTGGTGGATTTGGTTATTTATCATAACCATTATTTATGCAGTGGTCTATCTGTTTGTTTTTGACGTGATAAAGATCGCACCGCAACAGGAGGATGAATACAACAAGGAAATGGCTGCAGCTGCCGCCCTTGCCCCGATGGCCCAGGCGATGGTCTTTGATACATTAATGGCACCCATTACCGACCAGGCTGCCCTGGATGCAGGCAAGGCGATTTTTGACAAGAACTGCGTGGTTTGCCATAAGGCCCAGGGACAGGGCCTTGTAGGGCCCAATCTTACCGATGCCTTCTCAATCCATGGCTGCAGGTATATCGACGCATTGAATGTCATTGCCAACGGTGTACCTGAAAAAGGGATGATATCCTGGAAGACCCAGCTGACCAAGGACCAGATTCAGCAGGTTGCCAGTTATACCATGACCCTCAGGGGCACAAATCCGCCCGATCCCAAGGCGCCACAAGGCGATCCTTGCAAGTGAAATGAAATCAGAAAATACGCAGCAGAGCTTTCGCGACAGGCTGTATACTATTGACGAGAGCGGAAAGCGCCTTTGGGTTTATGCTAAAAAACCCAAAGGCCTTTTAACCACCTGGAGGAACCTTACCGGGATAGTCCTCTTGGTTTTCTTCTTCGTCGCTCCCTTTGTAAAAATCAAAGGTGAGCAATTCCTGTTGTTTGATTTCCTGAACAGGAAATTCGTGATCTTCGGAGCCCAGTTCTGGCCCCAGGATTTCAATTTGTTTTTTATTGCAATGATAGCGCTTATTGTGTTTATCATACTCTTCACCGCGACATACGGCAGGATCTGGTGCGGCTGGGCTTGTCCGCAAACGGTTTTCATGGAAGTCCTTTTCAGACGGGTGGAATACCTGATAGACGGGGATTATCAGAAACAGAAGGAGCTTGATGCAATGCCCTGGAACGGGACTAAAATATTTAAACGCAGCCTGAAGCACCTGGTGTTCTATATCATGTCATTTACCATCGGAAATCTTTTCCTGGTTTATATCATCGGGTCTGATGCCTGGTTCAGGCTCATCACCGACAAGCCCTCCGGCCATATCGTCGGACTGGCTGTCATGATGGTTTTTTCTTTCGTTTTCTACTTTATTTTCTCCTGGTTCCGTGAACAGGTCTGTACCATAGTTTGTCCGTACGGCCGCTTGCAGGGAGTCCTGTTGGATCCTTCGACCGTTGTCATTTCATATGATTACAAGAGGGGAGAGGAAAGGGGATCCCTCAGGAAATCAGAGAACCGCAAGGAAGCAGGGAAAGGTGATTGCATCGACTGCCGGCAGTGTGTTATGGTTTGTCCTACAGGAGTTGATATCAGGAACGGGACACAGCTGGAATGCATAAACTGCGCCTGTTGCAT
The DNA here is from genome assembly GCA_903837605.1 of uncultured Bacteroidales bacterium. Lineage (GTDB taxonomy): Bacteria > Bacteroidota > Bacteroidia > Bacteroidales > FEN-979 > CAIRDP01. Next base: position 18,087 of record CAILVF010000014.1, on the reverse strand, counting down.
CGATGCCTGCAATGAAATAATGAGAAAGAACGGCTTAAGAACAGGTCTCATCAGGTATTCTTCTGAAAAGATGATAGCCGAGGGCAAACCATGGAAGTTAACGTTGCGGTCGGCCGGATATTCAACCGTCCTGGCTGCCCTCCTTGCTGTTTTTGCCTTCTTCCTTGTTGGAAGGAACCCGGTGGAAGCTACGGTGATGCGGTCGCCGGGTACACTGTTCCAGGATATGGGCGAAGGCAGGATCGCAAACCTGTATGATATTAAAATCGTAAATAAAACCACCCATGACCTTCCCGTGGAAGTAAAGATACTTTCGGGGAATGGAGAAGTGAAGATCATAGGAAAAGACCCTGTTATAAAGAGACAGACGGTCGGGGAGGCGGTGTTTTTCATCATTCTTGACAGGAAAGACATTCCGCAGGGAAAGATGGAGGTGAACGTTGGGGTCTTCAGCGGGGGCAAATTACTTGATGAAACAAAAGCTACTTTTTTCGGACCTGAAAAAAAGGACAAATGAAATTTAACTGGGGTACGGGGATTTTTATTTTTATAGTGATTTTTATGATGGCTTGTGGGGCATTTTTCATTTTCGCCAATATGCAGGATAATACCCTGGTAGAAAGCGATTACTATGCCAAAGGCCTCAGGTACGAAGAAGTTTTGCAGAAGATGCGCAATACTTCCGGCCTTCATGAACTTCCAGGGGTTCAATATGATAAAACTTATCTGCGGATAAAATATCCCTCTGATCTTAAAGGAGTTTCTGTGAACGGCACGGTCTACCTGTACCGTCCTTCGAACAAGAAAATGGATATCATGATACCCATCGCCTTTGATACCGCCATGTTGCAGCTAATCCCGTCTTCTGACCTGCACACCGGTAAGTATATGGTAAAGCTCGACTGGACCATGAATGGAAAATCCTATTATTTCGAAAAGGAAATATTTGCTGAGTGATGATACTGTTGCAGGCTTTTTTACTTGGACTTCTTGGAAGCCTGCATTGCGCAGGCATGTGCGGACCCATTGCGCTGGCCCTGCCCGTAAAACAGACCAGTTGGGGTACACGCCTGGCCAGCAGCCTGCTTTATAATTCGGGAAGGGTACTTACCTATTCTTTACTGGGATTTTTCCTGGGTTTGCTGGGTATGGGGCTGTTCCTTTGGGGTGTCCAGAGGTGGGTCTCCATGGCATTGGGTATAATCATGATCTTATCGGTTCTCTTACCTCTTTTTCTTAGCAGGATGAGAATGAAGACAGGTTTGCAGTGGATGACGCCGGCTTATAAAAAAGTGTTCGGGGGACTTTTCAGCAGGACGACATACCTCTCAGTATTTATCATCGGCCTTTTAAATGGCCTGCTCCCCTGCGGCCTGGTTTATATTGCCCTTGCCGGGGCAGTGGTAAGTTCAGGACCCTATGAAGGCGCGTTGTACATGTTTCTTTTCGGGCTTGGGACAATACCTGTATTGCTTGCAGTAACAGTGGCCGGTAATATCATCGGGTTGAAGTTCAGGAATATGGCGAAAAAAATCATCCCATACTTTATTATACTTATCGGGGTCTTGTTTATCCTGAGGGGCCTGAATCTCGGAATACCATACATCAGTCCCAAAATGGAAGCAAAAAAGACTGTTCCTGAATGCTGCCATGGAGAATAATTTATGGAAATTTCACAAATGAGCTTAATTTTGCACTCAATAAACAAACATAAACTTAAAATTAAAATTATGAAACGAATTGCTATTCTATTGGTATCTGTTTTTTCATTAGGAATGATATTTTCTTCCTGTGGCGGGGGAAGCCAGCCTGCTGCTGACCAGAAAACCGCTGAAGGTGCTATTCCCGCCGATATCCAGGCGATGATGCCTAAAGGCGAACAGATTTACAAGACAAAATGTGTTGTTTGTCACCAGACCACCGGAATGGGTGTTGAGAATGTTTTCCCTCCTCTGGCTAATTCCGACTATCTTCTTTCCGATAAGGTCAGGGCGGTTGCTCAGACATTGAACGGTTCCAAGTTGGAAATGACAGTTAACGGCAAAAAGTACACACAGGAAATGACTCCCCAGGTTGATACCAAGGAGGATGCTGTTGCTGTTATCAATTACGTTCTTAATAATTTCGGCAACAAGGGAGGATATGTTACCCTTGATGAAGCCAAGAGCATAGAAATCAAACCCCGCACTGCAGCAGCCCCTGCAAAGTAAATCTCTTAAGTGACATAAAAAAAGCCCTGCATCACAGGGCTTTTTTTATGAAATATTATTTTACCAGCTTCCACCGGCTCCGCCGCCGCCGAAGCTTCCGCCTCCAAATCCTCCGAACCCGCCTCCGCCTCCGCCAAAGCCACCTGAACCCGAGGAAAAATCGTTCCAGTTACCGCTATGTCCGCGCCCCATTGAGCCAAGCATAAATAATGCCATCCACCAGGGAAGATTTTTGCCTACCGAATGGGAGCTGTTCCGGCTGGCCCTGATGGCAAAAAGCACAACCATTAAAATGATTATGGGAATTACAATACCTGCAGGACCAGCATCATGCTTCTTGTTATACTGGGCAGCCGTATATTTGCCTTTGGTAAGGTCGATAATAACAGTAGTTGCAGCATCAATCCCTCCATAATAGTCTCCATCCCTGAAGTGAGGGATCATCTCATTATCTACTATCCTTTTACATATTGCATCGGGGACAACATCCTCAAGGCCATAACCGGAGGCTACAAAAGCCTCGCCCTTTTCTGTGGCTGTTTTAGGTTTGACAAGGATTACGGCACCGTTGTTTTGTCCTTTCTGTCCTACGCCCCATTTCTGGGCCAGGCGGTAAGTATAATCCCCTATATCGTAACCGTTCAGGGATTTGACCATAACTACTGCGATCTGTGTCGACGTTGAGTCGTTGAAAGCAACGAGTTTGCGTTCAAGAGCAGCCAGCTGGTCGGGAGCAAGAGTGCCTGTATAATCGTTTACAAGCCTTGGAGGTGATGGCCTTTCGGGTATTTCCTGGGCAACTACCGGTAACGTAAATGCCATTAACAGGAAAATGGATATCAGTTTGAGGGTTTTCATTTTTGCAGGCTTAGTTTTTCCCGAAAGAAATATCGTCGGGTAGTTCGTTCTTGTCATTGTCAAGATGAGGAAAATGTTTTTTCAACTGTTCCCCTGCGGCAGAGATGGCAGCGATAAGTCCTTCGGTAAATTTATTTTCCCTGAAATCGAGGAGCATCCTGTGTTTAATATTATCCCAGAAACTCTCAGGTACAGCCTTATGGATCCCACTGTCGCCCAGGATGGCAAACTGCCTGCTTTTTACGGCCAGGTATATCAGTACCCCGTTTCTGAGCCGGGTTTTATTCATGCTTAACTGCCTGAAAAGATAGGCCGCACGGTCAAGCACATCCCCTTTCAGGGTGTTCTCAATATGGACCCGGATCTCCCCCGATGTTTGAAGCTCTGCGTCGGCTATAGCTTTTGTTATTGCCTTCTGTTGCTCCGGGCTGAAGAAATCCCTCGCTGTTGTTCCCATGATTTTGGTTTTTTAAACTCCCGGATACCTTCCTGCATATAGGTTAGTAACCGGGCCGGGTGGTATGCCCGGGATTATGCCACTGATCTAGAATTTTACTTCAGGAGCTTTCTCGGCGCCCTGAACGGCCTTGAAAAATGCCTTTTCCTTAAAGCCGAACATGCCGGCAAAGATGTTCGAAGGGAACCTCTTAACCTGGATGTTGTAATCCTGAACCACTTCGTTGAACTTCATGCGCTCGACCGTGATCCTGTTCTCGGTCCCTTCAAGCTGGGCCTGCAGTTCGCTGAAATTCTGAGTTGCCTTTAACTGGGGGTAATTCTCAGTTACCATCATAAGTCTCGACAGGGTCGAACTGAGGTTGTCCTGGGCAGCCTGGAACCTCTGAAGGGAGGCTTCGTCGAGGTTTTTAGGGCTGATCGTTACCTTGGTGGCACTGGCCCTGGCCTCTATCACATCGGTAAGTGTTTTCTGCTCAAAATTGGCAACACCCTTGACCGTATTTACAAGATTCGGAATGAGGTCCGAACGCCTCTGGTACACGTTTTCAACCTGGGCCCACTGCTGCTGCACAACCTGGTCCTTGGTTACAAGATTGTTATATGAGCCCTGTCCCCATGAAAAAAGGAGAATTGCTGCAAGTACAACCACGATCAGAATGATCCAACCTTTACTGAGTTTCATACTGTTTGTTTTAAGTTTTGTTGTTTTTACCTGCGGCATTGCCGCCGGCATCGTTTATTTAATTGGCTTATTTGACGTAAATATACTGTAAAGTTACAGTTTTAGATAGTTTCAATATTCCGCTTGATGAACTCTGCGAGGTCTTTCCCTTTCAGAAGGTTCTGTGCAAGCATGGCCAGATCAAAAAGCTGCCTGATTGTTTCGGCCTGTTTTAAGCCGTCAGTTTCGAGCAATATCCTGCTGATCTTAGGATGGTTTGAATTGACTACGAGGTTGTATTTTTCAGGCATAGTCCCCATGAAACTGTAACCTCCTCCCAGTGCACTCATATCCTTCATCCTTCGCATGAACTCATCCTGGGTGATCAGCAGGGGAGCTTCCTTTTCACTGAGGCTTTCAATGAGAATTGTGAATTTCTCTTTGCTGATCTGCTTTTCCATCATTTCCCTGAGGGCCTTCTGCTGTTCTTCGCTTAGTTTTGAAGGCAGGGTGTCTTCCTTCTCGATGAGCTTATCAACAGTATTTGAGTCGATTCGGGTAAACCTGGATTTTTCGAATTTCTGCTCCAGCGTATTCACGAAATGGGTATCGATAATGCCATCCAGCAGTAAAACATCATAACCCCTGTCCTTCACAGCATCGATGAAACTGAATTGTTCTTCAGCATTACTTGCATAAAGGTAAATGAGGTTGCCGTTTTTGTCTTTCTGAGTGTCTTTTATCCTGGCTTCGTATTCTTCGAATGTAAAATACTTTCCTTCAGTGTTTTTGAACAGGCAGAATTTTTTAGCCCTGTCATAAAAGTCAGGTTCCGATATTATGCCGTATTCGATAAATACCTTGATATCGTCCCATTTGGCTTCAAAGTCGGCACGGTTTTCCTTAAAAGTGGATTCCAGCTTGTCGGCAACCTTTTTGGTAATATGATTGCTGATCTTCTTAACATTGGGATCAGACTGAAGGTAGGAGCGGGATACATTCAGGGGAATATCAGGTGAGTCAAGCACCCCATGGAGCAAGGTCAGGAATTCAGGAACGATGCCTTCCACCGAATCGGTAACAAAAACCTGGTTGGAATAAAGTTGTATCTTATTCTTCTGGACTTCCATGGTTTTCTTAACCTTGGGAAAATAAAGGATCCCGGTAAGGTTGAAGGGGTAGTCAACATTTAAGTGGATCTGGAATAAAGGTTCTTCGAAAGTATATGGATACAATTCCCTGTAAAAGATTTTATAATCCTCGTCTTTTAGATCAACAGGTTTCTTCTTCCACAAAGGATCGGTATTATTGATGATCCTAGGCTTTTCAACCTCTATTTCCTTATCATTTCCTTTTTCATCCTTTTCACCGGGAACTTTCTCCCAGGTTTTTTCGCTTCCGAAACGTATGGGAACCGGAAGGAATTTGCAGTATTTCTTTAATATCTCCAGGATCTTGTATTCTTCAAGATAGTCCTTTGAATCATCGGCTATATGCAGGATTATTTCGGTACCACGGTCCTTTTTCTTGCTCTCATCCATTGTATAATCAGGGCTGCCGTCACATTCCCAGAGAACCGGCTTGGTATCGCCTTCGGTTTTGTAGGTCCTGGTATGGATCTCAACTTTATCGGAAACCATGAAACTTGAATAGAACCCAAGCCCGAAATGGCCTATTATGGCATTCATCTCAGCTTCCGACTTGGTTTTAAACTGTGATATGAATTCTTCGGCGCTGGAGAAAGCGATCTGGTTGATATATTTATCAACTTCCTCGGCATTCATCCCAATACCTTTATCTTTAACGGAAATGGTTTTTCTTTTAGCATTAACCTTAACTTCTATTGTCAGGTCGCCGAGGTCACCGGTAAACTTACCTATTGAAGAAAGCGTTTTCAGTTTCTGTGTAGCATCTACAGCATTTGAGATCAGTTCGCGAAGAAAAATCTCATGCTCCGAATACAGGAATTTTTTAATGATAGGGAAAATGTTCTCAGTCTGAACATTGATCTTGCCTTTCTGCATAGTATACTTTGTTTTTATTGTTATTATAATTTCGGCTTCGCCGGATGTTGTTTCACTGAATCCAGGGTTTCTCCCTGCAGGTGCTGCGATATATACAAAGCAAGTGCCATTGTTTACTTCCTGACAAAATGACAATTGTTCTGGATGACTGGAAGACTGGAAGACTGGAAGACTGGATGACTGGATGACTGGATGGCTGGATGACTGGATGGCTGGATAACTGGATGACTGGGTGAATGGATAACTGGATGGTGTGATAGGCGATGGAATGGAAAATTTTTGCACATCCCCGGTTACGGTGAAAATAAATTTTTAAATTTACAAGGTCTTTGTTGCTGAGAACTAACACCTAAAACTACTTATATGACTGCTATTGATTGGAAAAACCTGCCTTTCGGTTATTTTAAGACCGATTTCAATGTTCGTGCTTACTGGAAAGACGGCAAATGGAGCGAACTGGAAGTCACCGACTCGGAATACATTAACATGCATATGGCCGCAACCTGTCTGCATTACGGGCAGGAAGCCTTTGAGGGGCTCAAAGCCTTTACAGGGGTTGATGGCCGGATAAGGATTTTCAGGCTTGAGGAAAACTGCAAGCGTATAAATAATTCTGCTGTAGGCCTAATTATGCCTGAGATCCCGCTTGAGATGTTCAGGGAGGCAGTTTTAAAGGTGGTTCAATTGAATAAAAAGTACATCCCGCCATACGGGGAAGGTGCATCGCTATACATCCGCCCGATCCTGATAGGTACAGGCCCCGAGGTTGGGGTAAAACCTTCACGGGAATATACTTTCCTGATCTTCGTCGGTCCCGTCGGCCCCTATTTCAAGGAAGGTTTCAACCCTGTTAAGATGCAGATCGTAAGGGATTTTGACCGTGCCGCCCCTCTTGGTACAGGGCATATTAAAGTAGGAGGAAATTACGCTGCCAGCCTCAGGGCCGGTGTCCGCGCCCATGCCGAAGGATTTGCCTCATGTATTTTCCTGGATGCCAAAGAAAAGAAGTATATAGATGAAGCCGGGCCCGCAAACTTTTTCGGGATCAAAGGCGATACGTATATCACCCCTAATTCACATTCCATCCTGCCTTCAATTACGAACATGTCGCTTCGCACCATTGCACATGATATCGGGATGAAAGTTGAACTAAGGCCTGTTCCTGTAGAGGAACTTGCCGAGTTTGATGAAGTTGGCGCCTGCGGCACGGCCGCGGTGATCTCCCCGATCTGTTCCATCCATGACAGGGATTCCGACAAGGTGTACCAGTTTTGCAAGGACGGCACGGCTGGCAAGGTATCACTGAGGCTTTATACGATACTCAGGGATATCCAGGACGGCAAGATCCCTGATAAGTTTCAATGGATAACGTTCGTGGAATAATCTCTCCCTTGTGACTGGTGACTGGTGACTGGTGACTTGTGACTTGTGACTTGTGACTTGTGACTTGTGACTGGCAACAGATCACTATTTACCCTTCACCATTCACTGTTCACTTAAAATGGCGTCCATTTCAGCCTGCATCTTACTGGCTTCTTCCCTCGCCTTTTCTGCAAAGTCGGTGCCGTTTGATGCATAAATGATGTTACGGCTTGAATTTACCAGCAATCCGCAGTCTTTGGTAAGGCCGTATTTCGCGACTTCCTGGAGGCTTCCGCCCTGTGCGCCCACACCGGGGACAAGAAGGAAATGGTCAGGGACGATCTTCCTGATATCGCTTAACATTTCTGCCTTGGTAGCTCCAACTACATACATCATATTATCCCTGCTGCCCCATTGTTTTGATTTGTTCAGGACCTGCTCGAACAGCCTGGTATCTCCTCCGGTAAAAAACTGAAAATCTTCCGCCCCCTTATTGGATGTAAGCGCCAGAACTATGATCCATTTCGAAGGATAGGAGAGGAAGGGTTTGACCGAATCTTCCCCCATGTAAGGAGCAACGGTTACCGCATCAAAGTCAAGGCCTGATGAGGCTTTATCAAACATTGCCCTTGCATACTGCTGCGAAGTGTTGCCTATGTCTCCCCTCTTTGCATCGGCAATCGTAAAGGCCTGCCCTGGATAAGTTGTATTTATATAATTTATAGTCCTGGTAAGGCTTTCCCATCCCTTCACCCCGTAGCATTCATAAAAAGCAAAGTTCGGTTTATAGGCTGCTGCCAGGTCAATGGTAGCGTCGACAATAGCCTTGTTAAATTCAAAGATGGGGTCATCGAGGCCCTTAAGATGTGCAGGGATTTTATTAATATCGGTATCCAGGCCGATGCAGAGGAAGGATTTTTTTCTGCGGATAAGGTTGATGAGGTCTTGTCTGGTCATGTTTTTATGAGTTTGTTCTCCGTTATGATGCTAGTGACTGGTGACTGGTGACTAAACACTATTCACTGATCACTGTTCACTATTCACTGAACTAGCTGACCGCTTCCTTCAGCCTCTCGGCGTTCTCGGCCAGCTGGAGCGCATCGATCAGCGGTTGAACGTCCCCGTCAAGCACTACCGGAAGGTTATATATGGTCATATTGATACGGTGGTCGGTTACACGGCTTTGGGCATAATTATAGGTCCGGATCTTGGCAGAGCGGTCACCTGTTGAAACCATGGTTTTGCGTTTCTTGGAGATCTCATCGAGGTATTTCTGGTGTTCCATTTCGTAAAGCCTGGTCCTGAGTACCTTCATAGCCTTTTCAAAATTCTTCATCTGGGATTTTTCATCCTGGCAGGTGACAACAATTCCTGAAGGTACATGAGTAAGCCGGATGGCCGAGTACGTTGTATTTACCGACTGTCCGCCGGGCCCCGAAGAACAGTATGTGTCTTTGCGTACGTCGGAAGGTTTGATCTCCACGTCAAATTCATCCGCCTCAGGTAAAACAGCCACAGTGGCAGCTGAAGTATGAACACGGCCCTGGGTTTCTGTCTGGGGAACCCTCTGAACACGGTGAACCCCTGATTCATATTTCATCTGGCCATAAGCGCCATCACCGATGACATTGAAAATAACTTCTTTGTAACCGCCCATGGTCCCTTCCGAAAAATCAATCAGCTCTGTTTTCCATTTGCGGGCTTCGCAGTACTTTGAATACATCCTGTAAAGGTCTCCTGCAAAAATACTGGCTTCATCGCCGCCCGTTCCTGCCCGTATTTCAACCACGGCATTCTTCCCGTCCTGGGGATCGGTGGGGACAAGCATAAGGCGTACGTCTTCTTCAAGTTGTTCTTTTGCGCGGCTCAGGGTTTCAAGTTCTTCCTTTGCCATTGTACGGAACTCCTCATCCTTTTCTTTATAAAGGATTTCCTTCGCATGTTCTATGTTGGCAATAATGCTTTTATACCTTTCATAGGCCTCCATGATGGGCGTAAGTTCCTTGAAGTCCTTGTTCAGCTTGATGAAGCGTTTCATGTCACTGACCACGTCAGGTTCGCTCATTTCCTTCTGAATATCATCGAACTTCAGCTTGATCGCTTCAAGTTTATCTAACATTGTTCAAACCTCTTTTTTCGGGCTGCAAAGGTACGAAAATATAGTGAACCGGGAACTGGGAATCGGGAACTGGGAATCGGGAACCGGGAATCGGGAATCAGGAACTGGGAACCGGATCGTATGTCAGCAGTCACCAGTCAGCAGTCAGCAGTCACCATTCACCAATCACGGATAGGTATACTCCCCGTGTTCCGAGGAAATGGTAAGTTTTGGAGAACCTGAGTCTTCGACATGCCCTATGATCCTGGCTTCAAGATTGAATGCAGAAGCAATTTCAATGAGAGAGGGGGCGACAGATTCAGGCACATACAGCTCCATACGGTGCCCCATATTGAATACCCTGTACATCTCTTTCCAGTCTGTGCCTGATTGTTCCTGGATAAGCCTGAATAAGGGAGGCGTGGGGAAGAGTTTGTCCTTGACAATATGAAGGTTGCCGGAAAAATGCAGGATTTTTGTTTGTCCGCCCCCGCTGCAATGTATCATCCCGTGAACTTCCTTCCTGAAATGGTTCAGCACCTCCCTGATCACGGGAGCATAGGTACGGGTAGGGGAGAGAATCAGTTTCCCTATACTGATCCCTTGGATTCCCGAAGGGTCGCTGAGGTTTTTATGTCCTGAATACACCAGTTCTGCCGGGATTGCAGGATCGAAGCTTTCGGGGTACAACCCGGCATAATGATTATTTAAAACATCATGCCTGGCTGATGTCAGCCCGTTGCTGCCCATGCCACCGTTGTATTCGCTTTCATAGCTTGTGCGGCCGAAGGATGCGAACCCGACGATCAGATCACCGGCTTGTATGCGCCCGTTGTCTATGACCTCGCTGCGCCTCATCCGGCAGCTGACGGTGGAATCAACAATTATCGTACGTACAAGGTCTCCGACATCGGCGGTTTCTCCCCCGGTTGACCAAATGCCGATTCCGTGGGAGCGCATGGAAGCCAGGAATTCTTCAGTGCCATTGATGATTTCAGAGATCACTTCACCGGGGACCAGGTTTTTATTCCTGCCGATAGTGGAGGAAAGCAGGATGTTGCCGGTTACACCCACGCAAAGAAGGTCGTCGAGGTTCATGACGACAGCATCCTGCGCTATTCCGCGCCAAACCGACAGATCGCCTGTTTCCTTCCAGTACAGGTAAGCAAGGGATGATTTTGTGCCGGCCCCGTCGGCATGCATGATGTTGCACCAGGTTTCATCACTTCCCAGGATGTCGGGGATGATTTTGCAGAATGCGTTTGGAAACAGTCCTTTGTCAAGATTCTTTATGGCCGAGTGAACATCTTCCTTTTGCGAAGAAACGCCTCTTTTATCATATCTTGACGGATTGCTCATGGATCAATCAAAGATAATCTGCCCTTTTTCTGCATCTATATGATAAGTCCCGAATTTCTTCAGGGTATTATCACCGAACTTAATTGCAGTGCGGATTTTGCTGTTCACTATAACTTTTATGTCCTTGACAGTATTCCTGGCGATTCGGACTTCCTTCAGGATGATCACGGCTTTTTCACTGATGTTTTTTTCCTGTATCAGTTTTGTGGCATCTCCTTCGAAGTCATTTTTATCGATCACACCGTCTTTGAGCAGCTTGAATGCCTCGCTTGAAGAGATAAACACGTCTTTCTCAGAAGGGTCATAGCTGAATGTCACTGCAATCCCATTTACAAAGCAGCTGCCGTCGTATGTTCCGTCTTTAAGTTTTGTTAGTGCAATGCCGTTCACCTCCGGTGTTACGACCACTTCGATTTTTGTTGTTCCCTGGGTCTTGGAGGGTGTGGATTTGGGAACAAAATCATTTCTAAGGATTGAGAATTCGGTACGGCGGTTCAGCTGGTGTGCGGCTTCTTTTACTGCAGTATTGGGAAGCAGGTTGATAACCGAGTCGGTGAGGACAGTTCCTGCAACGAAAGTATATCCTTCCCTGGTAACGTCTTTCGACAGGGCTCTTGGAACTCTTTCGCCGTAGCCTTTTGCGACAAGGCGGTCGGGGTCAATTCCCCTTGTTATAAGATAGTCAACAACACTTTGTGCTCGTTTCTGGGAAAGAATGTCATTGCGTTCATCACTATCCCTGGAATCGGTATGTGCTGCAAGTTCAATAACAATCGTCTCATTGGCATCGAGAGTTTCAATAAGGCCCTGGAGCGAGTCCTGGTACTGGGGTTTGAGATCCCATTTTGCAAGGTCGTACAGGATATCAGGGAGAACTACGGGCTTTTTGGGAATCGGCTTCAGTACAAAGTTCCTTGTAAGGTCTTTGCTCTTTTCGATGCCCACTGTGGTTTCCCGTCCTTTTTCGTTGAAATAATCTTTCTTGGTAACCAGGATGTCGTAGGTGGTATTTGCAGTGATCTGCATTTTGTTAAAGTTGTAATGGCCTTTATCGTCGGTGGTATATTTAAAGATCCGGCCGTTTGTCCCGGTAGCCCTTACTTCGGCGCCCTGGACAGGAAGCAGTGAGCGGTCATCGGTCACATTACCCTCAAGGGTATAATAAATCGGGGGAATGACAAAAGAATAAATGTCGTCTCTCCCTTTGCCACCGGGGCGGTTCGAGGTAAACAGCCCCTCCTCTGATTCTTCGGCATTGAACACGATTGAAAGGTCGTCGGCCGGGGAGTTGATCGGGGGTTTCATGTTTTCGGGCGTACTCCATTTGCCTTTGGAATAGACAGAATAGAAAATGTCTGAACCACCCATCCCGGGCAGCCCGTCGGAAGCGAAGTACAGAATGCTGTCGTTCCTGATAAAGGGGAAAAGTTCATTCCCGGGGGTGTTGATAGCTGAACCAAGGTTTTCCTTGGCCCATTTGCCGCCTTTCTTACTGGCCCTCCAGATATCTTTTCCGCCCATTCCGCCAGGGAGTTCGGCCGAAAAATAGATAACATCTCCGTTCCCAACCGAAGGATGTCCATAAACGCTCGTACTGTCCCCTCCAAGCTCAACTTTCTCGGGATCCCCCCAGTTGCTGGTTCCAGTGCGGCTGGTAACAAAGATCTGGCAACCATTCTTTTTCTTTGAGTCATTATAGCAGCGGGTGAAATAAAAATGTGCGAATTTAGGGTCAAACTGGCCTACCCCGTCGTTTGTTTTGGTGTTAATCATGCCTGCCTGGTCGGCAAGGACAGGTTTGCTCCATTCCTGCTTGCGGTCTTTCCTGGCGAAATAGAAATCAGAGAATTTCAGGCCTGTCCAGTTGTCAATATCCTTACCGTTGCTGGCATCCCGGTCGGAGGTGAAAATAATGGATCCAAATTTCTTATCGGCATATGCCGGGGCAAAATCATCTTCCTTGGAGTTGAGTGTTTTCTCCCATTTTACAGTGTATTTGGAAGGGTTTGCAATCCATTCCTTTGCCATCTTGCAGGTGATTACACCCTGTTCCCCCCTCGGATCTTTTGGGGATAACTCCTTATATGCCTGGTATTGTTTGATGGCTTCATCGTAATTGCCGTTTGATTTCAGGGCATTGGCATAATACAGAAGGACCCTGGGCTCATCTTTGATAAATTTGGGGTTGTTCAGCAGCCGTTTGTAAGCTGATTCTGCTTTCTTGGTATTGTTCATCATCCTGTAGCATTCTGCAATGCGAAAGGTGATCCGGTCCCGTTCAGCTTTATTATTCTTGACTTTTGAAGTTGCTTTCTGGTATTTCTGAAGAGCTGTGAAGTACAAAGATTCCGAAAACGCATCATCGGCTGCTCTTGTAGCTTTATTCTGAGCAAGTGCGGGAAAGGTGAAACAGCTTAAGGCAATCAGGAATAATAAACAGTTTTTCAAGTGCATTAAAGAATAATATTGGTAGCTGGAATAACGTACAAATATACAGAAAAGTGTAATAAAAAAAGGCTGCCCTCGCGAACAGCCTTTTTTTGTCATTAAGCTCCTTGATATAAAGTGCTATTTGGATTTTGTCTTTGCTGCAAGTTCCTTCCTTTCCTTACGGCGTTTCTGGGCCATCAGGATGTCGTAAGCAACAGGAGTTGCATTGAAAACCGATGAGTAGGTCCCTGAAATAACCCCGATCAGCAGAGCGAAAGTAAATCCGCGGAGAACTTCACCGCCAAAGATGAAGATCACGATCAGTACAACCAATGTTACGCCAGAGGTGTTGATGGTTCGTCCAAGGGTTGAATTGATAGCAGCATTGATATTATCGGCCAGGTCACGCTTTGGATATAACCCGCGGTATTCACGGATCCTGTCGAAAATGATGACCGTATCCATGATGGAATAACCGATAATGGTAAGCAAGGCTGCAATAAACTGCTGGTCAACCTCCATGCTGAAAGGAAGAATGCCGTGGAAGAGGGTGAACATCGTAATAATGATGAGGGTGTCATGGAAGAGTGAGATCACGCCTCCGATACCGAATTGCCAGTTCTTAAACCTCAGTGCTATATATATAAATATGATAACGAGCGAGAAGAAGACGGCAAATACGGCCTGCCAGATCAATGCATAACTGATGGTGGGGTCGACACGCTGTGAGCTCATCTCACCGATAGCCTTTTTAGGATCTCCTGATTTGAAGTCCTTGAAATCGATAGGTGTCCTGTAGAATCCTTTAACGCCAGAGAACAATGTCTGGTTGACAATCGAGTCGGCCTGCTGGGTACGGTCATTGATCATGTATTTAGTTGTGATCTTTACCTGGTTGGAAGGGCCGAAGGTCTTTACTTCAGGATATTCCTTGAAGACCTTTCCAAGAGATTCACGTATATCGGAGGTTTTAACAGGTTCATCAAAACGCACAACATAGCTGCGGCCGCCGGTAAAGTCAAGACCAGGGTCAAGACCGCGCACAAAGATCGAGATGATGCCCGGGATTATGATTGCAATGGAAAGGATATACATTTTATACCTCATCCCGATGAAATTGATCTTTATATTCTGGAAGGCATTCTGGCTCCATTTGTATCCTGTAGTGATAGTCATGTTCCTGTCAAGCATCCATTCGAAAAGAAGCCTTGCCAGGAAGATTGATGAGAACAGGGAGAGCAGCAGACCGATAACCAGCGTTGTTGCAAAACCCTGGATGGGGCCTGAACCGAAAATATAGAGTACGATACCTGTAAGGATAGTTGTAACGTGGCCGTCGATGATGGCCGAGAGGGCATGATGGAAGCCGTCTTTAACAACCAGCCTCATGCCTTTGCCTGCCCTCATTTCCTCTCGCATACGCTCGTAGATGATCACGTTTGAGTCGACCGCCATGGCGAGGGTAAGAACGATACCTGCAATACCGGGGAGGGTAAGGACTGCTCCAATGGAAGCGAGAACCCCGAACAGGAAGAATACGTTGGCAAAAAGGGCAATATCGGCAACGTGGCCGGCACCCCTGTAATAAAGTGACATATAAAGGAGAACCCCAATGAAAGCGATGATGAAGGAGATTAAACCTGCATTGATGGATTCTTTACCAAGTGAGGGGCCAACAACTTCTTCTGCAACGATGTGCGCAGGTGCGGGAAGTTTCCCGGCTTTCAGGATGTTTGCAAGGTCCTGAGCTTCCTCAACGGTCATATTTCCGCCGGTAATTGACGACATGCCGTTGGGGATTTCCCCATTGACATTCGGATAACTGTAAACATAGCCGTCGAGTACGATGGCTATCTGCTTGCCTACGTTGTCGCCTGTAAGACGTTTCCATATACGTGCGCCTTCTCCGTTCATCGACATGGAAACTTCAACCCTTCCATTCTGATCATAGTCCTGGCGGGCATTGGTGATCACATCACCGCCTAATGCCGGGGAACCATCCCTGGAAGTCACCTTAAGTGCAACGAGTGAGAGAACGTCCTTAGCCTCTTCGCCGGGCTTTACAGTCCAGGCAAGTTTCAGGTCCCTTGGGAAAAGATGTTTGACAAGGCGGAGCATATAGTTGACCTTTGCAGTGTCCTTGATCATCGCTCTTCCAACCATTGCAGTCTGGCCGGCCTGGTATTGCCCGTCCTTGGTCTGGTATATATTCATGGCAAGCACGGCAAACAGGGGATTGTTCTTCATCCACTGCTCGGTTTCTGCTCTTTTGTTCATTGCAGAAGTCTTGGAAGTATCTTTCCCAAGCTGTTTCAGAAGGGCATTTCCGCCTGCAGTATCTTTCTTAATGCTGTCTTTCCTTGCAGGGGCTGTCTTGGATGCAGCTGTTTTGGCTGCCAGTACAGGCTGGCTTTTAGCAGCTTTGGCAGCTCCGAGAGTATCTATCCTCAGCGTATCCTTTTTCAGGGTATCTCCGCCTGACATCATGATCGCAGCAAGTTTTTTGTTGGCTTCCGTCAGGTAGGGGTGAAGCTGTGTGAACTGGTAAGTTTCCCAGAATTCAAGCTGTGCAGTCCCCTGCAGAAGTTTACGTACACGCTCGGGATCTTTGATACCCGGCAATTCTATAAGGATGCGGCCTGCAGTCTGCAGTTTCTGGATGTTGGGCTGTACAACCCCAAAACGGTCAATACGGGTAGTGAGGATCCTGTAAGTCCTGTCGATGGCTGCATTTGTTTCATCGCGAAGGACTTTGATCACTTCAGCATTTGTGGTGTTGAAATTGATCTTGTCTTTTAAATCAACGGTATTGAAGATGGCGGCAAGCTTGGCATTGGGGTCTACCTGTTTGCAGGCTTCGGCGAACAGGTCAACAAAGTCGGCCGTACTGTTCTTTTCTTTCTGGATTGCAAGCTGGAGGGCTTTATTGAAAGTCGGGTCCTGGCTGTATCCCGACATTGCACGGATCACTTCAGGAACCGAAACAGCCATGGTTACGTTCATACCGCCTTTAAGGTCAAGACCAAGGTTGATCTCACGTTCCCTTACGTCTTTAAGCGTATACTTTTTAAGGAGGATGTTGTATACATCTATTCCTGCCATTGAGTCGTTGAAATATTCATTCCTTGACCGGATAACCGAATCGGTAAGGTATTCCAAACGGGCCTGATCGCCCTTGGCTAATTTAGCTGCCAGTACTTTTCCGGCCGGGGCGTTGGCGTAATCGTCAGCTTTCACCGAATACCGGTAGCTGATAAAAGTAAACGACAACTGGAACAAACAAACTAAACCGAATACAATCGCAAATAGCTTGACAGCGCCTTTATTCTGCATGAGGTTGAAATTTAATTAAAATACTTAATGTCTGATTTTTTGAGGGTGCAAAATTAGAACTTTTCCCTGAAAAATAAAAGAGGTGGGATGAATTATATTTTACTTGAAATTGATGGTCCCTTTTGTTGCCCCTGCGGGAAGCCTTAACAGTATGAATTTCCGCCAGCTGTAATAGGCGTTTGTGCCGGCAGTTTCAGGTTTGTCGGCGTACTTGACGGTAAATTTTGTATCATCATTCACAAGCAGGTTTTTTTTGCCTTCAAATTTTTCCTCCGAAATTGTTGTCATGGCCCAGTAGCCGATAGTGTCGGAGGCTGATATTTTATCAAAAACAAGGCGTTCGCCGCCTTTTCCGATAGTATACCAGCCAGTCGTCATCCAGTACCCCCCTGTGGAAACATAACGGCACATGGCGACATAGATCTGGGCATCATGGTTGTTTTTAAATATGATCTGCGGATGTCCCTCTGCCAGGATGAAAAGAAAGGAAAAAAGTAAAAATATTCTTGACATAGTTCTCGGAATTTTGGGATAAAGATACTTCTTTTCGGTTGATTCCACATCCCGCCATCCCGCTATCCCGCATCCCGAATCCCGCATCCCCGTCCCGGGATGTCCGATATCTTTCTTCATTCAGCGGTTTCCAGCTTTGAAAGCTTATTAAGGATCTTAAGCCCCCTGGCTTTAAAACCCGGGGTTTCTTCATTAAGCCGGTATTCTATGCAATCGGCTAATTCTTTTCGCAGTTCCGGCTCAATAATAGAAGCTGTATACAATATGTCCATGCAATATCCTTTGACTGCTGCCGGATGATGCGGCGATAGTAACCACTCAAAACAAATACTGATAAGGTTCCCTAAACATGAAGGCGGGATAGGGTACCTTGATAAGATATTCAGGGAGTGCCTTCTTAAAGCATCATGATGGAACACGGGTAATAAGCCGGCAATCTTCTCAAGATATGCTTGTATTAAACCGGGATCCTCTATTGAATACAGGTCGATTGCCCAGACAATTCTGCGACTAAAAGGTTCTTCATTAGCTAAATAAATGTCAATGAGCTCATTATGCCATTCGGGATGATTTCTGATGATATCGACCAGGCGGTCGGCATGGTCTCTGCCCATGGAAGAGTTGATTATCCTTTTTAGTTCTTCCCTGAGCCTATTGTCCGATTTATGATCTGATATATAGTTCATTGTAATGAAATTGAATCTGTAAAACAGCCAGGCACCAAATTTACAAATAATATGAAAAATCAAGAAAAGTTATTTTACTTTTGCACATTATTTG
>CAILVF010000013.1 GCA_903837605.1 uncultured Bacteroidales bacterium | reverse complement strand
ATTTTAGTAAGATTCTTGATAATACGATTATTAAGCTCAAATTCCTCCATGATTTGCTGCTCTAACTCCGCTTTCAAAGATGCATACCTTTCAGAAAAATTGAAATCATCCTCATCCTCAGGTAAGCCTATGTACCTTCCAGGCGTCAATGCACAATTTAATCCTATTACTTTTTCTAAAGAGGCATTTTTACAAAAGCCAGCAACATCGTTATATTCTGACTCACTTGTTCGCCAGGCATGATAAACACCAGCAATTTGGTTGATATCTTCGTCACTCAAGCTACGGTTTTTCCGATTAATCAGATAGCCATGGTTGCGGGCATCAATAAAGAGAATCTCACCTTTACGCTGGGTTTTCTTCCTGCGAAGAAACCAAAGGCAAGCCGGGATTTGAGTATTTAGAAAGAGTTTGGTTGGCAGATTAACAATGCAGTCTACAAGATCATTTTCAACCAAGGCTTTCCGGATATCGCCTTCGCCGGTAGTATTAGTTGTAAGTGAACCCTTACTGAGGACGAAACCTGCCATTCCGGTCGGCGCCAGGTGATAAAGGAAGTGTTGTATCCATGCATAGTTGGCATTGCCGGGTGGCGGAGGCAGCTTTTTGCCCAGGATATTCCATCGGGCATCGTCACGAAGGAGATCACCACTCCAATCACTATCGTTGAATGGAGGATTAGCTATCACGTAATCCGCCTTCAAATCCTTATGAGCATCGTTGAGAAAGCTACCCTCGTTATTCCATTTCACGTTGCTGCTGTCAATCCCACGGATGGCAAGGTTCATCTTTGCCAAACGCCAGGTGGTTTGGTTGCTCTCTTGTCCGTAAATAGAAATATAATCGGTAGGATTCAAAGAAAGTTTATTGCCATTCTTCTTTTTATAATGATCCTGGTGGTGTTTAATGAACTTCTCACTCTGCACAAACATGCCACCGCTCCCGCAGCAGGGATCGAACACCCGGCCTTCATATGGTTCCAGCATTTCAACCAGAAGTTTGACCACGCAGGAAGGCGTATAGAATTGTCCTCCCTTTTTGCCTTCGGCCATGGCAAACTCTCCAAGGAAATATTCATATACCCTGCCAAGTATATCCTTGCTTTGGGCTTCCTTTGTTCCCAGGGTTGCAGAACCGACCAGGTTAATCAATCCGCCAAGGCTGGCCTTGTCCAGTTTCTCCTGGGCGAATACCTTTGGTAAAACTCCGCGTAATGAAGGATTGTCTTTTTCGATGGCATCCATGGCATCATCGACATCCTTGCCAATTGAAGGCAAAGCAGCCCTGCCCTGAATCCAATGCCAGCGCGAAGATGGAGGGACATAGAAAATCTTCTCGGCCGTATATTCATTTTTGTCTTCAGGATCTGCGCCTTCACTTTTCTGTAAAACTAACTTCTGATACATCTCCTCAAACGCATCTGAGATATATTTCAGAAAGATCAAACCCATCACGACGTGCTTGTATTCGGCAGCATCCATGTTTTTACGGAGTTTGTCGGCAGTTTTCCAAAGTTTTTTTTCGAGGGGTTCGTCAGGGGCGGTCTTAGTCTTAGCCATTTGTAGGGTTTAGTGTTCAAATATAGCTAATAATGATTTAATCAAGAAAAATAAGCCATGTATGCAAGTTCTTGAATATCTGCAAACAATCAATCTTGAGTTATGTTGATGTATTATCTTCACTACCTTCCCTGAGGATGGGAACTACTTAATTTACTGGTATTAAGAAAGAGAGGGATGGACCTGGGAAGTCTAAAACAGGGAGGATGAAAATTGAAAGGTTCAAAATGGAAAAAATAAAACAGGGAAGGTTGAAAGTAAAAAAAAGACCTTCCCTAACCTTCCCTCCCTTTGGAAAGCCTTAATAACAAAGGGATTTTACAGATTAGGGAAGGTAGGGAAGATGTTTTATTGAAATCTCAATTTTGTGTCAGGATGGATTTCTCATCGACTGCCCAGAGACAGAGTCCATTGGATTTGCGCTTTTCGAAGCCGAACTTTTTCAACGCTTTTCCAAGGCGGATAATTGAACCCGGGTTGATGGTGATGATATTTTTAGCTCGTTCGGAGATACGAGACAAAATGTTGGCAGCCGTGAGGAAGCGGGTGGCTTCGTGGAGGGGGATTTTCTGAAAATAAGTAAGGAGCAGTTCTTCTTCGGCGGAATTTATCTGAAATTGTTCGTTGGACTGAGTGATGGCGATAATTTCATCCCTGTCAAAATAATACTTGAATCCTTGTTTATACAGCTCGTAAGCCTGGGAGTAGATTTGTTTCAGGTCAAGGTTATGCTGATAATTTATTGTGGTAGCCTCAAAACACAGAAACCGGCGGGAGCCGGTTGTGTCGGTGAGGAATTGGCTGGAGTTGACAGATCCCATGAATGAAGCCCGGCGGGTGAGGGCTTCGATGTGATGGCCGTAGGCCCGGCGGATCCGGATGGCTGACTTTGTGATAATTTCTTTAAACGTGCCGATTTCGGTACGGTTCATATTTTCAAGCTCATCCATATTGATGAACATGCATTCGGCCAGATGGATGAGGGTGTCTTTATTATTGGGGTTGATAGTCCCGGAAAAGAGATAGTCGGCAAGTTCCGGCGGGCATAGGTTGAGCATCCATGTGGTTTTGCCAACGCCCTGGGGACCGGAAAGGATGATGGCTGTGTGGTTGACGGTAGTCCGGTCCAGAACAGAGGCAACAGAAGCAATGAGCCATTTTTTAAAACAAAGATGCCAGAGATCGCCGGACGTGGTTTGGACGGTTTCGGAGAGCTGGCGAATGTGGTCGGTTTCACTGTCCCAAGAAGGGAGGTGAGTAAAATAATCCCGGAATGGGTCGAAGAAGTCGCAGTAATCGGAAAAGAGGATGCTGCGGAGGAGGGAGGCAGAGCATTTTAGGTTGTTTTTAAGGATTTCGCGGAGGAGGGAGTTTTCGGCATAGTCGGTGAGGGGGTGCCAGGTCCTAGGCTCTAGGTACTGGGTACTGGGTTCAGAGTACTGGGCATTAGGGGTCAGGTCATTGGGATTAGAAACGTCGAGTTTTCGGAGTTCGAGTTTGTTGGTGACGATGTTGAAGCGAAGTTGGTAGCGTTCGGAGATGAATTTCTCGATGGTGTCGATATGGTTTTTCTTGCGTTTCTTTTTGGGTTCCGGGGATTCCGGAGTATCATTAGGCAGCAGGGTCAATTGTGGTGATGGAGGAGATGGTTTTGGAGCAGTTTGGAGTTTGGAGATATCTATTCCATTATCCCGGGCCAAATAATATAAGGTGCCGATGGTAACCCCAGTATTTCCGGAGTGGAGGCATTTATCAAACTGGGAATCGCATTGGGAAGCATCGTAAGCTGGATAATACTGGCTGATACGATGAAAGTATGAACGTCCCTCCTCCCCGATCGCATCAATTAAGGCAAATGCAATCCGCACCCAATCCTCATAATTCTTTGTCAAGTCAAGATGGCGAAGCTCTATTGTAGCAGTAAGTTTATCGATATCATCCTCCACCATATTAATATATGTCTTAAAACAAGCAGCCGCAGGGTTCAGATAAAGGACCTCATCCCAGGAAACGAAACAAAGACGGGTGATATCCTTACCGGAAGGATCCACCTCAAGCTTCAGCAGATCTTCGTAGAATGATTTAACTTGGTTGAAGGTGCGCTTATGCAGCACGGGACGGGAGAACACCTTGACCAGGACCTTAAGACCCTGTCCGCTGGGACTGATGAAACAGGCAAAAGTATAGGTGCACTCCTGGATCTTCTGACGGGCTACAATCAATTGCTCTTGCTGAAGGTCGTCCAGATCGAGGATGATCAAGCCGGAATACTCTTTGAGAAACTCCAGTTTTCGTCCGCCATCAAATAAACCAGAAGGAGTGAATGCCGGCAGGGATCGTTTGGCAGAATCATATTCTTCGGATTTGCCCTGTCGGAGGAGTTCCCTCAGCGCCTGCACCCGGGCTTTGTATTTGCCAGAGTGGATCTGTTCCAGGATTACGCTAATCTCAAGATTCTCCTCAACCTGGTTAAAGTTCCGAAATAACGAGACTTTCATGGCAGGGATTATTTCTTGTTGAAGGCTTTGTTGTAATGGCTCTTGAGATGTTCCTCGATGTCCTGGGCCCGGAAATAGATCTTCCCTCCTATCTGGCTGAAGGCAAGGATGCCGTTGTCACGGTATGACTGGAGGGTGCGTTTTGAGATTTTGAGGAGGCTGCAGGTTTCCTGAATGTCGAGCCAAACTTCGGTGAGTGGGTTGGCGGGGGTTGGTTTTTCGAGTTTGCGGCCGATGTTTTCGATTTTGTCGAGGAGGCGGGCGAAGTCGGTGGTGGGGATTGTGATGCTTTCCATAAATGAATGAATTTTGAAGTTTATGGAAGCAAAAATATGTTCGTGAGATAGGGCTTCGGTAGTTGCGATTGATTAGCAACCCCCAAGGGATTTAGAGGGGGTGGGTTAGTAACCGGAGAGTAACCCCAGTATAAAGATGATTAGAATATAAATAAGAAAGTTCGAAATACTTATATTTGTTTAAAATTCATATAAAATCGCCATGGAATTAGATATTTCACAAACATTTCAGACTTTCAATGATAATCTTAAAATTGAAAAAGATAAGGTTGATAAAATTCGCTACCGTTATAATCGAATGACTAGACAATTGAATGAAGATTTTTGGAATTTAGAAAGTGACATCAGAAACAGTCTATACGTAGGTTCATATGGACGAGATACTGATATTGTTACAAGCGACGTTGATTGGCTTTTCATTTTGCCTTATAGTATTAAGCAACAATATGACAGATATCTCTATAACGGGCAATCATCACTTTTACAAGCTATAAAAACTTCTATTGAAAAGACATACTCAAAAACATATTTAAAAGCTGATGGTCAAGTAATTCAAATACCATTTGAAGATAATATAAACTTTGAACTTGTTCCTTGCTTCGAGAATACTGATGGGAGTTTCATGCATCCGGATACAAATAATGGTGGCAGCTGGAAAAAAACAGATCCTCGGCCAGAGATTAAAGCTGTGAATGATAGGAATAAATCGACGAACGGAAATATGAAAGCCTTATCTCGTATGATTCGTGCGTGGAAATATGAATGGGATGTTTCTATTGGGGGATTATTAATTGATACTTTAGTATATAAATTTCTTGAAAATTACGAGTATAGAGACAAATCTACCGTTTACTATGATTGGATATCTCGTGATTTTTTTAAATATCTTTCAGAACAAAATCCAATTCAGGAGTATTGGTATGCACTTGGAAGTAATCAATATGCTTATCGAAAAGGACCATTTGAATATAAAGCAAAACGATGTTATAACATTTCAATAGAAGCAATAGACAATCAAAAATCTGCTTCAGTTGAATCTAAAAAGAAATGGAGAGAAATATATGGAACAAAATTCCCATTATAAAGAATATGAACTCTTAGAATCTCAATTAAGAGAAAACTATGGTAAAATTGTATATTCTCACAAGACACAAGAAAAATGTGCTGATATTTTGACCAAAAGAAATAATTGTATTAAAAATGGACAAATAATCCTTGCAGCCTTAATTACAACAGGATTATTAATTCGAATTTTCCAGGGACAAGAATGGCCTTTAATCGTTAGCACAATATTATCGGCAATTCAATTTGCACTAACAAGCTTTCTAAAAGAATATAACCTTGGCGAGACAATCCAAAAACACACAACAGCAGCTTT
Organism: uncultured Bacteroidales bacterium; assembly: GCA_903837605.1. GTDB lineage: Bacteria > Bacteroidota > Bacteroidia > Bacteroidales > FEN-979 > CAIRDP01. Next base: position 60,537 of record CAILVF010000013.1, on the reverse strand, counting down.
AGAATTGCTTGATATTAGAGAACAATATCTCTCGTTAATAACAGACTTAAAAGCAAGGTTAATTTTACCGACTGAAATAATCACAAAAAGAGATGAGTTACAGGAGAAACTATCAAAAACTTATAAGGGATCTCCGCGAACATTTAGTAAAGCATACACTACTGCTCAAAAAGCATTAAAAATAAATGAAGAGTTGACATTCACTGATACTGAAATTGACAATTTCTTACCAACAATATTAAGAAAGACGTAAACATATAAAGATGAACCATTTGTAATCTATTAATGGGGCAACATAATGTTCTCCTTATTTTATCAATCGTTCTCTGATATCACGAATGCGTTTTATACCGTCCTGGAGTTTTTGTTCCCAAAAATCCAGTGATGCGAGATCGGGTGTGAAAAATTTATTCCTAAGGGAAGATGAGCTGCTGTTTTCCTTGTTTTTGGACTGAAAATTACCAGTCATCCATTCAATAAGTGACGGGATACAACGATCCGGAACATCTATAAGTTCAGATTTATAAAGCAAATGAAACATGCAACCCACATGTGAAACTGACATATTGAACTTTAAACTGAATTGGTTTTTCGAATCCGAAATCTTTGAATTCCCCGATACTTCATCCGCTAACGATTGTTTATACATATTTCTGATAAGCTCCAAATGATCCAGTGCTGCATCGATCACCTGGAGCCAGACATCTGCATATACTTCAGCCTTATAACAAATAGCCTGACTGAATAGCCGGCAATCGCCTGTATCCGGTCCGACTAAGCGGTAACGCTTGAAAGTCCTGAATTGGCACTGCAAAGTGCAATCCTCCCCTACTCCTCGAACAAACAAGGACTCATTGCCTACCAGGGAGTGCAGACCCTTCAGCTTTCCAATAAAATAATCTATGTATGGCTCTACCTGGAGAGCATCCAGGCTCTCGAGGAAATCTCCAAACTTCTGCATTGATGATTCAACCAGGTTAATCAATTTGACCCTAAAGTCATCGGGACACAAGGTATCATTCACCGAGTAAACGACAATGCTCCCGGAAAATGTACTCTGGGACTTGTCTTCCTGAAAATGATATCTGATTGTAATGTTCTTGCTTTGTTCGATAAGAGGTTCGAACATATCCTCGAACATGTTGAGAGGCATGGAGTGCAGAAACTGCCTGGAGACTGCAGGGAGTTTTCTCTGTTGTTTTTGATTCATAAACAGCCGGGAATGAGTATGAAAAAAATGGAAGGTTTGCCATGGTTAAAAACTTTACTAAAACTTTATGCATTGAGCCTATCACTTTACTTAATCCGGCGAACTTGAAAAAGTGATACGATTTTGTAAAGTTTTTTTTAGGTAAGGCAAAGATTTAACATAGCAAGGGCAGAAAAAATCGCTGACATTATTCATATCATACTACACATGAGGTATTTATGAAAGATAAAGCTGTTTAGTGGTAAAAAAGGTAAACCAGCCAATATTTGGAAAAATTACTAACAATCGACCATAATTGTTCATCAGGGGACGGGAAATGACGAAAATTGAAATGCGTTCAATTTATTAGCCTTAACGAATTATAAGTTTGTTTGCCTTATCCAGCACATCGACCTCGAAACTTTCCAGGTAAATCTGGGTTGTCTTTATATCTTCATGCCCAAGGCCTTCTGAGATCACACTTATAGGGACATCCAGATTTTTGGCGATGGTAGCCCATGAATGGCGGGCAACATAAGAAGTTATTTTAGCATTGATTTCACATTTTTCGGCCATCAGTTTGAGATATTTATTGTTCGTCTTACGTTCATTTTGGATATCCTTAAGCTGATCGGCCAATTCAACCCTTTTTACAATCGGGAAGATGAAATCATCAGGTTTCTGGTCCTTGATATAAAGTTTCAGGATTTTCAGGGATGGTCCCTGAAGCTTTATTGAATATGTCTTGCCAGTTTTTGCACGCACATATTCAAGGCGATCTCCAATAAGATTTGACTTTTTCAGCAATGCAATATCCATAAAATTCATACCCATATTATAAAAGCTGAACAGGAAGTAATTCCGGGAATGCCACATCGGTGTATTGGGCGCGAATTCTTTTTTGATTATTTTTTTTATATCGGCTCTGCTTATTGCCCTCTTAATGGTTTTGGTTTCCTTTATGGAATAATTGGCAAATGGGTATAAATCCCGACTCACCACCCCTGCTTTTATAGCTCTGTTATAAATTGCACGGATCGTGCGAAGGTAAAAGCTCAATCCATTTAATGCATTCCCTTCGGCAAGATGACCAGCTTCTAATTTTTTGATCATATTGAAGTTGAGTTCTTCAAATGTGATATTGGGTTGTTTAGAATGGCGAAGCAGAAAAGACAGTGATTGTTGATAGGCGGATGCATTGCCAAGCTTCTTTGCAAATTTCAGCTGGGCGATAATTTCATTAGTGAAGGTCTTAACTGTGACCCTTGCTGATTTGTTTTGAATCTTACTTTTAAGTTCTGAGGGTGACAAGCGATCCAACTCACCGGTAACTGAAAGGATATCAATGATTTGATCTGCCTCTATGCGTGAATGCTGAATGCTGTTATTAACCCGGGAGAGGTTTTTGTATCTTTTACATTCAGCCATTATGGTTTGACTTGCAGGGTCCCACTGTTTCTCATCTACCGAATATTCAAGCGTAATGTATTGAGGCTTACGCTTATGAGTGATTCGCAGGGACAAAGGATATGTGCCGTCGTTCTTTGCACGGCGTTTATCCAGAATGATTTTTGTTGTTGTTTTCATGGATTATTTGCCTAACGATTTGCCTAACAAATATAGCATTTTCTTTCTTTTTTTTGCTTTTGATTGCAAAATATATTTTTTGGATGGGGCATAAAAAGAGCCCCGTCAACCTTGTTTTCCTTAGGTTTACGGGGCTTTTGTGAAGAAATCGGGTGCAATTTGCTGTGAGCGGTAAATGGGACTCGAACCCACGACCCCCAGCTTGGGAAGCTAGTGCTCTACCAACTGAGCTATTACCGCGGTTTTGTGCCGCAAAAGTAATAAAAATCATAATATATTCAAATCCCTTACCTTTGGCATCCTGCTTTATTAACATTTACTGAATGGAGAAGGATATTGCGGTAAGCATGGTTGAAGAAACCATGCATAAAGCAAGGATTGCCAGCCACCACTTTGCCAAACTTGACCAGGGGCAGACCGACGGTATCGTCAGGGCTGCCTATGCGGCAGGATTTGAGCACAGGAAACGGCTGGCTGAAATGGCTTATAATGAAACAGGCATTGGGAATGTACATGATAAAACCATTAAGAACATCATCGCAACCCGCTTTGTATACAGGGATATCAGGGACCAGAAAACGGTTGGAATCATCTCCGAAGACCTGAAAACAGGAATTGTGGAAGTCGCCAAGCCCATGGGGCCGATTTTCGCCGTTACACCCATAACAAACCCCACATCTACAGCCCTGTTTAAAATCCTGATCGCCCTTAAAACCAGGAACCCCCTGGTGATTTACCCCCATGGGGCTGCCCGAAAAAGCACAATAGAAACGGCAAGGATATGCTATGAGGCTGCCCTGGCGGCTGGAGCGCCTGAAAATTGCATACAATGGATACCCAAAGCAAGCCGTGAACAGGTGCTTGGTTTTATGAGCAACCACTTTACAGCCCTCGTAATGGCTACAGGTTCGGTAAGCCTGGTCAGGGCAGCTTATAGCTCAGGGAACCCTGCCATCGGGGTTGGTCCGGGAAACGTACCTGTATATATTGGAAAAAGTGCCGATGTGAATTTCGCCGTAGACCAGATACTGATGTCAAAATTATTTGACAACGGGACCATATGCGCCAGTGAACAAGCTGTTATTGCATCAAAATACAATGCTGATGAGGTTAAAAGGGTGTTTATAAAGAAAGGCGCATATTTTCTGAGCAATGAAGAAGCAGAAAAAGTCGGAAAAGTATGCATAAACACCTATACCCGTTCGATGAATGCTGAAATCATTGGCAAACCGGCTGTTTTCATTGCCGGAATAGCCGGTATCAAAGTCCCTGCAAAAACCAATCTCCTGATCGCAGAGTTCAACCCTGACCAGGTTGGACTTAAATACCCCATTTCGCTTGAAATCCTCGCCCCTGTTTTGGCTTTTTACCGGGTTGAAACTTTCGATGAAGGAATTTCTATGTGTAAGAAGATCAATGAGCATGGGGGGCTGGGCCATACCGTCAGCATCTTTTCAAACGACGATGAGAAAATAAGGTATTTCGCCCAGGCCTTGAATGCAGGCAGGATTGTTGTGAATACACCTTCATCCCAGGGGGCTCTCGGCGGGCTTTACAATTCCCTGGTTCCTTCAATGGTGCTTGCCTGCGGTTCGGGAGGTAAAAATTTTACCACCGACAATATATCCACACGGCATTTACTGAATATTCAGCGCATTGCATACCGCAAAATCAATTTCTGCGCCGAACACCAGATGGCTGAAGCCTTCTGCTGTAACGACAAACTTACAGTGGATGAAATCGAAAGGCTTTGTGCCGAGAACCGTTCAAAGGAAAAATAAGCCGGGGTGTAATAACAACACGTAAATTGTTTTTCTACCTTTACATCATCTAATCACATCCTCAACTACAAGATATGGAATTTACTGGGCTGTTAGACAACCTTCCCGGGATTGTTTACAGATGCCGCAACGACCGCAACTGGACAATGGAATTCATAAGCGTTGGCTGCTTTGAACTAACGGGTTACCAGGTCACTGACCTGCTCAATAATGCAAGGCTTTCGTATAACGATATAATCCTTCCGGAAGATCGCGATTATGTGTGGAAATATGTTGACCTGGGCATTGAAGGCAGGAAGTCTTACACTCTTGAATACCGCATTAAAACTGCTGAGGGGAAAATAAAATGGGTGTGGGAAAAAGGCAAGGCAGTTTATTCTTCAAACGGAGAAGTGGATTACCTGGAAGGATTTATTAACGATATCACAGAGCAGAAGCATTCAGATATGCTTCAGCATGTGGTTTTCGAGGTCTCCAAAGCCGCCCTTAACGCCTCCTCCCTGGGAGAACTGTATTCAACCCTTCATCATGAACTGGGCCATATTATTGACGTTCAGAATTTCTACATTGCAATTTATAACGAAGCATCCAATACTATTTCTTTCCCCTATCATATAGACCGTAAGGATAAGTTCACTTCAAGCCCCCTGGGGAAAGGCCTTACGGGATATGTTATCCGTACAAAAAAGCCATTGCTAGCGAATGAAAGTGAACTTGCAGCCCTCAATGCAAGGGGAGATATTGAAATAGTGGGAACACCGGCTAAGGTATGGATGGGAGTCCCATTGATAGTAAATGAAAAAGTATTCGGGGTTATGGCCGTTCAGAGTTATACCGACCCGGATCAGTTTACCGACAGGGAACTCGATCTGCTCAACATCGTGGCCGGACAGATCTCAACCATGATCTCCCGGAGGGCAGCCGAAGATGATGTAGCCCGGCAGAAAGCTTATCTTGAACAGCTTTTCGAGGCCAGCATGGAAGCGATCATCACGATCAACAACGACGGTATCGTACAAACGGTTAACTCCGAATTTACAAGAATGTTCGGGTACATGCCCGAAGAGATCATCGGCGCCAACGTTGACGAAAAAATTACCAACCAGGAGATCCTGGACGAAGCTCTTGCAGTAACACGGAAAGCAACAACGGGGGGTGTTTCTGAAATGGAAACCCGGAGGGCTCATAAAGACGGACGGCTTATCGATGTTTCAATCATTGTCACTCCTATAAGCCTGCAGGGCGAAATAGTGGGTGCATACGGCATATACAGGGATATTACCGACAGGAAAAAAATTGAAAAGAACATGGTAGCCGCAAAAGAAAGAGCAGAGGAGTCGGACCGCCTGAAATCAGCTTTTCTGTCTAATATGTCGCATGAGATCAGAACTCCCATGAACGCTATCATCGGGTTCTCGACCCTGCTGTCGGACCCCACTGTTACTGATGAGGAAAGGCAGGAATTTATCAGGATCATCAAGGAAAGGGGCAATGACCTGATGAGGATCATGGATGACATTATTGACATAGCGAAGATCGAAGCTGGACAGGTTAAAATAGAGATAAGGGAATGCCCCGTTAACACCTTGCTTTCTTCACTGTTCGCTACCATGAATGAAGTCAGGAAAAAACTCCTGAAAACGCATGTCGAACTGAGATTCAAACCTTTTTCACCTGATAAGGATTTCACCATCCTTACCGACGGTAACCGTTTAAGGCAGGTCCTTAGCAATCTCATTGAAAATTCGTTCAAATTCACAGAACAGGGATTTGTCGAATTCGGCTATACGTTTAAAACCGACGATAAATCGGGACCTGTCATTGAATTTTTTGTCAGTGATTCAGGAATAGGCATACCAAAAGACAAACAACAGGTAATTTTTGAAAGGTTCCGACAGGCCGATGATACCAGTACCAGGAAGTACGGAGGAACAGGCCTGGGCCTTACCATTTGCAAAAACCTGATGAGCCTGCTTAACGGGGATATCAGGCTTGAGTCGGAACAAGGCCACGGCGCTACATTTTATGTTTCACTGCCCCTCACCACTATTGCAAGTAAGAGCGTTCCTAATCCCGCTCCAAAACAAATACCTGAGTTCTCGGGTATCCTTACAGGCAAGACAATCCTGGTCGTTGAAGATGAGGAATCAAATTATTTCCTGCTGGAAAGAATATTGAAACGAACTGCAGCAAACGTTTTGTGGGCAAAGAACGGCATTGATGCAATCGAGATGGCAGGGAAAGGCAATACAGACCTGGTACTGATGGATGTGAGGATGCCTGTGATGGATGGTTATGAGGCGACGGGAGAGATCCGCAAATTCAATAAAACGATCCCAATAATCGCCCAAACGGCTTACGCCTTAAAAGGCGAAAAAGAGAGGAGCAAAGCCGCAGGTTGTGACGGCTATATCTCCAAGCCCATTGACCCGAAAGAATTTCTTGAAACAATAATCAGGTTTATTAAACCCGAAAAATAACATGCAGGCCCCCGCAGGGAAAAGATTCTCCCTCAGGGAGAGAATGTGCAGTTTCTCTTTTGCATTCAAAGGGATTGCAACCGCAGTGAGCACACAGCATAACTTCAGGATACACCTTGTTGCTTTTGTACTCGTGATCGCAGCTGCTGTCATCTTCGGCATAAGCCCGTTTGAATGGTGCATTGTATTACTTGCCTCAGCCCTGGTATTAAGCCTTGAGATCGTCAATACTGCCTTCGAATTCCTCGTTGACATGGTATCCCCCCAATACCAGGAGAAAGCCGGCAGGATCAAGGACCTTGCCGCCGCTGCAGTGCTTGTGGCAGCTATCCTCGCAGCGGCAGCCGGGCTTATCGTTTTCACCAAATATATTCTTGTTTTCTTCAGCACCTCATCAGTAATCAGATAAACATATATAATTAAACAGGTATGAAAAAAATTACAATTCTGCTTCTCGTTATGGCAACCATCGCTGCAGGATCCTGTAAAAGGGAAAAACCGGCAGCCGGAGAAAAAGCCCCCCTCATTGCAAAAAATACCGTTAAAGTCCTGAGCGACCTTATGACTCCTGAAGTCCTGTGGGCCTTCGGAAGAATATCCGAGCCTGCCGTTTCCCCCGACAAAAAACAGATACTCTACGGTGTCAGTTATTACAATGTCGAACAGAACAAAGGCAACCGGGAACTTTTCCTGATGGATATTGACGGGAAAAACAACCGCCAGATCACACATACCCCTTTCGGTGAAAACCAGGCCGAATGGTCATCCGACGGCAAAAAGATCCGCTTCCTATGCTCCGAAAGCGGTTCCATGCAGCTCTGGGAGATGAACACCGACGGCAGCGACAGGTTGCAGATGACCGACGTCCCCGACGGGATCAGCGGCTACCGCTTCTCTCCAGACGAAAAAAAGCTTCTTTATACTGCGGATGTCGCCGCCGATAAGCCATTGCAGGACCTTTACAAGGATCTTCCGAAAGCTACCGGGAAGATCTATAATGATTTCATGTACAGGCATTGGGATACCTGGGTGGAGTCATACAGCCATGTTTTCGTAGCTGATTATAACAAGACGATGATTACAAGCGGCACCGATATTCTCAAAGCCGAGCCGTATGAATGCCCTCTTCAGCCTTTCGGCGGGATGGAACAGATCACATGGAGCCCCGATAGTAAAACCATCGCCTATACCTGCCGCAAGAAGAAAGGTCTTGCCTATACCCTTTCGACTAATTCCGACATTTACCTGTACCAGATCGATAACGGGTCAACCACCAACCTTACCGAAGGTATGATGGGGTATGACGTCGCACCCCTTTATTCACCCGATGGTACAAAACTGGCCTGGCAGAGTATGGAGAGGGATGGCTACGAGTCGGATAAAAACCGCCTGTTCGTTTATGATTTCAATAGTAAAACCAAAACTGATTATTCGAAAAGCTTCGACCAGAGTTCCGAAGGCCTGGCCTGGAGCGACGACAGCAAGTCTGTCTTTTTCATCAGCGATTTTCATGCTACCGACGAAATTTACCAGCTTACTGTTGCCGACGGGAAGATTCGCAAGATCACCGAAGGCATCCACAACTATACCGGTGTCATACCTGCAGGTGACAAATTAATCGCCACCAGGGTATCCATGTCTTCTCCCCCGGAGATCTATTCGGTGGATCCGGCCAACGGAAAAGACAGCCAGCTGAGTTTTGAGAACAAGGAAATACTCGACCAGCTTACCTTTGGCAAAGTCACACAGAGATGGCTCAAAACAACCGATAACAAGATGATGCAGACATGGGTTATTTACCCGCCTCATTTTGATTCAACGAAGGTGTACCCTGCCCTGCTCTACTGCGAAGGTGGGCCTCAAAGCACGGTCAGCCAGTTCTGGTCGTTCCGCTGGAACTTCCAGATGATGGCCGCTAACGGGTATATCATCGTAGCCCCCAACCGCCGTGGCCTGCCTGGCTTCGGAAAGGAATGGAATGAACAGATCAGCGGGGACTATGGCGGGCAGAATATGAAAGACTACCTTACCGCAATTGATGCGCTATGCAAGGAGAAGTACATTAACAAGGACAAACTGGGCTGCGTGGGAGCAAGTTACGGGGGATTCTCGGTTTACTGGCTTGCAGGGAACCATAATAAAAGGTTTAAAGCCTTTATCGCCCATGACGGGATGTTCAACCTTGAGGCGCAATATCTTGAAACTGAAGAAATGTGGTTTGCGAACTGGGACCTTGGCGGGCCCTTCTGGGATAAGAATAATAAGACCGCCCAGCGCACCTATGCCACTTCTCCGCATAAATTCATTCAGAACTGGGATACTCCCATTCTTGTGATCCACGGAGGTCTTGACTTCCGGATTTCATATACCCAGGGGATGCAGGCCTTCGACGCTGCCCTGCTGAAGGGAATTCCTGCAGAGTTCCTGTTCTTTCCGAACGAGAACCATTGGGTGCTTAAACCCCAGAATGGCATTCTCTGGCAGCGGACTTTCTTTAACTGGCTTGACCACTGGTTAAAATAAACCCGATGGGAGATGAGATAAAGAAAGCCGCGGAACTGCTGTTAAAATCGCGCTTCACAACTGCATTTACCGGGGCAGGGATATCGGTCGAAAGCGGCATCCCCCCTTTCAGGGGAAACGATGGCATATGGGGCAAATACGATCCGCATTTCCTCGAAATATCTTATTTTATGAGCCACCCCCGGGAGTCGTGGACCGTAATAAAAGAACTGTTCTACGATTTCTTTGCTGAGGCAAAGCCAAACAATGCACATCTGGTTATGGCTGAAATGGAGAAGCGCGCCCTGCTCGGAAGGATTATTACCCAGAACATTGACAACCTGCACCAGGAAGCCGGGTCCAGAGAAGTTTATGAGTTCCATGGAAATTCCCAAAGACTTATCTGCCTGGGATGCCACAGGCTATACCCTGCCAGGGAGATCAGCCTGGATCACCTGCCTCCAACCTGCAGGGAATGCGGGGGCTTACTGAAACCTGATTTTGTTTTTTTCGGCGAAGGCATTCCCCAGAAAGCACTGGGAGCCTCATACGAAGCAGTAAGCCTCTCTGATGTTTTTATCGTTATCGGGACTACAGGTGAAGTAATGCCTGCAAACCAGATCCCATTTATGGCCAAATCGGCCGGAAGTAAGATAATAGAGATCAATACGGAACCATCAAACTTTACCGGGAGCATCACAGATGTCTTTATCAGGGGTAAAGCCGGGGAGGTAATGCAGAAACTGGCAGCTGAATTATTTACCGCGTCCCTGGATGATGATAAGGATGGTATAAATGAGAATTTTGAAGTCCATGGCAAGTGACATATTCTCAATATAAAGAAGGTCGAATTTAAGACGTTCTATCATTTGTTCCAGGTTCTCGGCGTACCCGTACTTTACCTGGCCCCAGGAAGTAATCCCGGGTTTTACCTTGTGCAGAAGTTTGTAGTGAGGGGCTCTCTGTGTAACCAGGTTAATGTAATACTGCCTCTCGGGACGGGGACCAACAATGCTCATCTCACCCTTTAACACAGTGTAAAACTGGGGTATCTCATCAATACGGAACTGGCGTAAAACTTTACCTACACGGGTTATCCTCGGATCATCCTTTGAAGAAAGCTGGGGGCCGTTTTTTTCTGCATCCTGTATCATGGTCCTGAATTTATACATGATAAAGGGTTTCCCCCTCAGGCCTATCCTTTCCTGTTTGAAAAACACCGGCCCCGAAGTAGTCAGTTTAATGATCAGGCCTGTAATAAAGATCACCGGCAACAGCAAAATCAACGCAATGAAAGAGAAGGCTATGTCGAAGATCCGTTTCAGCGACAACTGCCAGTCGGGCATAAGATCAGGATAGATCTGTATGAGGGGGGCATGAAAAATAGAGGTTGTTTTTACCGATCCCATAAGAATATCCTGCATCGCAGGAATTATCTTAATGACAACATCGGTGTCTTCAAGCTGGGTTATGATATTTTCTATAGTGTGATTCTCTGAATGCTCTATTGCAATGATCACCTCCTCGATGTTGTATTGCTTTACCAAAGAACTCAGGTCTTTCGTTTCACCGATGTGAGGAAGGAACTCGGCTAGCTTGTAATTAGTGTACCCCTCAACATTGACAAATCCTACAAATTTGTTCCCTGATGATTTTTCCTGGTTCTCGATCTCTTTGTAGATGGATAGTGCATTCCCGTTACTCCCGACAATGATGGTGTTGAACCCGATGAGCTTATTGTGGATCTTGTAGGCTGTTCTTGAAGTAAGTAAAAACCTGAAAATAGCTGTAAAGAAAATATGCAGAAGGAGCAGCACAAAAAAGAACTCGATATAGGTGCGCTGAGTAATTATCATGTCGTCAAGGATAAGGGCGAAAAAGATTATGGTCACCCCTAACAGGCTGATAAGAAAGGTTTGTGCAAATTCACGTAAACGCGCTTTCCGGTATATCTGGCGGTAAGTACCTATCAGAGCGTATAAGGCCAGCCAGAAGAGGCCAATAACAACAACGCCGTAATACAGTTTCGGATCGTTCAGCACTACCCTGAAATGATCCATAACATCATGATCAACCCTGTATTTCCGGTAAATAAAGAATAAGGTCCAGGCGAAGATGGCAGCAAGAAAATCGGCCACTACATATTTTATTACCTGAGCCCGTTTATTCATCTTGGTACTATTTGGTTGTGACTACTTTAATGTTATCTAAAACGATGATCCCTTTGGTTAGGCTGGCATCCATAAATGCCCCAAAATAGACCCTGAAATGATCGATCCCCGTAGTTGAATTCAGAGCGGGGGTGAGTTCAATATAGATCTTTTTTGACTTGTTATTGGTCACATTCAGGTTTACCACAGGTGTCTGTATAAACGCAGAAGGGCCGGTAAGTATCACACCTACCGTCAAAACTGTGTTGATATTATAATTCAGCTCCAGGTAAACCGGTGAATAAGGGATCACGAATGAATCGTGTGACTGCGCTTCAGCAAAGTTATTCACGGTATCGGTTATCATAATTGCCGAATGAAGGCCTTCTATCGTAAAAGAGGAGCCTTCAGGAGTAACTTTTACAGGCACCGTACTCCGGTTTGTCGTATCAAGTTTTATCGAAGTCCCTTCGAAGTCCTCCTTCCATAAGAAATTGGTATTGGAAGCATAAGTGGTTTTAAGGGTTTTTAACCTGGTCACGCTGTCCATCCCGAACTTAACATTGTAACTGATGGGTGCGTAAAAATCATATGTGGCCCTTGTACTGGATATCCCGTTTTTTTTGATCCCGGGCATAATGGTAACCTTATGCGTCCCTTTCTGAAGAACCGGGAATTTTGAAGGATTCTGAAAGGCGCCGATCAACTGACCGTCGACATAGACCCATGAATCGCAGATATTCTGGGAAGCGGAGCCCTGAATAGCATAATCTGTATAAATGTAAATGGAATCAATGCTCAGGTATGCGGGAACTTCCTGGTCGCCCTTGAACTTCTCACAAGAGGCCAGGAAAACTATACCCAGAAATAACAAGCATAAATTTTTTACCATCCTTGTACCCGGAATGTTCAACAAAAAAACTCTGATCTCAAAACGTTGTTTCCGCATGAATATTGTCAATAATTCTTACAAAAGAAACTAACATTAACGCGGAAATTATACGAGCCGCTTAACTGAATGGTTTATTTCATCGATGATCATGTATGCCACTTCAAGGGCACGATAACCATCCTCAATGGTGACAGGGGGAACGGTGTTGTTCACAATAGCGGAACAAAAACTTTCCAGCTCGGTTTTTATTGCATTGTTCGGTTTTACTTCAGGCTTGATAAAAGAAATTTGCCTGATCCCTTTTCCCGGCCCAAGGTCTAACGGCATCCCGAATCCCGAACTTGTGTTTCCCGGTTCTTCAATACGTATGACTTCCATTTCCTTTTTCAGGAAATCGATGGAAATATAGGCGTCTCTTTGAAAGAAACGTGACTTGCGCATATTTTTTACCGAAATCCTGCTTGCGGTAAGATTGGCCACACAGCCGTTCTCAAATTCAATGCGGGCATTGGCAATATCGGGGGTATCGCTTACAACGGCTACTCCCGAAGCGCTTATGCTGCGTATTCCGCTCTTTACGACCGACAGGATAATATCGATGTCGTGTATCATCAGGTCAAGAATCACAGGCACATCGGTCCCCCGGGGATTGAACTGTGAGAGCCTGTGCCCTTCGATGAACATAGGGCTTGTGAAGAAAGGCTCTGCAGCCAGGAACGCAGGATTGAAACGTTCAACATGGCCAACCTGCACTTTAACTTTAGTCTCAGATGCTATCTTAATAAGTTCCCTGGCCTGTTCCAGAGTAGTCACAACAGGTTTTTCAATAAACACATGCCTGCTTTTCAAAAGAGATTTTGAAGCACAGTCAAAATGAGAAATTGTCGGAGTAACTATATCAACCACATCAACCGCATCAACAAGTTCATCCAGGGAAGCGAATTTTTTAACACCGAACTCATCTTCCACCTTTTGTGCAATGACCATATCGGGATCATAAAAACCACAGAGGTTGAACTCAGGAATTTCTTTAATGCATTTAATATGGATTTTGCCCAGGTGACCTGCTCCCAGAACTCCGATTTTAAGCATACCGGGTATTTTTTTGCAAAGTTAGTCTTTTAAGATTTTGAAATTACTATTTTCGTGAAAAATTTCCCGGGCAAACAAACTATGAAACACTCTCAAAGACAAGATACTTACCGCCACCAGGGACTTAGAAACCAGCTGATCAGGTCGATCCGGGAAAAAGGAATTTCCGATCCGGCCATTCTTGCTGCGATGGAGAAAGTGCCGAGACATTTCTTCTTCGATTCGTCCTTTCTTGAGTACGCATATGAAGACCAGCCTTTCCCGATTGGTGCCGGCCAGACTATTTCACAGCCATATACTGTAGCATTCCAGACTTTTTTACTGAAAATCAGCAAGGGGGAAAAAGTGCTCGAGATTGGAACAGGGAGCGGTTACCAGGCTTGCATACTTGCAGAACTCGGCGCGAAAGTTTATAGTATTGAACGCCAGAAAACCTTATACGACAGGACCAGGAACCTTCTCACGGAGATGGGATACCAGAGGATCAAGCTGTTTTACGGGGATGGCTATAAAGGTTTGACTGCATTCGCCCCGTTTGACAAGGTGCTCGTAACTGCCGCAGCGCCATATATCCCCGAGCCCCTCATCCGGCAGCTTAAACCCGGAGGTATACTCGTTGTGCCTGTAGGGGATGATGTGCAGATTATGACAACCATACATAAAATCTCAGAAACGGAGATGCGTAAAGAGGAGCATGGACATTTCAGGTTCGTTCCCATGCTTGAAGACAAAGCAAAGGATCATTAAAAGCTATCCAGCTATCCCTGCGGCCATGCGTAGCCGTATCCTTCTGACCGTTGAATATCCCAGCCCGAAAACCATCAGCAACGCACCTGCCCAGAGAACATTTATAAACGGGTTCATGATCGCTTTAATGACTATGTAATCGGGTTTCTCACCTACTTGGGCGATGTATGTATAATAATCCATCATGGGGTAATGCCTTGTAGCCGGGTTATAAACGGCTCCCATCCGCGGATGCACATTCACTGAGGGATACAAGCTGAATTGCCTGGTCATTTTCCCCTCATTCATCCGCAGAAAGTCAACACGGTAAGTGGTCGTATTTTCAAGCCTGGAGTTATTTACATAAGTGACATAAAATCCTGACATAAAAAGGGTGTCACCCCTGACCAGCATTAGGTTTTCGGTATTGTTCTTAACATCTCCAAGGTCATATCTTGAGGTATTGGTTGAAATAACCCTTGAATTGGAAAATGTGATCAGAGTACCCAGAAGGAATATAAGAAAACCCAGGTGGGTTAAAACTCCTCCTGTATTCCTGGGAAAAGAAGTCCTGAAAAGGATATTTGACAGGGTGGCAAATAAACCAAAGAGAATGAAGAAAAGCAGTAAGACAAAGGTAAACCTGGTGACTATTCCTGAAATCATAAATGGAAGAGTTCCCAGCAGGGCCAGCAAGGCCGGCAGGGCAAGCTTTTTCAGGGTCTCTTTCCAATGGTTTGAGGAATAATTCAGAAACTGGCTTAAACCGATGAAAGCTGCAACAAGCAATGCATAGGGTAGTTGCCAGCGGTTATAAAATCCGACATTGTCGGTGGGAGGAGCTACATGTGTTCCGAAAACCTTGTTAAATACAGGAAGGGATGTGGTAAAGATAACCTGGAAAGCAGCAAGGGCAACTATAAGCGAGCCAATGAACATCCAGAATTCCCTGGAAAGAACCCTGTCCTTTAAATTGTCAGTTAATTTCCTGACATTCAATATAATATAAACAAGCATCAGGGCGATAAAAACCATGAGGTATACCAGGAGCTGGCTGGTGAGGCCATTGTCGCCGAATGAATGTGCGGAAGTTTCGGAAAGCACCCCGCTTCGGGTCAGGAAAGTTGCATATAATACAAGTATGTATGAGAGAAGACTGAAGAGAAAAGCCGAAAGGATACCGAAATGCTGTCGTTTTGAGATGATCATGAAATGAAGTGTGGCAACCAGAGTAAGCCAGGGTACCAGTGAGGAATTCTCTACAGGATCCCAGGCCCAGAATCCCCCGAATGTCAGTGAGACATAGGCCCATGCCCCACCCAGCAAAATCCCGGCTCCAAGGAAGAATAGCGAAAGCAGGACCCAGGGCAGGGCCGGACGTATCCAGCCGGTAAAATCCTTTTTCATCAACGCGGAGATCGCATAGGCAAACGGGATAAGGGCAAGAGCATAACCGATGAAAAGAATCGGTGGATGGATGGTCATCCATATATTTTCAAGCAGGGGGTTCAAACCGTTCCCGTCGTTTACAAACTGGAGATAATCGGGATGTTCGAAGATAGTTCCCGGCTGACCGGCATAGGTTTCTCTCAGCAGGACAAAAGGGTTGCTCCCTATTTTATAACTGAATAAACTGATTCCCAGGAGCATGGAAGTAACAAAAACCTGTGATAGTGAAACAATGCCCATGACTGGCGATTCCCATTCGCCTGACTTTCGAATCAGGAATAATCCGAGAATGGCCTGGCAAATACCCCATACAAGGAAACTCCCCTCCTGCCCTGCCCAGAAACACGAAATAATGTATTTGACCGGAAGGGTAATGGAAGAATATTGCCATACGTATGTATATTCAAAATAATGGTTGAATATGAGGATGTAGAGGACTATGATCACTGCAAGCAGGGAGGCAACATGCAGGATGTAAAAACTCCTTGCAATACCCCTGACCAGTTTAAGCGGGTTTCCTTTGTGTGAGAAATGGAATAAGAATAAAACGGTGGAAATCAGGGAGGCTGCAAAACTCATCCAGATCAGTGAACTCCCGATTGACTTGTATATTAAGTGTTCTCCTGCAAAATTCATGAAAAAAGGGGTCTTGGTTTGAGCCGGCAAAGATACATTATTCACCCTTACACTGAGTTGCTTCGCAGGTATTTCGCATGATAGGCTCACAGGAATGTGTTGAAAACTCCCTGCAATTTGTTATTAACAAAATTTTCTGGGATTGCATCAGGCCGCTATTTCCATTAAATTCGCTTAAATTTATTTTGTGGCAAAGATTGGATTAATAGGTGGATCCGGGCTTGAGAAGTTAAACATTCTCAGGGATACCAGGGAGGTAGTTGCTGAGACTCCTTTCGGATCTCCCAGTTCCTCGTTTTTCTACGGTAAAATATCCGATAACGAGGTATATATCCTCTCGAGGCATGCGAGGGACCATTCAATAACTCCCACGCATGTCAATAACCGGGCAAACATTTCAGCCTTTAAGGATTTCGGATGTACACATATCCTGGCTACCACGGCCTGCGGCAGCCTGAGGGATGAGATCCGGAGGGGGGATATAGTCTTTCCCGACCAGTTTATTGACTTTACAAAACACAGGATCAATACCTTTCATGACCACTTTGTACCCGACATTACGGGTCATGTCGCCATGGCCGACCCATTTTCGGAAGAGCTGAGAACAATGCTTATACAGGGGGCTGAAACCCTCAAATTGCAATACAAACCAAGGGGAACTGTCGTCACAATTGAAGGTCCAAGGTTCTCAACAAGGGCCGAATCACGCATGTTCCGAATACTCGGCGCCGATATTATAAACATGAGCGTTGCACCTGAGGCCGCCCTGGCCAATGAAGCCGGGATACCTTATGCCGTGATTGCCCTGTCAACAGATTACGATGCCTGGAAACATGATGAGCAAGCTGTGACCTGGGCTGAAATCCTGAAAGTCTTCGAAGAAAATGTCAGGCACGTAACAGCACTGCTTATTAACGTTTTACAAAATTTTAAAGTATAAATCATTGCGGATGAAGCAATACATTTTTCTTTTGTTCGGATTGCTGATTGCAGCAGGGGGTTTTGCACAATACCCGGTTCAGCCGGGGAGGATCGAACAAAATTCCGCTGACCTTACAAGGTCAATGGCCGATTTGCCGATGATCAGCGAAACCAGGTCATTGCTTGAATTAGCCACCGGATGGACATTGCAGGACAATGGGGAGTGGTTGTCGAAAGAAAACAGTATTCCCTGGAAAGACCAGTCCCTGAACAAATCATCCAAGCCGTCCTACAAACTCGGTAAGGAAAACTTCATTAACCTTGAAGTTCGTGACGTCCTTGTCAATAATGAAATGTTCGTGGTATTCATTATGCGCTTTAAAACCGGCTGGTATGAGTTCCCGATGCTGATGGAAGACTGGCATAAACAAATCGGCGTCACGTACTTCGTGTGCAAGCTGTCAAAATTCCAGAATGTGATCCCGGAAAAAATGGAATTCAACAAGTTCTATATTCAGAACCTTGACGCATTATGTGATAATACCATCATCGGCTTTGACGAACGTTACCTGAACTCGACCATCGCCTATAATATTCACGAGATACTGACACTTAAAACAATCACACCTCATAACCTGCTGATCGCTTTTTCGGGTGTGCAGGCCGGGGGCCAGACCACGGCAAGGTTCAGATTGATCCAGGTTATGAACAAGGAAAAATTCTATGGCCCATACCTGGATGCCAAAAACAGGGACAAACTTTTCAAAGGATCCTATTACGAATGTGATTTCGGCAGTTTCCGGTCCTTGATCAATTATAGCGGGGGGTCATATATCCAGGCGTTTACAGGTGTGCCTAAATCGTCGGATGAATATTATAAGCGCGGCCTGTCTGACTATGCATCCGGGAATTACATACAGGCTATCTCGAACCTCACTGAAGCTTCTAAATACCCACCTTATTCAACGTTCTTCCTTACCTATGCCTACCGGGCCAATGCCCGCCAGAAAGTCGGGGACAATGCTGCCGCGATGATGGACTTTGACAAAGCGATTTCATTAAAACCTGCCGAACAAAATTATTACTCGGCATGGCTTACTGTAATTTATAACCGGGGCGTGGCCAGATTCAATAACAAAGACAGGGACGGAGCATGTGCCGATTGGAATACGGCCTTGCAGTTCGGGCTTAAAGATGTTGCCAATGACCAGGCTATCAAGGACCATTGCCGTGGTTATCGATTTACAGGGCCATCGGTAGTCATGACGCAAAGCGTTTCTACAAATTTTACGGAAGCGGGCGGACCGGAATCCATGACCGATTATTATAAAGTATACTGGGAAGGTGTATGGAAATACGAACATGGAAACTTCCAGGAGGCGCTCAGGTATTTCAACCGTGCCATCGAATTAAGGCCCCAGGATAAAGCTTTCATGGTCTATTACTACAGGGGAAGCTGTAAACTCAAACTATCAGACTTTGGAGGCGCGCTTACCGACCTCGATATGTCTCTCGCATTTAACGCCAGTAACCAGGGCGATGCTTCCATGATGAAATCCGTTTATTACAATCATGGAATGGCAAATTACATGCTTGGAAATTATGCCATGGCCTGCAGCGACTTCCAGAAAGCGAAAAGTGCAGGCATGAATACCCCCGAGTCGGTTGATTTCATGAATCAGGTGTGTAAGTAGAGGGAAGGTGACTAGTATACCACAACATGGTGCCTTACCCCGTTCTGGTAGGCAATAACCCATGCATCATGTATGCCCTGTTTGCGCATCCGGTCACAGAGTTCTTTGGCTGAATTGATATCCTTGTAATAATGCCCGATGATATAACGGTTCAGTCCGTTCTCGCTTTCCTTGATCACAGGCATGCTCACATGATAGTGCTTTTTTACCCAGTCTACGGTGTAATTATGCTGAGAAAAAGCACAGATCTGTACAACATAATCATAAATTTCAGAGGCCTGGGGAACCGGAATCTTTTCCGCGGCTTTTTCCTGTGGAGGAGGCACAGGGGCCGGCTGGTATGTAACTGGCACAGAATACCCGTATTCCTGCACGTTTAGTTTCTTTTTCGGAGTGCCGAACCTGTATGATGCGGTAAATGCCAGAATGTTAATGAAATCACCTTTATACCCTCCAACCGTCTGATCCACCATGTCTGAAAATATCGTCCTGACGGTATATTCAACACCGGCATTTATTTTATTTGTTATGGCATATTGCAAGCCCAGGCCAAAGGGCAACACCAATGCCGCCTGGAAGCCGTTAACCTGGTCAGGGCTGGTCAGCTCCCCGCTGATCCCCTTGGTGAGCTTTGTATTCCAGGCATTGACACCAATACCTATAGTTCCGTATACGAAGACCTTACGCCCTTCATGATAAGAGGAAAACAGGTTTGAAAGGTTAAATACCGAATTGATCGTAAAATCAATAAAAGTCCCCCTGGCTGTCCAGTTTACCGATTTGGAACCTTCCTGCCCGTCCTTGCTTCCATGAATACCACCCGCAAGCAACTGTGCCTTTAAACCGATCACATTGGTGAATTGCCTCATTCCAAACACGCCTCCTGCAAAGCTGATGCTCCGGTTCGGAAGAAATTTATTAATATTCAGGTCTCCGTAATAGAAGTCGGGGCCCAGCATTACACCTGCTTCCCAGGTACCTGCCATACTGCCCATTTTTACTTTTTTCCCGGGACTGGATACAGGGCTGGAACCTCCGTAATTACTAAGGGTTTGTGCAAAAAGGCTGATGTGGAGTAGAACCAATACAAAAACAAAGGCTGTATATCTGAGGTATTGCTGCATAGCCTGAATTAGGAACCCCAAATATATAACAGCCTCTGTTCTTAAATAGCAGTAATAAAGCCTTACTTACTACAAATTGTTAACAAAGTTTAACGGGCGTATTTGAAATCCTTACCCAGGTAATGTCCTGTATTGCCCAACTGCTCTTCTATCCTGAGCAGCTGATTATACTTGGCGATGCGATCGGTACGGCAGGCTGAACCTGTTTTGATCATCCCGGTATTCAGCGCAACAGCCAGGTCGGCAATAGTAACGTCTTCAGTTTCACCTGAACGGTGGCTGATAACAGCAGTATAACTGTTGCGGTATGCCAGATTCACAGCATCTATCGTCTCGGTAAGGGTCCCGATCTGGTTTACCTTTACAAGAATAGAGTTTGCAACTCCTTTTTTAATGCCTTCGGATAAGCGTTTCACATTGGTAACGAACAGGTCGTCGCCAACAAGCTGAATTTTGCTGCCAAGTTCTTTGGTCATCAGTTTCCAGCCATTCCAGTCATCTTCGGCCATCCCGTCTTCAATAGAGATGATAGGATACCGTTTTACCCAGTCTTTCCAGAAGGATACCATATCTGAAGGGCTGAGTTTTTCACCAGTAGATTTTTTCAGGTGGTAAACATTCTCTTCAGGGATAAAATACTCGGAAGAAGCCGGATCAAGAGCTATGAAAATATCTTTCCCGGGCTTATATCCTGCTGCCTCGATGGCTTTGAGAATAACCTGCAATGCTTCCTCGTTGGATTTCAGGTTCGGTGCAAAACCGCCTTCATCACCAACGTTTGTTGAGTATTTTCCCTTTTTAAGCACAGCTTTAAGGTTATGAAATACTTCAGATCCCATTCGGATAGCTTCAGAGAATGACCTTGCACCCACCGGCATGATCATAAATTCCTGGAAGTCAATTGAATTATCGGCATGAGATCCGCCGTTAATGATATTCATCATAGGAATAGGCAGTGTATTGGCTGCTGTGCCACCTACATACCTGTATAGCTCCTGGCCGGTAACCTGGGCCGCAGCATGCGCGGCAGCTAAAGAAACGCCGAGTATGGCATTGGCTCCGAGTTTTGACTTGTTCGGTGTGCCGTCAAGTTCAATCATCCTGTTGTCAATCTCGATCTGCTCGGTAACGAACATACCGCTGACTTCAGCGGCAATGATCTTGTTGACATTATTAACTGCATTCAGGACGCCTTTGCCCATATATAA
Organism: uncultured Bacteroidales bacterium; assembly: GCA_903837605.1. Taxonomy (GTDB): domain Bacteria; phylum Bacteroidota; class Bacteroidia; order Bacteroidales; family FEN-979; genus CAIRDP01. Next base: position 39,106 of record CAILVF010000013.1, on the reverse strand, counting down.
CTTCTTGTCGTTATCGCGAAGCTCAACGGCTTCATGAATTCCCGTGGAGGCTCCCGAAGGAACCGCAGCCCTGCCAAGGATGCCGTCGTCGGTGATCACATCTACTTCTATTGTGGGGTTTCCCCTTGAATCCAGAATCTGTCTGGCGCGAACTGATAAAATCGTACTCATATCTTTTGTTTTAATTGATGTAAATTAAAAAAGGATAACGTAACAATGTACATTATCCTTTTCGATGGATTCATTTATATTTTGGTTTAAAGACTAACTTTCTTTTGTTTCAGGGTTTTCCTCAGGTTTTGCTTCCGCAGGGCCTTCGGCATCTTCGGCTTTCTTAGCAGCTTTTTTAGGCTTTTTTACTTCCTTTTCATCCTTGGGAGCGGGGGATTTTTTTTCGGTTTCATCCTCTTTTTTTCCTCCCCTGCGGCCTCTGCGGGTTGTTTTTGCCTTTGCTTCTTCCTTTTTTCCGCCCAGCATTACCTCGTTATAGTCAACAAGTTCGATAAAACACATATCGGCATTGTCGCCTGCGCGCATCCCGGTCTTCAGTATGCGTGTGTAGCCTCCTGGTCTCTCCATGATCTTCTTGGATATTTCACGGAAGAGTTCCGAGACAGCTTCCTTATTCTGCAGGTAGCTGAACGCTATACGGCGGGAATGAGTGGAATCGTCTTTTGCTCTGGTGATCAAAGGCTCAACATAGGATCTAAGCGCTTTTGCCTTTGCCAGGGTGGTAGATATACGTTTATGCAGAATGAGCGAAGATGCCATATTTGAAAGCATTGCCTTCCTGTGCGCACTGGTCCTGCCTAAATGATTGATTTTCTTTTGATGTCTCATCGCTATTAATCCTTATCTAATTTATATTTCGAAGTATTCATCCCGAACTCCAGGCCTTTTGATTTTACAAGCTCTTCAAGTTCCGTAAGGGATTTTTTTCCGAAGTTCCTGAACTTCAGAAGGTCATTCTTGTTAAAAGCTACCAGGTCACCGAGTGTCTCAACGTCGGCCGCCTTCAGGCAATTGAGGGCGCGCACCGAGAGATCCATGTCGACCAGCTTCGTTTTTAAAAGCTGGCGGATGTGTAATGAAGTCTCGTCGAATTCTTCGGTAACAGTTTTCTCTGCTGTATCGAGGGTGATCTTTTCGTCGGAGAACAGCATGAAATGATGGATCAGTATCTTGGCCGATTCCTTCAAGGCATTCTTAGGAGCGATTGAACCGTCGGTAACAATCTCCATCACCAGTTTCTCATAGTCGGTCTTTTGCTCCACGCGATAATTCTCAATGTTATAAGTAACATTTTTTATCGGTGTATGAATAGAGTCGATTGCGATCCTGCCCAGTGAAGTGCTGAGAGCTTTGTTTTCATCGGCCGGAACATAACCTCTCCCCTTGTCAACTGAAAGTTCCACGGTGAGTTTGACCGAGGGTTCCATATGACAAACCACGATTTCAGGGTTTAAAACCTGGAAAACCGACAGGAATTTGTTGATATCGCCAGCTTTGAATTCTTTCTGCTGTGCGATGATCACTGTCACCTTTTCAGAGCTCTCAGTCTCAATAAGACGTTTGAAACGGATTTGTTTCAGGTTAAGGATGATCTCGGTGACATCTTCAATGACACCTTTGATAGTTGAAAATTCCTGGTCCACACCTTCAATTTTTACTGAAGTAATGGCAAATCCTTCCAATGAAGACAGGAGGATTCTTCTCAGTGCATTTCCAATGGTAATACCAAAACCAGGCTCAAGCGGACGAAATTCAAATATTCCGCGGCGATCATCCGATTCAAGCATGATCACCTTGTCAGGTTTCTGGAACGGTAAAATAGCCATAATACTTTGTTTAAAAGGTTTATATCAAAATGAATTCCCGTTACTTCGAATACAATTCGACGATCAGCTGTTCCTTGATATTTTCAGGGATCTGCGAACGTTCAGGGTAGTTCATAAATTTTCCGGTCATAAGATTTGCATCCCATTCAAGCCAGGGATACTGGCTGCCTCTGCCGCTGAGTGAGTCGGTAATCACTTCCATGGATTTTGAGCGTTCGCGAACAGCGATTAAATCGCCGGGGCGAAGTTCATAAGAAGGAATATTAACGACTTTACCGTTAACCATGATATGCCTGTGACCGATAAGCTGGCGGGCACCATCCCTGGTAGGCGCGATACCCAGGCGGTATACCGTATTGTCAAGCCGTGATTCAATAAGCTGAAGCAGTACTTCGCCTGTAATACCACCTTTATGAGAAGCTTTGTTAAAGATATTCCTGAATTGTCTTTCCAGGATACCGTACGTATATTTGGCTTTCTGCTTCTCCATCAGCTGGGTTCCATATTCTGAAGCCTTTGCGCGCCGTTTGGTTTGGCCGTGCATCCCCGGAGGGTAATTTTTCTTTTCGTAACTTTTGTCAGGTCCGTAGATAGGATCCCGGAACTTTCTTGCAATTCTTGATTTCGGCCCAATATATCTTGCCATGGTATCGAATGTTATTTATGATTAATTCAGATTATACACGCCTGCGTTTTGGAGGGCGGCAACCGTTATGAGGAAGCGGAGTGATATCCATGATCTCCGTTACTTCAATGCCTGCAGCATGGATGGTACGCATGGCTGATTCACGCCCGGCTCCGGGTCCTTTAATAAACACCTTCACCTTGCGAAGACCCAGGTCATAAGCAGTCTTTGCAGCATCTGTTGCAGCCATCTGGGCAGCATACGGGGTGTTCTTCTTCGAACCCTTGAAACCCATTTTACCGGCCGACGACCAGGAAATCACCTGACCGGCATTATTGGTTAATGAAATTATGAGATTGTTAAAGGAGGCATTAATATAAGCCCTGCCTATTGCATCTACCTTTACAACCCTTTTCTTTGAACTTTTTTCAGTCTTTGCCATATTACACTATTACTTCAATTCTTAAAAACCATGAAGGATTAACCATTAACCCTTGGTTGCCTTTTTCTTGTTGGCAACAGTCTTTTTGCGGCCTTTACGGGTACGGGCGTTGTTCTTGGTACTTTGCCCGCGCACTGGCAGGCCGATACGGTGGCGGATGCCACGGTAACTGCCGATATCCATTAGCCGCTTAATGTTCATCTGGACTTCCGAACGAAGTGCACCCTCGATCTTGTATTTATCATTGATGATGGCACGGATTTTATTCTGCTCATCATCATTCCAGTCCTGAACCTTTTTATTCCAGTCAACACCAGCCTCAGTAAGAATGCTCTGGGCCGTGCTTCTGCCGATACCATAAATATAGGTTAGACCAATTTCTCCCCTTTTTTGTTTAGGTAAATCAATACCTGCAATTCTGGCCATATATGCTTTATTTAATTTTAATTATCCTTGTCTTTGCTTGAATTTAGGGTTCTTCTTGTTGATCACGTACAAGACCCCTTTTCGACGGACGATCTTGCAGTCGGCCGACCTTTTCTTAATTGATGTTCTGACTTTCATTTTACTTTTCTTTTTTTCTATTGATAGCGGAATGTTATTCTTCCTTTAGTCAAATCATACGGTGACATTTCAATGCGGACTTTATCGCCCGGGAGGATCTTGATGTAATGCATCCTCATTTTACCTGAGATATGTGCAGTTATAACATGTCCGTTCTCGAGTTCCACCCTGAACATTGCATTTCCCAGGGATTCGACGACAGTGCCGTCCTGCTGAATTGACGCTTGTTTTGACATTTTATATAAGTTGAGGTCCTAGAACTTCTTCAATATATTTAAACGTGGAAAGTACATCCGCTTTCTCCTTCCTGATAACAACAGTCAGCTCAAAATGGGCTGAAGGCATTCGGTCGGCGGTTCGTATTGTCCATCCATCGCTCGCCTGCACCACATTTTTTGTTCCCAGGTTGATCATAGGTTCAATACATATGCTCAGGCCTTCAGGAAGCTTCTGCCCGGATCCCCTTTTCCCGTAATTGGGTATATCGGGTTTCTCGTGCAGGGCCTTCCCAATTCCATGCCCCACAAGCTCTCTCACAACCGAATAACCGAAGCTCTCCACATAATCCTGGACAGCTGCGCCTATATCTCCAACGCGTTTCCCTGTAACAGCAACTTCAAGCGCCCTGAACAGGGATTCTTTCGTCCTTTCAAGCAGCAGTCTGACTTCCGGGCTGATCTCCCCCACCGGAAAAGTGTAGGCAGAATCGCCATAAAAACCGTGCTTCATGCATCCGCAGTCGATCGAAACAATATCACCATTTAAAAGAACTCTCTCTCCCGGTATTCCGTGCACCACTTCTTCATTGAGGGAGATGCACAAGGTTCCCGGAAACCCCCGGTACCCTTTAAAACCTGGTACCGCCCCTTCTGACCGAATATATTCTTCGGCTATTTTATCGAGTGTCTTGGTCTGTACACCCGGTTTGATCTCTTTCGCAACTGCGGCTAAGGTCCTGCTGACAATTAAAGCATTTTCCCTCAGGTATTCGACTTCTTCCGCAGTCTTTAATATCATTCAGTTTACTATTTAGTTTCTCAGCTTGCAACATTATAGGAAGACCTGCCTTTGATACGTCCCGATTTTGTGAGACCATCGTAATGGCGCATCAACAGGTGGCTTTCGATCTGCTGCAAAGTATCCAGTACAACACCTACTAAGATCAGCAGTGAAGTTCCGCCATAGAACTGGGCGAACTGACTGGTAACACCGATTGTTCTTACAAAGTAGGGCATAATGGCTACAAAGCCAAGGAAAATAGATCCCGGGAGCACTATCCTCGACATCACATTGTCGATAAACTCTCCGGTTTTCTTTCCGGGTTTTACCCCGGGAATAAATCCGCCGTTCTTCTTCATATCCTCAGCCATCTGGTTTGGATTGATCGTAATAGCGGTATAGAAATAGGTGAAGAAAATGATCAGAACAAAGAAAGTGGCATTATAGGCCAGGCTGTTATAGTCGGTAAAGACCCTGGCAAAGCCTGTAAGTGTTTCACTGCTGGCAAAACCGGCTATGGTAAGCGGCAGGAACATGATTGCCTGCGCAAAAATGATTGGCATGACACCTGCAGCATTGACTTTTAAGGGTATATACTGCCTGACCCCACCGTATTGTTTGTTGCCGACAATTCTTTTGGCATACTGCACGGGAATCTTCCTCGTTCCCTGCACCAGGAGTATTGTAACAAGGATAACCAGAACAAGGAAGGCAAGTTCGACTACAAAGAAGACAAGCCCGCCGCCTTTCTGTTCCATTCTTGAAACAAGTTCCCCAACCAGGGAGAATGGCAACCTTGCGATGATACCGATCATGATGATCAGTGAAATACCGTTTCCGATCCCCTTATCGGTGATCCTCTCTCCCAGCCACATGATAAACATGGAACCGGCAGTCAGGATCATGATGGACATGATACCGAAAAATGAGAAGACCGAATGATGGGAGAAGTTCGGACTGAAAGGATAGACAGCCTCAGACGGAAGCTGGGAAACGAGATTTGCTATGTATGCAGGTGACTGGAGGATAAGGATGACCACGGTAAGGTAACGTGTGATCTGGTTTATTTTCTTCCTCCCGCTTTCACCTTCTTTCTGAAGTTTCTGGAAGTACGGGATTGCCATACCGAGTAACTGCATTACGATTGATGCCGAGATGTAAGGCATGATACCGAGTGCAAAAATAGATGCATTTGCGAAGGCACCACCCGAGAACATATTCAGAAGCCCGAGTAAACCCTGCTTCGACTGGTTCTGAAGGTTTTGCAGCATGCCGGGGTCTACACCGGGAAGTACGACATGAGCTCCGAAACGATAGATCAGCAGGATACCAATGGTATACAAGATCCTCTTTCGCAGATCGTCAATTTTCCAGATGTTCCTGATGGTTTGAATCAGTTTTTTCATTCAAACAGGTTTAAAGTGTGTTTGCTATTCCGCCTAAATCTTCAATGGCTTTCTTTGCTGTTGCAGAGAAAGCATGAGCTGTAATTTCCAGTTTGGCTTTCAGTTCTCCGCGCCCGAGGATCTTCACTTTATCTCTCTTGGAAATGAATCCTGCCTCAATGAGGGTATCTACGCCCATAACCAGGATGTTTTTCTTTTCGCTGAGTTGCTGCAGTGTATCCAGGTTGATCCCTTTATATTCAACGCGGTTGAAATTCTTGAATCCGAACTTGGGGACACGGCGTACCAGAGACATCTGTCCGCCTTCATAACCCAGTTTCTTTGAGTAACCGGAACGGGATTTTGCGCCTTTATGACCACGGGTTGATGTTCCGCCATGGCCTGAACCCTGGCCCCTGCCGATACGCTTTTCTTTCTTTATAGAACCTTCTGCCGGTTTAAGATTACTTAAATCCATGTTATTATACTTATCAGAGATTAAACTTCTTCAAATTTTACGAGATGTTTCACTTTTTCAACCATGCCCAGGATCTGGGGGGTTGCTTCATGTTCCACAGAATGGCGGATACGCTTAAGCCCGAGTGCTTCAAGAGTACGTTTCTGGCGTAAGGTGTGTCCGATGCCACTGCGAACCTGTGTTATTTTGATCTTCTTCATTGCTTCTATGCTTTGCAATTTCTTAACCGTTAAATACTTTATCCATATCGATACCACGCAGCTGGGCAATAGTGTATGGATCGCGCATCTTGATCAATGCATTGATAGTGGCTTTTACAACACTGTGGGGATTCGATGAACCCTTTGATTTAGCCAGCACATCTTTAATACCGACACTTTCGAGTACGGCACGCATTGCACCACCTGCGATTACTCCTGTACCAGGGGCTGCAGGTTTCAGAAAAACCAGTGCTCCGCTGTATTTCCCGAGTTGTTCGTGGGGAATAGTACTTTTAAGAATCGGAACTTTAATCAGGTTCTTCTTTGCATCGTCGATACCTTTGGCGATCGCAGCTGTTACTTCCTTTGCTTTTCCAAGTCCGTAACCGACTACACCGTTTTCATTACCCACCACTACGATGGCCGAGAAACTGAATGTACGCCCGCCCTTGGTCACTTTTGTCACCCTCTGGATGCTGACCAGGCGGTCTTTGAACTCAATTTCGCTTGATTTTACTCTCTTTACGTTAACGTTTGTCATACCTGATTAGAATTTAAGGCCGCCTTCTCTGGCTGCATCAGCCAAAGCTTTCACCCTGCCATGATATAAATATCCGTTTCTGTCAAAAACTACCGAGGAGATCCCTGCCTGAATCGCTTTTTCGGCAATACTTTTACCGACCAGCTTGGCAATCTCCGTTTTGGTACCCTTGGCACTTTTCACCGCCTTTTCGGCAGATGATGCAGAAAGCAATGTCTTCTTTGCCAGATCATCAATAAGCTGGACGTAGATTGACTTGGTGCTTCTGAATACCGTCATGCGAGGCCTGTCAGGTGTCCCTTCTACGACTTTGCGTATCCTTTTCTTGATCCTGAACCTGCGAAAATCTTTTTTTCTACTGGTAATCATTCTGTTCTGAATTTAATCTTATGATGAATATTATGCTCCTGCAGCGGATTTCCCTGCTTTCTTCTTGATCTCTTCTCCCTGGAAGCGGATACCCTTGCCTTTGTATGGCTCCGGTTTGCGGAATGAGCGGATCTTGGAGGCTACCTGGCCGATAAGCTGCTTGTCGTGAGACTTCAGGATTATGGTCGGGTTTTTACCTTTTTCCGCGGTGGTCTGTACAGATACTTCTATTGGAAGCTCAAGCATCAGGTTATGTGAAAAACCCAGAGAGAGCTCCAGTAACTGTCCGGTCGACGTAGCTTTATAACCCACACCAACCATTTCCTGGACAATGGTAAACCCCTCGCTTACACCTTTGATCATGTTTGACAGAAGTGACCTGTAAAGGCCATGCTTTGAACGGTCGTCCTTTGCGTCGGAATTCCGCTGAACAAATACCGTGTTTTCTTCAATTTTGATCGTGATTTTCGGGTCGATCTGCTGGGTTAGTTCACCAAGCTTACCTGTCACGGTCACCAGGTTGGTATCAGATACCGTTACCTTAACACCGCCTGGTATTGCAATGGGAAGTTTTCCAATTCTTGACATATACTGAACCTCCTGATTAACTAATGTAACATAATACTTCGCCGCCAATTCTCTTGGTACGCGCTTCTTTATCCGTCATTACTCCCTGAGAAGTGGAAAGGATTGCTATTCCAAGTCCGTTCAGTACACGTGGCAGGCTGTCGCTGTCGACATACTTCCTCAGACCGGGCTTGGAGACCCTTACCAATGAGTTGAGAGCTGAAAGCTTTGTGACCGGATGGTACTTCAAAGCAATTTTTATAATTCCCGGACGGGGTTCGTTTTCAACCTTGAAATTCAGGATATAACCTTTTTCGAAAAGAATGCGGGTGATATCTTCCTTGATTTTGGATTTCGGGATTTCTACGACCCGGTGGTTTGCCATCACGGCATTCCTTATTCTCGTCAAATAATCTGCAATGGGATCAGTAACCATTTTATTCTGTATCTGTTTGTTAATAATCTATTCAAATTACCAGCTGGCTTTCTTAACGCCTGGGATGAGGCCGTTGTTGGCCATTTCGCGGAAGTTGATACGCGAAATCCCGAAGAGTCTCATATAGCCTTTAGGCCTTCCGGTGAGTTTGCAACGATTGTGCAGACGTACCGGGGAAGCGTTCTTCGGAAGTTTCTGAAGTGCGGTATAATCGCCTGCTTCTTTCAGAGCTTTCCGCTTTTCAGCAAATTTTGCTACAAGGCGCTCTCTTTTAACTTCCCTGGATTTAATGGATTCTTTTGCCATGATATTATCTTGTTTTAAATGGTATCCCGAATTCTTTTAACAGTGCCAGGGCTTCGCGGTCGGTATTCGCAGTAGTCACGAAAGTGATGTCAAGACCGTTGATCTTGGTCACCTTGTCGATATCGATCTCCGGAAAGATGATCTGTTCGGTGATGCCGACTGTATAATTGCCCCTTCCGTCGAAACCTTTGTCATTCACTCCGCGGAAATCGCGAACACGCGGAAGAGCAACAGCTACGAGGCGATCGAGGAATTCATACATGCGTTCTCCTCTCAGGGTAACCCTGACTCCGATAGCATTTCCTTTTCTCAACTTGAAGTTTGAAATATCTTTCCTGGATTTCGTGGGAACTGCCTTCTGACCTGTGATCAAGGTCATTTCACTCAGGCCGTTATCAATGAATTTACGGTCGGTGTTGGCGATACCCAAACCCTGGTTCAGACAGATCTTGGTGATCCTGGGAACCTGCATATGGTTCTTATAACTGAACTGACTCATTAATGCAGGAACAACTTCCTTCTGATACTTTTCCTTTAATCTCGGTATGTAAGCCATTACTTTATTACCTCCCCTGATTTTTTAGAATAACGAACCAATTTTCCGGTCTTGCTGTCGATTTTCTTTCCTGTACGGGCAGGTTTCCCGGTGTTATCAATAACTTTCAGGTTTGAAACATTGACCGGAGCTTCCTTCTTAACGATACCGCCCTGTGGGCTCTTTGCGTTTGGTTTCGTGTGTTTTGAAACCATATTTACGCTTTCCACAATGGCCAACTCTTTATCGATGTTGACATTCAGCACCTTGCCCTGCTGGCCTTTGGAATCGCCTGCAATGACCATCACTGTATCACCTTTGCGGATATGTAATCTCTTCTGCATGGTTGAATTCTGTTATAGCACTTCGGGTGCCAATGAAACTATTTTCATAAATTGTTTTTCACGGAGTTCGCGGGCAACCGGTCCGAAGATACGGGTGCCTATCAGTTCTCCGGTATTATTCAGCAGTACTACTGCATTATCATCGAAGCTGATGTATGAACCATCGGCCCGGCGTATTTCCTTGGTGGTGCGAACGACCACGGCTTTGGATACGGTCCCTTTTTTAATGTTGCCTGAAGGCAGAGCATTTTTTACGGTCACGATAATCCTGTCGCCTACCGAGGCATAACGTTTACGCGTTCCGCCAAGTACCTTTATACAAAGTACTTCCTTTGCGCCGCTGTTATCTGCTACTGTTAATCTTGACTCTTGCTGTATCATGGCTATTTAACCTTTTCAATGATTTCGACAAGTCTCCAACACTTATTCTTGCTTAACGGACGGGTTTCTGCGATACGCACTTTATCACCTTCGCTGCATTCCCCCTTCTCATCATGAGCCATAAAGCTTGACGACTTCTTTACGAACTTTCCGTATTTCGGGTGCTTTACTTTTCTCTCGACCTCAACAACAATGGACTTTTCCATTTTATTGCTGATCACCACCCCGATCTTTTCCTTTCTGAGTTTTCTGCTTTCCATAAATTAATGCTTTACAGGCTTTACGATTTTTTCACCACCAAGAACGCGGCGGCGCAATTCGGTTTCAAGGCGTGCTATGGTTTTGCGATAAGCCTTGATCTTATTGGGATTTTCCAGTGGTGAAACGGCGTGGTTGAGCTTCAGCTTCGACAGCTGCCTTTTTTCCTCGTCCAGTCTTTCGACGATCTCACCGGTGGTGAACTCTCTGATTACTTTTTGTTCCATTTCTTTCTGTTTTAATCTGCGATAGCTTCTGGCTAAAACAATTTATGCTTGACCTTCGGCGAAATCGCGGCGCATTACTATCTTACAATGGACGGGCATTTTCTGGGCTCCAAGGCGCAAAGCTTCCTTTGCTATGACTTCGGATACTCCATCGATTTCGAACATGATGCGGCCGGGGTTTACCCTGGCTACAAAATACTCGGGTGCTCCTTTTCCTTTACCCATACGCACTTCCGCCGGTTTCTTGGTTACCGGTTTATCGGGGAAGATCCGGATCCACATCTGCCCTTCACGTTTCATATGACGCGTGATTGCCTGACGGGCTGCTTCTATCTGGCGGCCGGTGATCCATGCTTCGTCAAGAGTTTTGAGACCGAAAGAGCCGAATGCAATCTGATGGCCGCGCTGTGCGTTACCTTTCATCTTACCCTTCTGCTGTTTCCTGTACTTAGTCTTCTTTGGCTGTAACATTATTCAGATATATTATTGTTGTTCTTTCTGTTATTTTCTGAAACGGGGTTTGTCATTTCTGTCCCTGTCCCTGCCTCTGTCCCTGTCCCTGTCGGGCCTGGGGCTGCCGCCTTTCGGACGTTGCTGGGAAGGTTTCAGCTTGGCAGTTGAAGTGCTGGGAACCAGTTCGGGTTTCCCGTAGATCTCGCCTTTGCATATCCAGACTTTGATCCCGATACGCCCGTAGGTAGTATGCGCTTCAGCAGTAGCATAATCAATGTCGGCACGGAAAGTATGTAAAGGAATTCGTCCTTCTTTATACTGTTCCCGGCGGGCCATTTCAGCTCCGCCCAAACGGCCGGAGATCATAACCTTGATCCCTTCGGCACCGATACGTATAGCTGATGCTATAGAAGTTTTTATCGCCCTGCGATACGAAATACGCCCTTCAATCTGGCTGGCAACTGTATTGGCTACAATAACTGCATCCAGTTCAGGCCGCTTGATCTCGGATATATTGATCTGGATCTCCTTCTTGGTGATCTTTTTCAGCTCTTCCTTCAACTTGTCAACTTCCTGCCCGCCTTTACCGATGATAATCCCCGGCCTTGCAGTATGGATAGTCACAGTCACAAGCTTCAGGGTGCGCTCGATAACGATCTTCGAGATGCCGGCCTTTGAAAGACGTGCATGCAGATACTTGCGGATCTTATCATCTTCGACTAATTTGCTCTCGAAGGTTTTTCCGCCAAACCAGTTGGAATCCCAGCCGCGGATTATGCCTAGACGGTTAGCAATCGGATTGGTTTTTTGTCCCATTAAAAATTCCCTTTAAATTATTCCTTGTTACTTTCTTTTGTTTCTTCTGCAACATTCTCCTCAACCTGCTGGCTTTTTGAGCCAAGGGTGATGGTGATATGGTTTGAACGCTTGCGGATCCTGTGGGCACGTCCCTGAGGAGCAGTATTGATACGCTTCAGTGTACGTCCGACATCTACTTTAATCTCCTGGACGAACAGGTCGGCATCTTCAATTCGCAATCCTTCGTTTTTCAACTGCCAGTTGGAAATTGCCGAAAGCAGAAGCTTCCGCATTTTCTCTGACGGCTGTTTGCTGGTGTTTTTCAGGATATTCAGGGCCAGTTCCACTCGTTTTCCGCGGACCAGGTCAGCAACTAATCTTGCTTTACGCGGAGAGGTAGGATTATTCTGAAGACTTGCAACAGCGGTCTTCTTTTTAGCTTCCTTTCGGTTCTCAGCTCTCGTACGACTTTTGACTCCCATAATCTATAAAATTTCCTTTATTTCTTTCCTTTATCTTTATTACCGGCATGCCCCCTGAATATACGGGTCGGGGCGAACTCGCCAAGTTTGTGGCCAACCATGTTCTCGGTGACATAAACAGGGATGAATTTGTTCCCGTTATGGACGGCAATGGTCAGCCCCACAAAATCCGGAGAAATTACGGAACCCCTCGACCAGGTCTTTATGACGGTCTTTTTCTTGGTTTCCACAGCATCTATAACTTTCTTTTCCAGCTTATAGTGGATAAAAGGGCCTTTTTTAAGCGATCTGCTCATAATCTGATTGATTTGCTGTTACTTTTTCCGTTTTTCAATGATGTACTGGTTCGACTGCTTCTTTTTCGAACGGGTCTTGTATCCCTTAGCCGGCATACCCTTGCGTGAACGCGGGTGCCCGCCTGAAGCACGGCCTTCACCACCACCCATTGGATGGTCAACCGGGTTCATGGCAACGCCACGGTTCCTCGGCCTGCGGCCCAGCCAGCGTTTACGGCCGGCTTTACCATGCTTCTCAAGGCTGTGGTCGGTGTTCGAAACCATGCCGATAGTGGCTTTGCATGTCTGCAATATCATACGTGTTTCACCCGATGGCATCTTGATGATGGCAAACTTGCCGTCACGTGACATCAGCTGGGCATAAGCTCCTGCCGAACGTACCATCTTGGCTCCCTGTCCGGGACGCAGCTCCACATTGTGGATCACGGTACCGAAAGGAATCTCACTGAGGAATAAAGTGTTCCCGATTTCGGGAGCAGCTCCTTTCCCTGAAAGGATGGTCTGGCCTACCTTTAAACCATGAGGGGCAACAATATACCGTTTCTCACCGTCTTTGTAAGTGATAAGGGCAATCCTCGCGGTCCGGTTAGGATCATATTCGATACTCTTCACCAAACCGGGAATGTCATCCTTGTCCCTCTTGAAATCAATAAGCCGGTACATCTGTTTGTGACCACCGCCCATGTAACGCATGGTCATTCTTCCCTGGTTGTTTCTTCCGCCGGTTTTCCTTGAAGGTGTCAACAGGCTCTTCTCAGGGGTCATGGTGGTTACCTCATCATATGAGCTGATAACCTTGAACCTCTGACCGGGTGTTGTTGGTTTGTATTTCTTAAGCGCCATTTTTTAAATATTGCTGTAAAAATCAATAGTTTCGCCTTTTGCCAATGTTACTATGGCTTTCTTCCTGGAAGTCGCCCTTCCTGAAATTACGCCACTTTTTGTGTAACGGCTTTTTTTCTTGCCAAATACGATCATTGTACTGATCGCTTCAACTTCAACTCCGTACAGGTCTTTGATCGCCTGCTTGATCTGAAGTTTGTTTGCCTTGCGGTCTACAAAGAACCCATACCTGTTCAGGCGTTCTCCCTGCTGGGTCATTTTCTCTGTAATGATAGGCTTAATAATAATTCTCATCGGATTATAGAATAAATTGTTAATTCTGATGAATCTTTACAATTTCCGGAATCGAACTCTCGCACATTAAAATCTGCTTTGCGTCGAGAATTTCATAAGTATTCAGGTCGGCAGTGCGGACGATCTTTACCCGCTTCAGATTCCTTGCAGCAAGCAGAAGATTGTCATCCGGGGTGTTCACGACCACCAAAGTCTTTTTACCACTGAGCTGAAAATTTTTCAGTAGCTCAGTTACATTCTTGGTTCTTGGGGTGTCAAAGGTGAAATCCTCAAGCACTACCAGGTTGCTTTCCTTAACTTTATAGCTGAGGGCCGAGATACGAGCAAGCTTTTTAAGTTTCTTGTTCAGTTTAAAATTATAATCCCTGGGCTGGGGTCCGAAAACACGGGCTCCGCCGCGGAACAAAGGACTCTTGATGCTGCCCTTACGGGAACCGCCGGTTCCTTTCTGCTTGTGCAGTTTCTTGGTACTGCCCGAAACCAGTGACTTTTCGAGAGTTGCATGAGTACCCTGGCGAGCGTTTGCCATATGCTGCTTAACATCCAGGTAAATGGCATGATCATTGGGCTCAATCCCGAAAACCGTATCGTCCAGCTTGACTTTACGGCCGGTTTCTGTTCCTTTAATATTAAAAACTTTTATTTCCATCTCTCAATTATTACATATGCACCAGTAGGTCCGGGAATAGCACCTTTAACAAGAACAAGGTTCCTTTCCAGGATTATCTTTAATATCTGAAGGTTTATCACCTTAACACGTTTTCCACCCATGCGGCCGGCCATTCTTAATCCGGGCCATACTCTTGAAGGCCATGATGATGCGCCAACCGAACCGGGGGCTCTGAGACGGTCATGCTGACCATGGGTCGCTTCTCCGACACCATGAAAATGATGCCTTTTGACAACACCCTGGAAACCCTTGCCTTTGGATACACCAACCACATCGATGTATTCGCCTTCCTGAAAGATATCAACCTTGACAATATCCCCGAATTGCTTCTGATGGTCAGCTTCAAAACGGGTAAATTCGGCAATGACTTTCTTCGGGGTTATCCCGGCTTTCTTAAAATGGCCCATCATTGCTTTTGTGGTATGCTTTTCTTTCTTATCCTCAAAAGCAAGCTGGATGGCATCATAACCTTCTTTTTCCTTGGATCGGATCTGTGTTACAACACAGGGACCTGCTTCAATGACAGTACAGGGAATATTCTTCCCGTTTGCATCATAGATGCTGGTCATCCCGACTTTTTTTCCAATTAATCCAGACATTTCTTACGATTTTTTCGTTAGTTCAAATACAATTACACCTTGATCAAACTTTGATCTCCACTTCCACTCCTGAAGGAAGCTCCAGTTTCATCAGTGCATCGATTGTTTTCGATGTCGTGCTGTAAATATCCAGCATGCGTTTATAAGTGCAGAGCTGGAACTGTTCCCTGGATTTCTTGTTCACAAAAGTCGAGCGCAAAACAGTGAAGATCTTCTTGTCAGTGGGCAAAGGAATCGGACCGCTAACCACGGCACCGGTAGCCTTAACTGTTTTTACGATCTTCTCTGCTGACTTATCAACAAGGTTGTAATCGTAAGACTTCAGTTTTATTCTAATTCTCTGGCTCATATAAATGATTAATATACAGGCACGTAGCCTCTGATTTTAAATAATACTTCATCCATAACCTCCTGAGGAGCAGGCGAATATTGCAAAAACTCAAGCATGCAAGTTGCCCTTCCACTGGTAATGCTTCTAAGCGTAGTGACGTACCCGAACATTTCTGCGAGGGGTACCCTGCCATGAATAACGGCATTTCCAATGCGGGATTCGATACTTTCGACATGCCCGCGGCGTTTATGCAAATCGCTGGTAACTTCACCCATACTCTCATTCGGGGTGATGATCTCAAAGCGCATGACCGGTTCCATAATCACAGCTTTTGCTTTTTTGGTAGCTTCCCTGAAAGCTATACCGGCAGCGATCTGGAACGATAAAGCATCAGAGTCAACACTGTGAAAGGCACCGTCGAGCAAACGCACCTTAATACTTTCTATCGGGAACCCGATAACCGGACCGTTTGACATACCCGATTTCAGCCCTTTTTCAATAGCAGGGATAAATTCCCGGGGAATATTCCCTCCCTTGACATCATTGATGAACTGAAGCCCCTTCACACCCTTGTCGGCAGGAGAGATTTCAATTGAAAGATCTGCAAAACGGCCTTTTCCACCGGTCTGTTTCTTATACACTTCATGGTGCATGACCGAATTGACCACAGCTTCCTTATAGGCTACCTGGGGATTACCGCGGTTCACATCAATGTTAAACTCACGTCTCATCCTGTCGGCAATGATATCGAGGTGAAGTTCACCCATACCGCTGATGACGGTCTGGCCGGTCTCTTCATCAATTTTTACACGGAAAGTAGGATCCTCTTCGGCCATCTTTTTAAGACAGATGGCTAATTTTTCAACGTCATCCTGTGTTTTTGGCTCAATGGCCATATTGATGACAGGTTCGGGAAAACTCATGGTCTCGAGCATGACAGGATGCTTGAGGTCGCAAAGGGTGTCGCCCGTACGAATTTCTTTAAAACCGACTGCAGCCCCGATCTCCCCGGCTTCAATGCGCTTGAGGGGTATCTGTTTGTTGGCATGCATCTGCATGATACGAAGCAGTCGTTCTTTTTTATCTGTATTGGCATTCAACACCACTTCACCGGCATTGAGCGCACCCGAGTAAACGCGAAAAAAAGCAATCCTGCCCACAAAGGGATCAGTTGCGATCTTGAAAGCAAGTGCCGAGAACGGTTCTTCCGGATCGGGATGGCGTTCTTCTTCTTTTCCGGTAAAAGGGTTGATGCCTTTGATTGGAGGCATATCATATGGAGAAGGGAGGAACCTGACAATACTGTCGATCAGGGTCTGAACGCCTTTATTTTTAAAGGATGCCCCGCAGATAACAGGGGTGATCCTGTTCTGGATGGTAGCTTTGCGAATCTGGGCAACAATTTCTTCTTCGGTGATCGATTCAGGGTTTTCCAGGAATTTATGGAGAAGTTCCTCGCTTTCCTCAGCGGCGCCTTCTATAAGTTTGCTGCGGTATTCGGCAACAATTTCCTTCATATCTTCGGGAACGGGGATCTCAAAATATTCCTTACCCAGGGAAGTTTCGTCCCAGGAATAGGCTTTTGCGGAGATCAGGTCGACAATACCCAGAAAATCCTCCTCAGCTCCTATCGGAAGCTGAACGGGAATTGGTTTGGCGCCAAGTTTATCCTTTATCTGGTCAACAACCTTAAAGAAATCGGCACCGGTACGGTCCATTTTATTAACATAGCTCAGGCGGGGAACATGGTATTTGTCGGCCTGTTTCCAAACCGTTTCACTCTGGGGTTCCACTCCGCCTACAGCGCAGAATAAAGCGACAGCGCCGTCGAGAACCCTGAGCGACCTCTCTACCTCAACAGTAAAATCCACATGACCGGGAGTATCAATGATATTGATCCGGTACTGCTGGTTGTTAAAATCCCAATATACGGTTGTAGCGGCCGAGGTGATGGTGATCCCGCGTTCCTGCTCCTGGACCATCCAGTCCATAGTAGCAGTACCGTCGTGCACCTCGCCCATCTTATAATTGCTCCCGGTATAATACAATATACGCTCGGTCGTCGTCGTCTTACCGGCGTCGATATGAGCCATAATGCCAATGTTGCGCGTATGTTTTGTTTGCTCGGGCATTAATTAATATATTGTTCCGGGTTCGGGTTTATTGTTAAAATCTGAAATGTGAAAAAGCTTTGTTGGCTTCTGCCATACGGTGAGTGTCTTCTTTCCTTTTGAAAGCGGCACCTTCTTCCTTGTAAGCAGCAAGGATCTCGGAAGCAAGTTTATGAGCCATGCTTTTCTCGTGGCGTTTCCTTGCAAATCCAACCAGTGATTTCATACCGATTGAACTCTTGCGGGTAGGCCTGATTTCCGAGGGGATCTGGAAAGTGGCACCACCGATTCGGCGGCTGCGTACCTCCACCGAAGGAGTGACGTTTGCCAGGGCTTTCTTGAAAACCTCCAGCCCGTCTTCCTTGGTCTTTTCGCTCACGATGTCAATTGCTTCATAAAAGATGTCGTATGACTGGTTCTTTTTGCCGCTGAACATCATGTTATTCACGAACTTGGTCACCAGCGTGTCGCTGAACCTTGGGTCGGGAATGATGAGCCTTTTCTTTGGTCTTGATTTTCTCATATGCGCTTAAATAACAGCTGTGATTATGCTTTCTTTTCTTTAGGCCTCTTGGCGCCATATTTCGAACGGCGCTGCTTGCGTCCTTCAACACCTGATGTATCGAGGGCACCACGTATAATATGGTAACGAACACCGGGAAGGTCCTTAACACGGCCCCCGCGGATCATCACGATGGAGTGTTCCTGGAGATTGTGGCCTTCACCGGGGATGTAAGCGTTCACTTCCTTACCGTTGGTCAGGCGAACACGTGCTACTTTACGCATTGCTGAGTTAGGCTTTTTAGGAGTGGTTGTGTAAACCCTCACGCAAACACCGCGGCGCTGGGGACATGAATCAAGGGCAGGAGCTTTACTCTTGTCCGTCAATTTGTGTCTTCCTTTACGAACCAATTGCGAAATTGTTGGCATATTGAAATGTTTAAATTCTTTTCAAGTTTGTGGCGCTAAAACCGGCGCCTGGTAAAGAAGGATATTGGCTTTGAAATATAAAAGGAGAGCTGTGCTTCAGAGAGACTTTTTCACTGCAACCGTCGTTCCGGCTGCTGTTGAAACCTATAGATGTCTCGCTTTGTCAGGTTTCCTTACTAATTTCGGCTTAGTATCCCCTCAAAAACCAAATCTGGTTTTCGAGGGTGCAAAATTACAATTTATTTTCTTTCAAACAAGAGATTTGATGTTTTTTTTACAAACTGAATGAAAAAAAATCTCAAAGTCCCTTTTTATACTGATTATCAGTGATGATTGATGGAGGATTGCGCTGCGCGCAGATGACTTGAAATCTGGATAACTTGATATCTGGTAATCCAATTATCCAGTGATCCTGTTTTCCAGCTATCAGAATTTACTGCGGATGATCATTACTGTACCCTCCCTGTCGGGGATAATTACCATGGCTTCGGGTATTGTTTTGCAAAAATCATCGACCGCTTTTAAAACACCCTCCCATTTATAATTGTAATCATGAACCAGAATGACCCCTCCGGGACTCAGCCGGGGATAAAAAAATTCAAGTCCTGCCTTTGTCGGGTTATATAAGTCGGCATCGATGTTCACCAGGGCAAACCTCTCCTGGACAAGCTTTAAGGCCGATTGGGGGAAATACCCCGGCTGGATCAGAATATTGCGGTTCCCGCCAATTGTTGATAATACCTTATTAATATTAGTGTCGGCAAAACTGCCTGGGGTATAGCTTGCAGCTTCCCCTTTTTCAAACGCAAGATCCTGGTCCTTAAACCCTTCGAAGGTATCAAAAAGGTAAAACCTCCGATCAGGGTCCATGTGGTGCAAAGCCCTGGCGCTTTCGCCCTGGTATACACCAAGTTCGGCAAAAGCCCCCGGTACCTGTTCTTTCCTGAGCCGTTCGACCTGGAACCAGAAATTGAAAAACCTTACCTTATCCCTGTAGTTTTTTTCAATCCTTAGAAGGATACCGGCCAGCTTTCCTTTATTTTTAGCTTCCTTCCAGGCAGCCGGCTGGTAATCAGGATTAAAAATCAGATCCCATATATACCTTATAAAAAGTACTGCGGCAAAAAGGATCAGTGAATAATTCAGGACCTGGAATACGGTTATTTTCATAAGGTGTTGAGATGGATATCTTCAAATCAATGTAAAAATATATATAAACTGCAAACCAGCCAATAAAAAAAGCCCGGAGTGTGCCGGGCTTTTATTGATATTGTTTTATCTCAATGGGTATAGATCAGGGCGTTATTCCTGTACCCGCTGCCTGTATTGCTGTACCAGTCGGCATTCAGAGCACCTGAAGACTCGGCCCATCCTGCAAACTTCAAATAGGCCTGGGTGATTTCGCTTTTTTCTGAAGGATAGGCGAACTGCGAGCCGATATTAATCGCCCATGGCAGGTTGGTCGATGATTTATAGTACCTGCCTGAGGACGGGATACTGTTATCGTCAGCAGTTCCGAAATAGTTGTTATCGGCCTTATCCGTCGGGGCTTTATCAGGTAAATGCACTTCGAGGCCTCTTACCTGGTTTACCACTATAAACGGATTATAGGGAGGTGTTCCGGTTTCGAGTATAGACACGCCACCCGACTTCATTACAATATCAAGGTTAAGTTCGGGAGGAGTAACATACACAACACCAATGGTTGTGTTTGTTCCAATCCCTGATCCCGGGTAAGGAAGCTGATCGTAGGCATTATCAAATACCGGGACGACAGCCTTGGTTTGCCCGCTTTCCGTTCCGTTGCCCGACATTGTGAACAGGGAATGACGGAGGTCATGACCACTCACACTGATAACATTTGCTGCAGCAGTTCCGATCTGGATTGCAAAACCGTTCTGCAAACCGGCGCCCTGGGCAATCGGAATAAGTTTTGCAGTGATTTCTGCTACTTTATTACTAGAATTTGTGATCTGGTTAAAACGGTAATTAACGACCAGGTCATTCATATCATAATCACCTTTCTGCGGCCAGAGATCTTCAAAAGCAAGGGTTCCCAGTCCTGTTGCGGAGGGATAATAATTATTAAAGGCCTTCGAAGCGTCATGAGGATAATCATCTAGATTATCTGGTACCCCGTCTCCATCAGCATCGGGGCTCGAAGGTGTCATCGGGGGATAATCTGTCTGGTCGACAGCTTCTACCGGGTTAGATACAAGGTTCAGTACCACATCATTAAAATCGTTGTCGCATGATCCATGATCATCCCTGCGCCAGTCCTCAACACCAAAAAGGATATTATGAAGACTTGGATTGCGTAACAATACAATATGACGTTGTTCGCTGGCACTGGATTCCGGGTTCAGGCTGTTTGTTGAATATACCGTCCATCTTCCTGCCGTAACATTACTACCGTTCCATCCATCAGAAAATACAACCCATCCTATGGTCTTGCCAGCGGGGAAACGGCCTATCTTTACTTTATTCCCTGCATGCAAACCTCCGCCACTGCCTGATGAAGATGCATTCGGGAAAACAATTTTAATGGAATCTATCTGGCTTGCATTGGCCGGGGGTGTGCCTGTATTAAAGGTATAGAACCCAATACAGTTCCTGAATCCGGCGCCTTCGGAAACAAAGGTTACATAAACATCGCATAATTCCTGGAGAACAAGTTGCGTAGGAGCCGTATTAGTGAGGTATTCAGGATGATGAACAGGTACTGAAACACCTTCGGGGAGCGAAGCATTGATATCCGACAGAAGAGAGGCCGGAATTACATCATTGACCGGTTCAAAATAGTTTGGCACGCCTGATCCGTCAAACGTTCCCATATAATAAACCCTGGGCATGCCGGGTACCGGTGTAAAACCCATTGATGCTTTAGTCCTTACCGGATCGGGGAATTTGCCTCCGAAGATGCAAACTGCATTATCACCCGAAACATCCAGGGTCCTGTAACGGCCGATCCCTAAGAATTTAGTGGTTACGGTCACCTGTTTAAGTGAACCGGGGATAGGACGGATAAAATGAAACAGCCCGTCATCACCTGTAATGCCGCTGAAAAGCAATTCGCCACCATCGGTGGGTTGTTTTGTATATACATCAAAACGCACTTTGCTGATCGGACCGTTCTGATTATCCTTTGCGTAGATGTCAAAGGTTACGTTATGATCGGTATTCCAGCTGAAGGAAGAAGAGACCACAAGGTCTTTCATATGCTTCGTATTGTCAACCGGAGTCTGCCCGTTCGAATAATCCTTTTTACAGGAAGTGATCAGAACGGGTATCATTATCAGGATAATTAAACCTGATATATATCCCTTGATTGTATTTATTGGCTTTTTCATTGTTTTCTGATTTTTTGGTCTCATGGTTACATGCAAAAATACATCCAGGCAAGTGGTTGAATCAAGCGATAATAAGCAGGTGTGAAGGACGGATTAGCAAGTGTTCTAAAATTTGCCCGAACTGTCGCACAGTAAGCATTTACAACCTGCTGCTGCGTGTCTGTTTAATTTAGCAGATTATCGCTTTTATTGTTGAAATGAGTGTATTTACAATCAAAAAGGAGGGACGCCATGTTATCCATAGCGTCCCTCCATCTGAATTTTTCTGCTGTACTTAATTACGGATCCAGTTTGATAAACATGGTCTGTATGGTCGGGTTCGGAGCATTACCCGGGGTTCCAACCGGAATGAATACAACTGCCGCCCATCCGCCGGTAGGGACTTTATATCCGCTGCCATAGGCATTGGCATCGTTTTTCATTTGGGTCATCAAAGCTGTAACATTAGGCACACCGCCTTCGGCAACACCATTCCATGCCGGGGATTCAAGCAGCCATAATGCACCCTGGAGATCGTACCAATGATATCCTGCATACCAGTCTAAATGATTTAACAGCCAGTTGTATTTGTCCCAGGGCCTGCTTTGCGCAAAAGCCGGGAGCAAGTCAGGATATAATGATGAAAACACGTTCATATTGTAGCTTTGGCCCACAGTGATATTGGTCTGGTGGTCACAGCACCATGAAGCATAAAGCCCGTTTGCTACTTCATATCCGCCTGAAATGTTTGTCAGGTTTGCATCGACATAACCGCCTTGTGAACCGGGAGCATAAGCTCCTGTTATTGTATATGTTGACGTGGCCGGCAGGTTGATCCACGGAGGAAGAACATAGTCGGCATTGGGATTGCAATATCCTATGGAAAAGTCGCAAACGCCGTCGGCATTCTGCGGAATCACCTGTGCATCAGCAAATGTCCAGCTTTTAAAATAAACATAATCAAAGCCGGGTCCTTTTCTGACCATCACATAGAGTTTGAACTCGAAATTATCGGGAATGCCTTTTCTGTCGGCATACTGTACTTTTAACGGCTGCCCTTCACCATGCCATGCGGCATTGCTGAATGAGTTGACCAGAACATTGTTCCTGTAAACATCAATTTTAAAGATTGCAGGAAGGTCAATTTGGATGCCGTTTGACTGTGCAAGGTATGGTGAACCCGGTATTGAATAATCAGCTATGCTCTTAATACAAAGGTCACCAAAGAAAGGCTGTTCGCGAAGGGTAACCTCCTCAATCTGGAAAAATGTAAATCCAAAATCGGTATAATTGCTTGGCTGATAACATAATGCCTCAACCGGCACCTGTGTCTTTTTGAAAGCCTCAACCGAGAAAGCAATATCCAGAGGGGAAGACACATAAGGTGAATAAGTTGAACCGCTGTGAGGAACTGCCGAAAGCATCACATCATCGGTAGAATCATTCGGTGTCTGGTGATCACTCCAGATGGTAAATTCCTGCAAAGTATGCAAGCCGGTGCCTAATTGCAGAGTATTGGTGTAAGGAACCCCATCGACATAAAATATTGCCCTGAGATAATGTTTACCGTCAATTGTGATTTTCGCATAATTGGCTGTTTGTGAAAAACAGTCAGTACTTGCGGTAGATTTCAGCCCTCCGGTTTGGCCGGGGGCAATTGAGAAGCTAACACCCTGGTTGGATTGCTGGGTGCCGGGGGTCTCTGTTTTCTGCTTGTTACAACTTGCAAAAACAAAGACTAACCCAAGAATTGTTAAAATAAGCATTAGCTTTTTCATGGTCTTTATTTTTTGGATTAATGGTTTCATGCCTGATGCGATTAAATTCCTTTTATTCAATGAAGTACAAATATATGACTACCCTGTGGCGAGGAAAAGCGATAACAAGTAAGTGTGGTTCTATTCTTAGTAAGTGTACTATAATAAAAGGTATCCGGGTATATTAAAAAAGGAGGCCGTCCATATGGGACAGCCTCCTTTTAATAAATTGATAATCTTATCCTTACTTTATCAGGGGTCAAGTTTAATAAACATGGTCTGGATTGTAGGGGTCGGTGCGTTGGGAGGAGTGCCTGTCGGGATGAAGACAACTGCAGCCCATCCGCCTGTAGGAACCTTGTAATTGGCTCCATAAGCGTTTGCATCGTTATGCATCTGGGTCATCATTGCAGTAAGGTTGGGGACACTGCTATGGGCTACGCCGTCCCATGCAGGATTGTCAAATAACCAGATTGCTCCCTGTAAATCATACCAATGATAACCGGGGTACCAATCAAGGTGGTTAAGCAGCCAGTTGATCTTATCCCAGGGTATAGTTTGTCCGAAAGCGGGAAGCAGTGCGGGATACAGCGAAGAATACACGTCCATGTTGTATGCTGTTCCCACATTAATGGTTGTCTGATGATCGCAGCACCATGAAGCAAACGTCCCGTTTACAATTTCATATCCTGAAAGCACATTCGTTAGGCTTGCATCTACATAGCCACCCAGTGAACCCGGGCCGTAAGCGCCGGTAATGGTGTAGGTAGCGGTATTCGGCAGATTGATCCATGGAGGAAGAACATAATCAGCATTCGGATTACAATAACCAATGGAGAAGTCACAGACTCCATCGCTGTTCTGCGGGATCACCTGGGCATCGGAAATGGTCCAGCTCTTGAAATATACATAATCAAATCCCGGGCCTTTCCTGACTTTAACATAGAGTTTGAACTCGAAATTATCGGCAACTCCCTGCCTGTCGGCATACAACACCTTCAGCGGCTGGCCTTCACCATTCCATGCCTCATTATTGAAGGTGTTCTTCAGTACATTATTCCTGTATACCTCAATTTTAAAGATTGCCGGAAGGTCCAATTGTATACCATTGGATTGTGCAAGGTATGGCGAACCCGTAATGGAATATTCTGCGATGCTTTTAATACAGAGGTCACCAAAAAATGGCTGTTCGCGAACAGTGACCTGTTCAATCTGGAAGAAAGTGAAGCCGAAATCGGTATAGTTGCTGGGCTGATAACATATTGCTTCAACAGGGAGCTGTGTCTTTTTAAATGCTTCTACCGTGAATGTAATATCCAATGGTGAGCTTACATATGGTGAATACGCCGATCCTGTATGAGGCACAGCCGAAAGCATTGCATCATCGGTGGAATCGTTTGGAGTCTGGTTGTCACTCCAAATGGTAAATTCCTGCAAGCTATGCAATCCGGTCCCAAGCTGAAGGGTGTTTGTGTATGGTTTGCCATCCACGTAGAATATAGCCCTTACATAATGCTTGCTGTCAATAGTGATTTTTGCATAGTTTGCCGTCTGCAAGAAACAGTCAGTGCTGGCCGTGGATTTCAGTCCGCCTGTCTGCCCCGGAGCAATAGTGAAACTAACCCCCTGTGCGGCCTGTTGTGAAGCAGGTTCCGTAGTTCTGAACTTGTTGCAGGCTGCAAATGCGAACACCAGGCCAAGAACTGTTAAGATTAACGCTAATTTTTTCATTTTGCTAATTGTTTTGATTAATGATTAATTTCTTGATTGTTAATATCCTCAGTTAAAATAATCTCAATGAATATAGATATTCGAAGCATTACGGTAGGCGGGCTTATCCATATACCAGTCCTGGTATAACAAGCCTCCGCTGGTTGCCCATTCCACGAAATGGTTGTAAGTGTGTATGATGTCGACCATCTCATTGGGGTATGCAAAGCTTTCGATCAGGTTTATCGCCCAAGGCAGGTTATTCACCGTTTTATAATATTTGTTCGTTGCAATATTGGTCATATCGTCGTAGGTGCCGAAGAAGCCCTGGTTTGCAAGGCTTGTGGGCACGTAATCGGGAAGGTGCACTTCATGTGCCCTGTCAAGCCCTACGAAAATGAAGGGGTTGAAATTTTCAACGTTGGTTTGGGTCATTGTATAAACCGGGCTGCTGAATGAAATATGCAGGGAAATTGTGACCGGGTCAACATAAGCACAACCGGGAGTGGTGTTCACCCCTATTCCGCAACCAGGGTTCGGCATCAGGTCAAAGAAATCATCAAACACGATGATTGTCGGTTTGGCCTGAGAGTTTTCAAGTCCATGGTTGTTAAGTGAAACAATGGAATGTGATAAATGGGATCCTGTCACCGTCATAGTGGAAGGATCTACATTTATTGTTGGCAGCTGGAAGCCGAAACCATTATGGAATTCAGCACCTGAAGCTTTGAGGATGAAAGTTGCAAAGATTTCAACAACTTTATTGGAGGAATTGGTTACAGTTTTGAAGCGGTAATCCAGAACGACATCATTGAAATCATAATCCCCCTTTGAAGGCCAGAGGTCTTCATAAGCGAGAGTTCCATTGCCCCCTGCCGGGAAATAATTGTCGAAACACCTGGTGGGATCATTAGGATAATCATCCACATCATCAGGGCAGCCGTCTCCATCAGTGTCGCCGCCACCTCCGCTTACCGTAACGGTGATGGTCGCTGAACTGCATAAGGCATTAACATCGCAAACCGTGTATTGAATCGTGGCGGTCCCAGTGTATCCGTTTGCAGGAGTAAATGTTACCACGCCCAGGTTGTTTTTTGTAAAAACCCCTTTAGAAACCGGCGGAGCCGTACCGGGAACAAATGTTACCGAGGCAGGTACCAGTGCGCCTGACCCCTGGATATCATTCGTGAGGATACTGATATTAACGGGTGTATTCAATGAAGTTGTGGCATTGTCATTCATGGCAGTTGGAGGAATCAGAGAGGCTGTGATATTCACTGTAATGGTTGCAGTGCTGCATAAGCTGTTCACATCGCAAACTTTATACTGTATTGAAGCCAGGCCGGTATAAGTTGCGACCGGTGTAAAGGTGACAGCACCCGTAACAGGATTTACCGTGAAGGTCCCTACAGTTGCGGGATTTGGCTGGGTCCCGGGTATGAAAGCTACAGTAGATGGCACCAATGCACCTGATCCTGCAACATCATTTGCCAGTACATTCAGGGTCACCGGCGTATTCTGAGGTGTTGTGGCATTGTCGTTGTTAGCGGTAGGGCCTGTTAAACCCCCGCCGGAACAATCGGTATTATAACATGTCATGACACTCTGAAAATCTGCTGCTGTGAACGATGCAAGCTGAAGCAGGGCTCCTGCCCTGGCCGAAACCTGCTGATCCTGAAAAGGACCTGTAAGTTTGTAAGAGATCGTAAACACGCCTGCAACGCCGTTGCCGATACCGCTGATCCCTTCGATCCTGAACCCGTTCCAGGGGTCGCCCGAAAGAACAGGACCGTAATTGATCCCTGTGAATGACATCCCTCCGTAGAGGATACTGATTGCCACGTTTGAATACGTGCCGGCTGCAGCCTGAATGCTGAAGCGGGAAATCGCAGGGCAACTTATACCGTCGCAGCCATTATGTTCGACCCTCAGCACTATTGTATGGGAATGATCTGATTGATTGCAAACAACTGAAGTTATCGTTGTGGAATAACCACCTCCGTTATTTTTATAGATATCGCAAATCGACTTGGTTTGTGCAAAAATCATTGATGGCAGCAAAACCGTCGCAATCAAGATCATTAAGAGGCTTTTAACCCGGGAGAATATTGTCTTTTTCATGGTATCACAGGTTTAAAAAGAATGGATAACCCGGTTGTTTTGTATATTAATGACGGATGAAACTCCGTTTACAACAAAAGTCAGTTCCTTCATATAATTCGGGATGGTTATTGATGTCTTATATGTTTCACCTCCCTGGAGCAGGGCTTTCTGAAAAACAACACCTGAAGCCGATTTAACAACCAAAGAAGCTTTTTCAGGTGAAGTGAGTTCCATGTCGATATTTTGTGTGGTCTTCCAGTTGAAGTCGGAAGAGACTTTTAAATCGCTCATGGATTTCAGTTTCCCGGAGGCCTGGTCAGGAGCAATGGAATTTATGTCTTTCTTGCAGCTGAATACTATTAATAATAAAATTATTAATAATGTAGACCCTAACTTATATATGTTTGTTTTCATCGCTAAAATGGTTAAAGGACACTTTACACTGCTCGCAAAATTATAGCTATCAAATGCTTAAGGGAAGCAGGAATTGGTAAGTGTTGATAAAATACTGGTAAGTGTAGATGGAAAATACGTAAGTGTGTTAGGTTCTCAGTTGGTAAGTGTAAGCATATGGCAGGTAAACGTAAACAGGAATCTGGTAAATGAATATAATTAAATAGTTTTTCACAAAGAGGAGGTTAAGGTCCTATTCTTTTACCTTTGCCCGGATTTCAAATTATGTCGAAAATCCTTGAAAATTTAAATGAATCACAGCGCAAGGCGGTTGTTGAAACTGAAGGGCCTGTCATGGTTATTGCCGGGGCGGGCTCAGGAAAGACCAGGGTTTTAACTTTCAGGGTGGCCTACCTGCTGGAACTGGGAGTTGACCCTTTCCACATCCTGGCCCTGACGTTTACAAACAAGGCCGCCCGGGAGATGACCGAGCGCATCCTCACGATTGTAGGCAACAGTGAAGCTAAAAATGTGTGGATGGGAACATTCCATTCGGTGTTTGCAAGGGTGCTCCGAATCGAAGGGCACCGCCTCGGTTATCCTTCCAATTACACTATTTATGATTCCGACGACTCGAAAAGGGTTGTCAGAAACCTGATCAAAGAGAACAGCCTGGACGAGAAACTCTACCAGCCGGGCTATATCACCCAAAGGATCTCGGCGGCAAAGACCAGCCTGATCTCCTCCGAAGAGTACCAGTCAAACCCGGAGATCCAGGAATATGATAACGCGGCGGGCAAGCCTCTCACAGGAAAGATCTTCCAGCAATACCAGAACCGCCTTATGCGGTCCTCGGCCATGGATTTTGACGACCTTCTCTACAACATGAATATCCTGCTTCGCGATTTTCCTGATGTCCTCTACAAATACCAGCAGAAATTCAGGTATATCCTTGTCGACGAGTACCAGGACACGAATTATGCCCAATACCTCATCGTCAAAAAACTTGCAGCGAATAACGAAAATCTCTGCGTTGTGGGGAGATGATGCTCAAAGTATTTACGCCTTCCGCGGAGCGAACATTCAGAACATCCTGAATTTCAGGAGCGATTATCCCGATCACAAGGTTTTCAAGCTCGAACAGAATTACCGTTCCACCAAAACCATCGTTGAAGCAGCCAACCAGGTCATCAGCAACAATAAAAATCAGATTTTTAAAGAGATATGGACTGATAATGACGAAGGTTCAAAAATCACCCTGCTTCATGCCTCAACCGATAACGAAGAAGGAAACCTTGTTGCCCAGGCTATTTTCGGCCATAAAATGAACAGCCAGCTTCCAAACACATCCTTTGCCATACTTTACAGGACAAACTCACAGTCGAGGGTCATGGAGGAAGCTTTGAGAAGGCTGAATATTCCCTGCAGGATTTACGGAGGCTTGTCGTTCTACCAGAGAAAAGAGATCAAGGACATGCTCGCTTATTTCAGGCTGGCTATAAATCCAAGGGATGAAGATGCCCTCCTTCGTGTAATCAACTATCCTGCCCGCGGTATCGGGAAAACAACTGTTGAAAAGCTGATAGTCCTCGCTGATGAGCATAAGAAGAGCCTGTTCGATCTCATAGAGAACCCGCCTGCAACTCCCAGGTTCCCCGAAAATACCTGGGCAAAAGTAAGCGGGTTTATTACGATGATAAAAAGCTTCGGCGCCCTGTTAAAGACAAAAAATGCTTTTGAACTGGCCAAGCATATTGCCGCATCATCAGGGCTCATAAAAGAGCTCCATGAAGATAAAACGCCCGAAGGCGTAAGCCATTTTGAGAACATGGAGGAACTCCTGAATGCGATCAAGGAATTCACCGATACTCCAAAGACCAACCTCGAAACCGGCGAAATAGAAGAGAATGTTTTGCGTACCCTTGATGAATTTATCCAGGATATTGCACTCCTGACCGATTCGGACCTGGCCAGCAAGGACGATACCGACAGGGTGGTTCTGATGACCGTTCACCAGGCCAAGGGACTTGAATTTCCATATGTCTTTGTCACAGGGCTTGAGGAAAACCTGTTTCCCTCGATACAATCCCTGAATTCGAGAACCGACCTGGAAGAGGAGCGCAGGTTGTTTTATGTTGCGATCACCAGGGCAGAAGTCAAGCTCACACTGGCCTATTCCGAAAACCGCTACCGTTGGGGGAACCTCACCATGTGTGAGCCCAGCAGGTTTATAAGCGAGATTCCTGAAAAACTGATCGATCTTCCCACAAGGTCCATGCCTAAAAAGGAAGGATTTAATTCTGCCGAGAATTTCTCGGCCATGCTGCAGGGGCTGAATCTTCCGCCAAGGAAGTTCAGCAGCCAGAAACCTGCCAATGCTGCCCCCGTGAACAGCCCGGGAAAGCCCCCTCAAAAGCCCCTTGTTCCTCCTGTGAACCCTGCAATATCTGCTATTCCCCCTGCCAATACGGAAGACATTATCACAGGCATGGATGTTGAACATGAACGATTCGGAAGAGGCAAGGTTGTTAATATCGAAGGCGTTGGTCCGAATAAGAAAGCAACGGTGCTTTTCCCCGGTATTGGCCAGAAACAACTGCTTCTGAAATTCGCCAAGCTAAGAATAGCTGAATAAGTTGTATCTTTGCATAAATTTTTAACAATGGAATACAATACCGCCCGTGACCAGATGGTCATTCCCGAATATGGAAGAAATGTGCAGAAAATGATACAGTATCTCTGCAGCATTGATGACCGGGATCGCAGGACAAAAGCCGCTAAATTCGTTATCAATGTAATGGGGCAGCTTTACCCGGCCGCGAAAGAGACATCCGACTTCAAACATAAACTCTGGGACCATATGTACATCATTTCTGATTTCAAGCTTGATGTGGATGCTCCCTATCCCCCGCCCCCTCCCTTGTCAACCAGCCTGAAACCTGAGAAATTACAATACCACGATAAGGATATTGAATTCCGTCATTACGGCAAGAATATCGCGCTGATGCTTGAAAAGGCCGTAGATTATGAAGATGGCCCCGAGAAGGACTCATTGGTTCACGCCATCGCCCAGCATATGAAAAAATCATATCTTAACTGGAACCGTGAATCGGTTGACGATACGCTGATCGAGATGCACCTTGATAAATTATCAAAAGGCAAGGCAAAACTGAAGCAGGATTTCAAATTCCAGCATACCAACGAGATCCTTGGTTTAAATAAAAAAAGAAAACCTTTCCGCCCGAGTCCGAACGGCAAATATAATCCCAGGAACAAGAACCGGCCACAACAATGAGTTCTTTCGAGATAACCGGAGGCATGCGGCTTCAGGGGGAGATTATTCCCCAGGGAGCAAAAAACGAGGCCCTTCAGGTAATCTGCGCCTGCCTTCTTACCAGTGAAAAAGTGATCATACACAACATCCCCGACATCAGGGATGTCAATAAACTGATTGAACTCCTTGGGGCCCTGGGCGTCAAAATTTCCAGATCAGGATCGTCGGTTACCTTTGAAGCAGATCATATTCATTTTGATTTTCTGAGATCGAAAGACTTTCGCGAAAAAGTCGGCAGCCTGAGAGGCTCTATAATGATCCTTGGCCCTATGCTTGCACGATTCGGGAAAGGATTTGTTTTTCTTCCCGGGGGTGATAAAATAGGCAGAAGGAGGCTTGACACACATTTCTCCGGTCTCGGCAAACTGGGGGCCAGGTTCTCATACAATGCCGATGAAGGCCTGTACAATGTGGAAGCCCCCGACCTTAAAGGCGCCTACATGCTGCTGGACGAAGCCTCGGTTACAGGCACAGCCAATATCCTTATGGCCTCGGTGCTTGCGAAAGGCACGACAACGATTTTTAATGCCGCCTGTGAACCCTATATATACCAGCTCTGTTCAATGCTTACCAGGATGGGTGCAAAAATACGGGGCATAGGTTCTAACCTGCTTACAATTGAAGGTGTGGAAAGCCTGGGAGGGTGCGAACACAGGCTGCTTTCCGACATGATTGAGGTAGGCAGTTTCATCGGGCTTGCCGCAATGACCGGATCAGAGATCACAATTAAAGATGCAGGTATTCAGCATCTTGGCTTGATCCCTGATGTGTTCAGCCACCTGGGTATCAGGATGGAATTCAAAGGGGATGATATTTTTATCCCCAAACAGGAGCATTATGAGGTCGAGTCGTTTATGGACGGCTCAATCATGACCATAGCTGATGCGCCATGGCCTGGCTTTACTCCGGACCTGATCAGTATTGTACTTGTTGTCGCCACCCAGGCAAGGGGCAGCGTACTCATCCATCAGAAGATGTTTGAAAGCAGGTTGTTTTTTGTTGACAAACTTATCGATATGGGAGCAAAGATCATCCTTTGTGATCCCCATCGTGCGACGGTGATTGGCCTTGACCATAAATACCCTTTAAGAGGTATACGGATGTCATCCCCCGACATCAGGGCCGGTGTGGCATTGCTCATTGCAGCACTTTCAGCCCCGGGTAAAAGCATCATCGATAACATTGAACAAATCGACAGGGGTTACCAGAATATTGATGTCAGGCTTCAAAGCCTGGGCGCCGATATCAAACGAATTAATTCCTGACATTTTGGCGCACAAATTTCTTTGGCAGATTTTTTGATACAATCCGGTCACCCCGTTTCATTATACTATAACTATGTCTAAAAAAGAACATAAAGAAGAAAAAATCCAGGGAACAACTGAGCAAGGGAAGGACGTTACGATGCCCGGGAGTGGCGCTGAAACACCTGACACTTCTGTCCCCATAAAGAAAATAGAGCACCAGGATCCAGAAGATCTTACCAACGAAATTGACGATCTCAACGATAAATATCTCAGGTTGTATTCCGATTTTGACAATTACCGCCGGCGTACGCTGAAAGAGATTGGGGATATACGTAAAAATGCTTCAGAAGATGTGGTTGTAAAACTCCTGGCAGTCCTTGATGATTTTGAAAGGGCAATAAAAGCCTTCGATTCAACCGACAATGCCCAGGCATTAAAGGAAGGGGTCATTTTGATTTTCAACAAATTCATGACCATTCTCACAAACCTGGGCCTTGAACAAATGAAAACTGTCGGGGAAAAATTCGATACAGATTTCCATGAAGCCATTACCAACATCCCTGCTGCTCACGAAGAAATGAAAAACAAGGTTGTGGATGAGGTTGAAAAAGGGTATCTGCTGAACGGCAAAGTGATACGATACGCAAAGGTGGTGGTAGGAGCATGACGACAAAACGGGATTTTTACGAGATACTTGAAGTAAACAAGACTGCTTCAGCCGAGGAGCTTAAAAAAGCCTACCGCAAGCAGGCAATCCGCTTTCATCCCGACAAAAATCCGGGTGATAAGGAATCCGAAGAAAAATTCAAGGAGGCTGCAGAAGCCTATGAGATCCTCAGCGACCCCGACAAACGGCAGCGTTATGACCAGTTCGGCCATGCCGGCCTGGGAAATGGGGGCGGCTTTGGCGGATATGGGGGCGGAATGAATATGGAAGATATTTTCCGGCATTTCGGCGATATCTTCGGCGGAGGATTCGACGATGGGTTCTCATCCTTTTTCGGAGGAGGCGGACGCAGGGGCGGACGAACAGTGAACCGCGGGTCCAACCTCAGGGTCAGGGTAAAACTCAGCCTCGACGAGATTGCCCATGGTGTAGAGAAGAAGATCAAAGTCAACAAATATATTTCCTGCACAATTTGCCGGGGTACCGGTGCAAAAAGCGGAAGTGCTTACCAGACCTGCTCAACCTGTAAGGGCTCCGGGCATGTAACAAGGGTGACATCAACTTTTATCGGGCAGATGCAGACCACATCAACCTGTCCGCATTGCGGAGGAGAGGGGAAGGTCATAACCGATAAGTGCCCTGAATGTACCGGCAACGGCATAATCAAAGGTGAAGAAGTTATTTCAATCAAGATCCCTGCAGGCGTTGGCGAAGGCATGCAACTTTCGATGAGCGGCAAAGGGAATGCTGCTGCCAGGGGAGGTGTTGCAGGTGACCTCCTTATCCAGATAGAAGAAATTAAACATCCCGAGCTGGTCAGGGATGGGAATAATCTCCTATACAACCATTATATTTCCGTTCCTGAAGCTGCCTTGGGTTCTCAGGCAGAAATACCAGGGGTGGACGGCCCCATAAGGATTAAGGTTGAGCCGGGCACCCAGGGTGGGAAGGTCATCCGCCTTAAAGGAAAAGGAATTCCCAGTGTTAATTCATACGAAGGCAAAGGTGACCTTTTGGTCACCATTCACGTTTGGACCCCAAAAACCCTTTCAAAGGAAGAAAAGGCCATATTGGAAAAACTGGCAAAGTCGTCCAATTTTCACCCCAGCCCTACTGAAAAAGAAAAAGGATTCTTTTCAAAAATGAAAGATATTTTTGAGTAAAGAAGTGATGCGGGATGAAGAGCTGTACCCTTGCAAAAGATGCAGGATGCAGGATGCGGGATACGAAATGTGAGATTGTTGTAACACGGGTAACCAGGTTTCGTCTAAATGATCTAATTTTACGACCTGTATTCCTTATTCACTGATCCGGCATCCTATGTCCTAAATCCCGTATCCCGCATCAAATCATTCAACACCCAACCTCATACAACCCATGGATATTTTTTCTGCCCAGAACATCTCAAAGCAGTTTTCCTTACATAAAGCTCTTGACCAGGTGAGCATCGCAATTCCTGAGGGCAGCATCTTCGGATTGCTTGGACCTAACGGAGCCGGGAAAACCACTTTCATCCGCATTATAAACCAAATCATTGCCCCTGATGAAGGGAAGTTGTTTTATAATGGACGGGAACTTCAGCCAAACGACATCTACAATATCGGTTACCTTCCGGAGGAACGCGGATTATATAAAAAAATGACCGTTGGAGAGCAGGCTATGTACCTGGCCCAGCTAAAGGGGCTAAGCAAACAGGAAGCCCACAGGAGGCTGATCTACTGGTTTGAAAAATTCGAGATGAAATCATGGTGGAATAAAAAAGTTGAAGAGCTTTCAAAAGGGATGCAGCAGAAGGTCCAGTTCCTGATCACCATCATCCATGAACCCAAACTACTGATATTTGATGAACCGTTCAGCGGGTTTGACCCTATCAACGCGAGTATGCTTAAAGATGAGATCATCGCCCAGAAAGACAAAGGGGCAACGGTGATCTTTTCAACCCACAATATGGCCTCGGTGGAAGAGTTATGCGATCATATTGCCCTTATCAACAATGCCCGTGTTGTTCTGGATGGCCCTGTGAGGGATATCAAGAAGACCTATAAAACAAATACATTCGAGGTCGCATTTAACAGCTTCAATGGAAGACTTGAAAGCATACTCCCATCCGCATTCAGAATTATTAAAGAATGGAATGATCATGAACTCAGGCTGGCAAACATACAAATCCCGGCCGATACCACTCCCAACAATCTGATCTCGGCCTTGCTGCCGGTTGTGACGATCCATTCTTTCATAGAACTGATTCCCAGTATGAACGACATCTTTATAAGAGTTGTAACCGAAAAGAAATCCGAACCTGTTTTGCTTTAGAGATATGCATAAGATTTTTCTGATCATCAAGCGCGAATACCTGACCAGGGTCAGGAAAAAATCATTTCTCGTTATGACCATCCTGGGGCCCCTTATGATGGCGGCTATTGTGATTGTGCCCATTTTCCTGGCAACCAGGGGGAACGAACTGAAAACCGTAGCGGTAATAGACCAGACAGGGGTATTTTTTGAGAAATTCAAGGACACTGACAATATTAAATTTCATTACCTGGTCAGTGATATAGCAGCAGCAAAGTCAAGTTTCCGCAAAAGCGGGGATTATGCTCTCTTGTTCATCCCGAAAACTGAAGTCAGTATCCCGACGAATGCTATACTCTATGGAGAAAGCAACGTATCAATCAATATAATCAGTTACATCAGGAACGTGATGACCAAGCAGGTCGAAGACATGAAGCTTGAAGCCAAGCTCAGGGATCTGCAAACTGATAAAAAAAATCCGCTGAACGTTGAAGATATCCTTCGTTCGGTCAAGACGACCATCGACGTCAATACTATTAAGATCACCGATGAAGGCAAGGAAGAAAAAAGTTATACCGAGATCAGTATGGTACTTGGAATGTTTGCCGGCATTCTGATATATTTCTTCATTTTCATGTTCGGTTCACAGGTTATGAGGGGAGTCATCGAAGAAAAGACTAACCGGATCATCGAAGTCATCATATCATCGGTAAAACCCTTTGAACTGATGATGGGAAAAATAGTCGGAGTCGGCATGGTTGGCCTCACTCAGTTCCTGCTATGGGTGGTCCTTACTTTCGGTATTGTAACCGTGGTCACTTCGACCTTTGTCGGTAAAGGTACCAGCAAGCATACGGCCGAACAGACTATCCTGCAAAATGCAGCGAAGTACAATCCCGACAACCTCCCCCTGGCCAGTGCAGCACCTGAAAAAAAATCTCAGAATGAAGGTGTTAATGCTGTATTTGAAGCACTTGATTCAGTAAATTTTCCCGTTATGATAGGGGCGTTTATCTTTTTCTTCATTTTCGGCTACCTTATGTACGGCTCATTATTTGCGGCGATCGGAGGAGCTGTTGACAGTGAAGCCGACACCCAGCAGTTTATGCTGCCGATTACGGTCCCCCTGATACTTTCTATGGTGATGGCCCAGTTTTTCATAATGGATCCTTCCGGGCAGGTTGCGTTCTGGTTTTCGGTCTTCCCGCTTACATCCCCGGTTGCCATGATGATCAGGATCCCATTCGGGGTTCCGTACTGGCAGGTGGCGCTTTCAATGGGGATGCTGGTCCTGACTTTTCTCGGGACCACCTGGATGGCTGCAAAAATATACCGAACCGGGATACTGATGTACGGTAAAAAAATCAGCTATAAGGAACTTTGGAAGTGGCTGCGGTATTAATGAAGGTGACTGGTGACTAGAAACATTTTAACTGTTAACCAGTCACTATTCACTGTTATTTGTCCAGCATTTTCGCCCACTTGTATTTCGCCCGTTTTTTCCAGTCCTTTTGGTGGTAAACATAACTGACGATCAGGGGCAGCACGCTGGTTGCTTCGGCGTATACCATCTGCTCATACACTGTATCAACCTTGCCCCAGGATGAGGCTTCCTTGAGAGTGGAACTGGAACAGGCCCCGTCACGGGGATCAGCCACTGTTATCTGGACTGCATATTTGTGCATGCCTACTTCTTTGCCGAGGACTTCAGCGCAAATCACTGTATCCTGTACGAAATTCTTAGGCACCCCACCTCCTATCATGAACAAACCCGATGTTTTTGACGCCATCTTGATTTTTGTCAGCTCCAGGAAATCCTTAACCGAATCAATGGAGACATGTTCAATGGGATTCTCCCACTGGTGGGCAACAAGACCGAAGCCTGCACTTGAATCGCTGAAGGCCGGACAGAAGATAGGGACATTATGTTCATAGGCAACCTGGACCAGGCTATCCTTTTTCTTTGAATTTTTTACCAGCCATTTACCCATTTCGCGGATAAATTCCCTTGACGAATAAGGCCTTTTTTCAAGCGTATCGGCGATTTTCTTGATCGCCATATCGCAATACTGAAGCTCTTCCTCATCGATATAAGTATCGTAAATCCTGTCGATGTAATGCCTGCGCAGGTCCTTGTCATCGGCTGTGGGGATTCCTTTATAGTGTTTAAAACCGAGCGCTTCAAAGAAATCCATATCAACAATGGATGCACCTGTTGCAACGATGGCATCTACCATATTGTTCCTTACCATGTCTACATAGACCTGCATACAGCCACCGGCACTGGTACTCCCGGCAATGGTAAGAAAAATAGTACAGCCCTTGTCCTTGATCATCCTGTTGAGGATATCAGCCGAGGAAGCTGTATCCCTGGAAGTAAAAGACATTTCACGCATGGAATCAATGATAGCGGTTGAATCAAATGATTTTATGTCAACATGCTTTATGACATTCTTCAGGTATTCCTTCTTTTGTTTCGATTTCTTAGGCATAAAATGGTGATTTTTAATTATTCCTGGTTTCAGTTTGCAAAGTTAATCAATACCCAAGTATTTTCAGCATTGATTTATAACTCTGCTCTTTGGAAAACAATTTCGTATACGTCTCATCATTTTCATCAAGGTCGATGAGCACATGCTTGGGCGCAGGTATGAGGCAATGCTGGATCCCGCCATACCCACCCAGGGATTCCTGGTAGGCCCCTGTATGGAACATCCCGATATAGAGCGGGGGATCGGTGGAAAATTTAGGGAGGAAGACAGCATTGGTATGACCCTCGGCATTGTAATAATCTTCGCTGTCGCAGGTAAGCCCGCCCAGGAAGACCCTTTCATATTCCGAATCCCAGTTGTTTATTGAAAGTAGGATGAATTTCTGGTTAATTGCCCAGGTATCGGGAAGAGTTGTTATGAAAGAGCTGTCGATCATATCCCAGGCTTCCCGGTCATTCTGCTTTTTCTGGTCCACGACACTGAAAAGAATGGCACCCGACTCTCCTACAGTGAATGAGCCGAATTCAGTAAAAATATCAGGTTCGGGAACTTCGTTCTTTTCGCAGATATTCTTGATCTGTGCAGTGATTTCTTCGGCCATGTATTCATAGTCGTAAGTAAATTCCAGGGAATTTTTAATCGGGAACCCTCCCCCGATATTCAGTCCTGTAAGCTCCGGACAAACTTTCTTCAGTTCGCAGTATACCGAAACCGATTTATTCAATTCGTTCCAGTAGTAAGCGGTATCCTTAATCCCGGTATTGATAAAAAAATGAAGCATTTTAAGCTCGAACTTAGGGTTGTTCCTGAGCCGGTCCATGTAAAAAGGGACGATATCGTTATACCTTATCCCTAATCTTGAGGTATAAAAATCAAATTTCGGTTCTTCTTCAGAAGCTATTCTTATACCGACTTTCATTTTTGTCTTCAGGTGGGGTTCATATTTGTCAATCTCGAGCAAACTATCGAGGACAGGCACGGTATTTATAAACCCGTCATGCACAAGGTTGATAATATGTTCTATATACTGAGGCCGCTTAAACCCGTTGCAAATGATGTAATTTTCCTTTTTGATCAATCCCCGTTTAAAAAGATCTTCAATTATAGGCATGTCAAATGCGGATGACGTTTCTATGTGAATATCGTTTTTAAGGACTTCTTCAAGGATAAAACTGAAATGGCTGCTTTTTGTGCAATAGCAATAATGGTAGTCACCCTGGTAATCAACTTTTGCCATCGCCACATTAAAAAGGCGCTTGGCCTTCTGTATTTGCTGGCTGATCTTGGGAAGATATGTAATACGTACAGGCGTTCCATATTGTTTAATAATGTCCATCAATGGAACTTTATGAAAATAAAGCTCATTCTCAATGACTTGAAATTCGGGTTGTGGAAATTCAAACGTCTGCTCAATCAGATCACTATACTTTATTTTCATGATTGTAAATTTTAATGTAAGTTACTTACTTTGACATTTTTT
>CAILVF010000012.1 GCA_903837605.1 uncultured Bacteroidales bacterium | reverse complement strand
GCCATCGATTATACCGGCCATGGGATAGTCAATTGTATTGGTTCCTCCAGTCCCGAACCAACCAATAAGTCCCTACCTCGAAACTGTTGGATTAATGATCGATACACCTATTCTTTCTCCTTCTTTGATTACAGTTTCATAGCCCTTTATAGTGTTAACCAATAAATCTTCATCGATGCGAATTTTGTTTTTTTCAAACAGCAGCACTACCGTGGAACCCCCAAACTTGAAATATCCTTTCTCTTCCCCTTTTTTTACAAAATTCCCTGTATAAGTCTGTACGATACTTCCTACCATGGTTGCACCTACTTCCGTCATCACAACATCTCCAAACAAGAGGTTTGAAATGATGGTAAATTCCCTTTTGTTCAGGCAGAATATTTCAGCCATTTTCCGTAAAGCAAGCGGATTAACTGAATAATAATCACCATCAATCCGGGTAACGGGTGAAACACTTCCGCTAACGGGAAAATGGAAACGGTGGTAATCGAAAGGGGCAAGCCGGATGATCACCAGGCTGCCATCAAGGTACTTTTGAGCAAGGCGGGCATTATTCAAAAACGAAAAAATATTGAAGCGGTATCCTTTGATGATAAAATCGCTGTTGCTGATATTGGCATATGCCATTATCTTTCCATCGGAAGGCGACACTGCAACAGTTGAGCTGGTATCCACCGGTCTGGCATTATTCTTAAGTTTCCTGGTAAAGAAATCGTTGAAAGAGTTGAACTCCTTTTTTTGGGCGGTGCTCATATCGATATCAAATTCTTCAACAAAGGGCTGTATTTTTTTAGCTGATGAAGGACGATCCATACTGTTGCCATAAACATACGAAACCACCTTTCTTTTCGCCAGCGCCCACAATGTTGCTTCGCCAACCGGATTATTATACAGCCACACCAACCACTTTTCGCCAGCCACTTTTTCCGTTTTTAACAAGCTGCTTTGCCTGTCGAAATATTGGATGGGAACTTGTGGCGGCAAAGGATATAAAGCCAGAATGGCAATGACGGCAAGCAATAATAAAATGAGGCCCCACCTCTTATTAGTTTTTGAAATGTTCATCTGTTATTATTTGTTTTTTATAAGTCAGAAGGAAGACTACAGATTGAATCTGATATCATCAGCGATTGGTGATTTATTCCAAACATGAAATTCATGTTTGCTTTGTTTGCCTTGAATAGCAAATATAGCGCAAAGTCCAATAAATCATAGTACTGATCAGATGAGGTTAACCTGTGACACCAGGAAGGAAGTTTGTTAACTTAAGTAATTATCCGGATAAATACTTATACAGGGAAATTGACATTTGCAAATTGAGCAGTAAAGGGCGCAAGAAAATCAGCCACTTACAGCAACATTATATCAGATTGTATTAATTATCCTTAACACAACGCACAGAATTTCCGAAATTTTTAAGGCCGTATCCACGCCATACAGTGATGTCACTGTAGTACAAGCTCCGGTTCGCAGCTTCGCCTGAATTATCACCCGTAGAACTCCACCAGCTACCGAAGATACCAATGTCTTTGAACGCAGGTAAGGAACGGTTGCCTGCCGGAAGGCCTGTAAATCCACTTTCATTGGTTGCGCCGGTATTCGGGTCATACCATAAACCAGTGGCAGTCTCTATGGTGCCGGTCGATTTCATCTTTCCACCGGCAATACTTTTTCCTCCAAGATATGTAGTAAGTATTGTCCACTCGCTATCTGCGGGCACATGCCAGCCTGCAGGAGCAAGTTTGCCAGTGTTTACCGCATAAAAGTTATACAAAGCGCCATAAGTGTTTTTGTACGTAGCAGCATCATTATCATACCAGCAATATCCGGGAGAGGTTAAAATTGACCATGAAGTACCATCATTTACCAAAGGTATTGCTATGCCATTATTATATTTAGTAGTTCTCAGGTTTTCAACCATCCATACCTGGGTTCCAATCGTTACGGTGTGATACACATTGCCGTCAATGTCGGTTACTGTGGAGGGTGTTGGATTATTGTTTTCATCGGTCTTTTTGGAGCAGCTTGAAAGTATTACCAATGCACTGCTAAAGAACAGAAGCATAGCAATTAGAATGTGTGTTTTTTTCATTGACCAAAGCTTTAGATTAGGTTACGAAATGCGACTTTTTTTAAAATTGTAAACATCTATGCGGGTTATCGGCGCAAAAGATTGATTGAATAAAATTACAATAAAACTTACCTATTTAATATTTCATTCTTTGATTATCTTGCCTGCTTCTGCCCTGGCGTTGCTGTATAATCTCACTATATAAACTCCTTTTGCAAGTTTACTTATGTCAATGTCTGTTTTACCTGGTTGTTTCTGCTGTTGCAAAAGGATTTGTCCCTGCAGATTATAAATGAAAATAACAGAAGGCTCAGTCGTGTCAGTGATAATGCTTACTTTATCTGATGCCGGATTGGGATATAGATTGAGAAAGTGCTTATTTTTTTCGGAATAATCAATTATCGAAGTTACGTTCTGGTAATTGAATTTTACCACAACAGCTGATCCGGCAGGAACAGGGATTTTTATCGTATGAGAGGTAACTGTCAACGGCAGCCAGGTATAAGCAGGAATTGTTCCCAATGAATCTACCACCTGTCCGCCAAGCATAACTTTGGTTGTATCTTTCAAAGAATGTGAACTTAGCTGCACGTATTCTGCACTTAGATAGTTAACGTTTGCGGTATCTGTCACTGCTAAATTTATCACCGCACTTTTCAATGTATCTGTTTCTTTGTTAATGATAGTGGTATATATATTGTTCGAGCTGTCAATAACACTATAACTATTAAGGTTTCTATTATTGTTCTTTACCGTATCAGCAATGAACCTGCCTTTGCTCCCAATTTGGAAAGCAAGAATTCCATAGGCAATCGGACGTGCATGATAAATATTACCATACCTTGAAAAAACAGTATACCATCCATCAAGGGCTCCATGAAAATTAACTCCTGCACAACTATCCTCAGCCAACTTATACATGAAGTCCAAAGCCCACAGGGCTGAAGCAAAAGAATTACTCACGCCCAGTTGGCCTCCATCATCAAGTGAATTGCATTCACTCATTCGAAAAGGGATCCCGCTGTTATCGGTACACTTAACCAAACTCCTTACCACAGCTGATACATAATTAAGTTTTCCCGTATCCATCAAAGTTTCTATCTGCTCAGAAATTGTTGCTGCATTTTTTACTCCTCCATAATAATGTTGCGTAAGCATTGATATTATGGTATCCATATGCCTGCAGAATGGCTCCGTGAATTCATAGTGATGACTGGCACAAGCAGGTCCGGTGAAAACAGCCGCTGGGTTAGATTGCTGGATTGCATTATAATAAGACATGTAATCCTGTATATAATCGATATACGTGTATGTTGATTTACGGTAAAGGTCGGGCTCGTTGCCCAATTCAAATCCAAACAGCACACTATTTTGATATTGCATAACATAACTTGCTTCGGTATCGGCAAGTGAAGAATTAGAATCTTTTAAATTTAAACCCATTAAAATTTTGCAACCGGCTTTCTGCGCAAAAAGAAATAAACTGTCTAATTCTGCTCGTGTGTATGTAGTATCCGTGCTTATTGTATCATTGGTTAGTGTGTCTCTATCTACTGAATTTCCTCCGATACGCAGCGACTTAATCCCACATGTCTGAAACAGCCGGATCAAGGTATCACGGTGAGGACTAAAAAAACCTTTGTTCAGGCTGTTCTTCTCGAACGACAAACCGGCAAAATCGGAAGGGATAGTTTTAAATGTATCTCCCGGATAAAGATTTATTGTTATCGTATCCTGCGAAAAACAAGCAAGAGAAAAAAGAAAAAGAAATATAAAGCAAAAATGTCTCATAGTACTAATTTTACCGGCCCGGACAATTAAGGATTTCATCTGGAAGAAATGCCTTGATTTTTACGTATCTCTGTCTATCTCCTGGTTTAATAATCAATTTTCTAATTCAGGATAAGCAGGTCATTCCTTATTATTTTAATTCCAGGTCGCTGGTCAGCACTCCTGTCAGGACATTGTCTTTACCGTACAACGGGATGGAATATGTGATCATCACAACACCACCGCCTCCGTCGTCATAATATGGACTACTCCAGAAGGGCGCTTTGGTACGGACCGGGACGGCATACCATTCGCTTGCAGTGTAATCATATGCTTCAGGCAGGTTAACCTGTTTGAATTCACTGCCGGAACGATAGAAATAAGGAGCTCTTTTAATGCTCTTCCCATTTGATTCGAAAGGTGCAAAGGCCAAGGTGGTTCCATACACCAAAGGATATTTCTTCAGGTATTCAGTAAGCAAAGGCATCATGTCTTCAGGTTTTAATGATTTCACTGCAAGTTCTCCTGCCAGCTTACCCAGGGCGGTTTCCACCAGTTTTTTCTGATCGGGTGAAGGGGCACTCAGGATAGATTCATGGTAATGGATCACCTTCCAGCCATCCGTTTTACGCTGCCATATCCAGGTTTCGCAGAGCCAGCCGTCGAACACCTGATCTGCCCTGGTGATATAGCTGTTCTTCAGAAAACCTATCCAGACTGCGACATCCGGCGCAGGAACTTTGACTATTGAAGAAACGACTGATATCTGCTGACTTTTAAGCCTGCTGTAAAGGTTTCTGAACACGCTGTAAAGGTTGCCATGCGAATAATGCATGCCTGCCGACATAAATATCGAAGAACTATCGGAACTCAGGTATTTAAACGTAGAATCGGCATTCAGCTGATTTGCATAATTGGTTACTTCCGTCATCAGCCTGGAAATTGTATCGGCAACAGCTGCTTTATCTTTCTCGTCGTTCCCGGGCCCTGGGGCTTTACAGGAATTTAATGCAATTACTCCCATGAGTAACACAAAAGAAATAATTCTGACAGGTTTTTTCATTGGGTTGAGGTTTTGATATTTATAGTAAAAATACTTAATTTTTTGTTCGTTTAATAATGATTTGAATGTATGGAATAAACCTTTGAGAAACCGGACAGGCCGATGAAGTTTACTATCCAGGGTAAAACCAATCTCCAAAATTTTTTTCTATCCGTACAGTGCTGAGACAGTATTTTCTTTTTCCTGAAAATGGCGCGGCCATTATTCATACATTTGTTAGGGACTGAGATAAACATACCCGTTAAGGATATCCTTAAGATTCAAACTTAAGGTTAAAGGTTTCAAACTGAAGAAAGGAAGAAAGCTATGACAAATCTATTAAAGGTCACATCCCGGATCGTGAAAAGCCACCTCAGGATAACAGCAGTGACGGTACTTTTTTTTATTGTGGTGACGCTGGGCGGAGGCTGCACACACAAGTCGGAGCAACAGTCAGGAACAGGAGAAACGCTTCGTTTCGTATTCATGGCCGATTGCCGCGGCACATCGACTCTGGATCAGGTGAACACACCGGTACTGAATGCCATCATCGGCCAGGTCGGTGCCTTGTCGCCCAAGCCGTCCTTCGTTATGTTCGGCGGAGATATGTCTTACAGCGGCTATATCAATTCCACATATACCTTCCAGGCATGGAAAGACCTGTTCGCACCCCTGACTTCAAATGGAATACCCTTGTATACCGCCCTTGGCAATCATGAGCTTTATTTATCAAGCTCTGATTCGGGTTTCAATCTCGGGAACCAGCAGGAGTTCCAGCAAGTGTTTTCGGAAAACCCTTCCAACGGGCCTCCAGGCTACCAGCACCTGACTTATTCCTTCACTTCCCCGGGCGGCAACTCCTTTTTCGCCGTACTGGACGCCTATTACCTGACCCACACCTACAAAGACTCGACAGTGGGGGGCAACATCGATTCCACCCAGATGTCATGGTTAAAAACA
Source organism: uncultured Bacteroidales bacterium (assembly GCA_903837605.1). Taxonomy (GTDB): domain Bacteria; phylum Bacteroidota; class Bacteroidia; order Bacteroidales; family FEN-979; genus CAIRDP01. The sequence continues at coordinate 75,923 of CAILVF010000012.1, read as the reverse complement.
CAGGTGGCCCAAACCAGGGCAACGCATAAATTCCTGTTCATCCATTCACCCTATTACTATGTAAACCACGACCCTGAAGAGCCATCCGCGGCCAACAAGACCTATACAGAGCTCTGGGCATTCCTTGACGCCAACAAGTTCGACTTATACGCCTGCGGACATTCGCATCTCTATTCCCGGAAGACCATCGACAGCAGCGTGGCCCCTAATCCGCAGACCATACCACCGACTCCATCGTGGCAGAACAATGTTGTTCAGCTTCTGAATGGCACCTGCGGCACTCACGTTGAGACTACTTCCATCGATCCGGCCATCAGAGCCTCCTGGAATGTGCACAACGACAGCCTGACCTATTACTTCAGCGTTATTGACATCTCGGGCAGCACCGTAACGGTCAACAGTTACAAGGGCAACACCGGGGCTTATATCGTGTTCGATACCTTCACCATTAACAGGTGAGAACGCGCAAAGAAATTGTGCCCTGACCCGCTTAATGTTTGATCACTATCTTCCTGGTTTCAGAGCCTGTTTCGTTTCGCAGGACCACCGTGTAAATTCCGTTTGGCAGATTGCCCTGTTCGAATCGCTGGATTTTCTTTCCTTTAACAATGATGTCTTTTACTTCGCGGATGACCTGTCCCAGCTGGTTATAGATACGGATTGAAAATATTTTTTGGTCTGCGGATGTGATTTCAGCGTTGAACTCTCCGTTGTTTGGGACAGGGTAAACTTCAAACTTCGTCGCCGGCTTATTATCTTCCATGCCTTCACCGTATTTGTAAATTATCATTGGGAAATTCAGTATCAGGGTGTCAAATGCAACGCCTTCGGAATTGGCTATTTCGGATTCCTTGTCGAGCGTAAGTCTGATCTGGTCGTTTTTTGAAAATTGTTCTGATATTTTCACAACCAGAGTAATCATTGTTTGATCCTTGCTGAGTGACAGCGGACTGGCTTCCGACCATGCCATCCGCAGTCCATTATTGCCCGTATAATACGGTGTCCCCTCCTGGATCTTAACATCGTTGACCTGCATCAGGTTACCGGGATAAGCTGCAACTATCGAAATGGCCCCGATAATGGCTTCACTTGTAACCTTCAGCGGAATTTCTATCACCTCACCCGGAGATGCTTTGATTGTATCGTTGTATACAAGGGCCAGGAATCCTGAGCCTGTTGATCCTGTTCCAGGAATGTTGGACCCGGTTACATCGCCGACACAAAGGCCGTAAAAATTCTGGTTGACATGTGAACCGCTGATAATCACGGTATCCCCTCCCGTAGGTTTGGCAAAGGTCCAGTCGCCGTGTTCGAAGTAGTTATCGAGTCCCGCGAACCTCCGTTTGATCTTGATCTCATCCTTGTCATTGATCAGATTATTATTGTCCACATCGGCTGCCTGCAGCCTGACCGGTTCTGTCAGAGTTTCAATACCTGTATAATGCCGTCGCACTTTAAGGGCATCCGTAGCGTTGACGCCCGACCAGGGTCTGGTAGTCGACGCGCTGATTGTATAAGTCCCGTTTGTTTTATTGGAGAAAGCAAATGAACCTGCCTGGCCTGTGAGTGTGGCATCAAGCGGGATGTTGTTTTGTTTAATGATGACCCCGGTTGAATCAAGCGGGGTGTGGGCTGAATTGGGGTATCTGAATGACCCCATCAAATTATACCCCTGGCCTTCGCCAAGACCGAATTCGCTGAAGGTGGTCAGAGCTCCGGTGTTGGTATAGTAAGGAGAGTTTGTGGCAAAAGAGGCGATAGTGCCGGCATCTTGTTTAAGCATCATAACCGAATGAGTGGGGGTCAGCCCTATCGGATCGAGTGTTAAGAAATACTGAAGGCTGCTGCCTCCCGTTTGAGTGATAGTCCAGGAGCGGTTGGTGGTGAGCAAGGTAATTCCTGAAGGCAGAGCGCCTGTCAGGGGTGTCTCAAACTGTTCGGCTGTCACCACGCTGGTTCCGGTTATACTGGTATATTGCAGCGTTAGCGGATGATAGTTACCTCCTTTGCCGACAGGGAAAAATTTTGAAGCCGGAGCTCCATAGGTCACGGCCAGTTTGCCATTAACATACTGGCTGGCTCCTGCACCGCTGATGCTGCCTGCCGAACCTATGGTAACAAGAAAGTTCCCGGTAGTAAGCAGTCCGCCCTGGAAATCAAGGATCCCGTTTACACCGATGTTATTCAGGAGAGTGAACCCGCTGCTGTTGTTCAGGGTGAGATTGCTGAAGGTAGTGGCATTGGCCCCTCCAATGGTTTGGGCCGAATCGCCTTCGAGCGCCACAGTGCTGCCAGCTGCCCCGGAATACACGCCATCGTTTTGCCAGTTGCCGGATAGACTGATAGCTCCCGTGGCAATGTTTGTGATTGTGCCGGTGTTTACAATTCCGGCATTATTCACCACGACCATTGTTCCGCTGTTGACCAGGCAGGCTCCGCTTCCGATATTGACTTCCTGTGCAGATACCTGAAAAGGCTGAACCCCTGAAACAATGAGCATGCCTGCCAGAATGAGCAGAGATTTGTATGAAATGCCGTGTGGTGATTTTTGCATGTTCATAAGATCATGTTTTACCGTGTTTATATTCTCTCCCGAACAGATTACGAATTCAATTGTGATTTTACCAAATATACAACAATTATAGGGAAAGTCAAGTGAACAGATTACTGAAATTTACACTATATTTAAGGTTTGTAAAGCCGCTCGGAATTTTTTTTTTTAAATAACAGCCCGCAAATAAATAATGACTGGACAATGGATAAACCAAAATGATTATGAAAAAGAAAATTATACTTTTTTACCTGATTGGAATTTTGATGTTCATGACCATTCAAAACTTTGCCCAGATCGGGATTAACTCCAATAACGGCCCAGCCGATCCTTCGGCAGGATTGGATGTGAGATTTACAAATAAAGGTTTTCTCATGCCGCGCATGACAATGCAGGAACTTAGTGCCATTGCCAACCCCGCAAACGGGCTGATGGTTATCTGCACCGACTGCGGGACCATCGGGGCAATGTGCGTGTTTCTTTCTGGGAACTGGGTGAACGTGACTCTCTGCAATCCGCCCGCCCCCCAGGCCGGCACACAAGATCCAACGGGAACCCAGATCATATGGAACTGGAATGCAGCTCCGAATGCAACCGGGTATAAATGGAATACCACCAATGACTACAATACGGCTGTCGACATGGGAATAAAAACCTCAAAAATCGACACCGGACTTATCGCAGGCAGTACCTATACCAGGTACGTCTGGGCATACAACAATTGCGGAGTTTCTTCGGCCACTACCCTCAACCAGGCATTGCTCTACCCGGGAATGAGTTACCAGGGGGGAATATTTTTCTACTTGTATAAACCCGGTGATTCAGGCTATGTTGCGGGGGAATTGCACGGATTGGTAGCTGCTCCCTTCGACCAGAGTAATTCGGCAGGTTGGGGTTGTGATGCGAGCTTTCTAGGCGGCACATCAACCGCCATTGGCAAAGGGCTGGCAAATACAACCCTGATCGTAAACGGCTGCAGCTATACTGAGAACCCGCATGCTGCCCAGGTATGCGCCAGCCTTGTTTTGAACGGTTACAGCGATTGGTATTTACCCTCTAAAGAAGAACTTAACCAGTTGTTCCTGCAAAAAGGCGCTGTCGGGGGTTTTCATGATAAGGAATACTGGAGTTCTTCTGAATACGATGCTAAGAATGCATGGTCGGTATTCATGTACAATGGAGAGTGGGACATTACCAATAAGATGCGCATTCCATATATGACTATTAATAATACCAGGGCTATACGTGCATTTTAAGATGATCCTCTGAAGAAAAAATAGTGATCTGACAATGGATAAACCAGAATGATTATGAAAACGAAAACCATACTTTTTTACCTGATCGGAATTTTGCTGTTCATGACCATCCAAACCTCTGCCCAGGTTGGAATTAACACTGACAACAGCCCGCCCGATCCATCGGCCGGACTGGATGTGAAATTTACCGATAAGGGTTTTCTTCCGCCACGCATGACAATGCAGGAACGGAATGCCATTGCCAGTCCTGCAAACGGCCTGATAGTCATCTGCACCGACTGCAGTACTGTCGGGGAATTATCCATCTTCTTTTCAGGCAGCGGCTGGATTACCTTTACCCCTTGCAGTACACCTGCACCGGTTGCAGGCACTCCTGTACCTTCAGGGAACCAGATCATATGGAACTGGAATTCCGTGGCCAACGCTGTTGGCTACAAATGGAATGACACCAATAACTACAGCACGGCAACAGACATTGGAACAGTCATCACCAGGACTGAAACAGGACTTGTATGCAATACCGAATATTTCAGGTACATATGGGCATATTTTGCCTGCGGGACCTCAGCTGTAACAACCCTCAATCAAGCCACTTCCTTGATTCAGGTTAATTCGCCTGTCGCAGGAACCAATGTCCCTTCAGCAAACCAGATCGTATGGAACTGGCAGGCCGTGGAAGGCGCAACCGGGTACAAATGGAATACTACTAATAATTTCTCGACGGACTCTACTGCAATTGACGTGGGAAATAATACATCATATACTGAAACAGGACTAAGCAATACGAATACCTATACCCGGTATGTGTGGGCCTATAATACCTGCGACGTATCCCCGGCGACCACCCTGAACCAATCCATGTTTTATCCGGGGATGCCATACCAGGGTGGAATTATTTTTTACATCTATCAACCCGGCGATAATGGTTATGTAGCGGGAGAGACTCACGGCCTGATTGCCTCCTATACAGATCAGGAAAATCTGACTGATTGGGGTTGTCCTGCAATCCAGTGGATTGGCGGCACAAGCGAATCCATCGGCTATGGGCGTTCAAGTACCAATGCGATCGTGAGCGGATGCAGCGAACCGGGAATTGCAGCCGGTGTTTGCTATGATCTTTATTTAAACGGATATAACGACTGGTTTTTACCAACCGCCGAAGAACTTTTAAAATTATTCGACAAAAGATATGCTGTTCAAGGTTTTACCCAAATCAATACATACTGGTACTGGAGTTCCTCTGAATACACTGAGATAGGGGGAGAAGGTTACGCTCTTGCCGTAGACATGGTCAACGGAATAACATCTTACTGGCAAAAGTACTATCCCTACGCAGTTCGGGCTATCCGGGCTTTTTAACGTGACCGCCTGCAATAAAAAAACAATGATTGGACATTGGTTAACCAAAATGACTATGAAAAAGAAAATTATACTTTTTTCCCTGATCGGAATTTTGATATTTATAACCATCCAAACCTATGCCCAGGTTGGGATTAACTCCGACAACAGCCCCGCCGATCCATCGGCTGGCCTGGATGTGAAATTTACCAATAAAGGTTTCCTGCCTCCACGCATGACGCTACAGGAACGGAATGCCATTCCCAATCCGGCTATTGGCCTGATGGTCCTTTGCACCGACTGCAATACGTCGGGAGCATTATGCATTTTTCTTTCAGGCAGCTGGATAACCGTTTCCCTTTGCAATCCGCAGGCACCGGTCCCGGGTCTTCCTGTCGCTTCAGGAACCCAGATCATATGGAGCTGGAGTATCGTTCCGAATGCCATCGGATATAAATGGAGCAACACCAGCGATTATAATACGGCAACAGATATGGGAACAAACACATCGTATACCGAAACGGGACTTATTGTGGGCAATAGTTACAGACGGTATATATGGGCTTATAATTCCTGTGGATTATCCCCGGTAACCACTGTAACACAGTTGCTGGTTTACGTAGGATTGAATTACGAGGGGGGAATAGTTTTTTACATATATCAACCCGGGGATTCAGGTTATATTGCCGGAAAGACACACGGATTGATTTCAGCTGCCAGCGACCAGAGTTCCGGGGCGCCCTGGGGTTGTGCCGGGACCTATCTTGGCGGCACATCTACTGTTACCGGCACGGGGCAGGCAAATACGACCGCAATTGTAAACAGCTGCAGTACGGTGGGCATTGCAGCCCGTATTTGCGACGACCTTGTTTTCAACGGTTACAACGACTGGTTCTTACCATCTAAAGACGAGCTTTACCAGTTGTACCTTCAAAGAAGTGTTGTTGGCGGTTTTGCTTTTGATTATTATTGGAGTTCCTCCGAGTACGATGCAGCCTCCGCCTGGAGCCTTGGCTTTCAACCCGTCGCATTCAACATTTGGGCCGTTAAGAATTATTCCGGCTATGTGCGTGCAATTCGGGCTTTTTAATCTGGGTAAAAGATCTTACTGCGGATATCGGAATACGGGTAAGTGATTTTCGGGAGAACCTTTTCGGAAGCGGGGAACAGGAGTGCCTTGAAAAGATTGAACATTTGAAATAATATTGTCAATTGGTTTTTTTCACAAAGCCATCAAACCAGGGCTTTACATGAATAAGTGAATAAACATAGGCGGCGGCGTGGTCAGCTATGGCTCCTGCCGATATGGCAATGGTATTGCAGCCCAATTGATTTTGATAAGTTGCCGGCAGAGTGGAGAGATAAAGCGGGATGAATGAATCGGTCTCTCCATAATACATCCTCAGCGGGGTCTGGCAGCGCCAGCGGTAAGCCTGGGCCTGCTCGAGGATCTGCCAGAACGGGGAACTTCCAATATTTCCTGACAACATGAAATCAGGCCGCAGAAAATCCCTGACATGGATTGTTGTTTTTGTGAGGAAAGTTATGTAATCCATATTCCATCCGTAAAGATCTTTGGAAAACTGGAAAAATTCGGGCCTGATTGCCGAGGAAGAAAGGCCATTCACCCGGTGGTAATACTGGTATGAAAAGAGGCAGTTGGATACAATGGCCGTCAGAACCGGAGAATCTCCGGGCTGGGGATTGTTGATCCAGCTCTCCATTATGGCGAAAAAGTCGGCAGTAGCGCAGGCCGTTGATGCAGCCGTCACATGGATGTTCATGGATTCCAGCTTCCTCAGAAAGGTCATAGTTGCCCATCCCCCCTGCGACCATCCATGCAGGAACAATGGCCCCTTCCTGATTTTCTGATCTTTAAGAACTTTATTGGCAGCATTCAGCATGTCAACGCAGGCTTGTTCCGTACTAAGTCTGACGAAATCTGCATGGGGCTGATCTGATAAACCGAGGCCGATAAAATCGGGTCCGATCACGATATAGCCCCGGGAGGCAAACTGCGCTATCATCAGCCTTGTTTCGAGCGATGAATCGGGATTTGAAGGGCAGGCACTTTTTAGCATAACCGTTCCGTGCTGATATGATATGACCGGCATGGAATCCAGTCCGTTGTCGGGGACGGCCACCAGTCCCGAGGCCACCGTGTGTATGCCGAGTTCAGGAACCATAGTAGGATAAGTTACCCGGTATAATTTTACAGGGTAGGCCGGTACAGCAAACTGACCCCGGAAATCGGCCAGATGCATGGTCGAACCCGCCAGGAATTCCTCAAGTTCCGCATTCAGGATGTGATTGAGCTTCGGCAGATCGTAGGTTTCGATATACTGCCAGGTAACTCCCGGGACAACCGGGACAGGGCTCTCTTTTCTGCAGGAACTGATTGTAACAGCAACAAGCAGGTATGTTACCGTGAGTAGAAGGAGGTTCTTACTGGTGATACGCAATTTCTCGTTCATTGGGATCATAGGGTGGTGATTATAAAACGGCAAGGAGAGTTTGATCACTCTGCCTGAAATACATCGACAGCCGCTGACACGGCACCTGTACTTATATTAGTTGTTCCACCCGCGATCAGGATCTTGTTTCCGCAGGCAACCGCCGTTAACTCAAATCTTGGGATGCTGAGGCTTGCAGTTGTCCATTTGCCGGTTGAAACATTGTAAACATCGATGGTACCAACTGATCCTGCGGGCGTGAGTCCACCTGCAAAAATGACGAGATTACCCGCCGATGCCGCTGTAATATAGTTTCTTGCCTTGCTCAGGAAAGTTACTGCCCAGTTTTTGGTGTTGATATCGTAGATGTCAACCCTGCTGAACAACGAATCGTTGTTATGCCCCCCGGCGAAAAAAACTTTGCTGCCTGATGTGGCGGCCACCATCTGGCCTCTGCCAAAGGAAAGGTGATCATAAGTCCACAGACCTGTCTGGTAATCAAAAATATCCACTGCATCCGAGTAAATTGAGACACCTGTCTCACCGCCGGCAATGAACATTTTTGTGCCGCAGGATGTTGCAGCAGGATATTCCCTGGCCTCACTCAGGAAACCAGTCGTCCAGGTTTCAGTTCCTGCATTCAGGATGTCGACTACATTGGATTCACCACCTAAACCCCATCCTCCTGCAAACATAACATATTGTCCGATTGATGTTCCGGCCAGGTCTCCCCTTGGCTGGCTGAGCAAAGAGGATGTCCACGACTGCGACTTGGTATTGTAGATATCGACGACCTTTGACACCACCCCGCCTGGCGTCCATCCTCCGCCAAAATAGATCAGGTTGTCATATGTGCCAGCGCTCAGGCCGTATTTGCTTTCCGACAATTGTGAAGCGGTCCAGGTACCTGTCGCAACATCGTAAATGTCGACAGTATTGAAATCAGAAGTAGTGTTGTAACCGCCGGCAAACACAATCTTATTACCGGCAGAGGCTCCAACCATCAGAGTTCGTGCAACCGACAGGTTTGTAGTACCCAGGTAGGTAATTTTGGAATAGGATATCACCGAGGAACCGGAATCATTCGAACTTTTTTTACAAGATGGGAATACTATCAGGAGCCAGGATCCGGCAAGGAGAAACAAGAAATAAACAGCAATCTTTTTCATAAGAGGGTTTTTATCATGAAAATTAACAAGAGATCTATTTGCCAAAAGTAAGAAATCCGGGTGATCTCCGGTATCAGGCCCAGGAAAGGCAACAGGTTTCACAAAATATACCCTGTTAATATTGTTGCGGTTGATAGTGTTTTAGTTATTTTCGACTTTATGTTTTAATTTGTTTAAGAAAACAGGAACATAATCATTGAAGCTTTTATAATTATTACGACTATTCTCATATTCCTTAATTAATTCAACTATAATTTCGTTATAGACATATCCTTGTTGTTTTTCACCTTGTATAACCATCTGTGCGAACTCATCATGTTTGTTTTTAATCAAAAAGTATGCTGTTAAGCTACGAAGGTATGATTCACATAAAAAAGTAATCTTTGATGGGTCTGCTGTAGAATATTGAAATGCAATCCGGTCTATTTGTTTACTGTAATTATCCATAATGGGATTCAGAAAAGAATGTCCGATCTCATGTGTGGCCCCATAATATAAATAATCCCTGGCAGCCATTTTACCTTCTCTGAGATCAGTTATATCGCTGTTTCCAAATTTTGCATCATTATCAACAACGAATTTCGGTGATAAGAAAAATACGCAAGTTGATTTATTATTGTTTGTAAACCAATATGCATGTAAATCCTGTTCAAGCATAGTAATTACTATAATATAGCAGTCCTTTTTTGCTCCCCAAAATGTCTCAAAATCATTAATCATATCAAGGCCTGAAATCTCTTTTGCTACCTGGTCAATTTTCTGTTGATAATATCCCTTGTGACTTTCAATGAATTTCTCAAATTGGCTAACTTTCGCAAATGACTCAACTGCTTCATTAAGACTATCAATTATAATGGATTTATTGGCCAATGTGTTGAGCAATCCAAAATTATCTAATTGTAGAAATTTTAAAAATGAAGTATCTTTTTTAAAATTTTCATCAAAGAATTGTCCATCTATTGATAAATGAGCATTATAATTCTGCAAAACCTTTTTTATGAATTGAACTGAATAATCATTTTTATTTCCAGCAAAGAATGTGTTTATATCAGATTTATAACCGAAATCAAAATTGTTCAGATGATTTGAATTACCCAGGTAAGCCATTATATGAAATAATTCAAGTTTAGTATTAATCTCGATTTTTATTCCTTTTGTTTCTGCTTCATAGGTTTTAAATTTATCTGCTTCAGAGTATGCTGTTGATAGTATCAGCAAAAATCCAGTTGTTACTAATAATCTGTTCCTCATAATTCTTAATTTACTTCATATTACTGTGTCATTTTTTTACCTTGCCGCCAAATCCCCTTCGCTAAATGCAGCACAGGCAGTGCCATTGCCAGGCAACATATCCTTGGTTTGTTTCGGTTACGGGCTCGTTATAAAGTAACCATCTCACAATAAATGTAAGAATATTTCTAATGGATATTTCTGATAATGGTCATTACGCAGAAAATTGAGAAAATGGCGAGAAGGAAATTCATAAAATAAACGAAGCCACCCTTTTGGGGCAGCTTCGATTATAATTCCAGGTAACCATAAAAATTCCTGGCCACCTCAAGCACAAATACAAGCAAAAACCCTGACTAGGGCCAGTTTGGAATCACTGGCATTTCAACAGGGAGCCAGGGGGTATCGTATGAGAAATTCCAAACCTGGACTCCTGCTTGATCATAAAAAATAACATTGCAATGTAACCAGCCGGAAGGTGTAGTCTGGGTTGCAACTATATGCTGGAAACGATGGAACGGCACTGTGTTCCCTCCCAGGTTTTCAGATACACCCCAGAACCAGTCATACGTTCCTGCAGATGTCGCGGGATCCCAGTCTGCGAATACCATTTTCCACTGCCAGCGGGAAATTTGATTATCTCCGAAATTACTTACATCCCAAATGCTGTATCCGTCCCATGTGGTTTTGCCTCCTGTCGTTTTCCTTATGTACTTGGTTGTTGTTTTCATTTCAAAATTTCCATCCGCCCCTGAATACGCCATCGTAATTAAATAATCGATCGTATCGCCGACGTGTATCCTTTCGGTGAATGTATAACCTGAACTGGTATAGTAGCGGGTAAAATATCCCAGGGCATCCGGGCCGGTCCATCCGGGAATGTCATTTGCTGATTTTAGTTTTAGTGTATTAGTGTCATTATTCGGAAAAAAGAAGATATGGCCGGAGTCGGCAGCAACTTTGATGGCAGCTGTCATAAAAGTCTCCATATGAGTGTAAATCAGTGTGCCTCCTGTGACGGCTGCATTAAGGGTCGTAGTAGGCGTGGTTGATGTTGTTTGGTCATCCTTCTTTTTACAGGAGGAAAACAACAGGAACAAGCCTGCTAACAAGACGATGGGAAAATGTTTGAGCTTCATAATATAAGGGTTTGGGGTTGCTTATTAAAATTTCTGCATTGTATTTGTCATGCTGTTTTTCACCTGGCGGTGCCTCATCATACTACTTAACAGGAATTTACGGATCTACTTTCCTATGGTATTGTCAGGCAAAGATGAAAAAAAAATCGAAATCCATATCCTATGGAATAAAAAAATTCGAAAGGGGAAATAAATCAGTTGGTCAATTTTATTCTGATACTCCCGCCTAATTCTGAGGATAAAGATCAGGACAGGGAATAAACACAAGGACATGTCAGTAACAGTATTTTACAGCATACCAAACCGCAACAAACTCTTCTACGGTAAGGTTCCCGTTGATTGTGAACTCTGTGTCGGAAGTGTAGGAAGAAGTTCCGCTATATACCTTGTTGTCTTTTATTGTCGCCAGAATATCGCTGGTATAGGAAGAAGTTCCCTTATAAATCCTGCTGTCTTTGATGGTAAATTCTATATCCGAGGAATAGGAAGAGGTCCCTTTGTAAACCTTACCATCTGTAATGGTATAGATCACATCGCTGGTATAGCTGGAAGTCCCTTTGTAAATACGGTTTTTTGCAACATGACAGAGAATGTCGCTGGTATAGGAAGAGGTTTTCTTATATACTTTCCCATCTTCAACCGTGCAGATTATATCAGAACTATAGGCTGAAGTCCCTTTATAAACCTTAACCTGAGGTGCAACCAAAGAACTAATGGTCAGGAAAAGAAAGAATAACAGGATTATTTTTTTCATTGAAGTGCCCGGGGCTTTTCCAGTTAAAGGACCTCATACGGAATTTCAGTGGCTTTCGCTTCTTCCCCTTCCTTTTTCTTTGATTTCCGGGCCTGGAAATACTTCCGCCCACCATATGCAACGCCCATGGCCAGCAGTATGCCAAGTCCTCCATCTATCGGGGCGCCAACAGGGCCGCCGGAACCGCCGCCTCCAGTGCTTGGGTCGCCCGGTGGAGGAGGAGGGTCGGCTGTTACGACCATGCTTAAACATACGAAAACTGCGATCAGTAAGAAATATGCCTGCTTTTTCATAGAATGTATGTTTTACTTGTTGACGACTTTAGTGACAAAATTCCTGCCCCCGGAAGAAACACTTACAATGTAAATACCCTGAGCAAGGGGCGCTTCAATGCTGATGATCCCGTCCATTGTTTTTTCCTGACTGCGGATGACCTGCCCCAGCATATCATACAGGGTGATTTTGGCAAGATGGCCCTGCATTGTGGGAACGTCCAGGTAGATCCTGCCATTGCTGATAAAAGCTTTGCCGATATTGGAAAGGTTTGTATTGATCCCGTCGGGATAACCGAACACAAGGCTGAACCTCTTTTCAGTGTTTGAAGTATCATGGTTAAACACATAGCTGTTGTTTTGCCTCAGGTCGGTCATTGATCCGTTGAGATGGTCCTGAAGCCTTACAGGAAGAGAAGGGTCGAAAGTTTCAACACCAGTAACATTAAGGGTTACCTGCCCCGCATAGCTCGTTTTAAAGTCCAGGGGAACGACCAGGGCCCCTGAGGGCGGAGGCAATTCGTTAACACTCAGCCTTGATTCCCCTTTTTCGGTCCATAGCTGGGGAGCATCTTTGAGCCCCCAGAGCTTGAAGCCGTCGAGTTGAGGATCGAAATCAGGGCTTGCCGAACTGTTAAATCCCACAAAGGTCTCGTCGTAGTAATTATTGGATTGAGCGGAGATCTTTAAGGTGCTGGCCTCAGCGGATTTATAGAAGGCCTGGGTACTGTGAACGCAAGCACTATTGTTGACAGTGAGAGTGGGTGATCCGCTGGTCATCACCATAAAGGACTGTCCGGCAGGTATATTATAATTGCTGCTGGCTGTTATTGTTGTATAGTTCCCTGCACCTGCAGGCCAGATATAAGCGGTAGCACCGATATTGTTTTTCACCCATCCTCCCGAAGAGCCCCAGTTAATGGCTGAGGGGTAAGGATTGGGGACCAGGTTGAAGGTGTAGGTTCCCCCGTTTGAGACAGCGAGAGAATATGAACCAGTATTCAGGGTGCCGGTGAATGTATAAGTGTTTGAAGTATTCGGGTAATAGATCATATAACCCGTGTTGCACAAAAGAGGGTTTGATGTCGAAGTTCCCATATTGACCCATAATCCATAGTAATTACTATTAGTAGGATCGACCTGTGTGGCGTCCAGTTTATACAGATAGGAGCCAAGGAAAAGGTTTGAAGTCGGACTGCCATAGTAGACTGGGATGGAGACCATATGATACATATTGGCCGTTAATGTTGAGCTTCCTGAGATGTACCTTTCAATTGTTGCGTCAACTGAAGACGAACTCTGTATTAGAGAGCCAGTGCCGGGAACATCACTTTTTATTACCAGTCCGCTGTTCCCTGCACTGTTCGTAAGGGTACCGTTGACCGTGAGGGCTTTGCCTGGATCGATCGTCAATACCGCACCGGATGCAATGGTCAGGTTATTGCACGTGGCAGGACTGCTGACTGATGAAGTAATATGTGGTTGATTGGCAGGAGCCGAAGGGATGCTGACGATAGATGAGGCCAGAGGTGCAGAACCCAGGTCCCAGTTCCCTGCAACGGACCAATCAGTGGAAGAAGATCCAGTCCATGTAAGAGTATTGTTCTTTTCCCAGGCACCCATTTCAGGAGACAAGAGCGAACGCGTACTTCCGCCATAGTCTGTTATGATCCCTGTTTCGGTTGCGGCAGGTATTGGTGTTGAAGGAATGTAGTCTACTCCATTATTCCCTCCGGCATTCGCAAAAGAAGGATTCAGGTTCAGACTGTAGGTGTCTTGTCCGGTCACGATAACAGATGTTGATTTATCTGCCCCATAATATCCAAGCGTACCGCCTGTACCGGTGACATAGTAGTCATTGTAGTCGCAAGTTAGACCTCCACCAGTATTTTGAATATACATTGCATAATGCTTACCTGAAGCCCCACTATTCGATCGAGCATTATGAAAAATATTATTCCTGAAATTCCTTGTACTGGAAGTCGACGCATTATAAAGACAGGCGCTATTCAGGGAACCTGAAGTTGGTGAACCACTTAGATAAACGGTATTAAAGTAAATATAACTCGTCGTACTTGCAGCCCCTGATTCATAAATTCCATACAGATTGGTTGTGGTATTGCCTCCCAGAATAATAATGTTGTTTGAATAGGTCGTACCACCCTGGCCGATCTTGATTCCATGGACACTGGCAGAGGTACTGCTTGAACTGACACTTAGCCCATAAATTAAATTGCCGTTCACAGAACTGGCCGAGGATTGTCCATAATGATATATCCCGGCTAAATGTCCGGTAAAAGAGGAATATGAATTGGATATGTTATAAATTGTGTTGTTTGAAATAGTTTGGTTATTCCCATTGTATATCGGAGCAACAATTCCTCCGACAGAAAGCGATGTGTTTGGAAAGCCAGTTGAAATGACAGGACCGGATCCATCATTCGCATTCGCAATGGTCAGGTCGTGAATGCTGTTTCCCGTTATGATGTTGACTCCCTGAAAAGGATAGATTCCGTAAATATAACCTTGTGTCGTAGTTGTAGTATTTGTGGTTCCATTGGTCAGATTGGCTATATTGTTATTTGAGATGTTAACAGTTGCACTGCCATAACTTCTAATTCCTATCACCGTCTGTGCATTTGAATTGGAGGCAGAAGTCGCATTGATGCTGTTTGTCGTCATAGTGCTTCCGATAAGGTTATTACTGGCAGAACCTGTACCGCAGGACGACCCAATATCAATACCTATAAAATTTGTTGCATATGCAGAGTTGCTGTTTGCAACAGTAATGGATCCAATCGTATTATTGCTGCAGGTTGAGGAACAATAAACTCCTTGATTGATTCCTACAAACGATCCACCGGTTGAGCCATTTGTCAAAATAATGGAACCAGTGCCTGTAGATGCACCAATGCAGTTGTTTGAAACATTATTGTCACCACCATTAGCGTAAATTCCAGACAAGGAAGCGGCTCCCGAATTGGTAAGGTTAAAATTTTTGATAGTATTTCCCTGGATAGAATTCGTTAATCCGGCCTGCTTGGCGTTAAGCCACATTACAATAAAGCTGCTATTTCCGTTTGCCTTGGTCCATGTTCCACTGCATAGCGGGCCGCTTCCCCCTATATAATTATTTGAAATGGTGAAACCGCTGCCCTGATCGGCCCAAACAAAGATAAGCTTAACGTCTCCGTTAGAACCAGAGGTGGTGATGTCTTGTGTTTCATAAAAACTGTTTCCGCTTATCGTCCAGACCGTATTATAACTGTTGTTAGGAGCCGCATCATTTGAAGTGTAAAGGGCGATCGCTTTGGTATAATTCTGGCTGAGATTTAACACATCATAAATATTGTTGTTACTTACAGTGTTTGAACTGTTCGGGACAGCCTCACTTTTGCCACAGGAAAACAGCGCGTTCCGGGGCCTGTTTCCTGCTGCATTGGTAATTTCGTTATGATCGATGGTGTTGTTGCTGTTTCCGGTAGTAGTGGCTGTATTTTTAAAGGATAGTATTCCCTGGTCTCCGGTTGTTGTAGACCCCTGGATTTTACAGTATTTGATGGTGTTATAAGTGGCATCATTGTTGAACCTGATTGTAGATGTATTATTCCCTGAGGAAGTGCTTGAATTGGAGATTACAAGACTGACTTTGAATCCTGTTGCATTTTCCCGTCCATCAATAGTCACATTATCGGCTCCGTTGAGATCGATAAGCGGGTTGCTAGAAATATTTCCGCTGATGGATAAATCTGCACTTTTTGGATAAATACTCACGGAAGTCCATGCGCCAGCATTGAGGGTTGCTGGTCCCGTTTCTGCAGTTGGAGAACTGGTGATAGTAATAACAATATTATTCCCAGTTTGTGAGTAATTGTTGATAGCTGTAAAAGCCAGACTTAACTTAGTATAAGTTCCATTGGAAGAAGCATGTGCTCCGCTTACTGTGACCTGTGCATTCAGCAACATGCTTCCGCTCAGCAGGACCAGCAGAGAGAGTAAAATTCTATGTTTCATATTTTCTGAATTTAAATGGCCTGAGTTGGAGGGACCATACGCATCATATGAGTAATTCAACATTTTTACGCCAGTAACAAATGTAGCTTCAAAAAATTCGAATTACTAGAGGGTAAACTCTTAAAATGGTGTCGGATAGGTCTATAAATGAGTTAGGGTAAACCCTAATAAGAGGGGTAAGATACACTCAATGTACCGGACCGGGCAAATACAAACAACCTCCTGCCCGAAGGACTGTTCAGTTCAGCCTATCCTCAGCGAGGTCATGGTAAGCGACCCAGCAACTGCCTGCTCATTGAAGAATTCGATCTGCTCATGGTCTTTCTTCAGCCCCAGGATATACAGCAGGGGTAGAAAATGTTCCGGAGTCGGGATGGCCAGATCGAAAGCCCTGCCCTGTGAACGAAAATCGATCAGGGCCTTATGGTTGCCTGCAAGAATAAGTTGTTTCATTTTCCCATCGGCCTCCAGCGCCCAGTCGTAACCATACCCTGGTTCGTTTAGCTTGTCCCATGCAACCATCCTGAGGTTATGAACCAGGTTCCCGCTTCCGAGGATCAGCACCCCTTTTTCGCGAAGGGGCGCCAGTTCCTTTGCAAGCAGGTAATGCGATTCAGGGGAACGCGAATAATCCAGGCTCAGCTGGAATACCGGGACATCGGCCATGGGGTACATCCGTTTAAGCACACTCCAGCTGCCATGGTCAAGCCCCCAGTTTTGGTCGGACAACACCTCTGCAGGGCGAAGAAGATCCGCGGTTTCGGAAGCCAGCTCCGGGCTTCCTTCCGCAGGATACTCAACTTCATATAATTCCTTTGGAAATCCCCCAAAATCATGGATGGTTTTCGGATGTTTCATAGCTGTTACATGCACCCCTTTCGTCTCCCAATGAGCAGAAACGGATAAAATCGCTTTAGGCTTTGGAAGCGTTTTGCCGATTTCGGTCCACTTCCGGGAGAAGACATTGTCCTCTATCGCATTCATCGGGCTGCCGTGCCCTACAAAGAGTAATGGCATAATGCCCGCACTGTCGCAGGAGGAAGCCGGTTTAATCAAATCTTCCAGTTTCATAGACATTCCTTTTAATGGTTAAAAAACCGGGTCCTTTTCCATTGGTTGTATACTTAAAAGCCTTATAACCTGATCCTGGAAATAGTGCCCAGTTGGAAAAGCAACCGACAGAACAGCCCCGCCGAGATTTCGTGTAATGGCATCCACTCCGTTTAAATGTTTGAAACGGCTCAGAAAATAGCGAACGCCATCGTGGTTAACTGAAACTTCAGTTTCAATTTCATACTTCTCTGCCGGGAGCCTGAATCCAAACCCGTTTGCCTTTCCGGCTGCCTCTTTTGCCGTCCAGAGCAGATGCAGGAACTCAATCGAATTATTAGCAGCTTTTACCAGTTCCATTTCATCCGGGCTTAAAATGGATGGTATTATGCTGCGGTTCTTTTCTTCCGGCGTTTCAATGTCGATCCCCATCAGCAAGCCGGTGGGAAACACCAGGCCGGCACTATGATGTTCTGAATGAGAAACGGAAACGGAATATTCATGCCCGGGCCATTCAATGACAGGCTCTCCTATAGCGCCGTTCACTATATTGATCTCCTGAGCAACAGCTTCGGGGAATACCTCCAGAATAGCCAGCTTTGCCGCTATCCTGCCATAAATAAAGGAAGTCCTGCGCGATTCCGAGGCGAAAGCGGCAGCCCTTTCCTTTTCCTCAGTGTGAAGGAGTTCGGTCAATTCCTCGCCTGCCGGCATGCCCTGCATGATGGGCAAAATTGCCATCCCTGCAAACTGCAGTTCATCACTGGTCCCGATACGGGCCGATGAAAGGAATGAACCCTGCGGCAATTTCATACTTCTTTTTTTGTTTGCGGATGTCCGTTCTCCGTTCCCAGCCATTCTTCAAGGCAACCGGCCACAGCCTTTACCCAGGGCCGGGCCATTACCGAAACATGATTCCCGGGGATGTTCCTGACAAGGAGGTTCCCGGGTATGTATCTCCCCCAGCCCAGGTCGGGGGCGCGTACTGTATGATCACTGGAAGTGCCCGGCAGCTCGAGGCTGTCTATGGCCCTGAGCAGGAGAGCCGGCCCTTCGAAAATACCGGGCCTGCATTCGGATGTTATCTCATTATGGTGGATCATGGTATCCAGGTAACCGTGGAACTGTGAAACTTTCATGTCTTCAGGGACCAGGCCAACCCGGATAAAAGTTTCGAGAAAAACCCCTGATTGTTCCATGGGATCTTTTCCTCTCAGGTCGGCTTCGGTGATCCCGAGCGGCTTGCCGACGAGGTGGGCCACTTTTCCGGCAAAGGCAAGCATCCTGCTGACCGGATCGGCTTTTTCCATTGGAATGGAGAGCGACGTATCTGAAGGAGCAAGCTGGTCGATGATCATCAGGCCAGGGCTGATGCCTGTGTTCTGTTTCACCTGCCTGGCCATTTCAAAGGCAACCAGCGCCCCCATGGACCAGCCCCCGAAAATCATGTCAGCTGCTTCGACGCCCTGCCCAATTTCTTCCAGGTATATACGTGCCATGTCCGACACGCTGTCGACGGTCTTTCCTGCGAGTCCCGAGGCCTGCAAACCGTAAACGGAGATCCATGCGGGGAGCTGCTTCGCCAGCTCAAAATAACAAAGCACATTGCCCCCCGCAGGATGCACGAGGTACAGTTTTTTCACTCCCTCCCCCGGCCTGATGTTTACCAGCGAACTTTCCTTCAAGGTTAATCCCTCGTTCCTGACAGCCTCCGCCAGGGCTTTGACGCTGCTCCTGCTGAACAGGGCGGCAAGAGGTAGATGGATCCCGAATTCCTTTTCTATTCCCGAAAACAAACGGATGGCAAGCAGTGAATGCCCCCCCAGGTCGAAGAAAGAATCGGTGATCCCGAAAGAACCCTTTCCCAGCACTTCTCCGAATATCTGCAGCAGCTTTAGTTCGGTGATATCCCTTGGAGCCATGGATGCGGATCCGCTACCGGCTTCCCCCCTGAACAAGGCCCTGAGCTGCTTCAGGTCGGTCTTCCCGTTCGGGGTAAGGGGCAGGCTTCTGACCACACGTATCGAAGAAGGGATCATGTATGACGGCAGCCGCTGTGCCAGCCAGTTCCGGTAGGCGGATTCGTCAAAAGAAACATCATCCGCAAGTATGACCGCAGCATTCAGGGTGCTCAGCAGGTCCTGTCCGTCAGGCAAAACAACGACCGCCCTGCTGATTGAAGGATGCTGTTCCATGGTTTGCTCCACCTCCCTCATTTCAACCCTGTAGCCTCTTACTTTGACCTGGTCGTCTTTCCTGCCGAGGAATATGACAGATCCGTCACCGGCCATCTTCCCGAGGTCGCCCGTATGGTACAGCGTCTCCCCCGGGTGCCGTGGGTCTTCGGTAAATTTCTCGCGGCTCAGATCCGGCCGGTCAAGGTAACCGTATGCGATCTGCCTGCCTCCCAGTATGATCTCCCCTTCCGCTCCTTTGGGAAGAAGGTTCATCCCGCGGTCTGTGATATATACCCTGGTATTGGGTAGTGGAAAGCCTATGGGGAAAGCATCCCTGTTTGCCGGAGATGCAGGCGCAGTCCCGGAAGGCAGCTCCCAGGTAAGTGCTCCCACGGTTGCCTCGGTGGGGCCGTAATGGTTGATGATCCTCAGTGCCGGAGAAAGGGACCTTACCCTGGCGGCAAGAGAATCTGTGCATTTCTCACCGCCGGTAACCAGAAGTTTTTTCGGGAGGATGTCATCCGCCTTCAATGAAGAAAGCAAACTTAAAAGATGAGAAGGAACGATCTTGAGGCAGTCGACGGGATGTACTGCAAACCAGCCTGCAAGCAGGGAAGCATCAGTGGAATATTCTTCGGGCACTACCACGACCCCGGCTCCATGAAGCAGGGGCGGGAAAATGGAAGTGTTGCCCAGGTCGAAGGCGATGGAAGAAATGGTGGCGCAGGAATCTCCCGGACCGAGTTTCATTCTTTCCCATACCGCCATGGAGTAATTATAGAGCTGTTCATTGCCCACGCAAACGCCTTTAGGGACCCCCGTGGTGCCCGAAGTATAAATGAGATAAGCCAGGTCATCAGGGCGCAGGATGGCCCGTGTTTCCGGAAGATATTTACGCCGCTGGAAACCATCCTTCTTCAGTATCCCTTTTAAACCCGCGTCCCTTGCCATGAATTCCAGCCTTTCAGCCGGAAATGCGGAATCCATGGGGACGTAGGCAGCCCCGCATTTGAATATGGAGATGATGGCTGTCACCAGGGAAAGGTCTCGGGGCATGAGCAGCCCTACAAGGTCACCCTTCCTTACACCTGCTTCCCTGAGCTGATGGGCCAGAAGACCGGATTCCTCATCAAGCCCGGCATAGGTCAGGGATCCTGAAACATCCCTTACAGCCATGTTCCCCGGGAATTTCTTTACGCATGAATCAAAAGCCGTGAGCCAGGGATTGCCCCCGCTGAAGCCGAAATCCCTGTGCGGGCCTTCAAAGGACGAAAGCTGGTCTTCGTGGAAAACACTTAGCTTCCCGCAGCATTCTCCCGGGGCGGAAGTAATGGATCCAAGCAGCCGCCAGTAATTGCTTATGATCTGCGATACGGTCTCCGGCAGGAAAATGTCGGAAGGATATGTAGCCGACAGTATCAATTCCCGGTTGGCCTCCTCGACCCAGAAGTTCAGGTCAAACTTCGAGAAGGAATAGTCGATATTCTCAGGCTTAACCTCCATCCCCTTCACACTGTATAGGGAAGGGATGTTCTGGTAGACGAAATGGACCTGGAACACCGGGTTGCTGCCCAGGTTGCGGTCAGGGTTAACTTCTTCGATCAGCTTCTCAAAGGGAAGCTCCTGCCTCAGCATGGCCTGCTGGGAATAGGATTTGATGTATTGCAGGAATTCCATTGCAGGGATGGTTTCATCTATCCTGACCCTCAGCGGAAGGGTGTTGATGAACAGGCCCATGGCATTCTGGAACCAGAGCTGGTTTCGCCTGGCCACGGGCATGCCCAAGATGATATCATCTTGTCCGCTGTATTTTGACATCAGCAATGAGAACGCCCCGAAAAGCAGGTGAAACATCGTGATATTGTTCTTCTGGCAGAAATTCCTGAGCAGGTCGGCTTCCACGCTGCCGATGAGGCTGAACTCCCTGCTTCCCCTGTAGCTCATGACCGGGGGGCGGGGAAAGTCAAGCGGAAGCTTCAGAGGCTCCGGCAGGCCGGAAAGCTGGGCCTTCCAGAAATCCATCTGCCCCCTGCTTGCTTCGGAGGCCATCCATTCCTTCTCCCATTTTACAAAATCGACGTATTGGTATTCCGGCACGGGAAAGGGTGGTGCTTCACCGGATTCAAGGCTGGCATAAGTCATGCTGAGTTCCTTCGCGAACAGGGCGTTCGACCATCCGTCGGAAATGATGTGGTGGGGGTTGATGAGCAGCATGTATTCAAGGTCCTGCAGATGCAGCACCGTAAAACGCAACAGCGGCAGGCTGTCGAGGGGGATGAATGTTTTTCCGTGTGCAAGCGCTTCTTCCGTTGCCTTTTTTTCCCTTTCTGCTGATGGCATCCCGCGAAGATCGACGTACCGGATGAAGGCTTTGCCTTCGGGGTGGATAACCTGGACCGGTGAACCGTTTTCAATCATGAAGGTGGTCCTGAGGATTTCGTGCCTGGCCATCAGCATTTCAAGGCTGGCGGTGAGGGTGGAAATATTCAGGGGGGATAAGCCTTTGACACGCAAGGCAGCAGGGTTATTGTAAATTGCCTCTCCTCCCGAGAGCATGTTCAGGAACCACATCCTCTCCTGGGCTTTTGAGAGAGGGTATGTGCCCCCGGGCATGCGCGGCATAAGCCCGGGCTTTCCGGGCCTTGGGGCGGAGCCCTCAATACCTTTCCTGAGCAGAGCTTTGAGCTGTGCAGGGCTCAGACCTGAGAGGCGTTCGTTCAAGGGGCGTTCGTCGTTCGCCATGGCTTTTTCCTAAGGATAGGTAAGTATGAGTTTACCGATATGTTTCGAACGCGACATTACGGTTAGAGCCTCTTTCAGTCGGCTTACGGGCCATGCCTGAAGCGGCAGCGGTTCGAATATTTTCTCATCGTGCAGCGTAATGATCTCATGCATCTGCTCCCTGAGCATGGCGGGTTGCAGAAGATAAAGTGATATGTCAAGTGCGCTGAACGTTATCCCCTTCCTGAACAAGCCCATGGGCAGGGGGGTGTTCATAGCAATATCTTTTTTATCGATCTGGATGAAGCGCCCGAATGGTGAAAGTATTTCAAGGCCTTTCATCATGGCATTTCCCGAGAGGGTGTTCATGACAATATCCACTCCCCGGCCCCCTGTAAGTTCCATGATCCTGCCGGCAAAAGCTTCAGAACGGGAATCCATGGGTTCGGCAATCCCTTTGCTTTTAAGAAAATCCCTTTTTTCGGGGGTGCCTGCCGTCGCATAGACCACTGCTTTTTTCCAGCGGGCAATCCCCAGTGCTGCCAATCCAACGCCCCCGGTGGCGGTATGGATCAAAACGGTTTCATTTTCGCTGAGACGGCCAAGCCTGAGCAAGGCCGAAAAAGCCGTGAGATATACCGTGGGGATCGCTGCCGCCTGCTCAAAATCCAGGGTTTTCGGCTTGGGAGCCAGCTGCAGACGGTTTACATTGAACACGTTTATAAAATGGCTGCCCGGCTGAACCGCCCCTTCCAGGAATGTTCCTGCCGAAAGGGCGATCACCTCGTCCCCCTCCCTGAACTCACTTACTCCTTCCCCCACTGACGTTACAATCCCGGCAAAATCGGAACCCATGTTGGATGGCACGCCCGGAGCAGCGGGGTAATGCCCCATGGCGATCATCAGGTCGCGGTAGTTCAGGCTGGCGGCCTTTGCTTTAACCTGGACATAACCCGGAGGCGGGGGCCCGGTTGCGGCTTCCCTGAAACTGATGTTCAGCGATCCGGGCAATCCGAAATCGCAGGCAAAACAAGCACAGCCGGGAAGCTTTTCCTTCTCACCCGCGCACTCATCCGCAGAGGATTTAATTGAAGAAATCCCCAGCTTTTTCAGCAGGGCTTCCTTCTGGACCGGGCTCAGCCCGGCAATCTTTTTCAGTAGATCGTCATGATTCATTTTCAATGTCGTTTAACATGGCTTCTAGTTCGTCGGCGCCTTTCATGGCAATGATCATCTCCACTATCCTGTTTGAAAGCCCCCTGACCGTGGGGTTTTCGAAAAACACGGCCGGCTGAAGTTCCAGGTCGAATTCATCGGCGACATTGGAAATGGTCTGAATGGCCAGGAGCGAATTGCCCCCGAGTTCCATGAAAGTGTCATTGACACCGATCTTGTCAATGCCGAGTATCCCCTGCCAGATGGCGGAAACCGCCGTCTCCACTTCATTGGAAGGCGCCTCGTATGGAGTGGAAAGCTGCGGGCGTTCATAAGTGGAGCCGCTTTCCTGTTTCACTTCTTCTTTTTCCTTTTTTTCTTTCTTTTTGTATGAAGGCCTTTCTTCGAGGATGTCCTGGACCAGGTCGGTGGTGTTGATCACAACCTGGGGGAAGCCGGTAAAGGCAAGAAGGCGCCTGAACACATCCACCCCTTCTTCAGGAAGTATGTCGTTCTTGCCTGCATAAGCGCTGAGATCGGCCGGAGGCCTGGTTTCATTTTCAGGTCTGGTTTCCTGGCTTGCCTTTCCGGCATTCTTCACAAGCAGTTTGAAGGAGACCTGTGCAATGGATGCCAGCAGTCTTCCTTCAGTATCGTACAGCCCGATGCGGAATTTCATTTCCTCATCTTCTTTTTTCCAGTTCCCATCGAGTACCGAATGGCACCAGAAATGAGCCGGCAACGGGCGGTAAGCCCTGATGTCGCGGTAGGAGAATGGGAGGGAAAGTGCCGGATTGACCAGGGGAATTGAGCAGGAGGTGGCTACATCTATCATAGCCGGGTGAAAGGAGAAATGTTCCAGGTCGTGGTGAAACTCCTCCCTGAGCCCGATCTCGATAAGGAATTCTTTCCCGTTATGATAATTGTTCCTTTTGCAGTCCCATCGCTCGTCGTACTTCAGTACCGGCCTGCCTTCGTCATCGATCAATTCTAGGAAATGGGAGCCTTCGTCTTTCTGCAAACCTATCCTTGCTTTAAGTTCATTTATATCAAGGACTGCGGATGGCAGTTCAGTCGAGAGCAGGAATTCACCTTTCACATGGTCCATCCACATCTCACGGCCCTGTTTAATCTTATCTTCCGTACTGCTGATCCTGAAGGCAAGTGCATCGCCCGAAGGCTTTACAAGGAGGCGTATCTTTCGTTTCACACCGGGTTCATAGATCAGCGGGGTGACAAACGACAGAGTCGGTATCTCCACGTGTGCCGAAGGGAGTTTTGCTTTACAGTAAAGGTGAAGGATCTCTAGAGTGGAGATCCCAATGAAGGCAGGCTTCCCCGATAAACGGTGCGAACCAAGCACCCAGTCCGTTTCCGGGTCAAGATCTACCTTCCAGGTTTCCTGCCCGTTTTCTTCCGACTGGAACTCAATCCTTATCCCGTTCCTTGGTTCTTTGGAGGAAAAGCCTATGCCCGATTGAAGCTGCTGTTTCTTCTCAGCCTTCACCTTTTCCCAGTTGGCGGCCATACCGATCACACCCCATTGCCCCCAGTTGATGGAGACGGTACCGTCGCCGTTTGTCTTTTTCCTGTATTGGGCAAAGGAATCCATGAAGGAGTTGGCTGCAGTGTAATCTATTCTTGCGGCTTCCCCGAAAATAGCCGATACGGAAGAAAACAGGAAAAAGAAATCCAGTTTCCTCTCCCTGAAGATATCATGAAGGATGAGAGTTCCATCCAGTTTTGATTTCAATACAAGGTCGGCCTGTTCCTTATCCTTTAATGCGATAACCCCCGCCCCCGGCATGCCTGCCGAATGAAGGACCCCTTTTACGGCTCCGTATTTTTTTTCAACTTCCTCTACAAGCGCCCTGCTTGACTTTTCATCAGCTGCATCGAAGCAACCCAGGACTACGTTTGCGCCCTGGGATTCCAGTGCCAGTATGTTCCTTATCCTTGCCGAGGTGGTATCATCAGCATCGGAGCCTGATATCTTCTCCCACATGCTCCTTGGAGGGAGCGGTGAACGGTGGGTGAGCACCAGGGTGCACTTCACAGTACCTGCGATATATTTTGCAAGTTCCATCCCGACTCCGCTCACACCGCCTGTAACCAGGTAAACCCCGTTTTCAACGAGGTTCATCCCCGCCTTCCCTTCTTCCGGAGGAGTGAACATACAGTAGTCTTCAGTCCACCTGATCCCGTTCCTGTATGCGACGATGGTTTCATCGGCCGGGAGCCGGCATTCGTCTATCACGGCTTTGGCTAGTTCTGCAGTGCTTTCCCTGCCGCCCGGGGGAGGGAGGTCGGCCAGCCTGCTGATGATGCCCGGGTGCTCCTGCCCTATGACCTTCGCGGGTCCTGCAAGAAGGGCCTTTTCAGGGGCAACGACATCTTCACCTGTTACATCATAAAGATGGCTTGTAACGAACAGAAGGAACACATCCTTGACAAGTCCGCCACCGATGAGGGCCTGCTCCAGGTACATGGGGCCGTAAAAATGATCAAGGGCGATCTTCCCGGACTGTTCCGGCTGAAGATGCCCTTCACCCGGCGCCTGCCCATAACTCCAGGCATGGACGATATGTAATGGCTCAAGTCCCTCTGACTTCAATCCTGATACCAGGCGGGAATAATGTTCCGGCAACGCGGCATCGATTGTGAAAACATTTCCTTTCCTCTCAAAGGCGGCACCCCTGTTCACGTAAAAAATCTTTTCACCTGCCTTTATGAGCTGAGCCGCAACTTCATTGCATAAGTCCCCTGTATCAACAAACAGCAGCCAGCAAGCCTTCTCCCGGTCTGCCCGGTGATCGGCCATCCCGTTGGACGGGATGAGGCCGGCGGGGGCAGTACGTTTCCATCCCGGTATATAGAACCAATGCCCAGGGTCGGGCTTCTTTTTGTTTTCCGATTTGATTTTTGCCCCTTCTTTCCTGCTGAAATCGATCATGTATGGCTTGCGCTCATAAGGATAGAGAGGGTAGGAAACCAGCCTGCCTTCCCGCCTGTCAAAGAGCTCCCAGCTTAATGGTCCTCCCGAGGCCCACACCTGCCCGATGGCGGCATACTGGAAGAGGAGGCCGTCGGCCTTGTTGTCAACCGACGGGATGGTGCTTAACACGGCATGTTCAGTTTCTTTTGTGAGTTGCCGTTTGACCGCCGACTCAAGGCTCTGGCCCGGGCCCGACTCAATGAAGACAGCCGGTTTGCCTTCCAGGCATAGCCTGGCGGCATTGCCGAACCTGACGGTTTTCCTAACATGCTTCACCCAGAAATCGGGATTGGTGGCCTGTTCCGGCTCCATCCACTGGCCGGTCACCGTAGAAGCGATGGGGATGGTCGGGGGCGAAAGCTTCACCTGTTTGAAAAACTCAGCAAACACCGGCAGCACGGGATCCATCATGGCTGAATGAAAGGCGTGGGAGGTAGGGATTTTTTTATTGAATGTCCTGGTTTTGTTCAGCTCTTCCGAAAAACGGTCGATGAGTTCGGCAGGCCCTGAGGCTACGCATAATCCCGGGCTGTTCACAACGGCTATTTCAAGGCCTTCGGGAAGAATGGGGTTGAGCTGTTCTTCGGTCATCAGGACGGCCAGCATGGAACCCCCGGGCAGGTCCTGGATCAGCCTGCCCCTCCTGGCAACGGCTTTCAGGGCATCCTGCAGTGAAAACACTCCCGAGATCGCGGCGGCAACATATTCCCCAACGCTGTGGCCGATGAGCATGTCGGGTTCTATACCGAGCGACATCAGCAGCTTCGCCTGGGCATAGCTTACCAAGAACAGGGCCGGCTGGGTGATCCAGGTTTCATTGATCCTTTGAGCCGCGTCAAGCTCATCAGAGGGGGACGGGAACAAGACCGTGCGGATATCGAACCCGAGTTCCTGCTTAAGGATCTCTGAGCACTGGTCAATGGTGTTTCTGAAGACCTCATTGGACTCATACAGGGGCAGGCCCATGCGGATATACTGGTTCCCCTGGCCTGGGAACATAAAGACGACAGGCTTGCGGCTGTCATTTTTAATGGGGACAGGTACGCGGCTCCCCAGTTGTGAAATCAATTCTTCCCTGCTCCTGAAAGGGATGGCTGCCCGGTTGAGAAAATGATGGCGGCCATAACGTGAGGTGAAGGCAATTGCATGAGGGTCGGCTGCGGGATCCGACTCAAGGAAAGCCCTGATCGCACGCTGGGCTTCCGATACGGCATTTGAGCTCCGGCCCGAGACCAGCAGCAGGTCGCAGGGAAGATCAGCTTTGACCGGTTCAGGTGGCGGTGCTTCTTCCAGGATCAGGCAGGCGTTCGTCCCTCCTACTCCGAAAGCGTTTACCAGGGCCCTGAGAGGGGTCCCGTCCACGGCCTGCCATTCCCTTAACTCTGTATTTACAAAGAAAGGGCTGTTGGGGAAATCGATCTTCGGGTTTGGTTCATTAAAATGCAGGCTGGCCGGTATCTTTCGATTTTTAAGGCAAAGGGCCGTTTTGATCAGGCTTGCCGCCCCGGAGGCGATATCGGTATGGCCTATGTTGGACTTCACGGAACCAATGGCACAGTATTGCTTGCGCCGGGAATGCTTCCTGAACGATTCCGAAAGAGAAGTGACTTCGATGGGATCTCCCACAGGCGTGGCCGTCCCATGGGCTTCCACATAGGTGATAGTGTCGGCCGACACATCCGAAATGGCCAGGGCTTCGGTGATCACCTCCACCTGTCCCTCAACGGAGGGAGCCGTGAATCCCGCTTTTTTATTCCCGTCATTGTTGATGGCACCCCCCAGGATGACGGCATAAATATTATTCCTGTCCCTCACTGCATCTTCCAGTCGTTTCAGGACCACCACTCCGCAGCCCCTGCTGAAGACAGTGCCGTTGGCATCCTTGTCGAATGTCCTGCAATGGCCGTCGGCCGATTCCATTCCGCCTGCCTGGTATAAATAGCCATGCCTTTCGGGTAGTTCAATGGTTGCCCCGCCGGCAATGATCAGGTCGCTCTGGTAACTGATGAGGCTGTTGATCCCCGTGACCACGGCCACCAGCGAAGTCGAACACGCGCTCTGCACGTTCACGCTGGGCCCGGTGAGATTGAGTTTGTACGACACTCTCGTCGTCACATAGTCCTTGTCGTTGCTGGTTACAATAGAAGCACCGCTGGCGTTCTTCCTAACCCAGGGGTTCTCCATGGTCTCAATAAGATGAAGCGGGGTGCCCGTGCCTCCGAAAACACCTATCCTTTCCCG
Source organism: uncultured Bacteroidales bacterium (assembly GCA_903837605.1). GTDB lineage: Bacteria > Bacteroidota > Bacteroidia > Bacteroidales > FEN-979 > CAIRDP01. The sequence continues at coordinate 47,408 of CAILVF010000012.1, read as the reverse complement.
GGTATTATACGGATCAACCCCTGCGTCTTCCAGCGCATGCCATGCGCATTCGAGAAATATCCTCTGCTGGGGATCCAGCAATTCGGCGTCGCGGGGGGTGAAGCCGAAAAATTCAGCATCAAAAAACTCGGCACCGCCGATGATCCCGCGGTTCCTGATGTAGTTCGGCTGCCGGAACACCGCAGGATCTACTCCCGATGCGATCAGTTCCTCGTCGGTAAAAGTGCTCAGGGTTTCCAGCCCGTTGACCAGGTTCTTCCAGTATTCACCAACATTACCGGCTCCCGGCAAACGGCAGTCCATTCCAATGATAGCTATTTTGCCTTCCATATTATTTGATCCGCTTTCGCTCATCGTGCTCATATTAGTGTTCATTATTACCGCGAAATAATCGTTTGCTTACTTGTTGCCTGATACTTTTATTCCTTGATGCCACCCTTCTTTCAATGTCGGAATGGTCGTGGCCTTTAATCTCCTTCCTAAGGAAAACAGAGATGCTCCTGATGGTAGGATAATGAAACAGATCGACAATGCTCACTTCCTCTTTCATCTTTTCGGCAATCTGGTCTTTCATCCTTACCAGCAGAAGGGAGTGCCCGCCGACTTCAAAAAAATTGTCGGTCACCGTAAAGGATTCGTGCCCCAGGAGATCTTTCCATATGTTCTTGAGCTGTTCCTCCGTTTCATTCATCTTTTCCCTGATGAACTTTGGGAGCACAGGGGCTGCCGGCCTCATCTTCAGAAGCGACTTGTAATCAGTTTTCCCGTTGGGAAGTGCCGGGATTGCGGGAGCCGTAATGAAATGGCCGGGTATCATATATGCAGGCAAATGCAGCCTCAGGAACTCCCTGAGTGCGTATTCATCGACTCCTTCAGGGCCTGAAGGCACAAGGAAGGCTGTAAGGCGGATGTCATCCTCCCCATGCTCCTGTGCATGGACAATAGCCCTGGAAACTCCTTTGAAACGAAGTATGGTCGATTCGACCTCACCCGGTTCTATCCTGAAACCCCTGACCTTGACCTGGTGGTCGATGCGCCCGAGAAACTCGATGGCTCCGTCGGCAAGGAAACGGCAAAGATCCCCTGCCCTGTACATCTTCGCCCCGGGCACCCCTGAAAAAGGATCGGGCAGGAAACGGGATGCCGTCTGCAGATCATCATCAAAATACCCTTCGGCAAGAATGTTGCCCCCAAGCCAGGCTTCTCCTGTCACTCCCACCGGGACCGGCTTCAGCTCTCCGTCAAGGATATAAAATGCTGCGTTGTATATAGGCCTCCCGATGGGAACCATCCTAAGCCTGCTGTCCCTTACACAACGCCAGAAAGCCATGTATACCGTGGCTTCGGTAGGGCCGTAAAGATTTAGCAGGGATGCAGCCGACTGGGCAAAGAGTTGTTCCTGCAGGTTCTTTGAGAGCTTCTCCCCGCCGGATATCATTGTTTTAAGAGATTTGACCCTGGAAGGCACCCCCGCATCGCAAAGGGCTTTCCATCCCGAGGGGACGAACTGCACCGTATTCACCTTCATCCCGTTCAATATGGCTTCTACTTTCTCGGGCGCCTGCAGCTCGCTCCTTTTTTCAATCACCAGCCTGGCTCCGCTGATAAGGGGCGTGAACAGCTCCAGGAACGAAATGTCGAAATTGATCGATGTCGTGGAAAGAAACGAATCGCCCGGGCCAAATGCCAGTTCGTCTTTCATCCAGAGAAGGAAGTTGAGAAGGCTGTCATGCCTGATTACTACACCTTTTGGATTTCCCGTGGAGCCCGAGGTGAACATGATGTAGGCAACATCCTGCGCATTGCATCTGCAATTGGGCTCCCCGCCGGGAGCCGATAAATTCATGAGTTCGCCGGGCGACACAAGCCTTGCCGGGAAGTGTTCCCTCCCGTCTCTCCTTTCTTCATCGGTGACCAGGAGTTTCGTGCCGGTCTTTTCAATTACATAGCGCAGGCGCTCTTCGGGATAATAAGGATCCAGGGGTATGTATACGGCTCCTGCCAGGAATACGGCCAGGATGCAAAGGACCATGTCGGGTGAGTTCTCAAGATGTATCCCCACGGGATCCGATTTTTTAATTCCAAGCTTCCTCAGGGCATCGGCAAGCATGGAGGCTTTTTCACCCATTTCACTGTACGTATAGCTGGTGGTCCTCGAAACAAGGGCTGTATTGCCGGGTGTGAGGCAGACCTGCTCCAGGATCATCCCCGGCAATGTTTTTCCCGGGGGCAGTGGGTGCAGGGTATTGTTCCAGCCATAAACCACTTTTTCGTACTCTGACCTAGACATCATGCTGAGTCCATACAAGGGATCCCCGGGAGCCCCGCATACCGAGGATAAAATCTGTACCAGGTGAGCGGCAAGCGCTTCCATGGTCTCCCGGCGGTAAAGTGCGGCTGAATAAGTGAAGACAAGTTGCGTTTCCGACGGGCTGCAGAAAAATTCAGTATAGAGGTCGAATTTTGAGAACCCGTTAAATTCCTCCCTGCCTTTGATTTTCAGGGGACCTGATGCAATGAAATCCCATGCTGTTTCGTGGTAGGCGAACATGACCTGAAAGAAAGGATTGATACCGGGTATCCTGTCGGTGAGGATAAGGCCTGTAAGGTGATTGAGGGGAAAGCGGGAGTGCGAAAGGCTTTCAAGGGTTTGCTCCTTAAGCCTGCCAAGCCAGCCAGCGAAGGGCAGGGCAGGGTCTATACCTGTCCTGAACAGCATGGTATTGACATAATACCCCAAAGAACCCAGTAAATCCCTGCTGTTCCTGTTCGCCACGGGAGTGGCAATAAGGAAATCGAGGCGCCCTGAATGCCTGTAGAGAAGGACCGAGAATGCCGCCAGGCAGGTCATGAACATGCTGGCCCCCGAACTGTCGCTGAAGGCTTTTAATCGTTCCATCAACGCCGGGTCAATCTTCGTCCTGACCTGCCCGCCAGCCTGTGACATTCCTTCAGGACGCACGAAATCGGTTGGAAGCTCGTAAAATGTGGAAACCCCGCCGAGAAGGTTTTTCCAGTATGCCCTGTCGGACTGGTAAGCTGCGCTTTCAAGGTAGGCCCTTTCTTCTGCGGCAAAGCTGCTGATCCTGTCCATGCGGCGCGATCCTGCCGGGCGTAAGCCGGCTTTCGCCTCATCATAAAAATCCCTGAGCTGCAGGAGAAAGTTGCCGAACGACAGGCCGTCAAAGACAATGTGGTGAATAATCACAGCCAATATATGAGAGTCATGTCCTGTGCTGTAAAGGATAAATCTGAAGGGACTGCCTTTACCGAGTTCAAACGGTTTTGAGGCTTCCAGCCTGGCCAGCCCCAGGGCATCTTCCCGGCTAACTGACTGGCCTGTTATGACTGTCATAATCTCCCGGGTACTATTTCCCTGCCCGGGGATGGATTTCTCAACAGGTGAATCGGCACCGGGAAGAAAAGCAGAGGTTAGGCCCGGGTTGACTTCGAGGATCCTCTCCAGCGCCCCGCCCAGGTGATTCACATCAAGCGGTCCGTCAAGGCAAACGGAATAAAAGATATTGTAAGCGCATAATTGGGGTTCGGCATGCTGCAGGAACCAAAGTGCCTTCTGGTTTTCTGAAGCATCTTTCACTGACCGTTCCCTTATATCAGATACAGGGCTTTCCAAAGCCGGTATTACCTTATTCTCCTCAACGGTTCCCTTCCGGGCAACTGCAATCCGCAGCAGCCCCGCAGGCGTAGGGTTCTCGAATATATCCCTGAGTGAAACCTGTCCTTCCATCCTCAACCTGGTCTCTATTGACAGGGCGTTGGCTTTAAGTGAATTTCCCCCGAGATCGAAAAAATTGTCATCCGTCCCTATCCCTTCCATGCCAAGGACCTCTTCCCATATCCTTACCATGGCCTTTTCCCCGGCCGAGACAGCAACGGCTGCAGGATAGCCCAATTCAGGTCTTTCCGATCCGGGCAGGGGAAGTGACCTGCGGTCGGTTTTCCCGTTCGGGAGAAGGGGAAAACGGTCAAGGATGATAAACCTTTCGGGAAGCATGAAATCGGGCAGGGTCCTTCCCAGGATGGAACGCAGCTGGGGAATGCTCATCGACCCGTTCTCGCGGAACATGAGCCAGGCGACCAGTGTTTTCGATTCACCTCCGTTTTCAAGAGCCCTGACTGCTGCATGTTTTACTGAAGGAACAGCTGAAAGGGCATGCTCGATCTCGGACAGTTCGACCCGGTATCCCCGGATCTTGACCTGCTGGTCCTTACGGCCGATAAATTTCAGTTTGCCCGGAGCTTCCTCCCTCACCAGGTCGCCCGACCTGTATAGCTTCAGGTTCTCTTCCCCGTTCATTCCCCGGTAAATGAATGTGGAGGCTGTAAGTTCAGGAAGATTGACATATCCCCTTGCAATTCCTTCCCCTGAGGCAAGGAGTTCCCCAATTTCCCCCTGTTTTACAGGTTCAAGGTTCTCATCCACTATAAACACCCTGGTGCCGTCGAGGGGGTTCCCGATATGCGATTTGTCTCCCGGGTACAGCCTGCAGGCTGTTATATTGGCCGTGGCCTCGGTTGGGCCGTACAGGTTCCATAATTGTGACTGCGGAAGGCTTTCGAAGGTCGTTTCAATCATTTCATCGGGAACGGCCTCCCCCGAAAGATATACAACGGGAGGCGGAGTGAGACCGGGTACACGGCCATCCGCAGACCTTAAAAAACCGAGGATCCCCGACCATAATGTCGGAACACAGTAGATGCCGTGACCGGGATGATGAGTGTACCATTCCATTAATGCAGCAGGCTGCCTGATGAGCATGGGATCCAGGATGTGCAGGGCCCTCCCGTCGAGAAGGGTGGAATAGAACTGGGTAACTGCTGCCGCAAAAATAAAAGAGGAAGTAAGAGGCAATGCGACGCGGGTTTGGGGCATGACCTTTTCGCAGAACCAGTGAACGTAATAGGACAGGTTCCGGTGTTCTATCATTACGCCTTTGGGATTGCCCGTGGATCCTGAAGTATAAAGAATGTAGGCAAGGTCAGCGGGTTCAGGGTGAAGGGCTTCGCACTTTCTCTGCCTTTGAGGATCTGTTACAAGGTCCCAGTCGGGAAAGAAAATTTTCGTTTTTTCCAGTCCGTAAGGCTGCGGAAGCAAAGGATCTGAAATAAGCAGGCAGGCTCCTGCATCGTCAAGGATAAATTTTATCCTTTCCGCCGGGAAAGCTGGTGAAACAGGGATATAGGCTGCTCCCGACTTCAGGACAGCCAAAAGGCAGACTGCCATCCGCAGTGAGGGTTCCAGGTAAATTCCCACGCATTTACCAGGGCCCGACCCAAGGTCCCGGAGCAAGGCGGCAAGGGTCGATGAAAAGGATTCAAGGTCCCCGTATGTCAGGATCTCCCCGCCCTGAATAACTGCAGCATCAGCAGGCTTTGTCGCCGCAATTGAAAAAATTTCCTCATGTATGGGTGTGAATCTGTTCACTGTTTACAACCTCTGCTTCCCGTTTAAATTTATTTTACCGAAAAGTCCCAGGGATTGTATTTTAACAGCAGTTCCGGGGTAGTGGGGAATTCACCGATCAGGTATTTAAGAAGGATCACCTTTGAAAGTATCGCCTGCCTGCCGTTTTCCTGGTTCAGCAGCGATGTGTTATAATCCATGTAGGTATTGATCACATTGATCTGGGTGGAGTTTCCCATTTTGAACTTCTGGGCTTCATTTTCAAAAGTTTTTTTCTCCAGTGAAACCAGTTCAATCTGTTTCTTATACAGGCTGATCAGGTTCCCCAGGTCGCTCAGCAGCTGGTAAACCTGCATCTTTGCATCGAACCTCACCTTTTCAAGCTGGGTCTTATTCAGTTCATATGCCGAAAGTTTGCTCACATAATCACCTTTTTGCTGATCATTTGAGAATGGCAGCTTGTAAGAGAGAGTAAGATTGACAGATGAGCCGGGGCTACCGCTTGAAAAAGTCTGGCTGAAATCAGAAAAGGGCTGGTATGCGGTGGTCCCGAAATAATAATAGCGGAGATCGAGGTCGAGTTCATTGCGTTTGTTATACCTGGCTGCCTTCATCTGGATCATGCTGGCGGTCGTGGCAAGTTCCTGGCTCTTGAGGTAATGGGTCTTTGCTACCAGGGTGTCGGTGTTCTTGAAGACATATGCGGCATAAGGTCCCCAGGGGAACTCGGCCGGATCGGGCAGGGAATCCAGTATTACCGGGTACCCCCTGTGTTTGAGCGTAGCTTTCCCTCCTAAACTCGTGACCAGGTCATACAGGGAATTATGGATCATGTTCTTCGACTCGGCGAACTGCTGGTTAATATTCGACTCGTATGCTTTTGCACGGTATATCTCCGATTTGGGTATCTGTTCGGCATCAATCATGTACCCTATATCTCGCAAATATTCCTGGGCGTCTTTTTCAGCATCACCGAGGATCTTGTAAATTTTAAGGCGCTGGTAAACGGCGTAATAGGAATTGAGCGTATTCCTTATAAAAACGCATACCTCATCAGAGAACGCTACGTCCTGGGCCTGGTTCATAATAATGCTTGTCTGGTAATTTACATTGTTGGTATTATACCTTCCAAAGTCACGCAGAAGAGGCATATTGACCCCGGCCCACATGCCCGATGCGTTAATTGCCATATTGGTGCTTGGATAAAAATCGGGGACCCCTGAGATGATCTGGGTCATGGTCGACAGCTTGAAACCTGTATAGAATTTGGCCCCGAAACGTGTCGGCAGGAGGAACTGTCCGTTGAGGTAATAGGAATTGAGAAAGGTCACGGTTGGGTCGGTTCCGTAATATCCGTAACCCGTAAGGGTCAGCGATGGGTTGAAAGCACCTTTCATGCTCTGTTTCTGGCCCTGGCTTTCCCCTACTATTTGTCTTTTTATTCGGATGTCAAAGTTAGCCTGCAGGCCGTATTCCAAAAGGCGCAGCATCGACAGTGAATCATAATTAAAAGCCTCCTGCCCCGCAGCAGGCATGATGCCTGCAGCAAGCAGGGCAAGGAGGAACATGGTCTTTTTCATCTCGGTTGCATTGTTATTTCTATACCTTCCCCTTTTCTATTTTCATTTGTCTCTCAGGCAAGCTGTCTCCTGGTGAGTTCGGCAAAGAACCCGTTCTTTGCTACCAGCTCTGTATAATTCCCTTCCTCAATGAGCCGGCCTTTATCCAAAACAAAGATCCTGTCGGCATGGATGATGGTGCTGAGGCGGTGCGCAATCACTATCCTTGTTGCGTTCAGTTTGTCAATGCTCGAGCTGACAATCTGCTGGGTTTCATTGTCGAGGGCGGATGTCGCCTCGTCGAAGATCAATATCCTAGGGTTCCTGATGAGCGCCCGGGCTATAATGATCCTTTGTTGCTGGCCGCCAGAAAGGATGTCACCCCCCGGTGGAAGTATGGTGTACATTTTATTCGGAAGTGCTTCAATTTCCCTGGCACAGCCGGCCATTTCCGCAGCATTCCAGGCTTCCTCCTCTGTGTAAGACGAAGAGCCTGTGATATTATACAGTACAGTACCCTGCATGATCTTGGAATTCTGAAGTACCACTCCCAGCTGGTCCCTCACATTCCGGATGTCAAGTCCCTTAAGTTCTTTCTTGTCAAACAGTATGCTGCCAACATCATAATATTCAAAGCCCAGGAGAAGCCTGATAAGAGTTGATTTGCCTGACCCCGAACTCCCTGTGAGCGCGACAAACTGGCCGGGATGAATATTAAGAGTAATGTCTTTGAGGCTCCAGTCAGGAGCATCGGCATACCTGAAACTCAGGTTCGAAATCTCTATGCCCCCGGTAAGTTCACCCGGATCCAGCTTCTCGTTCATGTCTTCCGTTTCAGCTTCAAGTATAGGCTGGAAGAGCTGGTAGGTAGGCTTAATGTTCAGCAACGGGACAGTCACCATGAAAGTTTGTATGAGTGCCCCCTGAAAACTCAGGTAGGCGCTGTTGAAAGCTACAAAGTCACCAATGCCGAAGCCCGGCAGGCCTGAGGTAAAGATATTGTAAACCCTTATAAATATAAACATGGAAGCCATTACGGGGAAAGTGACCGTGAAAATGCTGGCTACCATCAGGAGGTTGCGTTTCTGGCGATAATGGTCTTTCTGCTGGGAATACCTTTCACCCCAAAGCGAAAAGACCTTTTCCTTGCTGCCTGTAACCCTTATCTTATTGATGCCCCGGATAGCCATCAGCAGGAAACCCGAGATCATCGCATCCATCCTGCGCATGAAGACGACGTGTTTGTATGCCAGCAGGCTGATTGTGAGGGTAAACCCTGCCACAACAAGACCCAGGACCAGTGCAAGCAATGCAAGTTTCAGGTCGTAAAAGAACAGTAGGGCCAGGTAGAACACCGAGAAGATGCCTGAAATGATGGCGCCCAGCACCGTGGTGGACAGGGTATCGCGTATCCTTTCGATGCCCATGCTCCTTTCGGCAAGGTTGCCGGGACTGTAATTCCTGAAGAAATCCACTTTCAGGGAAAGTATCCTGTCCCAGAGGGCCGACTGCAGCTTGTACCCGGCTTTTCCTGCCATCCTTAACACTGCTATGGATTTTGCAAAATTCAAGAGGCCAATGGTGATTACGCAAATGACCATTATGGCCCCTATCTGCCAGAGTTCCCTGGTGTTTCCCCCGGGGATTACTGTGTTGAACACATATCCTCCCACAACCGGAATGACAAGGGCCAGAAGGGCGCCGATAACTCCGATGATGAGGAAACTGGCGATGTCACGATAGGTGAACTGCAGGGCAAACTTAACAAGGTCCTTCCCCACCAGCTTTCCTTTAGGGAAGGGGGTGAAAAAACTGGTTGCCCTGCTTTCGAGCCGGCTGCTCACTTGTGCATTTACTAATTCTTTCGTCCTGTTCTTAAGGTCTATCATCCAGTATCCTGTATTGCCTTTCGCAACAAGGCCTACAGGGGTATGGTCGGCTTTCAGGAAACCCAGCATGGAGCCTGCATTATTGGTCCACCAGTCCGGCTCAAGCGCTACCTGCCTTGACCTGATATTGGAGGCCCTGAGGATGTTCCAGACAAAATCATGCTTCCCGCTGACGCGGTTACCGGGATCGACGAACTCAATACGTTCGGTTTTCCCTACCAGCTGGCAGGTCTGGAGCAGAAGCATGTTCGGTGTGACCGAAGCCAAAGGGCCGGATTCCCTGTCCCCTGCTGTAAAAAGAGTGTCTGTTGATTTTCCGGAGATGATAGTTTTGAACCTGGTAATGGCGCCAAAGATTGCGTTATGCCTGAATGCGTAAGTATCCTTGACATGCGTTAGCTCCGTTTTGCTGTTTTCGGCATACAGTTTTTTAAGCACGGGTATGACCATGCTGTTGAATCCGAACAGTGATGTTAAAAACCCAGGATCCGTAATGACATCCCTGGTTCCCAGGACATCTTTCGGCAAGGCCGAACCCAGGCTCAGCCAGAGGTTGGAAGTGACAGGCAGCAGGGGGAGGCTGTCAGGACCAGGGTCCAGGAAATTGAAATAGACCGGTTTGAGGCCCGACGATCTGATCCAAAGTACTTCCATGGAGTTCGCGGCTCCGTAATTCTTCGAAGGTTCGGCAACGAATCCCTTCTCGCAACTTATTCCGTTAAGCAGGGGCATTGCGCCGAAATGGTTCAGAGCGCTGCTTAACCTGAGGAACCAGAGTTCGGTCAGATAAGTGGAATAATCGGGTTTGCCGGCAAAAAGCCCTGACAGGGATTCCTCTCCCAAGATGCCGACTTTGCATGGAAGAAGCGCGCTGATCACTATTGAGAATGCATCATTGCTGCTGAACGCAGGGATGAGGAAGGGTGACGAAATCCTGAAAAGGAAAAGCCTGCGGCCGGGACCCGAAGGCAGGTTTTCGACATAAAAAATATCAGCATCCCCTTCTTCAAGATACCAGGCCTGCATTTTCTCACTCAAAAGGGCAAGAACCTTGTTGCCGGAAAGCTGGACGGTCTGGGTATAATATGAGGTAATATCCTGTGGGTCCATATCAGTTGAGATTTACGAGTTTGAAATAAAGCCCTTGCTGATCTTTGATCATTTCATCGTGAGTGCCACGCTGAACCACTTTTCCCCGGTCCAGGACTATGATCTCGTCACAGTCGCGGATGGTGCTGAGCCGGTGTGCGATGATCAGGGTCGTGCATCCGCGCCGGCGGATGTTGTTGTCGATGATCTTCTCGGTATTGGCATCCAGGGCGCTTGTTGCCTCGTCCATAACCAGGATGGTCGGATTCACCACGAGAGCCCTCGCAATCTCGATACGTTGCCTCTGACCACCGCTCAGGTTATTCCCTGCATTGATCAGGATCCCGTTATATCCGCCCGGCCTGGATGAGATAATGTCGTGAATGCATGCATCCCTTGTCGACTGGATAATATCGGGGGTGGGAATGGTATTATTCCACATGGTGATATTCTCATTTACAGTACCCTTGAAAATGAAAATTTCCTGGTCGACCAGGGAGATGGAATTCCTGATGACGTCCTGGGGATAAGCAGTCCTTTTCCTGCCGTCGAACAGTATATCCCCTTCCCAGGGATGGTAAAGCCCTGCGACAAGCTTGGCCAGGGTTGACTTGCCGGAACCGGATCCGCCAACCAGGGCAATCCTCTTTCCCGGTTCAACATGAAGGGAGAACCCTGATATCAGGGGTTCGGCAAAACGGTCGTACCCGAAGGTCACATTTGTGAAATCCAGAAAACCGTGAAGTTTGGAAGACCCGGGGCTGAGTGATGCGGGGTCATCACTGACCGTGGTGTTGAAATAAACGTCCTCCCCTGTAGATAAGGCGTCCTGAATGGTGTTCAGGTTGCTTTTTGCAACCTGAAGATCACTTCCCATTGATACAACCGATTTTACAGGCCCTGTGAAATTCGACATCAGGCTCTGGAATGCGATGAAAATACCAATGGTCATATCGCCATATATCACAAGCAATCCCCCAAGGGTCAGCAGGATAATATTGTTGAGATTAGAAAGAAAATCGGGAAGAGCATCCAGCAGGTTGGAGGTCACATTAAGCCTCTGATCGTAAACCACGGCATTGGAAAGGCTTCCCGACCACAGTCCGTAAAAGTCATTCTCGGAACCTGTGGCTTTGATCGTTTCGATCTGCTCCAGTCCCACCCCTGCAGTACTGAACGTCCGCTGGTTCCTTTCAAAAAGAAGCTGGTTGAGAGTAGATCTCTTTTCGGAAATTATCCTTAAAACGAAAAGATTCACAAGAATGACGGTCACCCCGATGACGGTCAGAAGAAAGTTGTATTGTATCATGACCACCGCGTAAAGGATAACAGTGATCATATTCGAAATGGTAGAAGTCAGTTCTGTGGATAAAAGTGCAGCCAGGTCATCGTTTAGCTGCACCCTTTTAAATATCTCGCCAGGCTGCCTTGTCATGAAGAAACGGATGGGCAGCTTCAGGATATGGAGTAAAAGTTTTGAAGATTCAACGATCGCAAGGCGAAGTTCGATTTTGACCAGCACCTTTTGCTGCAGGAAAGTGAGGATGCCGTTAAAGAAGAATAATCCGGCAATAAGCAGCAACATGGGCCTGAAATACCTCGGCTGGTTAAGATTAATAATATCGTCGAAAAACAACTTGTTCAAACCGGCCATGATCACTGCAGGGATCACAAGAATTGCCCCGCAGATCAATACGAAGAGCAGGTCATAGCGGCTTGGTTTTATCCGGCTCCATATTTTATCGGCAAACCCGAACTGTTTCTTGTCGGGTTTGAAGTCGGGCCCCGGTTCAAGAGTAAGCACATTGCCGTCGAAAACGCTTTCAAGGTCAGAAGCAGTGATCTTCTGCTGCCCTTCCCTGGTGCTGTTGACAAGGAAAAAATCCCCCGTATATCCTGTAAGAACGCTGAAATACCCTCCCCTTATGCCGATAATTGCAGGCAGCCGCAACGATTTTAATCCGTCAATGCCCGGTTGCCGCACATCCGAAATGAAGTGATGGGCCCTGGCGACTTTCATAAGCCGTTCAACAGGAATTTTGGAATTGTCGGAAACACCGCATTCCTGATTAAGCGTATCTTTTGCCGGCCAGCAACGGAAGTAGGAGAAAACCATGTTCAGGGCTACCGGGCCCGATTCGTTTTCCCCGATCTGAAGTATGACCGGTACCTTTTTTTTCACATGATCGCTGCTCATGACAAAGTTTCGATTGGGTATTCTGGAAACTATTCAAAATAGGATTTAAGCACCGGAATAATATAGTCGATCGGTGGTTTTTGCTTCACAAGTACCGAAGCACGGCAAAGAGTACCGGTATTAATGGTGTAGGGAGGTCCCTTTTTGTTTGACCACATGAACCCGCTTTTGGTTTGTGCGTCGGGGAGAAGGTATATCTTGACCCGATACGTAGGCCCCTGCTGCTGTATCAATGCCACCAGGTCGGGATTGTTCAATTCGTCAATTATTGAATTGGTATTTGAAACGAAATGGTTGACCTCAACAACGACTCCCATAAGCCAGCCGTATAGATTGTGATTCACGGTGAAAGGCTCGATCATGACTTCCATCCCGGGTTCGACAACGGCATTGGAATTAAATGGAATGAACAGGTCAAGCAGATGGTTCTTTTCATTTCCCAGGTCCTCAACGACCATCATCCGGGTGCCTGCATTCACAAAGTCGCCGCTGCTTACCGATTTATCCACTATTATCCCTTTTACAGGGCTGCGGATGATCGTCTGCTGGTCATAATCGTCCTGCAGGTCCTGCATTTTTTTCTTCATGATCTGTATCTGACCCCTGTAATCTTCCTGCTTGTATTGCCTGTCATATTCCCAGGACTGCTGGTCGAGCTGGTTGGTTTTAACAGACTGTTCCGTTTGTGTGCGCTTGTTTCGGGTATCGGAAAGCTGGTTTTTCGCATCCACATAATTCTCTCTTGTGGCAAGGCCTTTATCCCAGAGATCCTGCTGCTGGTTCATCTTCAGCTGCAGGAAGCTTATCTGATCCTCCAGCTGGGCCAGTTCCTTTTTCAGCCTCACTTCCTCCAGGTCGTAAAACCTCATCTTGTTAGGATAATCCATGGCATCCCTGTTCGAGAGGAGTGAATCCTGCAGCCTGAGCACATCAAGCTGGGCATTGAATTCAACCAGCTGGTGCCGGAGCTGCGGTTGTAAAAGATGAAGCAGGATATCTCCTGACTCCACCTTTTCTCCCAGTTCAAAATTAACTTCCTCCACTCCTCCGGGATAAAGCGCTATGATTCCATGAAGCCCTTTGCCGCTGATGATCTCGCCAAGACCGTCTATCCTCTGCGGGATACTTCCGAAGAATCCCCAGAAAATGGCGATCAGGGTAAGAAGCCCGAGGGCGGAAAGTGAGATCCAGTAGCGCGGACGTGTGATCTTCAACATCCGGTTCATTTCCTCAGGATTCCCTCCCGAAGGCGATGATTTTGCTTTTTCTGTCTTATCCATGACGAAAAATACTGATTAATTAAAAACAGAGAAGGCGGGCTTTATGAAAAGCCCCCAGCCAATTAAAATATTGGGGTATTATCCCCTGAATTTCTTGAAATATTTCCAACCCGCTTCCTTGATGTGAGGCTTGCAGTCTCCGTTAGGCAGCAGGTGATGCTGCTTGTGATGTTCCATCTGTTCCTCGAAGAACTTGCTCATTTTAAACTGCTCCATGGTGACGTTGGGCATTTTGGTCGTATTCTGCATATTCGTCGATACCTTAAGATTAGGGAAACCGGGCATCGGGGGCATTTTTCCTGCTGGCTTGCTGCCATCTCCCGGGGCAGGTGAAGCGGCAGGCATTGCTGAAGAACCACCGGGTGTGGCTGCCAGGTCAGGGGTGACGGGCGTGCCTGCAGTCTTAGCCGTTTCGGGGTTCACAGGCGAACCGGGAGTTGAAGGTGTGTTAGGTGTTGCCGGCGGCAATGGGGGATTAGCATAATTTTTCTTTTCCATTTTGTTACGTTTTTTCGATTAATTTAAAGCGGGTTCTATTGTTTTTGGTTTTGCTGATTATCGGAATGATGCTGTATCCTTTTAATGATCAAAATAATGAAATAAACAAAAAGGGCTGTCGTCGCTGTGCCCCAGACCTGGGATATCATTTTGATCGTATTAAATCCGTTTACACCGTAAATATGTATAAGCCCAATTCTCAGGAATATATCCGAGAGGTCCTGAAGTGCCAGGTAGCCTGTAAGCAGCATGAAATATCTGAAAAAAGGCATCCCTGAATACAGAGGTTTTGAGCGCTCCTTTGGAATTCCGTGCAGGTAAGCATAATCAATAAAAAAATACATTGCCATAGGTCTGCGGATGAGTATGGTAAAACACCAGAAGATCACCAGGGCCACATTGATATAAACATCGTTCCAGAGCATCTGAATGGCCGTTTTGGAATATACATCCATGATGCTGCCAATGAGCATGGTCGTTATAAAAAACAGGCCTGTGAGGCTATACTGCTTTTCTTTGAAGAAGGTATAAAAGGTATAAACGATGCCCGGAACCGTGGAAGCAAGCATTGCAGGATAATCGCCCAGGATTCCCCTGCAGCTGTTCCAAATTACCAGGGGAATGCCAAGATAAATGATCAGATCGGTAAGCGTGCGCCGGTTGAATATCTTTTTTAACATCCTGTTTACTTTCCGAAATCAGGATCCAGGCTGCCGTCGGGCATAAATCTCAGGATGATGAAATCATTGTTATATCCGTTATTGGTATTCCCTGCGGCCACAATTTTACCGTCGCCCTGCAGCGCAAGACTATAGATATGCTCGTCTCCTTTCTGGACTGAAGTGATGACTATTCCTTTATTTCCAAAACTTTTATCAAGGGTTCCGTCATGATTGTACCTGGCCAGGGCAAAATCATCGGACTGTCCGTTGAAACTGCTTCCTCCTGCCACAAGTTTACCATCGGGCTGAATAAGCAGGTCGGAAACTTTATCGTCACCATTGCCAAGGCTTGTGACAACTATTCCCCCCTTGCCGAAGGATGCGTCGGGCTTGCCCTGGGTAGTATACCTGACCAGGGCAAAATCAAAACTTTCCCCGTTAAATGAGCTTCCGGCCACAACGATTTTACCATCGCCCTGCAACACAATGGCTGAGGCAATATCTTCGCAGTCGTTAACCGATGTAAGTGTTATTCCGTTGTTGCCAAACGAACGGTCAAGTTCTCCATTGGCGAGATACCGGGCAGCTCCGAGTTTGGTGTTGGAACTTCCCGCTACCACGATCTTCCCGTCGGGCTGTATTGCAACGTCATTGATCCTGTCATCCCCGTACCTGACATCGGTAACAACCATACCGTTTTTCCCGAAAGAAGGGTCAGGAACTCCCTCCGGCTTGAACCTTGCAAGGGCGAATGCATCATAATTCCCGTCGCTGGAACTTCCGACGACGATTATTTTTCCGTCGGGCTGAAGAGCCATTGAACTGGCAATGTCGCTGCCGCCCCTGGCATGCATAAGGAACATCCCGTTTGTCCCGAACGTGGTATCAATAATCCCCTGTGGCAGGAACTTTAACATGGCGAAGTCATTGTGCTGGCCGTTATATGCGCTTCCCGACACCAGGATTTTATTGTTGGAAAACAGAAGGATCGACGACAGCAGATCTTCACCGCTCTTTAGTGAGGTCTTCACTATTCCTTTTGAGCCAAATGAAGTAACGAGACGGCCTCCTGCTGTGATCTTGAACAAGGTGAACCTCGAATTGGTGTATCCCGAAACGAACATATTACCGTCAGGGGCTATCACGACTGAATTCGCAATATCGTCGGATGTGTTTAGTGAAATGATGCTGGCCCCGGGGTGTGGAATTGCCTGGTTTAAAGAATCATTGCTCTGGCCTGAAAGCTGACAGGCGAATAAAGAAAAAGACAGGATAAAAAACAGGGTTTTCAGTTTAAGGCTATCCGTTTTTTTGAAGCGATAATTGACCATAAACAAATTGTTTTTGTTCCGGTGCTGACAACCAAATACAGGAGTCAAGTTTGAGAGTTTTGAATCCTGGTTATTTCCTGTGTGTAAAGCTAATAATTTTATCAAACTGAAACCAATAATTTTTAGCATTAACTGTAGGCAATGAGCTGAATTGTATATCATAGAAAGAACTACATTGGCCTTCAAAGAAAGGCACACTGAGAAAATGATCGGTTTGCCCGGGTTTCTCCCGTTAAATCGTTGCGGTTGACAAACGCAATTTTAACTGATCAATACCTCGCCGGCAAAGTATAGTTGCGTGCAGCGAGCATGGAAATCAGCATTCCCGGGTCGTCGGTGATAATCCCATCCACGCCCCAGCTGATCAGGTTTGATACCAGGTCAGGATTAAATACAGTGTGGCTGTGTTCAGGCCAGGTCCAGACCACAACCTTGAGTCCGAGCCCGTGTGCTTCATCCAGGGTAGCCCTGGTCAGTTCAACATCTTCAGGTTCCCAGCATGTTCCCCCCATATCTTTTACCATCTGTGGTATCGAATTCTTATGATCCTTAACCAGGACCCCTCCTGTCCATAATCCTGCCCTGGCGGGGTCGGGATCAAAGAAACTGTAAGGAGTACCTGGTTCATTATCCCATTCGGTCAGATATGCGGTTTTTACATTGTGATCCAGATTCTGAAGTTCATAAAGGCACCTCCAGTCGAATGACTGGACCTCACAATTTGTGACGATATTCTCCTCTTTCAGAATTTTGTAGAGTGCAGCGGCAAACTCGGCCGGTGTGTATGTCCAGTCAGGATGTTCGGGATCAGTTTTAAATTCGATCTGGAAACCCACCTTATTGTTTGTTTTTGCGATTACATACCGTATCACTTCCCTCAGGGTAGGCATTGTTATTCCATCCATTCCGATTTGAGCGGGAAAAAATTTACTGTAGGCACTGGCGGTATCAAGCCGTCCAACATCAAATTGTTTTATCTCTGCCAGGGATAATGATTTCACGAGCTTTCTCTCAGTTATGAATTTGCCGCCGGCCCCTCTCACAATATCAGGATTGAGCCTTATGTCATGTGATACTATCACCTCCCCGTCACCTGACATCACAATGTCCATATCAACCCAATGCGTGCCAATAGCAAGCCCGGTAGTATAACCCCGTATCGTATTCTCCGGGGCATAGCTTCTTGCCCCCCGATGTGCATAAACCTGGACCATTTTACGCGTGTCAGGCGGAAAGGTCTCTTCGTTGCTTTTTTTGCAGCCAAGTTGAGTGAGTGTAAACAGTAAGCCAAGGCCTGATAAAACAATAATAAAAGTTTTTGACTTTTTCATTGGATTCAGTATTTACATCACATTCAAAGATAAAAGATAACATTCATTCCGCCTGCTTTTATAAAGTTTTTAATCACTGATAATAATCTTTCGGATGACTCTGCAGTCGCTGCTTGTAAATACGACGGTATAGACACCCGGAGGAGTGGATCTGAGCTCGATAAGTTCAGTGGTTGTGCCAATCACCCTGATGTCGGTCTTCTGGAAAATCATCGCTCCGAATCCATTATAGATGGCTATGTTGAACAAAGCTGCGGTCGGCCTGCTGATGGCAGCAGTAAATCGCCCGTTATTAGGCACGGGGTATACCTCAAACCGGGTTTGTTCTTCTCCATTGCCAAGCCCGGTGGAGTTCTTTGAAATGACAGCCGGGGCTGAAAGAATGAGGTTATCGAACACCCGACCCCGGGCATCTGCGATTTCCGATTCCCCGGTAAGTGCAAAGCTGATTCTGTCATTCACCGTAAATTGATCTGAGATCTTCACAACAAGGCTGATCATGGTTTGCTCCCTGACGAGTGAAAGCGGGTTGGTTTCCGACCATGCCATCCGCAAGACACCGTTGTTAGCGGTATAAAAAGCGGTTCCGTGGGAAATACGGATCTCCCTGACCTGCATCAGATGGCCCGGGTAACCTATTACCATCGAGATTGCCCCTATGTTTACATCCCCCGTAACTCTCAGCGGTATTTCAATGACTTCTCCGGGCGAGGCCTTGATCAGTCCGTTCTCTTCAAGCGCCAGCAATCCTTCAGTCTTGGCTCCCGGTCCGGGTATATTTGATCCATTCACATCACCTACACAAAGTCCGTAGAAATTCTGGGTGACTGCCGATCCGCCTATAATGATCGTATCCCCGCCTGTCGTTGGTTTGGCAAAGGTCCAGTCACCACGTGCGAAAAAGTTATCGAGTCCCGAAAACCTCCGCTTGATCTTGGCCGCGTCTGTTGCATTGATGGAGTTGCTCAGGTTCACATCAGCTGCCAGCAACATCACCGGTTCTGTAAGAAGTTGAAGTGCTGCAAAGTGACGCTGCACTATAATTGCATCGGTGGCGTTGACACCTGCCCAGGGTTTCGAAGTCGTTGCAGAAATCGTATACGTCCCGTTCATCACAGCCGGGAAAGTGAATGCGCCTGCAAGATTGGTTTTTGTCGAATCTATCTTTATCCCGTTTTGGTTCAGGTAAACCTTCAGGGAATCAAGCGGGGTGTTGGCTGCATTATTATAAACGAATGTGCCGGTTATGGGATAAATCAACGGGGTCACCGTAATGGTGAAGGTCTTGGCAGGCCCGGTGCAGCTTTCACCTCCGCTGGTATATGTCGGAGTTACTGTGATGGTTGCAACAACAGGAGTGGTGCCCGCATTGGTTGCGGTGAAGGCTGCGATGTTGCCGGTACCTGAAGCCGCAAGCCCGATACTGGTTACATCATTTGTCCAGGCATAAGTCGTGATCCCATCGTTATTGATAGTTTCAAAGATCACTGTTGTAGTGCTTGCAGTATTGAAAACAACCTGGTTTTCGGGCTGATCAACCTGTCCCTTCGGATTAACAGTTACTGTTGCATCGGAAGAGTTGACCAAGGAACATACCCCGCTTTGAACAATAGCGCGGTACTTGGTAGTCGAAGTAAGGTCAGTTGCAATGAGTGTTGTCGTTGTGTTGGCAACATCGATTGGAATGGTCCAGTTGTCGGTGGACTTCTGCCACTTCACTATACTGCCTGTATAACCAGAAAGTGTGAGTGTCGTTGAATTAGTTCCCGAGCAAACGGTAGTGCCTCCTGCGATGGAACCTCCCACCGAAACCGGATCAACCGTTATCGTAACACCAGTAGCTGTATTAGAACAGCCATTTGCATCGGTAACAGTAACAGAATAGGTTCCTGGAGCAGTAACATTCAGGGTTGAAGTGGTGGCAGAACCCGGAGACCATAAATAAGAACTGTACTGATTGACCGGTGCAGTTGTGGCTACCCAAACCGGTGAATTTACCAGGGCGCCTGTTAAACCATGACCACTTGCATCAGCAGTGGTAGTTCCTGTTCCTTCATCAAGCTTCCAGTATCCAACCAAATTGGCATAATTGGGATGTGCACTGGTTATGGATACATTCTTCCATGTGTTAATTGTTGCGGAACTCAGATTTGTATTAAAAATGGACACTTCATCCAGTATGCCACCTTCAAATACTTCAAAATTATTTCCCGACCGACCAAATCTTAACAACCCTGTACCATCAGAGTTATGCACTGTTCCAGTTCCAACGGAAACTCCATCAACAAAGAGGTTTCTGTCGACACTTCCTGTTTGAACTATAGCGATATGATGCCAGCCTGTAGTAACAATTGAGCCAGTAATATTATTAAAATCCGAAGGCAATGTGCCTGTCCCATATACCCATTGATTACCAGGATCTATCCAAATACCATAAAAAGATCCCTGATCCCTCGATTTTGTAACAATCCCTCTCCATGTATATGTATTACTCTGAACATAGACCCATGCCATTACCGTATAACTTTCAGCGCTGGTAAAACGCAGGATTGGATTATCATTTATTTCTACGCTGCTGTTTGAACCAAACTGCAATGCATTGCCGCTTACATTAAGGGTGACAGAATTACCCTGGCAAATAGAGGTGCCACCTGCTGAGTATATTGTAGGTGCAGGCAACGGATTCACAACAAACGCCCCCGATATAGCACTCGTTGCCGTTCCGCAAGTGTTGGTAACAACACAATAATAATATAAGGTTCCGGCAGTAGTGGCCAAAGGCGTATAACTA
The DNA here is from genome assembly GCA_903837605.1 of uncultured Bacteroidales bacterium. GTDB lineage: Bacteria > Bacteroidota > Bacteroidia > Bacteroidales > FEN-979 > CAIRDP01. Next base: position 27,356 of record CAILVF010000012.1, on the reverse strand, counting down.
TTTGAGTTTACTCCAACGGCTGTACCCCCTGAAGTAATCTGATCGGAGTTACTGTACCATTGATAATTTAAATTACCTCCTGATGCTGTAACACTTATAGAGGTAAATGTTCCACCGATACATTGAGTTTGAGCACCGGTTGATTGGCTAATTATTGAAGGGATGCATGGTGTTACATTGTATTCCCAGGCTCCCATCGACGGAGAGGTCACACTCCTGGCATTTGCTCCATAATCAATAGTGATCCCGGTGCCTGTTGCAGCAATCAGTGAGGTATTGGATGGCAGATAATTGACAGCCAGAGTTCCTCCGGCGCTGGCAAAACCCGGATCCACCGACTTGCTGCTTGCATCCTGTCCGCTGATTAAGGGAAGGGAGGTCACATCCGCAGAGTTGAAATATCCCAAAGCGCCGCTGCCCATGCCCGATATAGAATAATCATTGTTATCGAGAGTAAGATTAGTGCTCACTCCATAGTTGAACCAGGCTGCGTAATTTAAGTAGATGGAGGCCGCACTTTTAGCACCAATGAAACGCTGATTGTTAAAAATATTATTCCTGAAATCCCGGGTATTTGTTGAAGTGGCACTGTATAAAGCATAAGATTTTGGTGTTCCTGACCCCACATCCCCGCTGATATAAACCGTATTGTAATACAGGTTGTTGTCATTACCGGCATCGCCTCTTTCATAGATGCCATAGACATTTGTGAATAAATTGCTTCCCACACTGATGATGTTGTTTGACCAGGTGGTTTTACCATTCTGAATTTTTATCCCGTAAATATTTGCAGCCGTCGTGGGTAACGTCATCGACAAACTGTGAATGAAGTTGCCTGAAACCGTGCTGGCTGTTGTGGATCCGTTATAGTATAATCCAATGACGTTTCCTGCGAATGAAGTAAAAGTGTTCGATAAATTATAAATAGTGTTTCCCGTAATGCTCTGGGCTGCATCCGTTGTGTAGATCAGTCCAATCCCAATGACCGGCGCCATATAGTCTGCAGCGGTGTTTGCATTGGCAATTCTAAGATCACGGATTGTATTGCCTGAAATGGTATTTGATCCGTCAAGGGTTAAAATACCATGAATCAAGCCACGGTTGTTTGGATCAGAACTCGTAATCCCGTTTGTCATATTGGCAATGAGGTTTCCCGAAATGGTCAAACTTCCTGGCCCCTCATTCAATATTCCAATGGCTATTTGATCCCCTGTGGCAGACGGCGAACTCAGATTAATGCTGCCGGTTGTTGTTTGGCTGCCTATCGTATTGTTACAGATGGTGATGGTACCTGTCGAAGATGTTTTAATACCACAGAAATTCGTTGCATTGGCTGCATTTATATTGGCCGTGGTGATCGACCCAATGGTGTTATTCTGGGTATTTGTTGTGCACGTTCCTGCAACGTCTATTCCAGTGAAAGAGCCCTCGCTGGTAGTATTGGTTAAAATCACTGAACCATTACCAGTTGCAGTTCCAATTGTATTGGTTGTGACAGTTCCGATATTAACAGTACCTTCACGAACAGATATTCCAGACCAGGATGCACTGGATGAGTTTGCATAATTAAAGTTTCGGATGGTGTTTCCCTGAATATTGCTTGCGGTTCCAGGCCCTGTAATGACAATTATCCCGTAGAAAGTGTTGTTGCCTGAATTGATTTTTGTAAATGTTCCGCTGCACAGAGCTGCAGAGCCTCCAATGTAGTTGCCGGTAATGGTAAAATTGTTCCCGGTGGGAGAATTGATCTTCACAACGGAAAAAGATTGACTAGAGGATGGAGCAAAGGCATTCTGCTCATAAAAGCTGCAACCGGAAATCGTCCAGGCAGAGTTGTTATTGTCCAGATAGATGCCACAGGTCGCTACCGACCTGCTGAAAAAATCAAAGATATTGTCATTGCTGATTGTGTTACCGTCGTTTTCTTTGCCGGCGGTGCCCAAAGAGCAAACAGCATTTTGGGGGCGATTTACATCGGAGGCACAGGTGATGTCATTATGATCGATCAGGTTGTTGTCATTGCCGTTATTGCTGCCGGCGGTGGAGAAAAAAAGAATACCGGACCAGGATACGGATGCGAGTTCTGATCCTTTGATAACGCAATACTTAACGGTATTGCTGCAGGCATCATTGATAAACCGGATAGTTGAAACTCCGTCGGCGGAGGATGTGCTGGTATTTGTGATGACCAGGTCTTTGGCCGATCCCGCGGCATTTACCCTGCCATCGATGGTTACATTGTCGGCCCCGTTCAGGTCGATAAGAGGTGTGGCGAGGTTACCGCTAATTGAGAGTCCGGTGACCGTCGGGTAGATGTTGACCGATGTGTACAATGCACTACCGCTTCCGCTTGCGTTAAGGACGGCGCTTGCCGTTTCGGTCGTGCTGTTGTTGATCATCACCGTAACAGTTCCCTGGTGGGTTCCGGCATTGATGGCATTGAATGCTTCACGCAGGGTGGCGTAGCCACCTGTTGTTGTGCCGGCAGTAGCCGTAACAACGACTGCAGGGGGATCCGGGTTGTATGCCCCGATGGCAGGTGAACCCAGGATGATTGAACCCCTCTGGTCGGTGGTAATCTTATCAGTTGGAATTATAGAAGGACTGGTAGCCCAGTCGGCCAGTTTATGTGAAACCGGTATAGCCTGGTTATCGAGGAAATAATATCCGTCAGTCACATTATAATAAGCAAAAGCTCCATTGTTCAGAGCCGGGGATGTGGCAGTGACAGCCATCGTTTGGGTGGGACCTCCATTGTTTGCGAGGGCCCCAAGATATCCTGAGGAATACGATGTAGTCACATTAGGTGCACCGGCCTGAGTATTGATCGTGCCATATGTTGAGTTGTACCAGCAATAATAGGCATATGTTGATCCACTGCCTACGCTGATATCACGTCCGGCTGTACCGGTATTATTGATCAGGATGGAATTGAGCAGGTAACAGGTCCCCTCTGAGTATATTCCCCCTGCGTACCAACCGCTTGAATTTCCGCTGATGGTGGAGGAGACAATCGTTGCCGTTGAACTGTTAAAATTATAAATTGTTCCGCCTACCCATCCTGAATTTCCATTAAAGGTGGATTTTGTGATAGTGACCACTCCGCCGTTTAAAATCGCTCCTCCATTACCTGAGTTATTGGTAAATTCACAAGCGTTAATCGTTATATTAACATAATAGGATATACAAATTCCACCCCCTCTGTGATTCGCAGAGTTTCCATTGAAAGTTGATGAGGTAACTGTCACAACGGATCGGTCTGACCAGGAGCTGGCTATATTGATTCCTCCCCCGTCATAAGCTTTGCTGCCTGATATGATCATGCCGGTCAGGTTCACGGTTGCCCCTGCATTGATTTGAATGGAGCCCCCATAGTCAATACTCATATCCCCACCTTTTAACGACATGTTCTGCAGGTTAATGGTGCTTCCCGAGGCCGAAATTTCGAAAACCCTCCACGCCGATGTTCCCGGAGTGGTGACCTGCACCGTTACCTGTGTTCCGCTTCCGGAAGTATTGGCGCCATTGATGGTCATAGCTTTGATTATTACCAGTTCAGAAGCAATTGTTATAGTTTCGTTTCCTGCGGATAAGTTGAAGGTAATTGTACCTCCTGCGGTAACATCAGTAATGGCCTGCCTGAAGCTTCCTGCGCCGGAATTGGCATTGTTCGTAACAACCTGGTCGGCAGCCTGGGTAAATAAGGTGAGGGCGAATGACAGGATTAAAATCGCGGCCAAACGGAATTGGGTATATCTTTCCATAGCGTTTGTTCTGAAGTTGAATGATTCCGGTTCTTTCATGTGATTATGATTTAGATAGAGTAACCGGGGAACTTGTCGTTAATTTGAAGCGGCAGATAAACTCCATAATCAAGAGCTTTTTTCAATTATAATCGTACTGAGTTTTCAGCCATTTTCGTTATAACCTCTCTTTCGAAATTATACAGTTTCACCCAGGTTTGTGAAGTTGCCTCAGCATTCTGGATCGTTATGATAACAAAATTCATTGTTGTCAGTTTTGGATTATGATCTATCCATGTTCCGGAATTCGCATAAATCGATTTCTGCCCTTTATAGTTGTTTGATGTATTGATTTTCGCATCATGAGTATGTCCGAAAACGACGATTCTCTTATCTGACTTAGGGTTCAGAAAGTATTGAACCGAAGCCTGCTTGTCCATTTCAGTCGCTTCTGCAACATATCTCATCGCTTCAGCAACAGGAATTTTAACAGCCACATTGTTGAGTGTTTGTCTCTGTTCCCATGAATCCTGGATTCCCTTATAAAGCTTCACATCGATGAGGCCTCCGGTTGATGCCTGAAATGGAAGCAGGTCTTTAACTGAATAGGTTCCGGTAAATCCGTTCACTTTTGTTAAGATTATTTTTTCATCGAAATTGTTTGTTATTCTGAACAGATTCAATGTCGCTCTCCACAGTTTCCAGTATCCGAATAATAAATTCTGGCTTACGCCTCCCGAATTATTTTTGGTAACTGGCGGCACTGAATCATGCGGCGTCCGGCAATTTTGCACCACGTGAAGAGCTGCAATTCTTGTAAAAAAGTATCCTGGAGGCATTATTGTCCCGGGTGCAATATCCTGGTTTGAGATCGGGTCGGGTGCGCAAAAGAAATTATAGCGGTGTCCATGCTCAATGGCTATTTCCGGATGGTCGGCCGGGGAATAGGTGCCTAAACCCAACTCCTTATCCCTTGCCTGCTTTATTCCCGGCAGTATACTTGCAAGGTTTTCAGCACTTATTGTCAGATCATGGTTCCCCGGTACATAAGTAACTGAAATTTTTCCATCCTGAATGATACGGTTGAAGGCCGCAATCACTCCTTTGTTGGCGATCCCTATCCGCCTGACAAAATCAGCCTGATCCTTTCCCTGATAAGTATCTGTTGTTGCAGGTACAAACCACTCGTCAAGCAAATCCCCGGCAATTACAAGTTCCTTTACATTTGGTGACAGCCTGATCCTTTCGAGAAATTTCTCGAGTGGTTTAAGATTTTTATTGGTCTCTGCATAGGCGAGGTCGGCACCAAGATGAATGTCGCTGATCACAACAATCATATTCCGCTCATTGCTTCCATTGGAGAAAGGGTCAGAAACCGGCTGAGAAAATGTTTTATTGCAAAACGTAAATAAACCTGCAAACAATAACAGACTGCTTATTTTTTCAAATGTTCTCATAATAACGATGTTTGGCTTACTTTTTTATCAGCTTGATGGTCTGAACGGATTTCCAGTTTTGCAGTCTGAGGGAATAAACACCTCTTTCGGCCTGCGAAAGATCAATGAAATATTCATTTTGTTGACCAAACTGTTTTTCGAAAATAAGCCTGCCCGTAAGATCAGCAACCTGCACTTTCAGATTTGTCACCCCTGCGTTTTGTGGGAGGATGGTGAAGATCCCATCCGAAGGATTCGGGAAAACGCGGAACCATGGTTTCTCGCTGCCTTCCTGTGGGTTTATGCTCACCGGACTTTCAAAAACAATGGATGTGATCCTGGTACCCCTGGTCATGTCGGCCTTTATATATTGGTTCGTATACCAAAATGTTTTATCATCTGCCGGATCTACTGCCATGGATGAATAATCCCCCCATCGGTTTGTCAACTCCTGTGATGTCGTACCTGACCATATCGTGGATTCTGCTATGTCAAGTGTTGAATTTCCTGCAAGATATGCCGTTGAAGACTGTCCGCAATACCTGATCCCGGGGTACTCTCCCAAGCTCGAAACGGAATAACCCAAACCGATCTTGTTTTCCCCGTTCAGCAGGATACTGCCCATCCAGCGGCTTGTGGTATCCGGAGAATAAGTGCCTTGCTGGCGTATAGTCCAGGCAGCGTTTGTTTTGCGCAATTCATACCACCTTATCCCTGCCCGCCCTTTGCCGTCAATATTGACCGTATGGCAGCAAACAAGGGTCTGGTACGAGTCGAAATTCCTGTATTGCGGCATATTCATAATGATTGTAGGCACCGCATCAACTTTCTGGGTGCTTCCTTTCTGACGGATGTTGGACCAATCGGTTCCAAAATTGCTGGAAAATGGCGCCACATCAATTTGCTGCGTCCTCTGGAAAGTTGAAGCCGTAGTTGTTGTCCAGTTTACTGCCAGTTGATAGATCCAGAGCTGACAGCTGCCACCCCAACCGGCATCATTGATGGCAATAAACAAACCAGGAGATCCTTCCGGGGCAAAGGCTCCGTCATTATCAACGGGGGGGGTAATTTTAAATTCTCCTCCCGAACCGGGACGATTGGGATTGGTGAATTTGACATATTGCGCCGTTTGACCCAGTAACATTTTTGAGCGTTCTAAAACAAAGATGTCATCAAGCCCGTTGGTATTGTTGACCCCCAGGTAATAGCCGTCGCGCCATACTCCGAATTTAGGATAATCGGGCATTGTAGGAGCAGGGAAAGAGTATTTGTGCCATGCTCCTGTAGGATCACTGGTCGCTGAAACTGCAACAAGAATATAATTCTGGGTCCCGTCGGTAGGTACCGAAAATTCCGCCACCAGGTAGCGGTTGGCCTGCTCATCATAAATAACGATGGGATCACCGTCGTTCCGGTTCGCCCCGGGCACATTTCCGAAGATCAGGTTGACATTTGTCGGACCAGCTTTCAGCACACCTGATTTATCATAAATTGCATAGGTCGTGTTGACTGTTTGCATGTAATGGTTGAGGCCGGCAGTTCCATTTTCGTCAGGTACATAATTGGAGCTTTGACCTTCGAAATTGACCTGCTGACTCTGATCAAAGCTGAGGCCTCCCATCTGCTTCTGAATAGTGGGATCTTCCCCCTTTAATAAAGCTGCATCTGCATTAGGATAAGAACGATATTTCAGGGTAGGGTTCAGAAAATCCTGTTTGAAATTTTTCTTCAGCCTCGAAAGTTCCTCCGGGCTTGATGGAGGAATATCGCGAAGCGGCTGGCTCTCCCCCAAATATGTACAAACTCCGACTCCGGTTGGATGAACAACCGGAGAATTCTGTGCCATTAATGATAAACTCCCCAGGATGAATGCCGGCAGAATTATCAGGGAAGAAAGCCAGCAACTTATTTTTTTTGTTTTCATAGGTTTAAATTTAAAGGATGAAAAAGAGTATTTTATGTCACTTACACACCGTTAGTTTTTTTGAAATTCTTTGTTTTCCCGTAGTAACTTGTATCAAATAAATCCCATTGTTTTCAAGCTGAAAAGTTTGTTTTGACAGTCCTTCAACCTTTTTACGAATGACCGTTTGTCCGAGTAAATTGAAAATCTCTATTTGTCTTGTCATTGCGGGAAATGATACAGTAAAATTATCTTTAGCAGGATTAGGGAAAACCGTCACCATTTCATCCTGAGGATCCTGTGTTTTAATACCAGTAAAAACAGACAAAGCATAAAAAGCATTTATTCTTCCAAATCCGTAATACTGGTCCCAACCGGGAGTATCTTCACTTGGGTCTCCTACCTGGTCTTCAGCAGTCGATTCAATGATGGATTTTATTTGTGCAGGTGTCCTGTTTGTATCCTGTGCCAATAATAAAGAAGCAAGCCCGGCAACAAGAGGTGTCGCCTGTGAAGTTCCTCCCCAATAACTACTGTAATTTGTGTTTGACAGGTAGTTCAGTCCATAAATATAATTTCCCGGGGCTACAACAGAAATATGAGACCCATAATTACTTCCGCTGGTAGGACTCCAGAAAAACGGATTGGACCTGGTATCATTTGGATTTGTAGAACCTACGGCAATAACACCGGTATACTTTGCAGGATAGTAAATTGTATCTGAGTTTGTGTTCATCATACAAGCTGCAATGACAACATTATTATCTAAAGCATAATTAACAGCATCCTGAAGCGTGGTGGAAACGCCTTTGCCGCCCAGAGACATATTGATCACTTTTGCTCCATTATCTACAGCGTAATAAATAGCATCGGCCCACCATGAATAATACCCGAAACTTGAATTGTTAAGTCCTTTTAAAATCATTAGTTTGCATTTCCAGTCAACGCCTGCATATAAAATCGTATTATTTGCATTTGCACCTATAATTCCCGCTACATTGGTCCCGTGTCCCTGGTCATCAGTCGGGTCATTATTGGAACCGGCAAAATTCCATCCCTGAACATCATCGACAAACCCGTTACCGTCGTCGTCAATTCCATTGTTCGGTATTTCCTTATAATTCTTCCATATCCTTCCTGCAAATTCCGGATGATCCAGCTTATCTCCGGTATCAATTATTCCAACTATGATAGTGCTGTCTCCCTGTTCAAGACTCCAGCCATTTTCCATATCAATATCCGCTCCGGCTTTTGAAGGAGACAAGGGGAAGGTGCCATCGTTTTTTAATCCCCATTGTAAATAATAATACTGGTCATTAGGGACAATACCTTGTGTTCCGCCTCCTGAACCTGTAAAGTCAGGCTCTGCATATACTGTTTCACCAGTCTTGCAATATTCATCTATGACCTGTTTCAGGTCTGTTCCTTGCGGAAATTGAATAACATAAATATGTGCGTTGCTCTTTTTTCCTGCAGATTGCCTGCTGATTTTTACCGCCTGGAATTTTTGACTTACAATGTCAATTCTATTATTTCCGATTAGATTTTGTTTACTCCATGAATTGCCCGGATCTGCAATTTCATTTTTCAATTTTATTATAATCCGGTCTGTCTTTCCGGAGTTTTGTCCGAAAGATGCAATGCTACTGAACAGTATGATTGCAAGCATGTAAATTTTTAATTTCATATGCTGATAATTTGAATGGATACTATTAAATTCTTTTGCTGATTCATGTTTTCACAATAGTGACAGGGTTAATCCGGATCCGGCGGGTCAGGTGTATCCGGGACATCAGGAGGTTCAGGCGTTTCGGGAACATCGACATTACCCTGGTCATTCTGGTCTTCAGTTACCCCCTGATCAGCCGGAACATCCTGATTTTCCTGTAGATTCTGATTTTCCACTGCATTTTGATCTTCCAGTGCATTCTGGGCATCATGAACGTTTGGATCATCAGCATCGTGGTCACTAAGGTCCTCCAGATTGTCAACGTAATTCATCTCATCAAGGCCTTCAACATCACTTACATTTTCAATCTCCTCCTTGTCCCAGCTTTCATAAATATTGGTTTCCTGGATGCTGACGGATGTATATTCACTGTAATACGAATAGGAGTTGTACCCGTAATAATTTCCGTAATATCCCCCATAATAAGGTGTATAGAATGAGGGGCCCCACCAGCCTCCCGAATACCACATAGCATCGAAGACGCTCAGGGTGACCATGGCCATCGAAAAGCCTATGCTCCATCCTATCCAGGGATTATAATTCATTGCAAAGCCGAAAGTTGCAGGCCGGGGATAATAATTGGCTCCGTAAAAAGGGATATACGCATAGCCCGTTCCATAAACAACGGTAGGACCTGCCACATAACAACCTGTATAACCCGGTGTATAGCCTATGTAAACCACTTCGGGTTTTACATCATAAATTTTCACATACCTGACATTATATGCCGGGTCGTCGGGAGGTATTTTCTGAACTTCGGCGGGTACGGAGGTGGCGACTTCCCAGGGTCCCGAAGGACCTTTACCGGTAAACCATATGGCATTGTCGCATACGTAGTAAGTGTCTTTTAACAGCAATACCGTGCCGGAAGTGTTCATTCCGCGGGCCAGTTCGGTTCCTTTGATCATTTCAAATTTCGGATCGCCGTCCCACTTCACCTCGCATTTGGCTGTTTTACGGTTCACCGCCGCTGTTTTCGGGATTTGTGCATCCAGGACCGCCTTTTTTGCCACATCGGTGCCGGCTACACTCGCCAGTACGACATCTTTCTCAGAACCCTTGGGGATCTTTGCAAAATCGGCCGGAAGTTTATCGGCGGCAATATAGGCCCACCCGCCCGACAGGGCTTCGGTGCTATACCATCTTCCGGAAAGCAGTACATAATACTGGTTCTTGTCGATGGTCATGAAGATATTGTTATCAGTGTTGGTCATGCATAGAAGTTGTGTCCCTTTAATAGGAGCGAACTGCGGCTCCCCGTCAGACTGGATCAGCTCGGAAGGCCTGGTTCTGACAACGATTTCCAGGGGGCTTGCCGTTCTGCCTTTTGCTGATTTCTTCTTGATTTGCTGTGCCGGCTTGCCCGATTTCAAGGCCTCCTTCTTTTGTGCATCAAGGTAATGAAGCACCTGGGCTGATGGTTTTGGAACACTTGTCCACTGTGATTTTACAGGGTCCTGTGATGAATACCAGAACTGGTCACCATGAAGGTAACAGCTGTTCTCTCTTGTGTCGCGCAGAACCAGGTATGGGGTGTTTACGGCAATTTGCAGCCCTTCGCTGCCACTCTCTTTCCATATAGGATCGCCATCGAAAAGGACCAGGAATGATGGCTGGTCCAGGAAGATGATCTCAGGCGGATCATTTTTCAGCTTCGGCCTGTCTGCTCCGGCGGCATGAGCTATTTCAGATGCTGACTTCAATTCCTCGAGGGAATACTCCATTTTCCATTTTGAAGCCTCTTTCTCAACCAGGCTGTCAAACCGCTTCACTTCTGCAGCATTAAGGGTGTCGATGCGCGGGAAACGCACATTGATCAGTTTCACCTGAGATACCGTACAAATCCCCTTTTCTTTATCGGTGACGAACTTTGCATCCATCCAGATTGCCCCGAAGGCAGGCGATTTGTTTGTTTTGGTTATGATGGAGATGGCCGCCCTGGAATATAAATGATCTCCCTTCGCTGAATCCGTTTGAGGCTGGTATACGATGAGCTTTGCCCAATCGGTGCTGAACTTTCTGGGCCATGTATCCTGGGCCTGCGATGTAAAGGGCATGATAAACAGTGCAGCAGCAAGAAAAGTTACATTTTTAATTTTCATCTTGCTATCGATACCTTTATATTTCTCTGCTTATTCTTGTTGTCACTTACTGTTACGATATAGATCCCGGGAGCAAGTCCTGATAAATCGATGCTGTGTGGACCTGAGAACAGTATGGCTCCTGCCTCATGGAAAACAGTCCTGCCAATCAGGTTACTGACGGCGATTTCAGAAATTGTTCCTTCGGCTCCGGGATCCCTTAGATAAACTATCCCGGCTGAAGGATTTGGATAGACCATCAGCATGCCGGCCATTTCCTTGTCATCAACGCCCAGGGGATTTTTCTGGATCCCGATGATAGCGTCCATGGCGTCGGGAAATTTCAGTGAGGTATCGATCTTATAAAATGCGTTACCCTGGTTCATTCCCCATCCCCAGTTAAAATGAAAATAGTTGCTGCTGTTATACCCGTCGCAAATAAAACTATGGCCCGATGTGTCTTTCTTTGTATACTTCGAACCCGAGTAAAAGACAGGACGTTTGGCATCAATTTCATCTTTGAGAATCTTTATCCAATATTCGTACGTTGAATCTGAACGATCGACCGACCGGAGCATGGGATCATATCCGAAATATTTTTTCAGGGCATTCTCGGCGCAGGTATCATTGGGATCATGGTTGCGGGCCGCAGCACGGCCACTTGTTTCGCTCGAATCGTAGTGGATGTCAAAGGAAACCCCGCAATGATACATCAAAGTGGCAACAGCAGAAATTTCAGCCGAAGTACTGTCCGTCTCGAGGGAATTGGGCATGCTATTCCACTGGTAGTTTGTATTTCCAAAATCCGCAGTCAATATACCGTATTTGCTCAGGTACGAATGCGTTCCCGTACCATGAGCAGGACAATTGTGATATTTCATGATCATGGCCATGGCCGTGGCAACACAGCCTGTCGCCGCCCGTTCTTTCTTGCCATCTACAACAGGGCACAAGTCATTGTAATGGGAGGATTGATTCCAGTATAGTTTTACAAGGTAATCATCCGCATCAGCACTCTTAAGGGAAGCCGGCAAAGCATCAGTAAGCAATCCCTCCCATTCAGCTTTGATTGCAGGAGCAGCCTTTAAATCTTTCGCAGCGACCTCCGTGATCTGCATTTCATAGCCTTCAAGCCACCATGAAAGATTTGCAGGAATATGTTTAGCGTTGAACGAAGATTCCCTGGAATAGGCCAGAATCGGGGATACGGCATCATCGGCGGCCACAATCACAAAACCCGGCGGAGTTGAGAAATTGAAAATATAAAAAGCGGGCCGGGCATTTGACTTATCAGCCTGCTTTTGGCTGGCTGTGTAAACCAGTGACGGAACCGGAAGGGTTGTGAACTTATTCCGGTCGATGCGGCTGGCAAAGAAATTGCCTGCGACCGTTCTGGCGGTGTTTTCTTCAACCTGTTTTGCAAAGGTCAGCAATGATAATCCTGTCGAAATAAAAAAGAGAATAAAGAATCGTTTCATAAAAATTAATTTAATGTGAATTTTGATGAATTTCCGGCATTCCGTTTATGTTATTGATCATTTTTATTCATGGCCGGTTATCATGTTCCCTATTAACACAATATTAATACATGTATGGTTGGAATAAGGTAGCGTAAACTATGAAAATCGCCGGGATGAACTATGAAAATGAATCAGGGTTTTGTCAGGAACCAATAGGTGATAACCCTGAAACCGGCTTAACCTGCGTAAGGGTTTACACTAGGCATGGAAATAATTTTCGCCGCGGATCACAGTTCTGATAGCTTTTTCGAGTTCCTGTTTTCCGGAGGTCTTCATTACAAAACCCCTGGCGCCTGAATTTATCATTGCACTATAATATTCCTGCTCGTAATACATGCTGAACATCAGTATTTTCAAGCCCGGCGTGATAGCCAGTGCCAGCATTGTTGCCTTCAGTCCGTCCATAACAGGCATTTCAACATCCATCAACACCAGATCGGGATTCTGAGTTTTAAGCAGGTCGAGAAATTCCTGGCCGTTTTCGGCTTCGGCAATTATCTCGCCTATCCCTTCTCCTTCAATGAGGAGTTTTATTCCTTCGCGAAACAGAACATGGTCGTCGACGATGATGATTTTCGGTTTGGTTGTCATTAAGCAGAAACTTTACCGGGAAGAAATGGAATTTTCTCCATTACGTATTTGTACGTTTTAACCGTAAACAAATTTAGCTTCAGAAAGTTTGAAAAGCTAGAGTGTAAACTCTGAAAATGGCGCCGGGAAGTCTATAAATGAATTAGGGTAAACCCTATGGCTGGGAGGATACTATATTTCGACAAGTTTGTTTTTAATAGCGAACAATACCAGGTTGACGGTATTTCTGGTTTCGGTCTTCTGCAGCAGTTTTGCCCGGTGAGCTTCAACTGTTTTAACTGACCTGCTGATCTTGTCGGCAATTTCAGTCACGGAATACCCTTCGCAGAGGTATTTCAGCACTTCCAGCTCTCGTTCTGAACATTCGATTCCCCCTGAAGATGTTAGAGTTGCTGCAGACTTTTGTTTACCGAAATCAAGGATTATTTTTCGCAATAGTTCATTCGAAAAATAACTTTCACCATCAATAACAGTTTTGATTGCATTTTCAAGTTCCTTTTTACCGGCCGATTTCAGTACACAACCCATGGCTCCGGTGTTGATCAGTTTTGTGTAGTCGTTGCTCATGTCGAGCATGGTGACCAGCAACACCTTAAGGGCGGGCTTAAGGGCAAGTGCTTTTGCCGTTGCTTCAATACCCCCCATGACAGGCATTTCAATGTCCATTAATACCAGATCAGGATCCAGCGGTTCGAGCATGTCAAGAAACACTTTGCCATTCGGGGCTTCGGCAATTACCACCCCCATGCCTTCCGTTTCAATCAGGAGCTTAATCCCTTCGCGGAAAAGCAGATGGTCATCAACCAGGATTATTTTTGTTGTGGAAGACATCGTGATTTTTTTTGTTCAAATACCTGTTGAGAAAAAGTTTAGCCAAGCGGCATTTCAATATAAATTTCCAAGCCCTTACCCGGTGCGGTTTTTATTGTGATTACCCCCCTGATAAGAGTTAATCGTTGCTGAATATTCAACAGGCCCAGGCCGTCTTTCTTTTTTTCAACGAGGGCCAGGTCGAACCCAATCCCGTTATCAGTAAATGTGAAGTTAATCCTGTTTTTTTCGCGTGAGTAAAAATAAGAAATATTTACATGAGTCGCCCCGGCATATTTTAAGGTGTTATTTATTAATTCGGTAGTGATCCGGTACAGGGTTGTTTCCCTTAAGCTGTTGAACCTGGCTTTGGTATTGAAACTTAAGTTAATGAGGAGCTTCTGTGTGTCGTTGATACTTTTGATAAAGTTCAAAACAGCATCTACGTAACCATATTTGGTAAGGATTACAGAGCTTAAACCTTGTGAAACTTCACGTGTGGTCTGGATCGCCTTTTCGATGTTGTTGTTGCCTTTCTCAGTAATAAGTTTTTCTTTTGACGGATCATCAGTTTCTGCAAGCCACTGGAAATAGAGTTTGATGGTTGAAAGCAGAGGTCCAAGACTGTCGTGCAGTTCTCCGGCAAACCGGTTTCTTTCGCGTTCTTCCACTTCAACGGTTACATTAAACAGTTCACCTTCAATGTCGACTTTCTCTGTGATATCCCGGTTTGAAGCTCTGATGCCAAGGCAGTTCCCTTCGCTATAGATCCTTCTGCAAAGATGGTCGATCCAACGGATTTTACCACTTTTGGTCACTACTCTGAAACTGACTTCCGGATTTGTCTCACGGGGCTCAAAGCTATGCTCTTCCTTTTTATGCGCCTCCCAGCGTTCCTTGTCATCATCGAAAACAATGTTATCAATTAAAACCGGATCCATAATAAACTCTTCTATGGAATGGCCTGTTATTTTTTCAGCAGTAGGCGACATGTAGATGACCTTTCCATCGAGATCCACCCAGTACTCCCAGTCATAGGTATAGTCAGCCACGGTCCTGTATTTTTCCTCGCTTTTTTTCAATGCCGTATTGGACTGGGCCAACTCCAGCAATGATTGTTTAAGCAGGGCCGCATCCCTGACAATTTTCTGCTTATAGTTGAACAGGTCGAGAAAGACATTGATTTTGCTGACCAGAAAACGATCGTTGAAAGGTTTAAGAATATAGTCGACAGCGCCGTTATCATACCCTCTGGAAATATCAGTTTCGGAAAGGTACCTGGCAGTAAGAAAAATGATGGGGACATTTTGATTAAGCCTGGATTGATTGATTTTTAATGCAAGTTCATACCCGTTCATTCCCGGCATTTCAACATCGAGTATTGCAAGTGCCAGATCAATTCCATGTATTTTCTCAATCGCCATATGACCTGAAAGCGCCCGTATCACATTGGCTTTTATCTTTTTCTTGCGGATAATAGCATCGAGGAGATCCAGATTATCCACAGAATCGTCAACAATGAGCAGGTTAGGTAAATTTGTCATTTCAACAGATGATTAGATGAGCTCTATTCGATTTCAATATCATATTTATCCAGAAGACCAACCAAACCCGCAAGTGAAAACTTCGCTTTTTTGATCCGGTTAATCTCAGGGTCAATTGAAAAATTAAAGGACGACCTGAAATCTGACTTTTCCAGGTTTGTGTGAATGAAAATCGCCCTTGTAAGGTCACAGCTGTCAAAAACAGAACTGCTCAGTTCTGATTCGGTAAAATCTGTTTCCCGGAGTGTGCAATTGGCAAAGCGGGTGTTTTTCAATCTCTTTTTGAAAAAGGTTGTCATGTTCAGGTTACAACCGCTAAAGTCAGCTGAAAAAAGGAAATCATTGCAGTTTTCAAACTGCAGCCCCAGCAATTTGCAGTCCTTGAACCTTGCGTCCCTGAATGAAGTTTTGGTCAACTTAGCCAGGCTCAGGTCACAGCCTTTGAAAGTGCATTCGGAAAATATCAGGCCCGAGAGATCGGCATTTGAGAAATTGCAATTGTTAAAGATGCAGTTTTCATAATCCCCCTGAGCAATGCCATTGGCTGAAAAATTTGCTTTTTCAAATGTCCTGTCAGTAAAACACTCTCTGGTCATACAGCTTTTTAATATTTTAAAGTACTGTGAACTGGCATCGCAGAGGAATCGGCCCTGTTGATCAGTCTTCAATGCTACCAGTCACAACTTTTATTCCCGGGTTTCAAGAAACGCCAAAATTTTTATTGGTTCCCCGGTTTTACTTGTAAATGTATAAATGTTTTTTCAATTTTTTTGTTCCGCGGTTATTCAAATTACTCATGACAATTTTTTCAGGGGAGCCTCCATCGTATAACATGTTATTGGTTTATTATAAAAGATAAGCCGATTATGTGTACTTTTATAGTAACCCATTTACCAGCTATGGATGAGAACATGTTAAAAAAGCAGCAGACTATTTTTGCTGGCAGCTTTATTTACGTTTTGCAACAACTTAATAGCGTCATCAATTAGAAAACCTGCGATCGAATGGGTCGAAATCCCGGCAGGTACTTTTATATTGGGCAGCCCTGGCGGTGAAGAAGACAGTAAATCCAAAGAGATTCAGCATTCCATACAGATATTTCCCCGATTATCGTCATTTAAACATCGGCTTCCGTTTGGTTTCCGGAGATTAAACAGAAACAGCAACTTTCTTATATGCGAGGACCGCATTAAAAGACTACCCGGGCCCTCTTAAATGCAATATGTTTTTTCATAAAATAATTTGTTCATAAATAGATGATAAAATTTTGATAACGTGTACTAATGAATTTTTAAACCATGTAGCTTTACTTCAACATTAAAAAAAGAAACCTTATGGCAAAATCAGTAAAAAAAGTTGTTAAGAAAGCCGCCGCCAAACCAGCAGTGAAGAAGGCAGTGGCAGCCAAGAAAGCTGCGCCTAAAAAAGTAGTCAAGAAAGCCGCAGTCAAAGCAGCAGTTAAGGAAGCAGTCGTAGTAAAGAAAGCTGCTCCGAAAAAAGTAGTCAAGAAAGCTACTTCAAAAAAGTAGGATAAGGACTGCTTTGCATAGAAAATAAGTCATTTATTGCAATATGATGAAATGCCCTTATCGATTGATTTGGGCATTTCATATTATTTAATAATCGGGTTGACGGGGCGGAGATTTCAACCTTGAAAAGTGCATTCTTTTCACATGCCGATGACGACTGAGTTATTTTCATTCAGGATAATGTGTAATTGGCTGCCGGTTATTTTATTCGGCCAGGGTTGAATTTCAATCCGCTTCTCCGAGGATTTTCTTTTTTCCGGAGGTAAATTCCTCTTCAGTAAGTATTCCCTTCTGCTTTAATTCAAACAGCTTTTCTATTTCCGCTGACACGTCCTTCTTAGACTGCGACTTTGTGCCGGATGATATTGCATTCGCCAATTCCAGGGCCTGGGACATGATCTGGGACTTTTTATACTCCTCTTGCATTTGCGTAATCGTGTCTTTAAGCTCTTTGGGTTTTTCTATGGTATGATATGAAGTTGAACCAACTTCTGCCGCAGTTTGAATCTGTACATCCCCAAACCCAAATATTCTTCCCCAGATTGACTGGCTGTATGTTACATTATTAATCTTATCCAATGGGCTTTCTTTGGAATTATGAGAGAACACCCCGTCCTCATCGATCACCCGTAAATTAGTAACAGCCCAAAGATTGTTGTTCCTTTGAACAATTTTATACCACAGGTAACACATCAGTGCTAATGGGATAAAATAACCATAGGAGCCTATTAAAGCACCGAGGATAGCTGCAACAATGACATATAATGAAGGCAATACCAATGTCAGCCAATGAGGTCTGATAAGCAGGACCACATTCTCATTATTCTTTAATTTTGTTCTCATAACATGTCATTTTCGATTACAGCACTTTCTTTATTTTCTCAATCTTCATGTGCCTTTCAAATGAGTAGGTCGAACTTGTCTTATCAAGAACCTCATAAATAATTAACGACCTCTCATACAATTTTTTCATTCTTAAGGAGTCGGAATGGCTTGTGTAAAGTTCTTCTGCAATAAGAAAAAGAATATCGGCAAGTTGCTCAAAGTGCTTATCGTTAAATTTTCTTACAGCAAGTAATGATGAGAGAAATGCTTCAGCCGGAATTAATGTCAGGCTGGTAATATCCAGGTCTAATTCGGTTTTTAATGCTTGGTCGGCTTCTTCAATTCCATCACTCATCCGCCCACTGGTTTTGAGCCGAATCAAATCGGCAAGTAATTTTCCGAGCACTTTCCCAAGCTGTTCGATTTGCCTTTTTATATAGTCTTCCTGCTCCACTCTCCATCCTTTTTTATGTATTGTAATTGGTATTCGCGTATTATCTTACAATCCCTTCCTTAAGGCGTACCGCAGCCTGATCTCGCGTTCTCGGCTCTTATCCGAAATGAAAACGATGGTTCTGCCGTCATCCAGAAGGACCGGGAACTTATCAACCACCGAACCGGATGATAGTTTTGATTTTGGGATTGCATCCTGATGATGTGTGGAAACCGCCAACCTGTTGTCAACGGCGTCACCTTTACTTATATGCCGAACATTTTTCATTGGACCAAGTATTGATAGTTCGTATAAAATTACGGGTCAATCTTGGTTCCTTTTCTGTTAGTGCTGTTCGATTTATCAACAGTAAAAGGTGATAAGTATTTACATCAACTTTTATCAGAACAGAAAATCGATGCCTCTCATTTTTTCGGCACCTGCATTTTAGCTGAATCACCTCCCATGTGTTTCGGGCAGCATTTCATCATACTGTCATGTGAAGAGCATCCTGGTTTTTCGGAACACATTCCTTTGCCCATGCCTTTTGGACAGCAAAGACCATCATGCATTCCGGGACCGCATTCTTTCATCATTCCGGGACCGCATTCTTTCATCATTCCAGGACCGCATTCTTTCATCATTCCGGGGCCGCATTCTTTCATCATCCCGGGACCGCATTCTTTCATCATCCCGGGACCGCATTCTTTCATCATCATCTCATGCCGGCAATTGTGGTGACCACGGCATCCATGATGTGTCAACCTGCAAATGCCACCGGCAATAAAGCCAATGAAAAGGATGAATCCCACTACGATAAAGAACCACGAAATAAAAGCAAAGAATTTGCCGGGCGTGTCTTTGCGAAATTTCGCAAGCAACAATGTGCCTGCAAAAATAGATAGCAATGCGATGGCTAAAAGATGCATAATTCGAAGTATTAAGCCTGACTACTCTTTTTTCGGTTTTCGTCTTTCCCGTTTTGTTCGCAGTTCTTTATTAATGAAGAAGTTGTAAACTTATACAAATATACAGTATTTCCTTCGCCCAGCATTTTTCTTTTTCGGAAGACGTTCAGGAATAATATTCACCACCCGGTAATTCAAAGTTTCTCTCCGGAGACAATCCTGTAGGTATGCTCTGCGATAACAAGTTCCTCGTTCGTGGGAATTGTCATCACTTTGACCCTTGAGCCTGGTTTGTTCAGCAGCATTTCTTTTCCCCTCACCCCTGCATTTTTTTGCGGGTCAAACTCCAATCCCATGTATTCCATTTCGGTGCAGCACAGTTCACGTGTAACGGGGTCGTTTTCACCAATTCCTCCGGTAAAAATCAGCAGATCAAGTCCGCCCAATACAGCCGTAAAGGAGCCGATATACTTTTTAATCCTGTAGCGAAACATATCCAGGCCAAGTATTGCCCTTGCATTTCCTGCTTCCGATTCTTTTTCGATCTCGCGCATGTCGGAAGAAACGCCTGTAATTCCAAGCATCCCGCTATGTTTGTTGATGAGGGTATTCGCCACGGCAATGTTCAATTCTTCTTTTTCCATGACGAATGTAAGCACCCCAAGATCCATGTCGCCCGAGCGGGTTCCCATGATAAGCCCCTCAACAGGTGTAAGCCCCATGGAAGTGTCAATGGATTTCCCATTTTTAATAGCGGCCATGGAAGCTCCGTTTCCAAGGTGGCAGGTGATTATTTTCATGGACTCCATGCTTACTCCCAGGATCTCGCATGCCCTTCTTGCCACATAGTAATGGCTTGTACCATGGAAGCCATAACGGCGAATGCCGTATTTTTTATAAAGAGAATAGGGAATGGCATACATATATGCGCGGGCGGGCATTGTCTGGTGAAAAGCCGTATCAAATACGGCCACCTGCGGCACTTCAGGCAGCAGATACTGCATCGCCTGAACCCCTTTAAGGTTTGCCGGGTTGTGAAGCGGCGCGAGGGGAATGCATGCCTTGAAATTTTTAATCGTTGCTTCGGTAATCAGGCTGCTCTCCTGGAAAAGCTCTCCTCCATGCACCATCCTGTGTCCCACGGCATCAATCTCAGAAAGTTTAGTGAGGCAGCCATGTTCTTTGCTGATAAGCACGCCAAGAAGATATTCGATCCCGATTTGATGATCAATAATTTCACCTTCAAGCTTTACAATGTCGCCGTTTTCTTTTTCGTGTTTTAAGAATGATCCCTTCAGTCCAACTTTCTCAACAATCCCTTTGGCAAAAAGTCTTTTATCAATGATGTTGATGAGCTGGTATTTTATAGAAGAACTTCCGCAGTTTAATACTAGAATATTCATTTTGATTTTATTTTCTTAATGTGATTAACCCATCCTGGTAAGCAAGATCATCAACAATCTTTTCCCCGTTTTCATCATACTTGTAAAAACCGATCCCGTTGATCCTTCCAAACCGGTTTGCCCTTACAAGCTTTTTGATGATAGGAGATGCGACATAACGCGAGGAGCCGAATTCCCTGTAAAGATTTTCCATCCAGCGAAGGACCTTATCCAGGCCAACCTTATCGGCAAACTCGAATGGCCCCAATGGCATGTTAAAACTTGCTCTCATGGTAAGGTCAATATTTGCCATGGAGCTGACGCCTTCCATAAGCGTGGCGCATGCTTCATTCAGCAAGGCCGCAAAAAGCCTCACACTGACAAGGCCTGGAGATTCCGTAACCGGTATAAAGATCAGTTCCAGCAGATTTATGAATTTGATAACCTTTTCATACGCCTCGTCTGAAGTATGCAGCCCCTTGGCAAGCTCCACGACGTTTGACCCTGGTGCGGTGGTAGAGATATGAAGGCTTACGCAACGTTCCTTATGTTCGAGTTCAGAAGATAATTCAGTAACTGCGATGGTTGATGAATTTGTTGCTATTATGCATTCTTTTCTGACTTCTTTCTCGATGTTCAGGAAGACCTCTTTCCGCATTTCAAAACTTGACTGGCCCTGTTTTGATTTTATAGTTTCAATGACCAGTTCGCAATCGTGAAAATCACTGTACAAAACAGTGCCTGTAATCCTCGAAAGAATAGCCGTTTTTTCCCCCGGGGTAAGACCCCAATGGTTTATTTCGTGATCCAGTTCCTTTTTAATTTCATCAAATGAATTTGCAACTTTCTCTTTGCTTTGTTCGAGAAAAACCACCTCAATCCCGTGTTTCGAGGCGGTGATCGCCAATGCCTGTCCTACGCTTCCACAACCAACTATGCCTATCCTCGAGAAAAGGATCCTGGGTCGTGATTTTTTGCTGAGCCCATATTTCTCTATGGGTTCTACTATCATTTCTGCCATAATACTATTGTCTGAAAAAATTGTTTGTTCCGTTGAAGCTGATCCTGGTCGATTGTGATTTCTGCAGCCTCACTGCAAAGATAGTAAGGTTATGGATTCATTTAAGCGTGGATGGCAGATGGCCTTGTATTTAAAAAAATGTCGGCCTAACCAGATTTTGACTATCTTTGCAGAACTTATTCCTCCCTTTATCCATCTAAACGACCACGGATAATCCCAGAAAATTTATTTTTAAGGAACTGTCGTTTTGTGCTAAATGGCAGTTTTGAATATCTTCTATCCCTCATCAACAGGCTGCTGTTGAGGGACAGATCATTTTTTTGCAGCCTTTATTTAATACAATTATAATGTTATTTGAAAATTTGAATCTTATTGAACCCATCCTTGCGGCTGTTAAAGCTGAAGGATACACAGAGCCTACTCCGATACAGGAGAAAGCTATTCCTGTTTTACTCAATGGCCGGGACCTGATGGGTTGCGCCCAAACGGGTACAGGTAAAACCGCGGCATTTGCCATCCCCATACTCCAATTATTATATGGAAAACAAAATTCCGCAGCCGGGAAACGGCAAATCAAAGCGCTGATCATTACTCCCACCCGGGAACTTGCCATACAGATCAATGAAAGTTTTTCCGCTTACGGAAAAAATACAGGACTCAGGCATACCGTCATTTACGGAGGTGTTTCACAAGGCCCCCAAACAACTACCTTAAAAAACGGGGTGGATATCTTAATTGCGACTCCCGGAAGGCTTTTAGACCTTATGAACCAGGGGTTCGTAAACCTGCAGAACATCCGGTTTTTCGTTCTCGACGAAGCCGACAGGATGCTCGATATGGGGTTTATTCATGATGTAAAAAAGATCATTGCAAAACTGCCTTCGCAGCGCCAGTCTCTTTTCTTCTCGGCCACCATGCCCCCGGAGATCCAGAAACTTGCAGGAACAATCCTCCAGAACCCTGTGAAGGTTGAAATTGCTCCTGTTGTCGCTACGGCCGATCTCATAAAGCAATCCCTGTTTTATGTTAGCAAGACCGACAAGAAATCCTTACTGATACACATTTTAAAAGACCAGTCCATCGAAACGGCGCTTGTGTTCACAAGGACCAAGCACGGTGCCGACAAAGTAAGCAGGGACCTTGTAAAAGCCGGTATCAAGGCAGTTGCCATCCACGGGAACAAATCCCAGGCAGCCAGGCAGAGCGCTCTTAAAAATTTCAAGAATCGTTCAACCAGGGTTCTGGTTGCAACCGATATCGCGGCAAGAGGAATAGACGTGGAACAGCTCTCGCATGTGATCAACTACGAGATCCCCAATATTCCCGAGACTTATATACACCGCATCGGCCGCACGGGCCGGGCCGGGTTGAATGGAGTTGCCCTTTCTTTCTGCGATGCAGAGGAAAGAGCATACCTCAAGGATATTTATAAATTGTTGCCGAAGCCTATCACGGTTGTTGACAACCATCCTTTTATAACGGGCAGGCCGGTTATTTCAAGCCATTCCGCACCGTTTAAACGGAATTAAGCCAGGTAACCGTATTTCCTGAGATCGCCGGGATCCCTAATGGTAAGGGATGCATAATCCGCAATCAGGTAAAGATCATCGGTAACATCCAGCAGATCGCGGTAAAGGTGATCAGTAATAATTATGCCCTTGCCGGACTTCTCATTTTTAATGACCTGCTTCAGCTTTTCCACATGCAACGGCATAATATAGGAGAAAGGCTCATCCAGCATCACAAATTCTGAAGGTGATTTGAGGATGACCCAGGTCTCGATCAAACGTTTATGACCAAAAGAATAATGGCCGAAAGGAAGGTTGGGTTCCCGGGCAAACTCAGTGAAATCATTCAGAAGTTCAGGAAGGCTGCAGCCGTAAAGTTCAAAAATGTTCTTCAGCCTGAGATATTTGGGTATGAAGCTGACCTGGGGCATGTACCTTATCTTTTCGGGATTCCTGAAAGGCCTGGAAACAGCTTTACCGTTGAATCTTACGTTTGAATACCGGGCTCGCAGCGTGCCGAAGATGATCCTGAGAAGACAGGATTTTCCGGAGCCGTTCCTGCCCAGTATCCCGCTGACTTTACCTGTTTCAAATCGCATGTAAATATCAGAAAGCACACGTTTTTCGCCGAATTCAAGATTCACGCTGTCCACCTCAAGCCAGTTCATCATCGTGAAATGAGGGTTAATTTTAAACAAAGGTTTGTCAGGAACAAGGCCGAAAAGAACAGCAGGTAATCGATCAGGAATACGGTTATCAATAATTCTCTTTTTCGCATCCCCAGGTTGGCATAAAAATACATCTCATGAGCTTTAAGCTTTATCAGGTACAGCAGCATAATCAGATTGGTGAATGTTTTTATCCAGAAAAAAGGGGCCGTAAACATCAGGATGCCGTAAAACTCTTTGTGATCCCTGATCTGGCTTTGGGAGATATAAAAAATGGCCAGGCATGAAAACAGGGTTACCAGTCCTGGCGGGACCCAGAAACCCCTGTAGAAAATGAGAATAGCTCGCAGCTGCCTTCTGAGCATAGGCGATTCAGATATGGTTTATTCAAATGTAAAGTTAAGGATTGGAAACGGCCGGTTCGATTTTCAGCAAATTTCGAATGCGCAGAAATAGTAATTGTTTGCCGCCCCTATGAGTTCCATTTTTATGTAGTAGCTGGAAGTGAAATTAATAAAGGCAAGGAATTCGTGCATGGGAACGTTGAACTGGTCGAAGAAAATGATATCGCCTTTTTGCAGGCAGGGTGCCAGGGAAGTCAGTACATAGAGTGTGGATGTGTACAGGTCGGCATCCATCATGATCACCTTGCGGCAGGATTTATCCAGGCTTTTCACGTATGCCGGGAGGGTTTCCTGGAAAAGTCCTTTTTCAAACCCGCAGCGGCTGTCGTCAAGCTGGGGTAATTTTGAGTTGGTCGACATCGCCCCTTTCTGAAAACCGCCCCAGTCTTCAGGCAAGCCTTCAAAAGTATCGAAACCCGTGAACCGTGAACCGGGATCGGTATTATGTTTGACCCACCATTCGAAGGAATGCCCTCCTGATACCCCGAATTCCAGGTACAGGATTTTTTCGGTAAGCTGCTTTTTGTTTAGTACATATTCATAGAGCTTGTAACGTTTGCTGTAATCCCATTTCGTCGAGTAAAAGTCATTGAACTCAATCTTTTTATTTGAAGAAATCCATTTGGAAACTTTCGAGAGGTATGCCAGGTTGAGCATTGCGCCGCTGAAGGGACCAAATACCCTGTGAAGTCCGAAGCGGATGAAATTCCATTTTGTTTTCCTGATCAGGTTCAGCTTTAAGCTCATTTCCAGCAGATTTGTTAGGATTGACAAACAAAAGTACTGATTTATTTTCATTTGGGCGGATAGGTTTTCTTGTTTTCAATCCTCCTGCCGCCTGGGGTTCATAAAATTTTTCTCAATAATTGTATGTACAAACAAATTTCCATTATCTTTGCAGGGTCATGGAAAAAACCACATCCTCTTTTTGTCAATGTTTATATTACGCTTCCAACGCCCTGGCCAGGACCACCACCAGGATGGCCGAAGAAGAATTCGCATCGGTCGGACTTTCACCTTCCTATGCCTTCCTGCTTATGACTGTCGCAAAAAATAACGGAATACAGGTGGGTGAAATAAGTAAAGCACTTGAACTGACACCTTCAACCATCACCCGCCTGATCGATAAAATGGAAAAAAAAGGGCTGCTCAGGCGGAAATTCGAGGGTAAAACCACGGGAGTATTTATTACGGCCAAGGGCGAAAACCTGACCATCGATATAAAGAAATGCTGGTTAAACCTCTACCTGCGGTTTTCAGAGATACTTGGCGAGGAAAATACAAAACAGCTTTCAGGTATGGTATACCAGGCTGTGAAGGACTTGGACAAATAATAATTAAAATCAAAAACCAATAAAATGAAAAAAATCGGAATACTCGGATCAGGGCTCGTCGGACAGACACTGGCCAATGGCTTCATAAAACATGGATATGAAGTGATGATAGGGACCAGCGACATAAGCAAGCTGGCTGAATGGAAATCAAAATCAGGAGCGAAAGCCCATACCGGAAGCTTTGCCGAAGCTACAGTTTTTGGCGAACTTATCGTCCTCGCCGTTAAAGGAATTGCTGCAGCTTCAGCCGTTGCCAAAGCAGGAGCCGACAACCTGGATGGGAAAACCATCATCGATGCCACAAACCCTATCGCAAATGCAGCTCCCGAAAACGGGGTGCTCAGGTTCTTCACCGATCTCAATGAATCGCTTATGGAAAAACTGCAGAAGTCCTTCCCTGGCGCCAATTTTGTGAAAGCCTTCAACAGCGTTGGAAATGCTTTCATGGTAAACCCGTCTTTCCCCGGAGGCAAACCGAGCATGTTCATCTGCGGAAATTCAGAACAGGCAAAAGCTGAAGTAAAAGTCATCCTTGATCAGTTCGGCTGGGAACCTGAAGATATGGGAATGGCCGAAGCCGCAAGGGCTATTGAGCCGCTTTGCATGCTCTGGTGCATCCCGGGCCTTACCAAAAACAGCTGGGCCCATGCATTTAAACTTCTTAAAGCTTAATTATCAATACTCCGGTAAAAATTTGATTACTAATTTTAACAATGACGTGTTTGTAAATATCTATCAGATGGGCTAAAGCCAAAAGAGAAAAGCATCTGTTTTGTAGTCGTCGAAAACAACAGAACATGATGCTTCTCAATAAGGCACAAGGCCTCATCAATGCAATAATAGAAAAGTTTGATGGAATCTCCAAGCCAAGACAAAAATTTATCCAGCATATTCTGATCCTTTATATGGGACTCCGCGGTAAATACAACTTTATGAACATGGCCAGATATGGCAGCTTTAACGAAAAGACCTACCGTAACCAGATGGAGCAACCGTTTGACTGGGCTGGATTCAATGTAGAGCTTGTACGTTCCCATTGTTCCAAAGAATTGATTCTGGCATATGACCCTTCCTATCTTCCAAAAAGCGGGAAGAAAACTCCAGACGTTGGTAATTTTTACAGCGGAACTGCTCAACGGGTTAAGCGTGGGATCGAAATCGGATGTATGGCCATCATTGATGTCGAAAACGGGACAGGATTCTCCCTGGAGGCGGTTCAAACACCTGTGACCCCCAAAGGGCAGGATCGGGAAGAAAGTTCTGTTACGCATCATCTTAATGTGGTATTAAACCGTGCCTCTGAAATTGAATCATTGGGCATTAAGGTTGGAGTGTTTGACGGGTATTTTGCCAAAGCCAACTTTGTCAATGGCATTACAGACAACTCGAACCTTGAAGTCATAAGCAAGTTCAGGCCAGATGCAAATCTGAGGTACCTGTACAACGGCCCCAAACATGAAGGAAAAGGCCGTCCAAAGCTATATGAAGGGAAAGTCAATACCCGGTATATTGATTGTCGAAGAATCCGCTTTTGTTTTGCCATAGATGAAGATACCCATGTATTTTCCGGCCTTGTATACAGCATTAGTTTAAAGCGCATAGTTCGTATCGTGTATATTGAGCATTATGGAGCCGATGAGTATGCCGATGGTCATGCTATCCTTTTTTCAACTGATCTTACTTTGGATCCTGGAAAGATCTATCTCTATTACAAGCAAAGGTTCCAGATCGAATTCCTTTTTCGCGATGCAAAGAACTTTGCCGGGCTTGAACATTGCCAGGCCAGAAGTGCTCAAAAGATAAACTTTCATGTGAATGCATCGCTTACTACAGTATCATTGGCTAAATCAATCCATTATCTTACAATACCAAAGGAAGAAAGAGAAGGCTTTTCCATGTTAGACATTAAAACGTTGTATTTCAACCAGTCTATCACAGATTTAATTTTTTCAAAGTTAGCTCTCGACCTGAGTTGCGAAAAAATCCG
>CAILVF010000011.1 GCA_903837605.1 uncultured Bacteroidales bacterium | reverse complement strand
TGAGCGGGGAGCGGGGAGCGGGGAGCGGGGAACCGGGAGCGGGGAGCGGGAGCGGGGAGCGGGATAACGGGTAAATAAAATTTTAGCAAATGCTTGCGGAACTTCATGACATTACGAAACATTTTAACCAGGCCCTGCTGGCCCGGCAAAAACCTGTTCTGAACGGGATCTCGCTCCAGGTCGCAGAGAACGAATCCCTGGCCATTACAGGTCCGTCGGGTTCCGGGAAAACCACCCTGCTGAATATCCTCGGTACCCTCGACGTCCCTGATTCAGGGCTGGTGATGCTAAACGGGATGAACACAGCCGGCATGAAAGAGCCTGAACTTGCAGCCCTGAGGAACAGGTTTATCGGCTTTGTGTTTCAACTTCATTTTCTGCTGCCCCAGTTGAGCCTTCTTGAGAACGTACTGCTTCCCCTGTTGCCCGTAAAGGACAAGGAAGCGATCAGGGCGGGGCGTGAAAGGGCAGGCAGGCTTATAGAGCGTATGGGATTGCAGGACCTGGTCAACGAAAAGCCTGGCCGGCTTTCGGTAGGTGAGTGCCAGAGGGCGGCTGTTGCCCGCGCCCTGGTGAACAAACCCAGGCTTTTGCTTGCCGACGAACCCACAGGTTCACTGGATGCTGAAACAGCCGCCCTCACAGGGAGGCTGTTGTCGGAACTTCAGAAGGAAGAGAAGCTTTCAATGGTTGTTGTTACCCATTCACAGGAACTTGCAGGCCGGATGGACAAGATATACAAGCTTGGTTCAGGAAAGCTGCTGCCAATTTCAAAAGGATGAATCTTACCCGCCTGGTAATCCGCGATTTCTTCCACTACAGGAAAGCCTTCCTTGCGATCCTTGCAGGAATTTTTATCAGCACGGCGGTACTTACCGGGGCGCTGGTCCTCGGCGATTCGGTAAAATACAGCCTGGAACGTTTTGCGGCTGACCGTCTCGGTAAAATACGGTATGCGATGCATCCCGGGGGAAGATATTTCAGGCAGGCCCTGGCCGCTGGCATCCGCAGTAAAACAGCATGCATCACAGCGCCGGCATTACTGTCGGAAGGCATTGCCGTCAATCAGGAAAATAATAAGAGAATCAACCGTGTACAGATTGTCGGGATCGACGGGCAGTTTACAAAATTCTGGGAGAATGCCCCATGTCCTGATGACCGGTCGGCTGTCCTCAGCAGGAATACAGCCGAAAAGCTCGGGCTAAAACCGGGCGACAACATTCTTCTCAGGATCTCTAAAGGGAGCCTCGCTCCTGCCAATGCCCCTTTTGTGGCCGAAAAAAACCCTGTGCTGGGAATAAGGTTCCGGGTATCGGCCGTGGCAGCCGATGGGAATATGGGATTATTCAGCCTGAATAATAACCAGGCTGCCCCGTTCACGGTTTTTATTTCCCTCGGTAAAATGGCGGGGATCATGGGACTTAAAGGGAAAGCTAACCTTCTCCTGGCCGGGCTGGCAGATAAACCCGGAGCGGTTAATTTTGACAGCCTGCTTCGCCAGGTATGGCAGCCCGAAGATGCAGGGATTGATTTTCACCCGCTCGGGTCAAATGGAAATTTCGAACTTACATCGGGCCGCATTTTTATTGATGACAGCATAGCGGCTGCCGTCAGATCAACCCTGCCTCAAAGTTCCTGCCTGCTGACTTACCTTGTAAACTCCTTCAGGTTTAAGGGCAGATCCACGCCCTATTCCTTTGTCACCGCGGCTTCGCCGGATTTTCCCGGAATGGACCCTGGTAAAGATGGCATCATAATAAATACATGGCTGGCTTCGGACCTTAAAGCGAAAGAAGGCGATTCCCTCAGCCTGAGGTATTTTACAATGGGCCCCGGCCGCAATCTAAGTGAAGACAGTACGGTGTTTGTGGTGCGCAGGATAAGGCCCATGCAGGACCCCATCTGGGATCCTGCCCTGATGCCTGACTTTCCCGGCATGTCGGAAGCCGGGAACTGCCGTGAATGGGAAACCGGTGCTCCTGTCGACCTGAAAAAAATAAGGCAAAAGGATGAAGACTACTGGAACTCTTACCGGGGTACTCCAAAAGCAATTATTTCACTGGCGGCCGGACAGGAACTGTGGGCGAATCCCTTTGGGACCCTTACTTCAATCAGGTTTAAAGCAGGGGTTAAAGAACTTAACACTATAACACCGGCCATCCTTAAGAAACTCAACCCGGCACAACAGGGACTGGCCTTTAAACCCGTTTATCTTGAAGGGATGAGCGCTGCATCGGAATCGACCGATTTTGCAGGTCTTTTCTTAAGCCTTAGTTTCTTCATAATACTTGCAGCCCTTCTTTTGGTTTCCTTGCTTTTTTCGCTGCATCTCCGTAACAGGACAAAGGAGTCGGGGGTTCTTTTCTCTATCGGATTCAGAAAGCAGCAAATTTTCAGGATCCTTTTCTTCGAAGGCCTTGTCCTGTCCATAGCGGGCGGGATATCGGGAGCCTTTGCAGGCCTACTTTATAACCGCCTTATGCTCACAGGCCTTAACACAATCTGGAACGATGCCGTAGGGATCTCAGGGCTGAAGATGAAAATCAGCATGCTTACACTGGTCCTCGGGGCCCTGGCAGGAACTTTTACGGCCTTACCCTTTATGCTCATTGTCCTCAGGCGAAACCTCAGGAAACCTGCATGGATCCAAGTCTCAGCATTACATTTTGACAGCCCGCCTGTCCAAAAAAGGAAACTCCTTCTAAACAGGATTATGGCCATCTTTTTTGTGTCAGGCTCCATCGCATACACTTTTTTTCTCCTGTTTTACCTGAAAACGATCAGCTCCTCCCTCTTCCTTGTTGCCGGTGCCCTGATGCTTGCAGGCGGAGCATTTGCCATGAACTCTTTTCTCCTCGGCAGGTCAGGCTTTCAGAATGAACCTTCATCCGGCATTACAGCCCTGGCATTAAAAAATGCCGGCCTGAGAAGAAACCGCAGTATAACTGTAATAATATTGCTTGCCCTTGGAACTTTCAGCATATTCATAACGGCAGCCAACCGAAAGACCTTTTATGGCCTGGAAGATGATGTGCGTTCCGGTACGGGTGGTTTCAGGTATTGGGCTGAAACCGGCATTCCACTCAGGTATGATCCTGGTTCCCCTTTGGGCATAAAGGAATATGCAATCGGGGATGAATCATGCCTTAAGAATGCATCTGTCACAGCCCTGAAGAAATTGGAGGGCGACGATGCAAGCTGCCTCAATCTGAACAAGGCTCAACTGCCTTCAGTACTCGCCATCCCTCCCGGAGCTTTCAACCGGAAAGGCTCTTTCAGCTTTCTTTCACTTGACAAGGGTATTGACAGAAACCATCCCTGGCTTGCCCTTCAAAAACCCCTTGGACCGGATGTAATTCCTGCATTCGCCGACCAGACCGTGATTACCTGGGGACTGCGGAAAAAACCCGGTGATACCCTGTTTTACACGGGGGAAAATGGTAAAAAGACCGGATTAAAACTAATGGGAGGCCTTGACAATTCAATTTTCCAGGGATACCTGCTGATCTCCGACAGCCTCTTTACCATGCATTTTCCATCCGTAGCGGGATATAAAATTTTTCTTATCGACTGCCCCTCATCCGCAGGTGACAGTATAGTGGAAACACTGGAATCGGTGTTCCGGGATTATGGTATGAACATTATCCCTGCGCGGGAAAAACTCGCATCGTTCAACAAGGTGGAAAACACATACCTTGCTGTTTTCATGCTGCTGGGCACCCTGGGAGTTATACTGGGGACTGTTGGATTGGGGGTTGTTCTCATAAGCAATATGATCGAGAGGAAACATGAACTTTCAGTCTACATTGCATTAGGGTACAACCGTAAATACATTCTGAAACTGGTAATGGCCGAATACCTGATGATCTTTCTTGCCGGGACCGGCCTTGGTGTTGTATCGTCTTTGTGCGGCATTTTTCCTTCACTGCTCTCACCCGCTTGTCAGGCGCCCGGGCTTTTAGCACTTCTGCCTGTCCCTGTTTTACTGCTTAATGGCATGCTCTGGGTTTGGCTCTCAGCCAGAGCAGTCATGACAAGTTTGCGCAAAGAAGGTTTATCAAAAGGCTTGGCAATATAATAGGTCAGCCCACCCGATAAAATAATATCCCTTTCTTTTAGTGTCGAATACCCTGTAATTGCAATGATGGGTATTGTTTCATACCCTGGAAGTTTTCTGAGTTCAGCGGTAGTCTGCAAACCATCCATTTCAGAGCTGAGGTGAATGTCCATCAGCACGACATCATATACCCTGGACTTTGCCATGGTAAGGGCTTCGAACCCGTCATATGCTTTGTCTATTAAAGCTGCATCCTCAAGAAAACGCGCCGTAAGGTCGCAGTTGAGGGGATTGTCTTCAACGATCAGGATATTTGGGATTAATTCAGGCCAAACTTCCGCCTTTTGTCCTTTATGCAATATCTCACCCAGTTTCACAGATCTTTCACTTTCGCCCTGCTTTTCTCCGCTTTCGGGAATAGGGAACCTCAGGATAAAAGTCGAACCCTGGCCCAGCTTGCTTTCAACACTTATTTCCCCATCCATCAGCTCAACAAACTGTTTGCACAAGGTCAGTCCAAGACCGGTACCTTCAAATATCCTGCCCAGACCTTCACTGGCCTGCCTGAATGGCTCAAAAATGATTTTCATCTGTCCTTCCGAGATCCCGATTCCGGTATCCATAATGCGGATCACTGCTTGTTCTTTCCCATGATATACTTCCTTGTCAACTGAAGCAGATACCATGCCTGTACCGGTAAATTTAAGAGCATTATCAAGGAGGTGATGAATGATATTATTTAAAAGGCCCGAATCCAGCTTTAATTGCAGATCACTTTCAGGGCATGGAATAAGTTCAATATGCTTTTTCCTTGCGAGGTCGTTGAAGTTCTGAATAAGGTTATTGACTGAATCGCTTAAATTTACCCCGGTCAATTCCAAGGAGGTCCTGTCCGATTCGAGAGCTGCAAGATCCAGAATGGAGTTAAGAGTAGCCATCAGCCTTTTCCCCGATGATAAGATATAATCGGCCATTTCAATGTTCTCGGGATCGGATTGCTGATCTTTCAGGAGACTGGCAAACCCGAGGATCCCATTCATTGGCGTCCTTAACTCATGACTTATATTAAGCAGCAAACAGGATTTAAGCTGGCTGAGTTCTTCGGCTTTTTCTATTGAATCCTTAAGCTCCTTTTCCATCTTTTTCCTGAGCGAAATATCTCTTGCAATCCCCCAAAATCCGACCGGGTTACCTTTATCGTCCTTCCTCAGGTAAGAAGTGAGCTCGACCGGAAAAACCTTCCCGTTTTTGCGTTTATATTCCTTCTCATATACACCGGAATATCCGTGCCTGAGGATTTTGCTGTTTACTATTTCCTGTTCCGTTTCATGCCATTGTTCCGGGGTGAGCTGCTGGTAAGAAATTTCCTTTAATTCGCTTAAAGAATATCCCAGCATAAGTTCAAACGCTTTATTACATTCGATGAACCTCCCTTCGATATCGGTCGCCACCCACCCGTCACGGATATTCTCGAACAGCTCCCTCCATCTCCTGTTGCTTTCCTGCAAGGCTTTTTCTTCGATTATTTCTTTTCTGCGGATGGCTGCGTCCCTTAACTCCCTTTCAATAGCAGGGACAAGGCGCCGCAAATTGCCTTTCATCACATAATCGTTCGCGCCCATTTTCATGGCTTTCACTGCCGTACTTTCGCCCATGATCCCGGAAACAAATATGAAGGGGATGTCCAGTTCCATCTTTTTGAATACTTTCAAAGCAACAAGACCACTGAAATCCGGCATTGCATAATCGGAAAGGATCAGGTCCCAGGTATCGTTTTCAAGGGTTTCTGTAAGACCTATCCTGGTATCCACTCTTTTCCAGATAAGCTCATAACCGGCTTTCTGTAATTCATCAATAAGCATCTGGCAGTCTTCAGCCTGGTCTTCAATGAAAAGGGCTTTTAACAGCTTCTTCATAAGGTTAAATATTTTCCGACAATCCTCAGAAGATCGTCCTTCCTCATTGGTTTTGAAATATAATCGTTACACCCTGCTTTAAAAGATTTTTCACGGTCATCCGACATTGCATATGCAGTCTGGGCAATGACCGGGATATTAGGTTTCCCGGCCTTCATTTTCTTTGCAACTTCATACCCGCTTATATCAGGAAGTTTGATGTCAAGCATCACCAGGCTGATCTCCGGGTGTCCGTCAAAAATTTCCAGGGCTTCTCTCCCGTTCCATGCATGCAGCACCCTGATTGAATTCCTTAAAAGCAAAACCTCTATAAATTCATAGTTCTCGGGCTGGTCTTCCACGACCAGCACTGTAGGTTTTACCTGTGTTTTATGAACCGGAATTTTAACAGGGACAGGGTTATCACTTTTCGCCTTAGCGGAATTTAAGGGAATGGTAAAGAAGAAGCTGCTTCCTTTACCTGGCTCTGATTCCAGCCATATATGGCCCCCCATCGCCTGAACATAGCCCCGGGTAATTGATAACCCCAGCCCGTTGCCTCCCAGGTTCAGGGATATACTTTCATCCAGCTGCCTGAAACGGTCAAAAACCAGTTCTTTGTGGGTGGGTTCTATCCCTATCCCGCTGTCCTGAACAAAGAACTGGAGCAGGCCTCCGGTTTTGAGGTACCCGAATTTCACATACCCTGAAGATGTAAATTTCAGGGCATTATTGACAAGGTTATCAAGTACCTGCCTGAGTTTTGTTTGATCGGCAGTGACAAGGGAGGCGCCTTCACCGGGTTGAACATTTAGAGTGAGCTCAAGGCCTTTTTTTGCCGCCTTGGGAAGGAACGTCCTGAGGATTGAATCCATCATTGCATTGAGATCAAACTCCGAATTGATCAGGTCGATCTGCCCCGATTCAATTTTTGAAATATCAATCAGGTCATTGATGATATGAAGCAACTGTTCGCAGTTCTCATTGATCACCCTTGTAAATTTCTCAAAGTCTTCCGCACTTGTACCCTGATCATTGAGCAGGCTTGAAAACCCAATGATACCGTTCATTGGAGTGCGTATTTCATGAGACATGTTTGCCAGGAAAGCCGATTTCAGGCGGTCACTTTCCTCTGCCTTTTCCTTTGCCTTGATCAGATCCTTTTCGGCCTGTTTACGGTTGGTGATATCCTGTATAACACCCATTATTTTTGTGATCTGACCTTTCTCATCCCTTAATAATTCGGCTTTTGAATAAACATCCCTTATCTCACCGTCGGAAGCCCGGTGAATCTGAAATTCCACATGATACCCATCGATGCCATTCAAAAGATCCTTAATCGCGGCATTAAGCCCGGCCCTGTAGGCAGGTAAAACCTGCGATTGAACAAGATCCAGGGGAAGTACATGAGATGAATACTCCAGCCCGTAAATCCGGAAGGATTCTTCAGATGCCCACATGGTCTTAGACCTCGGGTCCATTTCCCAATTGCCTACATGGGCAATTTCCTGGGCCTTCTGCAGGCGGAGTTCACTTTCCTTTAACGCATCACCGGTTTTCTTCTGCTGCGTAATATCCAGGATTGAAGAAAGCAGATATTTCTTTCCACCTACCTTAATGACGCTGGTTGAAATAAGGATATCCATTTGGCTACCGTCCTTCATACGGGCGATGGATGGCATCCCGTAAGCTTTTCCTTCCTTTCTTACCTCGTTCAGAAGCTTCTCCCTGTCCTCAGGATGAATAAATAACTTCAAATCCTCAGAAGTCATCCCTATTACGTCTTCCCTTGTATATCCGGTATCCTTCAGGAATAATTCGTTGACATCGCAGTACCTTGCGTCATCCAGGGATGTAAGGGTCATTGAAACCGGACTTCTATGGAAAATGGCCGAAAATTTATCCTCGCTTTCGAGAAGCATCTGCTTTGCCAGCTTCTGATCAGTGATATCGTGACAAACTACCATGTCAGCTTCCTGCCCTTCATAATCAATCTTCGTTCCCTTGGCTTCAATCCAGCCTGTACTTCCATCGCGTAAAAGGATTTTATATTCAACTTTGGAAGCTTTACCCTCTTTAACTAATGCAAGATCTTTAATCGCATCCATTAAGGAATCGGGGTGCAGGAGTTCAGCCATGTTCCTGCCAATGAATTGGCTGGTTCCCGATTCAGGATAGCCAAGAATGCGCTGAACTGCAGGGTTGGTGTATAAGGTATTTCCACTGAAATCGAGGATTATAAGCCCTTCCATCAGGTTATTAACAAGGGAACGGTATTTTACTTCGCTGGCAATAAGCGCCTTTTGGGATTCTTTATCCAGGAGGTTTTTAAGACCGATCCCGGCGAGCATTTCAGTAAAACTCTTTATAAAAAACAGATAAGAATCGAGTTGTTGCTGTTTCCAAACAGGAACTTTTTCAACTGCCTCCAGGTATTGTGTCTCATCAAAGCCATACTTCCGGGCATTTTCCTTAAAAAATTCCATATCAGGTTTCTCAAGAAAAAACTGGCCCGTAAAGAAATTGCCGAGATGCATGCCGTTAATTATAATAGGCGTGGCACTATCTAGCAAGCCATGCGGGCAGCGGTAGGACACCGTCGAATGAGTTTCGTCGAGGTGGCTGAAGACATACCTGTCGCTTTGCTTGCAAAGCTGTTCCGACAATGGATTCAACCTGTGGAATTTCGTACATACAGACTGCCAGGCGGTTGCTGTAAGGATATTCCCATCCGTATCCAAAATGGAACAGGGGAAAGAATAAATCTCGTTGAGTTTATCCTGCAATGACTGAAGCATTGGGATGTCAATGAGATCCTGCAATTTATAATTCATATTACCAATATTGGGCTGGTCTGAAAAAAACGGGAAAGTCATCCGCAATCAAAGGTAAATAATTAATTATGAAATGCATCACGATTATAATGCTGTTATGTGATCATGTTTTTTTCGTACCTTTGCACCCCCAAACTTAAAACCATAGTCCTGATCCCGCAAGGATGGTTTGTCATTCTTAGCCGGGATTGTTTTTTTTCATCTGCGGATGACATTATCAAATGAATATGAACGACATCAGAAATATTGCAATTATCGCCCACGTAGACCATGGCAAGACCACCCTGGTCGACCGTATCCTGTTCCAGGTTAACCTGTTCAGGGCAAACCAGCAGATGGGCGATCTCATCCTCGACTCCAATGACCTGGAGAGGGAAAGAGGGATCACTATCTTATCAAAGAATGTTTCGGTCAGATACAAAGGAATTAAAATCAATATAATCGACACACCGGGCCACTCCGATTTCGGAGGGGAGGTCGAAAGGGTTCTAAACATGGCCGACGGCGTTTTACTTCTGGTGGATGCGTTTGAAGGACCGATGCCCCAGACCAGGTTTGTTCTCGATAAAGCCCTTGAGCTTGGCAAGATCCCCATTGTTGTTATCAACAAAGTCGACAAACCCAACTGCTCTCCCGACGAGGTGCAGGAAGCCGTTTTTGAACTGATGTTCAGTCTCGACGCAACCGAACAGCAGCTGAATTTCCCCACGGTTTATGGGTCCTCGAAACAGGGATGGATGAGTGCCGACTGGAGAACGCCAACCACCGACATTTCTTATTTACTCGACACGATTATAAGCCATATACCGCCCCCTGCCACGGCACCCGGGACCCTGCAGCTGCAGATCAGTTCGCTGGACTATTCTTCTTACGTAGGGCGGATTGCGGTAGGCAGGATCTCCCGCGGATCGGTCAAAGCAGGAATGCCGATTTCCCTTGTAAAGAACGACGGT
This sequence comes from uncultured Bacteroidales bacterium, assembly GCA_903837605.1. GTDB lineage: Bacteria > Bacteroidota > Bacteroidia > Bacteroidales > FEN-979 > CAIRDP01. The sequence goes on along the minus strand of CAILVF010000011.1, from coordinate 9,845 downwards.
ACCATACTGAAATCAGTGGTCAAGGAATTATACCTTTTTGAAGGCCTGAGCAAGGAAAAAGTAAAATATGAAGTCAGCGCCGGGGAGATCTGCGCGGTTCTCGGACCGGAAAATTTTGATATCGGCGATACCATTGCCGATGCCGAGAACCCTGAAGGCCTTAAACGTATCAGCGTGGACGAACCTACCATGAGCATGGTATTCACCATTAACAATTCACCCTTTGCCGGGCTTGAAGGCACTTACGTTACATCAAGGCACCTTAGGGAACGCCTGTTCCACGAAACAGAAAAGAACCTTGCCCTCAGGGTTGAAGAAACCGGTTCTCCCGATACGTTTAATGTCTTCGGAAGAGGAATACTTCATCTTGCAATCCTGGTCGAAACAATGAGGCGTGAAGGTTATGAGTTTCAGATGGGACAGCCTAAGATCATTACGAGGATGATAGACGGAGTGCTAAACGAGCCTGTAGAAAACCTCAAGATCCAGGTTCCCGAAGCGTTTTCAGGCAAAGTCATTGAGATCGTTACCAAACGTAAAGGTGAGATCGTCAACATAGAACCCAAACGCGACCGGATTACAGTTGAATTTAATATTCCCGCAAGAGGGCTCATCGGCATCAGGAACCCTATCCTTACCGCTACCGAAGGTGAAGCCATCATCGGGCACCGTTTAAAAGGCTTTGAACCCTGGAAAGGGGATATGCAGGGGAGGATAAACGGTTCGCTCATTGCAATGGAAAAAGGCCAGGCTATCAGCTATTCCATTGACAAGCTGCAGGACCGTGGGAAATTTTTCATCGAACCAGGTGATGAGATTTACGCCGGACAGGTTATCGGTGAGCATACAAGGGGCAACGACATCCTGATCAATGTGATCAAGACCAAGAAACTTTCCAATATGAGGGCTACCGGAAGCGACGATAAGGCCGTGATTTACCCGGCAGTTAAATTCTCTCTTGAAGAAGCCATGGAATATATACAGGGAGACGAATACGCAGAGGTAACCCCGAAATCGATCAGGATCCGCAAGATCATTCTCGACGAGATAGAACGCAAGCGGGCCGAGAAGAAGTCGTGAACTGGACAGCTGGATGACTGGATATCGGTGCGAAGCGCCTGATCCAGTATCCCGGATCACGTTTATCCGGTATTCGTATCTTTGATCAATTATCAAACATACGGTTATGATTTTTTCAGTTAAAAATTCAGGGATGGGCATTTGTGTGTTCATCCTTTTATTATTTACGTTAAACGCCCGTCCGCAGGGAATTGCCGGTCCCGTCAAATATACAGACCCTAAACTCCCTTTTGCCGAGAGGGTCAACGATCTTGTTTCCCGGCTGACACTACAGGAGAAAGTCCTCCAGATGCAGAACAGCGCGCCTGCCATTGAAAGGCTGGGCATCCCGGCTTACAACTGGTGGAGTGAATGCCTGCATGGCGTCGCACGTAACGGCATTGCCACGGTTTTTCCCCAGGCTATAGGGATGGCTGCAACATGGAACCCCGGGTTGATCGGGCAAGAAGCTGATGTGGTTTCCACTGAAGCAAGGGCGAAATACTACGAATGTATTGCCCAGGGGAAACGAGGGATCTACCAGGGACTGACTTTCTGGTCGCCAAACATTAATATTTTCAGGGATCCCCGCTGGGGACGGGGGCAGGAGACTTATGGTGAAGACCCGTTCCTGACAAGCCGCATCGGCATTGCTTTTGTGAAAGGCCTGCAGGGAAACGACCCCCGGTATTTCAAGGTCATTGCCACAGCCAAGCATTACGCCGTTCACAGCGGCCCCGAACCCGACAGGCACAGCTTTGACGCCTGGTGCAGTGAAAGGGACCTCTATGAAACATACCTCCCCGCTTTCGAGGCCCTGATACGTTACGGGAAAGCATATTCGGTAATGGGCGCTTACAACCGTTTCTGGAATGAACCCTGTACGGCAAGCGACTTCCTGCTGGAAAAGATCCTCAGGAAGAAATGGGGATTCGGGGGTTATGTGACTTCCGATTGCGGGGCGATCTGGGATATTTATAACGGGCATAAGCTTCAGCCCGATTCAATCAGGGCATCTGTCCTGGGAGTGAAAGCCGGCTGCGACCTTACCTGCGGGGATGAATACGGCAGCCTTGTAAATGCTGTCAGGAAAGGTTACATAAGCGAGCCGGAGATCGACGTTTCGGTGAAACGGCTGTTTACAGCGAGGTTCCGCCTGGGACTTTTCGACCCTGATTCACTTGTCCCGTATGCAAAAATCAAACCTTCCGAGAACAATACCCCCGATCATGACCGGCTTGCACTGAAAGTGGCTGAAGAAAGCCTTGTCCTCCTCAAGAATGACAATCACACCCTCCCCTTCGGAAAAAAAATAAAACAGCTGGCGGTCATCGGGCCTTATGCCGACAGGCTTTCGGTGCTCCTGGGCAATTACTGCGGAAAACCTTCCAATCCGGTTACCATTCTTAGCGGTATCAGGGAAGCCGCCGGAAGTAAAACCGAGGTGCTATATGCCAAAGGAGTTGACGGACTTGAAGATGCTGTAAACCCCCGGGAGAAACAGGTAAGTACTGTCCCTGAACCGACAGCGGCTGAAATGGAAGCTGCAGCTTTGCAGATTGCCGGGAAGGCCGATGCCATTGTTTTTGTTGGCGGGATCTCCCCTTATCTCGAAGGAGAGGAAATGGATGTGAACATCCCCGGGTTCAGCGGAGGCGACCGCACAAGCCTCGACCTGCCTGCAAACCAAACGAGCATGCTTAAGAAACTGGCATTCCTGGGGAAACCGCTTATCCTCGTCCTCACGAACGGCAGCGCACTGGCTGTAAAACGGGAAGCTGAACAGATACAGTCTATTGTTGAAGCATGGTATCCCGGACAGCAGGGCGGGAAAGCTGTTGCCGAAGTGTTGTTTGGCAAATACAATCCTGCCGGGCGTTTACCTGTTACTTTTTATAAGTCTGCGGATGACCTTCCGAAATTTACCGATTATTCCATGAAAGGCAGGACATACAAATATTTTACCGGGGAACCCATATGGCCTTTTGGTTTTGGGCTCAGCTATTCGAAATTCGCATACCTGGAAGCCGGGGTGGATAAACCACAATATTCATCCGCCGACACCATAACACTTAAGGTAAAAGTGAGAAACGAAGGTCCGTTAGACGGTGATGAAGTAGTCCAGGTCTATTTGCGGAAGAAGGATTCCCGTTTTGACAGGCCCTTGAAATCCCTTTGCGGCTTTTTGCGTAAAAACATCCGGAATGCTTCAACAGAAGTTTTTGTACTGCAGGTTGCGGTGAATGACTTTCGCTTGTTTGACCCCGCAATACAGGATTATTCGGTTGAGCCGGGGGGATACGATTTACTTATAGGCCCTGATTCGGCAACTCCTTTGCTGACCGCCCATATCGAAATTAAATAGTATGAGCATGCTCAATCTGCCAGGGTTGCACAACCTGGTAAAACCGGTTCTTGCAGGCTTGCTGTTGCTGGGATCTGCGGCTTCGGCACAGACAGGTGCAGAATATCCTCCCCCCGGAAAGCTCCGGGCCGATTCGCCGGCATACCTCTCAGCGCTCGAACGATGGGCCCTGGCAACAGGGAAATCCGCATACAATAAAGATACTGGTCTGATCCCTGTCAATTCCCTCGCTGCAAAATGCATTTTTACTTTGCTGAATAACCGCCAGGGACCTGCCGGGGGATTAAAACACGAAGGGGTGTATCCATCGTATAAGGACTTTGCCGGGTTCTGGGCCTGGGACAGCTGGAAGCAGGCCTATGCCCTTGCAGGTATTGCCCCTGAACTTGCAAAGAACAATATTCGTGCTATGTTCGATTACCAGGATTCATCGGGGATGGTAGCCGATTGTATTTTCACCGACAGCACCGAAAATAATTACCGTGACACCAAACCCCCATTGGCAGCATGGGCCGTGGCGGAGATCTTCAGGCAAACCTCCGACACCTGTTTTGCAAGGGAGATGTTCGCCAGGCTGGTGAAATATCACCGCTGGTGGTATAAAAACCGCGACCATGACCATAACGGTTTGTGTGAATACGGTTCAACCGACGGTACCCTGCAGGCGGCACGCTGGGAAAGCGGATGGGATAATGCAGTGCGTTTCGACAGCGCCCGGATGGTGCAGAATAACTCACATGCCTGGAGCATGGACCAGGAAAGCGCAGACCTTAACTCGTATCTGTTTGTTGAAAAGCGCTGCCTTTCATCCCTCGCAACGGCCCTGGGTGAAACCGCCCTTGCCGAAACCCTTGATGAAGAAGCTATTACCCTTGGGAACCAGATCCGCACCATGATGTGGGATGAAAGATCAGGATTTTTTTACGACATCCGCCTGAAAACCAAACAAGCTGTGGTTGTGCCTGAACCGAACGGATGGATACCTCTGTGGGCAGGGATTGCAACAGAGGATCAGGCCCGGCGTATCCGCAACCGGATTATGAGCAGTGGGGAATTCAATACTTTTGTCCCGTTTCCCACTGTGGCTGCCGACAATCCCGGTTTTAACCCTGAAAAAGGTTACTGGCGGGGCCCGGTCTGGCTCGACCAGGCATACTTTGCCTTAAAGGGCCTGATGAAATACGGATACGGTGATGAAGCTGTGCTGCTCATGAATAAACTTTTCAGAAACTGCGAAGGCCTCTCCGATCCTGCCCGGCCTATAAGGGAAAACTACAACCCGCTTACCGGGCAGGGTATGAATGCTGAAAATTTCAGCTGGTCGGCAGCCCATGTTTTGATGATGATTTCAGAAGTAAATCCTCACCTCAGGTAATAAATATATAATTAATTAGTGATTGTAGTAAATAATGTTGTATCTTTGCACAAATTATTAAAAATTATAGTATTATGAACAAAGGTGTTGTCAAATTCTTTAACAATAGTAAAGGATTTGGATTTATTAAAGACGAAGAGTCAAACAAAGAGTATTTTGTGCACGCATCAGGCCTTATTGATGAAATCAGGGAAAACGATGAAGTAACTTTCACTCTTCAGGAAGGAAAAAAAGGATTAAATGCAGTAAACGTTAAAATAGCTTAGGCTATACCGTTTGCTATATTTACAGATCTTGAGGCTGTCCCATAAGGGATGGCCTCTTTCTTTTTAATTTGGTCCCTGGATGGATTTCGTCTGGAATATTGAAAATAAATCCCTGGAAATAAAGCAAATAATGCAAAAATGCGTATATTGTAGCAAATATTAAAAATATCCCATTGAAAAATACCAGAAACAGGAAAAATGATGCGTTGGCCAACCGGCTGAGTCTGACAAACCACCGGCTCAATGTACCAAATTTAAAACTGGCAACCGGGTCGGTTCTTGATAAATTCCCTATTGTGCTTGACGGTGGAAGAACTGTGATTTTCATCTCAGATAAGAGTAAAGAAGCTGAGATCAGGCAGAGATACGCAATGCGCGGGCAACAGGGATAGGGTTAATGTTGCCTTATATTCAACTAAAGCAAGCCAGGCTTATTAAATGTTAAGGGCTATTTATTGAATTATGAAAATCCGAAAAAGTCATCTTCCATTTATCCTTCTTTGTTTTTTCACAACCTGGTTCGCAGGCTTCAACTTCGTTTCGGGGCAGGACAGGGATGCAGTGAAAATCAAACCTGCGGAAGCGAAAAGCTTACTTTCAGAAGGTAATATCAGGTTCGTTTCAGGAAATACCTTACACCCCCGGCAGGATGCCGACAGGCGAAAAGAACTTGCCAATGGACAGCATCCATATGCAGTCATACTGGGGTGTTCAGATTCGCGCATAAGTCCGGAAATAGTTTTTGACCAGGGGTTGGGCGATCTTTTCGTTTCAAGGGAAGCCGGTAATGTTATCGATGCTCATACGATCGGCAGCATCGAATATGCTGTTGAACACATTCATGTTTCTCTGGTTGTCGTACTCGGGCATGAGAAATGCGGCGCTATTGCTGCCGCCCGCGATACGGCTGCTGCAGCAGGTCATATAAAATCCATCATGGATGCAATCGGGCCGGCCGTTAAAGCCACCAAAGGACAAGATGCCGAAGCCACATGCATGGCCAATATCAGGAACATTGTGGTTACCTTGAGAACTTCCGAACCTCTGTTAAAACACCTTGTCGAAAGTGGCGAGTTGCTAATCCTGGGGGCCTACTATGAACTCAATACCGGTATCGTTACCTTCCTTGATGTAAACTGAGGCGCAAATGAATTATCAGGCCAGAACAAAAGCAGAACTCATTGATGCCTTGCATTTATTGCAAAAAGAGCATGATGAACTGAAGTCATCGCTCGAAAAAGAGATTCTTGAATTGCAAAACAGGGAAGGACTGTATCATACCATCCTTAATGCCTCTCCCGACGATGTCACGGTAACCGATTTACAGGGAAAGATCCTGCTGGTTTCGGATGCTGCATTGCGTTTGTTCAAAATAGCCCGCAGGGAAGATGTGCTGGGACACTCGATGATGGAATATCTTGACCCCGCCGATCGGGAACGTGCCATGTTGAATTTTCTGAATTTGTTCCAGGGGATAGGCCTGGTGCCAACAGAATACAGGGGCCTGAGAACCGATGGAAGCACTTTTGATATTGAAGTAAATGGTGAATTTGTAAGGGATGCCAAAGGGGATCCGGCAAACGTGATATTTGTTGTTCGGGATATCAGCGAGCGCAAGGATGCAGAAAAGACATTGAAAAAATCCCAGATGCTCTTAAAATCCAGCATCGAAAGCCAGAAGGACACATTCTTTTTTAGTATTGACCGGAATTACGAATACCTTCTTTTCAATAAAGTCCATGTTGATTTAATGAAACTCTTTAATGACAGGGACATTAAAGTAGGGATGAATTTTTTGGAATGCATCCATTCGGTTGAAGACCGAAAAGCCGCTAAACGAGATTATGAGCGTGTTTTTCAAGGGGAATCCTTTTCATCATTTGGTATATTCGGAGGGGCAGATCCTGTTTATTATGAAGGTTTTTTTAACCCGATTTTAAATGATAACAATGAGGTGATAGGCGCCACAACTTTGGGAAGAGATATCACCGGCAGAAAAAAAGTCGAGCTGGCCTTGAAGGCAAGTGAGGAAAAGTTTAAAGCATTGTTTGAGAACATGGAAGAAGGTTTCTCTTTACATGAAATCATTACTGACGAAAATGGTCTTCCTTTCGATTTCCGTTACCTCAATGCAAACGTTGCCTATGAGCGTCACACAGGCATGAAAGCCGCTGATTGCATAGGCAAGACCATCCGTGAAGTCATACCTCAGGCTGACCCTGTTCAGATTGAAGCATACGGCAAGGTTGCCCTGACAGGAGAGCCATTGGTTTTTGAATATTTTTCGAAAACGTTTAACCGGCATATAAAGGTAAGGGCCTTTTGTCCACAGCCAGGACAGTTTGCAACGATTTTTGAAGACATCACCGAGCGAAAAGTAGCTGAAGAAGCTCTTCGTCAAAGTGAAGAAAATCTGAATGTGCTGTTTAATGTCACGGATGAATCGATTTTCCTGCTTGATAAGGATAGAACTATAATCTGGTTGAATAAAGTTGCTGCAGATCGTTTTGGGCGATCCCTTGAAGAAATTGCTGGCTGCAAAATATCAACGCTGCTACCTCCCGATATCTTAGATCGCCGTCGCCCCTTTATCGATAATGCTATAAACAATAAGGAGAAAGTGAGGTTTGAGGATGAAAGGGATGGTCGCTGGATCGTGAATAACCTGTATCCAATTCTTAATGAAGCGGGGCAGGTCACCCGACTGGCAATTTACAGCCGTGACATCACAGAGCGAAAGCAGCGGGAAGAAGAAATCAAACAAAAAAATTCAGAGTTGCATTTGCTTAATGCCGAAAAGGACAAATTCTTTTCTATCCTTGCTCACGACCTGCGAAGCCCCTTCAGCAGCCTTCTTGGTTTTGCCCAGATGATGGAAGAGGATCTTCCGACAATGACAGGAGATCAGGTTCAAAAGATTGCCGGCAGTATCAAAAGGTCTGCAACCAATCTTTTCACATTGCTCGAAAATCTTTTAGAATGGTCGCGCCTGCAAAGAGGTATGATCTCCTTTACTCCATCTTCATTTTTACTAAAGCCATGGCTTCACGAGAATATGATGTTGGCTGAGGAAGCGGCAAAGAAAAAAGACATTACCATAAATTATGAGATCCCTGTTGATCTGCTGGTATACGCCGATGAAAAAATGCTGGGCGGCCTGGTTCGCAATTTAACTTCCAATTCCGTGAAGTTCACGCCTAAAGGCGGGAAGGTTTGTGTTGCGGCAAGACTCATGCCAGACGGATGGGTTGAGATTAGGGTCCAGGATTCAGGTATTGGAATGAGTAAAGAAATGATTGCCGACGTATTTCGGCTTGATGTAGATACCCGGCGTAAGGGAACTGAGAAAGAACCAAGTACCGGGTTGGGGTTAATAATCTGCAAGGAATTCGTCGAAAAACACAGCGGTAAATTTTGGATTGAAAGCGAAGCAGGAAAAGGAAGTACGTTTTATTTTACCATACCCGGTAAAGGATTATCAAAATGATGAGGCCAACCAGCAATTTTGGCAATCCGCTATGCTTATATCAATTGAGCGTTTATTCCCATAAGAGCTGATTCGCTTAATCTGATTTTTCTATATATTTGCTTTACACGATGTTTCTTCCATTGGATCCATATTTAAACATACAGTATGATCAATCTGAAGACAAAGGACTTTTCCATTTCTGTTTAGTTTACTATATTTGAATTGAAGAAATAAATCCCCTTCATGACATCAAACACCTTTCACCTAAATCCATTCCCCGGAATCCGAAGTTATGAAATCGAGGAAGATGAGTTGTTCTTCGGACGGGAGAAGCAGATTGCGGAACTGATCGAACGATTATCTGTCACGCGGTTTCTGGCTATCGTTGGGTCGTCAGGCTGTGGCAAATCTTCCCTTATCAGGGCAGGCCTCATTCCTGCGCTGATAAAAAAGAAGACCATGTCGTTCAGCGCTGATTGGAAACTGACAATTTTAAAACCGGGAGACGATCCGGTGAGGAATCTTGCCCTGGCTTTCGGGGGAGGGCTGCAGCAATCGGAGAGACTTCTGAATACGCTCAGGTCGGACCCTGATGGTTTGATAAATTGTCTTAAGGAACAAAACCATTCTTATAATCATCTTCTCGTAATAGATCAGTTTGAGGAATTGTTCAGGTTTATCAATAAGCGAAACAATTCCAATGCCCCTCGGGATGTTTCTCTTTTCATTCAGCTCATACTTAACGCGGTAAGGCAGACTGCCATTCCCGTATACCTTGTGCTTTCCATGCGCACTGATTTTCTTGATGGCTGCACTGAATTCCGTGAACTCAGCGAGATCATCAACCGGGGATATTACCTTGTTCCCCGGATGAACGCTGCCGAACGGAGAATGGCTATCACCGGGCCAATACAATTTAAGGGAGCCAGTATAAGTGATGAGCTTGTTGACCATATTCTCCGTGATATCGGGAATGATCCTGACCAGCTTCCAATCATGCAGCATGCCCTGATGCGCACCTGGAATTTCTGGACTGTCAACCGCATAGGCGATCAGCCCATCGGCATGGATCATTATAAATCGGTTGGTATGATGCAGGAGGCCCTTTCAATTCATCTTGAAGAAGTCTTCAATGAACTGAGGGATCAGAAGAGCAAGATAGTGGCTGAGAAGATCTTTAAGGCACTCACTGATACAGGAAATGACAACCGTGGAACCAGGAGGCCGGCTCCGCTAAGTGAACTCTGCACCCTGGCTGAAGCGAGAGAAGATGATGTAATAAGGGTGATTGACAGCTTCAGGGAACCAGGC
>CAILVF010000010.1 GCA_903837605.1 uncultured Bacteroidales bacterium | reverse complement strand
GTATATTCCTGTTAAATATGTTGAATGATAACTTCATGCAATTGGCTTTTACTTGCGACTCCTGATTGCCTCCTGACCAATTGGCCATTTTTAAATAGGATCACTGTAGGGACGCCCTGAATATTGTATTTACTTGCTATCAGGGGATTTTTGTCCACGTCAATTTTTATCACCCTCAAACGTTCCCCGAATTCAGCTGCTATATCTGATAATATAGGCGACTGGGTCTTGCATGGACCGCACCACAAGGCATGAAAGTCAACAATAACAGGCCGGGGTTCGTTTATAATTGAATCAAAATTACCTAACATTTTCCCATTTTATAATCCGGGCAACCTTGGAAATTGCCCGATTTTTGACATTCTTGAATAAACGCCCCATCCGTTTTTCAGCCAATGTCCTACAACGGGCATCGGGATCATGAATGCTTTCGTGCCATTCCTGAAAACAAAGGCAGCCCCGTTACCGGTATCCATCACACAAAGAATGTTCAGATGTTCCTGGTAGCCTTTTCGTTTGCTGCTCCCTTTGTCGATCTGAATAATATTGTAAGCGGCATTACGCCCCATAAGTTCCGCAATATGCCCTTGTTTTGCAATCCATTCAGGGCCTTCAAGAGCGGCAATATCACCGATAGCAAAAACATCCGGATGTCCCTGGACCTGACCGGAATTGTCAATTTTAATAAATCCGGCTTCCGAGAGAGGAAGATCTGAATTTTTAAGCAATGCAGGCCCGGTCCCAGCTGAAATAAACATCGTGAAATCGGAATCCAGTTTGGAATTATCTTCAAATACAACTCCATCGCTGACAAACTCCGCTATCTTTTTACCAAACCGTTTCCTGATGCCATATTGAGTAAACATTTTATCCATCATGGCTAAAGCGCCTTTGCCCATCCTGGCTCCCGGCTCGTCCATGGGGGCGAAAAACGTCAGTTCAAATTTATCTCTCAGCTTTTTGGATTTTAAATAATTGTGGACATTGAACATGACTTCGAATGCCGGCCCGCCACGAACAGCCGATTTGTCCTTTGGATTCCCTCCGAAACCTATAGCGATCTTACCACTGCCTTTTTGAATCAGGGCATCAATTTTATTTCGGATTTCCATTGCCACCTCAGGCTTGCCACAAATGGAAAGGGTGTGATTTATTCCCTTATGCTGCATCTTGTCCGCCCCAAAAGCAATGACAAGGTAATCATAGGTTAATGTGTGATTTTCACAAACTACCTTTTTGTCCGCTGCATGAATTTCGGTGACTTTGTCCAAAATGAGCCTAAAGGGATATTTTTTTTGGATTTTCGCCAATGGCACTTTTACATCCTCGAATTCCTTCATATGAACCGGAATCCAGATGGAAATCGGGAACAGGTATAAATAATCGCGATCAGAAACAAGGGTAATATCAAAACTACCTTTTTTTTGTAGTTCGATAGCCGCTTGCATACCTGCAAATCCACCACCGAGAACCAGGATTTTTTTCATATTTTCAGAAAGTCCCTACGACCGATTTGACGATCTCAAAGGATTCATCAGATGCACCATTTACAGCTTCAATCGCTGTTTGTGTCATTCCTGCTGTCATTTGCGACATGTCCAATAATGCAACATAGGTCTTGCCATCATCTTTCTGGTAAACCGAAATGCGGCAAGGCATTAAAACCGAAACAATACGTTCGTCGTTTTTTTCGAGCATAATACCTGAATAGTCAGGTTTGCAAATCTCGACAACTTCAACCGGCAATACATCTTTGCCTGATTTGGCAAGCGATTGCTGAAGATTATGTGTGGCAGGATTCTGCCATCCTTTTTGTTTTGCTGCATCTATAAGCTTTTCAACGGTAACACTTACGTTAAAAGGGCTTACATGCTCGATGATTAATTGGTTTGTACTCATGGCGCTGTTATTTGTTAAATTAATTCAATTCTTTTGCAATAGCAATGGCGGCGATAGTTCCATCGGCCACAGCCGTGGTAATTTGCCTGTATTTTTTACTGATGACATCACCCACGGCAAATATGCCGGGCATACTGGTATGCATGTCTTCATCTGTCTTTATATAACCCCATTTATCCAGTTCCAGTTTATCCCTGAAAAGGTCAATATTGGGTTTCATGCCAATAAAAACGAATACGCCATCGCTCTCCAGTCTGGATACAGTTTTGGTTTTTAAATCTTCAACCTCAGTGATCATTTTATTGCCATCGCGAATAAAAGACCTTGGCTCATGCGAGAAAAGTACCTTGATTTTTGGATTGGCAAGCAATTTCTCCTGGGCAAGCTTATTTGCAGTAAGGGCATCAAACTGGTGAACCATCGTAATCTTACTGGCAAACCTGCTGATGAAATCAGCTTCTTCCACGGCTGAATTCCCGCCGCCTATCACTACCACTTCCTTGTCGCCATAATACTTGGCGTCGCAGGTGGCACAATAGGAAATACCCTTTCCTTTCAACTCTTTCTCTCCCGGAATGCCCATGAGGTTGGGAGATGTTCCTGTAGCAATAATGATTTTTTTAGCCTTAACGGCTTCAAATTCATCTATCACCACTTCTTTCTTCTCGAGGTCAACTTTGGTCACATCGACAGCTACCTTATATATGGTTCCACATAATTTGGTTTGCTCCGACATATTGTGCGAAAGCATATAACCAGGCTGGGGGTCAATGAATCCGGGGTAATTGGAGACTTCATGTGTGGTTGCAACCTGTCCGCCAGGGAGCGCAATATCAATCAAAACCGTATTCACTTTCGATTGGCAGAGGTACAATCCTGCAGTAAGGCCTGCAGGGCCTGCACCCAGGATAAGTACATCAAATTCGGAAACCGTCGGTTTTATCTCTTTCTTGATCTCATGGACCCTTTCTGCGGATAACATGTTGTCAAGATTAAAGATGATATCGCTGCGCTTGATGCCACCGGAAAGCGTTACCGGGGATTGCACCCCGTTATCAAAAAACAGGAGGGTGGGGGAGGATCTTACTCCGAGACTTTCAGCCAATGGCTTATTCTGCTGACGGAACATTTTAAAAAACTTAATGTCCTTGCCATAAAGCGAGGCCAAACCTTCAAACTTGGGGGCCAAGGCCTCGCATGGAGGACATTCGGTGGAATAAAAGTCAAGTACGACTTTTCCACCTTTAAGTACTTCTGTTTCGAATTCGGATGATGTTATTTCTTTCATTACCTATTTAATTTTTTAACGCATCAATTGGATTATGATCATGAACCCTGTCTTTTACAATCAAGGTTGAAGTATATGAATTTATATGTTTATTAAACAAAATATCATGACCCATGCAAAGCCCCACAGTTATTGTAAAATCAACGTTTTCTTTGTTAAGCTGTCCGGCCTGGGCTAAAGGGTTGCATGATACTTTCTCAATCTTACTGCTGATATTTACCTCAGATTGTTTAAATCCTCCGGTTGTACAGGAAACTGGAAATACCTTAAAGCCTGACTCCCTGAAAATCGTAGTAATCAGTGCAGCTTCAATCTCCATCCCGTAGCAATAAGCAATCCCGATCCGTTGAAACTTCATGCTTTTTGAAAATTCAATCACTTCCTGCAATCTGGATAAAGTTCCCGCTCTGCCATTGTCAACCAGTTTTGCTGCAGCCTGGATAATTTTCATGTTCTCCGGCAAATGATAAGTAAGCATCAATTCTTCAGTGTCAAACTTTTGAGCATGACACTGTTCTGTGATTCTGCAACTTTTCGTGTTACACTTAATGCAATCCATTATTCAATTATTACTTTCAAAGTAGGCTCCAAATCCCAGTTCCAGCAATTCCTTTACCGGGCGGCAATCGGTTGAGCATACATTGCCGGTCCTGTTTTTAGCTACTGATCCGCATCCTCCTCCGCATGCCAGTTGCATGCTGCAGCTGAAGCATTCAGAGCTAGAAGTGACATCGCGGTTTTCCCAGGCAGCGATCATTTCATCCTTTCGGGAGATTTCAGGATAGAAGGTCCCAAGTGATTCATCAGCTTTTCCAACTGTAGCTGTACAGGAAAAGATCTGGCCTGTATAATCAAAGGCCCATTCCGTTTTACAGGCCGGGCAGGCATCGAATAAGGGATCCGGAAGGCTGCCGTTTTCGAAAAGGAATTTTGAAACAGAATAAGCAGGTTTATAAAATTCAAGAATATGAGGATGCTGCTGAACCTGCTTGTAAATGGTTTCGTAAAGCGAAATACGGCTGAACAGTTTTTCGGAAGTTGACTGGCAATGGTGTAACTCATAGTTACGCCCGAGCTGGGATTTGAAAAACTCATTTTTTGTCCAGCCTTTATCTATGGCAAACTGCGCCATTTCGGGAAGCCCGTCAATATTCTCCTTGTCAATCACCATTCTCAGGTTTACCGGCAATCCAATCCGCAGACATTCATCGATTCCCTTAACAATTTTTTCAAAAGTTGCACCTCCGCCTTTAAGGAACCGGCGTGCATCATGAACCTTGCCAACGCCATCCAGTGTAACCTGGATTTCGCGAATGTTTGCTATTTTAAGCAGCTCGATATATTCAAGCAGAGAATAGCCATTGGTCACAAAGCAAACTTCAAGATTCGATTCATTTGCCTGTTTAAGCAGGTATGTGATGAGCTCTTTTTGTTTCGGTGAATTCAGCAGAGGCTCCCCGCCAAAAACCGTAAGGTATTTTTTACGTCCTGCAAATTCATGATTGATATAATTAAAGAAGGCATCGGTCACAGCAGTTGTTAGTTCCTGCCTGGCAGGTGCATATTCATCCTGGTAGCAATACGTACAGGCAAAGTTGCAAGTGTAATTGGGTACAAAAAACAACTGGACCTCATCCTCATCGCGGGTGTCGATAAAATCGAGGTACTTGCTTTGGTAAAGCTTAGCCTCTTCCTTTTCATCCACCAGGTAAGCCTTTTCTTTCAGATTCTCAAGAAAATCTTCTTCAATATTTTTCCCATCAAGATAAGCCTTTAGCATTTTGCCTTCGGCTGGGCTTAAAATGTCGGCGCTGCCGCTAAGCAGGTTAACTATGAAAAAGTTATCCGAGCCTGTAATCCTGGAAAAAATATTGTGTTTTGAATAAACCATAGGATCAATACTTATTAATCATGGCAACCCACTATGGTCTTGGATGTTTTTGCACAGCACTGAGCGACTTTTTTGGTATTTGCTTTTTTAACCTGAGTTTTAACTTCAATCTTCTTTTTAATAAGATTTTTCATTGTTCTGTTTTTGATTTGTTAATGATTATTTCTTTTTAATGTTATATGATATCAGAGTGCTTTGATCATCCTGATGTCTTCTCAATTCCCGCAGGCACAGGCATCTTTTTTTCCTGCAATGGTAAAGCTGGCAACTTCGGCATTCCCTTTCAGGTAAGGCGCTGATTCTTCTATAATTTCAACCGAGGCAAAACCTGCTTTTTCCAGATGTTCCATGTATTCAGCACGGGTTACTGAACCGGCCCAGCATTCCGCTACAGCCACAGGGTCATTTCTGTATTCGTCGGCAATCGGTTTTATTGCATAAATATCGCTGATCACGAACCTTCCTCCTTTCTTAAGGATGCGGTGTATCTCGTTCCATACCGACTGTTTATCGGCTGCATGGTTGAGGGTGCAATTTGAGATGACCAGATCAGCTGTTTTATCCGCCAGATCGAGCTTTTCAAGTTCACTTCGAACAAAGCGTACATTGGTCACACCAAATTTGTCGGCATTCCGGCGGGCTTTTTCTAGCATCCCGTCCGATATATCAATACCATAAACAAATCCTGTTTCTCCAACCGACTCGGCCATCCGCAATACATCGGTCCCCCGGCCGCTTCCTAGATCAACACAAACCTCCCCGGTTTTAGGCTCGGCATAATTTATCGCTCCACCACATGAAAGGCAGCATTCCGATTCGGCCAGTTCACTGTACCTGTTGTTTATTTCTTTTACTTCCATCTTTGTTGATGTATTTATACCGCTATTGAACATTCGGTGGTTTAGGTCCTTCCAGGTTGTTTTAGATAAAAATATTTAAGAGGATGCAAAGGTAGAAAATATTTTTATTAAATCGCTTAAATATCACTAATCGGCGGCAAAAATAATAAATTTAGGTGATATTTATGCGCTTCAAATAAAAAATATGAACGCGCTGATCATTGCTGCTCTAAACTATGACATTCACGTCTGAATGAGGGCTGATCAAGATCATATCATAGAGATAAAGCCTTGTCCAGGTCTGCAATAATATCTTTTACGTCTTCTATCCCGATAGCAAGCCTGATCAGGTTGTCAGTAATCCCGGCTTTCTTTTTATCTTCAGCCGAAACCTTCGAGTGTGTCATTGAAGCAGGGTGCTGTATTAAAGTTTCAACACCACCCAGAGAAACAGCCAGTAGAGCAAGCCTGACATTATTGAGTAATTTTTTAGCAGCTTCAAACCCTCCTTTCAGCCCGAAGCTGATCATCGAACCGCTCCCCTTCATCTGCTGGTTTGCAAGTTCAAACTGGGGATGGGATTGAAGACCAGGGTATCTGATCCATGCAACCTGCGAATGAGACTCAAGATATGTTGCAACTTCCATTGCGCTTTGTTGGGCCCTGTCGATCCGGATGCCGAGGGTTTTTAATCCTCGCAGCACCATATAAGCCTGGTGTGGATCCATATTACAACCCAGGTTGATCATCATATGCCTGAGCTTATCATACATTGCTTTTTCTTTCGGGATAATAATACCGGCCACAATATCGGCATGGCCGTTGATGAATTTGGTCATGGAATGAAATACAATGTCGGCTCCCATATCCAGGGGATTTTGCAGGTACGGACTGCAAAACGTATTATCCACGACAAGGATCAGTCCATGTTCATGGGCAATCTTGGCACAGGCCCTGATATCTGTGATGTCCATGGTAGGATTGGCAGGGGTCTCGATGTATAATATTTTAGTGTTTGGTCGGATGGCATTTTTAATTGTATCTGCATCCGTGGTATTGATATACGTCGACTGAAACCCGAAGCGGGTGAACTGTTTTTCCATGACTCACCGGGCAGGGCCGTAGATAGCATCGTTACTGACAATATGATCTCCCTGGCTCATCAGACCCAGGTAAATAGTTGTTGCAGCTGCCATCCCCGAACTCACGCAATCCCACCAAAACCATTTTCAAGAATAGCAAGTTGCCGTTCCAGTGCATTGATAGTGGGATTCCCGATGCGGGTATAAATATATCCATCACTTTCACCGGCAAAACAGCGTGCTCCCTCATCGGCGCTGTCAAAAGAAAACGTGGATGTCTGGTAAATGGGAACGGTTGCTGAATGGAATTGATCGTCAATACCTCCAGAATGGATCAGTTTGGTGTTAAAACCAGATTCTTCGTGTTTCATAAGAGTTGATTAATAGGTAAATGATTGACAGGAAAAAGAAAAAGCAAATATAATGAACATTTGTTCATAATTTGCGTACTTTTGAAAAATTATTGTGAGTAAGTGAAAATTCAGATTATGAATTATGATTGCGAATCAGGATTATTCCTCGTTTGAAATTTGGCAGGACAGGTTAGTCTTTCATGAGAATGCAAATGACCAGGGAAATCTGTTTGGAGGGAATGCCATGAAATGGATGGATGAGGTGGCTTATATTGCAGCCAAGCAGTTTACTCGCCAAAGAATGGTAACGGTTTCAGTCGAAAGAGTAAAATTTCTACTCGCTATTCCTCTTGGCTCAATTGTGAAAGTAAGGGCTAAAATTCACTCGGTCGGTTCTGTCAAGTTGGTTATTAATGTTGAAATATGGTTGGATGTTAACAAAGAATCGGGGAGTTTAAAAGCGGTTGAAGGCAGGTTCATCTTTGCTACCGTTGACGATGCAGGCAATCCCAAAAGACTTATTAATGCTTATCAGAATTAATCCCTGTTGGCACATTCTCCTCTTCTTTGAGGCGGCAACCGGGTCCATGACTTGCCCGGGGTTAAGGCCAGTTTAATGAGTTTTTAAAAATTGGGGCTTCGCCGGTTTTCCTAATTCCTCACCATTCATACCTTTATATTTGCCTTCTTGTGAATAGATCACTCCTAATTTAATCAGAAGCGGCTCCACATCTACCTGGTGAAGTTGCAGGCCCAGATCCCATGGATCATAACCCAGGACCAGGCCTGCAACCTCTTCATAGGTTAATACCGGGATCCCATATCCTTCGCTATCATAAGTTTTATTTTCCATTTCACTTATCACATACTGCCAGCGGTCAAGAAAAAAAGTGCAGCCCGGACAATTTGCAATGATCAGGTCGGGATGATAGGGAGCCATTGATTCAAATTTGAATTTTGAATTGGTTACTGAATAACCCCGGTTTTCTTTAATCAGGTATTGTCTGAATCCGAACCCACAGCAGTGCCTGCGTTCAGGATAATCTACCTGCTCACCACCCCAGGCATCTATCAGTCCAGCTAAAACATAAGGATACTCAGCGCCTCCTATCCCTTTGTCTGGAAATATTTTGGCATAATGGCAGCCAACATGATCAACAATTTTTAATGGATTCCCACCTGTACAGTTAACCAGTTTTAAACTTGCTTTTGCAGCTATCTGATCCCTGAATTTGTATATTATATCACTGGTATGCACCAGATTCACCGGAATTTTAAAATCGAGGCCGGTTGATTTTAATAAAGCTTCCCTGGTTTTTTTTTCCTGCTCCGGGAAATGCTTCCATAGTTCAAGCACCTCGATATAAATGCCAAAGGAAGTCACACAGGAACACACAAAGTTTTCGTGTCCTGCCCTGGTCATGAGTGCGAATTGCCTTGCCACGACCGTCATGGTCGTTTCAAGTGGAATTATGCCCGAATGGTAAGCAATCCCGGTACAGGTGGTCTGTTCCGGATCATCAAAGATATCTTTACCAAGTTCTTCTCTTAAAATTTTAAGGAAGATGGTTTCCGAGGCCGGAAAGAAATTCTGCCTGATGCAGGAGCGAGCAAAATAATAGTGGTCATCGGCAATCTCTTTCTGATAGGACAACCAGCGCTGGTTCTTATTTTTCATCTTTTGCTTGTTTAGCAGATCCGGATTCAATCTGCTGAAATCTTTCCATTGCCCCGGTTTCAATAAAAATCGCTTGTAAATCCTCCAGCGAACGATTCGAAATTTTTCTCAATGTCCCCGCACCTTCATGGTTGTAATTAGCCCCCAGCCGTGCAAGTAGAGATTCCCGGTTTTCCCTGAACCATTCCCAAACTGGGCCCTGTTCGGGATATTTACCTGTATCTATCTCATCAATGTGCACGCAGTAGCCGTATTTCAGAATATGTTCACCTACTGTTCGTTTTATTTCCAGCTGCAGATTTCCTTGTTTGGAATCGGCAAATAAACCCGTTTTAATGGACAATGCGCGTAATGCTTGTATAATATGACCGGGCGTATTTCCTCGCGGACAACGTGTTTTACACGATAAACATTCACCGCAACGCCAGATAGCATCTCCATTCAGCAATTCCAATAAAACTTCTTCATTGCGGGTTTGAACCATCTCAACAAGCATTCGGGGATCATAATCCGATACTTGGGCAGCCGGGCATATGGCAGTGCAGGTTCCACAACTGATGCATGCTTTCAGGCCTTCCTGAAATCGGATATCATTTGATAAAAGCTGATAGAATGATTCCATAATAATCACATACCAATGGTCAGTTAAAATTCTCTTTACAAAAATAATGAACTTTTGTTCACAATGAACCAAATGTTTCGTAATTTTGTGTTCAGATAAATTTTTATGTCCCCACGTCCAAAAAATAACCGTACCGTATTTGACCCTCCAAAGTTCAAAGGGTATAAGCCGTTCGGCTATTATGCCGGAGAAAATGAACCTGTTTTTCTTTTTTTTGAGGAATATGCGGCTCTGAAATTATGCGATTATGAATTGATGACACAATCTCAGGCTTCCCAGGTCATGAATATTTCGAGGCCAACATTTACCCGCTTATATGAAAGCGCCCGCCGAAAGATCGCATTGGCCCTTGCTGAAGCTCGTCCTATTGAAGTTGAAAAAGGAAGGGCCTATTTTAGTAATGACTGGTATAATTGCCGGGCCTGTAATATCTTCTTTACGGCACCTGGGATTGAATTATCATCTGTAAGATGTCCTCTGTGCCAATCTAAAAATCTTGAAGAAATAACAACAAATTGAAATGAAAACAGCAATTGCAGCTCAAAACTCAAGCTCAGAAACGTTGATTGACAAACACTTCGGTAAATGTTCCTATTTCCATATTTATGATGATGAAAGCCAGACGACCGAAGTAATAGATAACCCTGCACGGGGGATTAAAGGATGCAAAGGGGATGTTATTGTAAATGAATTAATTGCTAAAAATGTTAATGCTGTCATTGCAGGTGATTTTGGCACAAAGGTCCAACAACTGCTTAACCAGGGCCAGATCCAGATGATCATTCATCCGGATACCCGGGTATCGGTTTCAGAAATAATAGAATTATTAAACCATAAAAACAAATAAATGAAAATAGCTGTTCCCGTTCACAACGGATTTGTAAATGAGCATTTTGGCCATTCAGATACATACTCAGTTTTCTCGTTATCACAGGAAAACAAAATTTTAAATACTGAAATCGTTAAAGCTAACGAAGGTTGCGGATGCCGTTCAGGTATTGCTGAAGTTCTTGCCACCCATGGTGTTACTATCATGCTTGCAGGAAACATCGGTGCAGGGGCAATTCAGCATCTGTATACCAATGGCATAGAAGTTGTTAGAGGCTGTTCCGGCCTGGCCGAGGATGTCGTAATCGAATACTTACAGGGAAACATTACTGACAATAACCAGACCTGTCATGAGCACGAAGGATGTGACACTAAGCATTCCGATTAAAAAGATCAAGGTTTAACAGATGTAAGTATAAATATAGGGTATTCTTTTGTTTTGTCTCCTGATATTACTTTACGCATCATGAAGCAAGAAGTAACTGTTGTTTCTGAGAAACCTTGCAGATGAAGAGTTTCAGTGAGTTTTTCAGGATCAAATCCGAAGTGGACACTTTCGTCTCCGTCGTGGAATGAACCATCTTCAAGGTAAAGGTCAGCTATAGCCAGTATTCCTCCGGGTTTCAGCAGGCTGTGAAATTTTCTGAAAATTGCTGTGGTATCTTTAATATGATGCAGGACCATCTGGGTATAGATAATATCGAATGGATCTCCTGAATACTCTTCCGCCTCAAGGTTTAGAAACAGGGTCCTGAATTTCAAACGGTCACTTACATCAATCTTTTCCTCTGCTTTTTTAAGCATTTCCTTTGAGCTGTCCAGCAAGGTGATTTCCGAAAACCGGTCTTTTAACAAAAAACTGAGTACTCCTGTCCCAGCTCCGAACTCAAGGGCCCGCATTTTGTCTGATAAGGGAAGAAGCCTGATCATCTGTTCGGCAATAGCCTTTGATCGCTCTATATGAACCGGGTTCATGTCCCAGTCTTTTGCTTTTAAATCAAATTCATTCATGATGTTAGGTTAGAAACGTATTTTCCATAAATTTACATCAATTCTCGTAAGAACTTATCTCAAAACGCAATTATGAAAGTAGTAGTACTTGGCGCAGGAATTTCAGGCCATACGGCTGCCGCATTTCTCAAGAAAAAACTAGGCCGGCAGCATGAAGTGATTGTTGTTTCACCCAGCCAGTATTATCAATGGATACCTTCAAATATATGGGTTGGGGTGGGTAGAATGAAGGTAGATCAGGTCAGGTTTAAACTTCCAAAGGTTTACAATCGCTGGGGGATCATATTCAAGCAGGCAAAAGCTGTCTCATTACATCCCGAAGGGGACGATGAAATCAAATCGGGATTTGTTTCCATTGAATACACATCCGAAGGAAATACCGGCCAAAAAGAGAAGGTTCCCTATGATTTCCTGGTTAATGCAACCGGCCCTAAACTTAATTTTGATGCTACTCCTGGTTTAGGACCTGGTAAAAATTCGCTTTCGGTTTGTTCCTGTGATCATGCTGAACATACCTGGTATGAATTGCAGAAAGCAATCGATCTGATGCATCAGGGGAAAAAGCAAAGATTCCTCATTGGAACCGGTCATGCAAAAGCTACCTGCCAGGGTGCTGCGTTTGAATATGCCCTGAACCTGGCTTTCGAATTCAAACGCAGGAAACTTAGCCACCTTGCCGATATAACCTGGATTTCCAATGAATTCGAGTTGGGTGATTTCGGGATGGGGGGAGCTTTTATTAAAAGAGGCGGTTATATCACTTCCACCAAGGTTTTTACCGAATCGGTACTTGCCGAAAACAATATCAGCTGGATCAAACGGGCCGGCATTACAAAGGTTGATCCTGGTGTAGCCCATTATGAAACCCTGGATGGAAAGATCAGTTCGATTGAATTTGATTTTGCCATGCTGATCCCTGCATTTGCAGGTCAGGGTATTAAAGCCTACACAAAAACTGGTGAAGACATTACTCCCAGGCTTTTTGCGGCCAGCGGATTCATGCTGGTTGATGCTGATTATTCATCAAAACCTTTTGAAGACTGGAGTATCAGGGATTGGCCTGAACGTTATCAAAGTCCTGCATATCCTAATATTTATGCTACAGGCATCGCTTTTGCACCTCCTCATTCTATTTCAAAACCCATGAAAAGCCCCAATGGAACGGAGATATTCCCGTCTCCTCCGCGTACCGGTATGCCTTCGGGAGTTATTGGTAAAATCGTGGCTGAGAATATTGCTGAGATAATTAAAAGTGGCGGGACCAATCACCGCCATCTTGCAAACATGGGCCGTATGGGAGCTGCATGCATTGTTTCAGCAGGGTATAGTATGACAAAGGGGCTTGGAGCCACGATGACGGTTTCACCGGTCGTTCCTGATTGGGAAAAGTATCCCGACTGGGGCCGCGATATCAATGCAACAGTAGGGGAGATAGGGCTCGCCGGTCACTGGATTAAACTCTTCCTGCACTACATGTTCCTGCATAAGGCCAAAGGTTATCCTTTCTGGTGGCTGTTACCCGAATGATCCCGGTTCACCATTTTAAATTTTGATAAAAATGAGCGAAAACAAGTTATCAAAGGCATATAAGGATGAGTTTTATCCACCTATTCCTACTAAGGGGACAAAATTCTGGAGGTCCAATTTTCTATACCAGCTATACAAATTCTTCAGGCTTAACCTGAAGATCATGAGTATGGTCGTGAAAGGGCATTCTTAATTCCTATTAATTCTGTTCTTTCAGCAAAATATCGTTAATTGCTTCTTTCATGGATTCCATAGGTAATGCCCCTACGGCCATTTGAGGTTGCCCATTTTTCGGACAAAAGAGCATCGAGGGAATGCTTCTTATTCCAAATGCTGAGGCAAGTTCCTGTTCAGCTTCGGTATCTATCTTGTATATGTTGATCTTACCGGAATATTCTTTTGAAAGTTCTTCCAGTATTGGAGCAACCATCTTGCATGGGCCGCACCAATCGGCATAAAAATCGATAAGACAAGGCAGATCGCCTTCAAATTTCCAATCCTTATTTGCTTCGTAATTGAATACTTTATCAAGAAATACCTGTTTTGTTAAATGTTCAAGTGCCATAAAATGAATTTTAAATAAAATTTGTTTTCTTTATTACTCGTTTATTTAATCGCTGTTGTTTGTAACAGCAGTGTTTTTATTTGTTGAATATAGTCTTCTTTGCTTGCAAGGCCTACCGACATCTGAGGTTTCCCACTCTTTGGGACATATAGAATAGCCGGGATCGAACTTATGTTAAATGTTTGAGAAAGTTCCCTTTCCTGGTCTGTGTTTATCCTGTAAAAAACGACTTTGCCTTTATATTCTTTTGCAAGTTCCTCCATGATTGGAGATACCATTTTGCATGGTCTGCACCAGTCAGCGTAAAAATCAATAACACAGGGCTGATTCCCTTCATATACCCAGTTATTCGGATTTTTCTGGTAGTTATAAACCAGTTTTTTAAATGTTTCGGTACTCATTTGATTAACGACGCCTTCTTTTATATCGGCCGAAGCGCTTTCCGATTTGTTACCACCAATGCTGTTACATGAGGTAAATACCATTATTAAAAATGTAGCTGAGATAATTGAATATTTTTTCATCACTGGTTTGATTTTAAATTTCACTGCAAAGATAAATTATTTTTAATTTAAATCGCTTAAGTATCACTAATTTTTTTAATTTTGCATGGGAAATCAATTATTAGCATGAGAATACCTTTTGATAAACTGGAAATAAAATCATTAGTTACCGAGGAAGCATGTTTGGCCTTAATTGCAGATCAGAAGTGGGCTGCCGGGTTTACCTGCCTGCATTGCGGAAATACAAATTATTGCAAAGGTAAAACACCTTATTCACGTCGCTGTACCCGGTGTAAACACGAAGAATCTGCTACAGCCCATACGATTTTTCATCGTTGCCGGATACATCTTCCCGAAGCTTTCAGAATTATGCATATGGTATGCAATGAACCGGCTATATCTTCTTATGAATTGGCCAGGCAAATGACGATTCGCCAAATGACCTGTTGGAAACTGAAAAACAAGTTAATGGAATGTGTATCCGAAAGGGGAGAGATCGATATTCTTTATTCAGGAGAAACACATTGATACGATTTCTCTATCATTTTCCACGGCCATTATTATTCTGTCCCCACCTATACTGACGCCTCACCCCTTTTCCCTGCCCCATTCCTTTACCCTGTCCCTGGAACCCGTATAATTCAAAGTAAAGAGAGGATAGTCTCCGGCATTGAGCGGGATTACAGATTTCTTTCAAAGCCATATATTGTTTTACCGAAGCTTTTTGCATCTGCCTCTGCAGGTAACAAACTGAGTCTGCATAATGGTTGATTTTCAATGTGTCCGGTTTATCATTTGCTAGCTCATTAAGTATCCGGGCCCTGTATCCACGAATGTTTTCGGCAAGAGGATCGGTTACTTCCCTGTAGCAGGCAAGAATAAGATCTACATGTTCTGATTGGGAAGGGGTTAACGTTAGTTCTTTCTGTAGCGCCATTCCTGGTTTCTCTGGCACTTGCTGTGTTACTGTATCGGATTTTCGGGAATACATCACAAGGAATGTGATTAATACCGTGAGGTTGATGACCACCAGGAAGATCAGCAACCAGAAAACAAACTTGTTTTTCGAAAAGAAATTCATGGCGTAGTGTTATTTGTTTGCAAAAAATGTTTCATCCTCATCAATGAAATCCGGAATATTAAGATCAGATTGTATGGACTGGATATCCTGTTGATGATTAATAATTGCAGATATTCCCGGTTCCCTTTGTGTTACGATTGAAAAACCTATAATCACTGCGATGACCAGAAGTGCAGCAACGGCCAAAGGTTGAAGAACTCTCAGGAATAAAGGCTCTGCCTTTTCCTTATTGCGTTCAATTTCAGACTCCAGCAGTTGAATTATTCGTGTGCCTGCAAATGGATTCGGCTCTTCAGTCTTTCTTAAATCAATGACTGATATAACGGATTGGAATTTTGATACAATCCTATAACACTCCGCGCATGAATGAAGATGGGCTTCAAATTCTTTATTGTCCTTATCTGAAAGCTGGTGTTCCTGATAAGAAAAAAGATTCCTGCGGATAAATGAGCAGTCCATATTATGTATTGGTTTTTGCATATTCCGAAAAATAATTGATTAACTTTTTTTGAAGGTTCAGTTTTGCCCTGTGAAGAAGGGATTCGACCGATGAAACAGACAGATTCATAATCTCAGCAATATCTTTATAAGCCATTTCCTCATATTTACTCAGGATAAAAGCTATTTTCTGATTCTCAGGCAAGGAATTAACGGCCGTGTCCAGGATTTGTCTTTTCTCATTATCCTCATTCCGTGTATCCAAAGTTGGCGGGTCCTTACTGATTGCAGTTGTCCCGTCATGTGAAACATGTATAAACGATTTCACCTGGTTAAAAATATTTCTTCGTTTCTGCCTCCTCAGATGGTCAAGTGATTTATTCACTGCTATCCGGTAGATCCAGGTAGATAGCGAAGCGTTCTTTTTATACCGGCCAATTGACCTGAATACTTCAAGAAATACCTCCTGTGATAAATCCTCAGCATCCTCCACGATGGCTACAAAATAGTACGCAGTTTTAATGACATCTTTCTGATAATGGTCAACAAGGTATTGAATTGCTCTCTTGTCTTGATTGATAATCCCTTCAACCAGTTCCGGTTCAGTCATTCTATAATTCCTTTGAGGATAAGAAAAGAAGCTGAAATATTTCTTAAATTTAGAAATATTCCGGCTTCCCTGGTCATGAGTTCTCCTGGATTTATTCAGGGATGAGAGTAAAATTGATTCCCTTATCTGAGCCGGTTTTGATACCCATTCCCTCTGCCGCAGCAATTTCCATGACCTTGTCCGTGGCCGCGCTGATAGCCAAATCCTCTGCCATCGCAGTTTCCATGACCTCTCTGATAGCCCATTCCACAACCATTACGATTTCCTTGACCTTTTCCGGCATTCCCGCGATTATCGCAAACACCATCCCCGTTTTTATCAACAAAATTTACTCCACGCCCGGTATTTGTTCTTGCCTGGTAATTGTCACAAACTCCATCTTTATCAGCATCAACGAATTTTCCAGGTGTCACCTTAGCCTTAGATTGAGCCTTCTTTTGAGTGCTCGTTGTGTTCTGCGAGAACCCCTGGTAAAAGGCAAAGAGCAGGACTGCCAGTAGCACTGTGATTCTTTTTACTGTTTTCATAAGCGTATAATTATTAAGTTCAACTTCAGTGTTTATAATTAGACGAACAGAAAGGCTAAAACTTGCGCGTAAAATGATTTTTATTACCAGACTAACCATCGTTTCGAATTCTTTTGAAATTATAAAGAAGGAGATTAGCCTGATTCAGGAATATCTTTAGATTAACTTGATAATTAGTCCGTTAATTTGAATTTTGAAGGATGCGTATGGGATCCAGAACCTGTTTCTGAAGGCCGATGTCCTTAACGTTGTCAGACTCATCGCCCGTGCCATCCGTAAACAGTTTTATTCTATACAGTGAGCATCCTTTCCTGCTGTGCATGGTTTACTTTGATAAAAGCCTGAGTTCCCTGAAGATTTCATACCCTAATACTTCCTGCTGGGTTTATAAAGGTTTACCCTGAGTAAATTTCAGGTTATTCCTCCCTTTTTTCATTGGTTCTCCTGAAAATTACTGATTTGTCCCATTGTACTTTTACCATACTGGATAGTTTGCCAGTGATGACTACAATAGCTGTTGCCGATTTTAATCCCTGATTTTTAAACAGACTCTTATTGTATGAAAAAATCATTTGTACAGGTTCAGTTCAAAGGAAACTCCCTGCAGAGAAAAAGCAAGATGCTCATAGTGTTGACCCTGATGTTAATCACGGGAATTGCGCTGGCATTGACTTTTGTTTTAAAGCCTTCTTCTCCGGCAACGCAAAAATCCTCCCATCAATTTGTTAACAAACACCAGGAAACGGGTGGGGAAGAACTCGCTTATTATCCTGCTCTCTGGGAGTTTATGAAAACACGAGATCCGAAAACCAACCGGATCCCCGATTGCATCCGCGGAAAGGAGCTGGAATTCACTGCCAGTTTGTTCAGTGAAAAGGATGCGTCCAAATCCCAAAACTGGAAATCCAGCGGGCCGAATAACCTGAGCGGGCGGATTTTGTCTGTCGCCCTGGATATAGGAAATGAAAACGTGATGCTGGCAGCAGCAGCCTCCGGAGGGATCTGGCGTACCGAAGATGCCGGTGCAAATTGGGTTAAAACCACTGCGCCCTCGGATATTCCCAGTGCAACCTGCATCATTCAGGATGAGCGTAAGGGAAAGCGCAACATCTGGTACTATGGAACGGGCGAACTGCTCAGCACGACCGACCGTAGATTGAGCATTATTGCCCGGACCATTGGTCTGGGTGACGGTATCTTCAAATCGCTGGATGGCGGTAAAACCTGGAGCCAGATTCCCTCCACAAAGACAAATTCTCCCGGAATGCTTTCACAGGTGTTCCAGGGGATTTGGTCGCTGGCGATCGATACTTCAAACCATGCCGTTGACGAATTATATGCAGCCTGCTACGGGGGGATCATGCGGTCGGCAGATGGCGGAGGCCATTGGTCGCTGGTGCTGGGAGATCTGACTTTAAAGCCCTTTTCCACCGATGTTGCCATTGATCCGCAGGGCAAAATGTATGCCGCCCTGAGTACCTATTGCCCGGAATATCCGGGAAATCCATGTCCCATCGGAGGTATCTGGACAAGTAACGATGGAATCCAATGGCAGAATATTACTCCGCCGGATTTCCCTGAAGAATACAGGCGTGTCAAACTGGCCATAGCGCCGTCTGATCCCGATATTTTGTATGTGCTCACTGAAACACCGATCCAGGATACAGATCCAACATTCGGGTTCTCGGCTTCACAGCATACCTTCTGGAAATATACCAGCAATAAAAAGAGTGGGACAGGGACTTGGGAAAACCGGACCATCAATCTGCCCGGGAAGGGCAGGGGCAACATTTTAAGCGCTTTTTTAGACACCATCCATGGGGCTTTCAATTCCATCGGAGGATATGCATTCACCATGATGGTGCATCCTGATAATCCGGAGACCGTATTTATAGGGGGGACTAACCTGTACAGGAATACAAGCGGTTTTGCCGATTCAACCTTCACACACTGGGTAGGAGGATATCCTTATGATCTGACGGACACAAACCTCCATCCTGACCAGCACTTTCTTATCACCTCCCGTTTGGATCATCATATTATGTTTTCAGCATGTGACGGAGGTATATATAAGTCCACAGACTGCCTGAACGGGCATGTCAAGTGGAATTTTTTCTCCCGGGGGATAAACAACAGCCAGGTTTATTGGACTGGAATGGATCATGCCGCTTCCCATGATGAATTTGCCGTAGCGGGAATTCAGGATAACGCGATCTACATCACCGACCGGAATATTTTTCCGTTTTCAGCCTGGAATGCAGTTTGCGGCGGAGATGGCCTCACTTCGATTGTCGCAGATAAAAAAAATTACCTGATAGGATCTGTATACGATGGCAACATATTCTCTTTCCAGGTCGACAGTTTATACAACATAAATAACCTTTACTGGCAACGTCCAACCTTTTTTTACGACAGCAACTTCCTTTTTTACACCAATTATGCGCTGGATCCGAATGATAATAACACTTTTTACTTCCCGCAGAAAAATCATCTGTGGCGGAAATCGAACATGGCTGCTGCTGCCTTCGATACGAACCAGCTCAATACCGGCTGGACAGAACTGACCAATATTGCATTGGGGTATGAGGACTTTATTCTTGCGATAACCGTTTCAAAGGTCCCTGCTAACCGGGTTTATTTCGGGACATATACCGGAAAAGTTTATCGGGTGGACCAGGCCAATACAGGGAATCCTGTTGCGGTGGAAATAACAGGATCAGGATTCCCGGCCAATGGCTTTGTTTCTTGTATAGAAACCGATCAGTCAAATGCAGATAACTGCTTTGTGGTATTCTCGAATTACAATGTTCAGAGCATTTTTCATTCAACCGATGGGGGGCTGAACTGGGAACCTGTAGGCGGAAATCTTGAGGAAAATCAGGATGGAAGCGGAAACGGCCCCTCTGTACGATGGTTGAAAATGCTGTCTTATCAAGGATCCACGATTTACTTTGCAGGAACCTCAACCGGCCTTTTTTCCACAACAGAGCTGAAAGGGGGACAAACTATCTGGCAGCAGGAAAGCCCCGACCTGATCGGACGCAGCATTGTAGATATGATTGATGCCCGCAGTACCGACGGCTGGGTGCTGGTTGCCACGCAGGGGAACGGGATATTTTCAACCCATTTTCAGCCAACCGGGATTAGTAACCTGAAGGCAAATGATCAACCGGGCCTGGAGCAGAATTATCCTAATCCGGCAACATCAGAAACTCATGTAAATTTCACGGTGCCAGCGAAGGAAAATGTAAAGATAATCCTGTATAACCAGGAAGGGAAACAAATCAGGCTTATCCTGGATCAGTGGGTGCAGCCAGGCACTCATGGGATATCCTTTTCCACCACTCTCCTTCCCGATGGGATTTATTACTACAGCCTGGTTTGTGCCAGCGGAAGTGTTTCAAGGAAAATGATAGTCGCAAAATAAGTTGAGACTTCATGATTCGAAGTTAAGGATTTTTGCGAAAGGATTTCGGCTTTCTTCGCTGAAACCTGTATGCGAACTTCCTTTCCTGGACCTGATAATTGGTTTCGAATGAATCGATGAGTTCTTTCAGAAGTTCGTGCAGATTGAAAAACGAAATGAACCTTACCCTGGTTTTACCAATGATCATTTCGTGATCTAATGAAAGATTTACAACCCAGGCTTCAGTGGGTTGGTATTTGTCAATGAAATTCCGGAGAGAACGTGTCATCATGGGCTTTTTTAAAGCGCTGAACTTAACTTCAATCCCAATCGGGTCGCTCCCGCGATCGATCACAAAATCAATTTCGGCTTTATCGGTAGTGCGCCAGAAATGTACCTGGTATTGCGATACCCTTAGTTCATTCATCAGGAGATTTCCAACGATGTTCTGAAAAACGAAACCCTGGTCCTGCGGATGTTGAAGATTACCAAATGCCGACAGTATAAGATTTCTCATGCCATGGTCGTTAAAATATACCACAGGAGATTTTGTGATTTCCTTGATGGCATTGTTGAAATATGGAGTTACCAGCCTCACAAAATATGTTTTTTCGGCATACCAGAGATACTTCCTGATGGTGGGCACACTCATTTGTGCATCATTAGCCAGGTTGTTAAGATTCAGTATCTGGCCGGTTTGGGCCGCAAGCAATTTGATAAGCCTCCCATAGGATTCGCTGCGGTCACCCTGCAAGAATAAACGGATATCCCTGTCAATGTAGGACTGGTAGATTTCATTGATTAGCTGTAGTTTTTCACGGGCAGAGGGTTCTGTCACCACACGCGGATAACCTCCGAAATTCAGGTATTCATTGAACAAGATCATCACAGCGGGGAAATGCAGTTTGATATATGCCTGAAGCCTGTCAGAATATTTATAAGAAGTGCGGTAGTCAAGAAATTCATGAAAAGTTAATGGAGAAACTTCAAAAATCCTTTTCCTGCCGGCCAGGGACTCCGAGATCTTTTCTTTCAGTTCAATGCTTCCCGAACCTGAGATGATGAACTTGTATGGAAGTTGCATATCATAAAGGCCTTTAAGGAATAGCCCGGCGTCGTTTTTTCTTTGAATCTCATCTATGAATACATAGCCCTTATGCGGGCCAAATTCAAGCTGTATTTTGCTGATCAACACTTCCTGGGAGCGCAGGAAGGGGAGATCCGATTCATAATCAAAACTGAGAAACAGCACAGGTTTGCCTGCCGATTTGAGATCATCAATAAGGATATTCATCAGGGTGGTTTTACCAACCTGCCGCGGGCCGCCGATGACTGTTATTTCCTTCCTGACCAGGTGATCGCGGATCTGATCTGTAATGAGGCGTTTGATCATAAAATTATACTTTAACACGATAAAACAATAAACAAAGTTACATAATTATCGTGTTAAATGCAAATTTTATGTAAAATTCATTAATTTTTTATTCCTGGCTTATTCATTTTAATTTTTTATACATTGCCTGATGATTCATGGGCAGGAAAGAAAGAACAAACAAACCGGTAATAAATTAAATATTAATTCCATGAGCAATGTAAATGAACGTATCCTAGGGATCATCGATTTTGTGAGGGGTTGTTACGAGGCGCAAACCAGGGCCTTTTCGGCATTTGAATATGGCTATCTCGGGGAACTGATCCTGAAGAATAAAGTTACATCCGTTCTTGACGTGGGAACAGGAGAGGGGAATTTTATTTCGGGGTTGGCCGGGTTGACTCCATCAGTGATGTATAAAGCTGTTGACGCTGATCCTGAGCTGATCTCGTCTGCCCGGGAGAAACACGGCACAGCCAACCTGTCATTCGAACATATGCTGTTTGACCACTCCTTCCCGTACGGAAATTTTGATCTGATCACGGCAAGATTTGCGGTAGAGCATATGAAGAATGTTCCTGAGTTTATATCGGATGCTTTTACAAAACTCAGGAGTGGAGGAATATTGATGATCACCGAGTATTTCATCGATACCAGCTATGCAGGGAACAGCACCTGGAAACTATTCAGGGATAAGGAGCTTGAGTTCTACCATAACATAGGCTCTCATCCAAGGATCTCCCTGGCATTGCCGAAATATTTGAAAGACCAGGGTTTTTCTGGTGTGGAATCTGTTCTAAGGCATGTCTCCCCGGCCACTGTGGGGTCCCTTGAGTTTTATGATGTAATCAGGAGTTATGCAAACCTATATAGCGCCGTTGAACCGGGTTTATGGACTAAGGAGTTGAAACAGCAGATCCTGGATTACTGCGATACCTCGCAGACCCGGGCATCTGGCAGGGAAGATGTGCTGTTCGTAAGCCAGACCACAGGGATAAAGCCCTGACAGGCCCGGGCAGGTTTATCCCAGGTTTCTGAAATGGTAAAATAATGCTACCGGACGATAAAACGCATGTGCAAACTTTGAGAATGCAAACAACAGCACGAGTTCCATCGAGATGACTGTATGAACCAGGAAAACGAACTGGTTTACGATATTGTTTGCGCCAAAAGCTACCGAAACTTCGAGCCAGAAACCAGTCAGCCCGGCAATCCACAGGAACCAAAGGAAGGTCCAGTCGGCCGGACTGGTTTCGCTGTATATCAGTGTCACTTTTTTCAGGCGGTAGTTGATAGCCTGGCTTGTTCCAAGGATCATAAATAAGCCGGCAATAGTTCCCAGGATTCGGCTTGGCCACCAAATTGTTGTTGCAGGATCTTTTAGGATGAAATCAAGGCTGGTTGCAACCAATAGCCCGATGAATCCCCACATGATAGCCCAATGCACGAACCAGGGCTGGGTAAACCAGGGTTTGCCCCTCCAATGTGAATCTTCCTCGGCATCGCAGTGTTTGTAACGGTCCATGGTCCCGGCTTCACTGAGTACCATCCATATCGCTTTGAAAATACCGACTTTGGATTTGGCTTTATTATCCTTGTTTTTATTGAAGCTTATGATCATGGAAAGAACACCCCATACCATGGAAAGACCTGTAAAGCTGAAGATCACAAGGCCCATATTGTGAATTACTGCATATGGTATATACGCAAATATCCAGCGAGATACTTCATACTCGGGTTTAAGGGTGAACAGGAAGAACCCAAGAAAAACCGCAATCAGTGTTGTAATTGCTACAAATGCCGGCGGGCTCTTGAACATAAGCCTGGTTAGCCCGGTGGGTTCATATTCTGATATGGCAAACCGCCTCACGGCTGCAAGGTATTGGCCGGGACCGGCCTGGCGCGGACAGGTTTCGGTGCAATCTCCGCAGGAATAGCAAAGCCAGGGTTCTACGCTGCTCAGGATTTCTTTTTTGAGTCCAAGTACACCTAATCTTAAGGTAAGCCGCGGGAAACTTACATTATCCTCACTATGGCTGCAAACTGCCGAACAATTTCCGCAGTTGAAGCAGGCATCGAAATCTTTGGCCCCGTATTTTTTCAGTTCATCTGCAAAATGTGAATCTATCTTGGTCATTTCGCCTTGTTTTTAAGTTTGTAGAGGAAGTATTCATCATTATCGTCAATTCCTGCAGCTTCAACAATGTAGTATTTGTTCATGGTCATCAAATGCCAGGTAACAAGTTCAGAAGGCTGTTGCAGGCTTGCAGCAATCTGGGGGATGGTCTTTGGTTCTTCCGAAAGGTTTTCCATGATGGATTTCCAGATCTGCGGGAAGTCTTTCATGCCTCCTGCATCTCCCTCCTGTCCTGATTTCCCTTTTTCAACATTCAGATCTACCTCTTGCGAAAACCCGTCTATCATCCCTTCAATTTCCGCATTGGTATACTGGGCAATGTCAATGGCGTCGGCAGGGCATATTGGGGCACAGATCCCGCAGCCCTTACAAACAGGATCGTTCACCGACGCCACGACTTTGCCGTTAGTTTCAATCTGGAAGATTGCATCATATTCGCAAACTTCCTGGCATTTTCCGCACCAGGTGCAGGCTTCCGCATCAATGCGGGCAATGATCGGCTCAAGTTCAAGCGTGTCTTTTCTAATGATCGCGTTGATCTTTGCCGAGGCTGCCATAGCCGACTGCACCGATTCGGTAATATTTTTGGGGCCCTGGCAACTTCCGCCGAGGAACACCCCGTTGATCACCGTTTCAACCGGTCTAAGCTTAGGATGTATCTCGTTGAAGAATTTGTCACTCCCGATGGGTATCTTAAGTTTGTTTGCGATATCCTGGCTGTCTATACGGGGCACCATGCCTGTAACCAGTACGACCAGGTCGGCATCAAGCTCAAGTTCCCTTTTCTTTGTGAGTGAGTCTTTGATCTTTACGTTTACTGTATTTCCATTCTGTACAACAGCAGGAGGGAATTTTTCCTGGTACATCAGGTAGGTATCGCCCGATTTTGATGACTTTTCGTACAATATCTCGTTTTTTCCATAAGTGCGGATATCGCGGTACAAATGAAATGCCTTGATCCCTTTGCATTTCTCGTGTACGATAAGGGATGAATGGATGGCTGCGGTACAGCAGCTCCTTGAACAGTATTTGTTCTCTCCCTTGGTCTGCCTCATTCCTACACAGTAGATGTATGCAATGGTCTTGACAGGTTTGCCCTGGTAAGAAAGACTTCCGTTCGAAGTATCGACCAGTTTGTCGAATTCTTTCATCGTGATCACACGGCTTCCTTCGGTAAAACCATATTCTCCCTCCTTAGGTACGTAGGATTCATACCCGGTGGTTACCAGGATGGCTCCTGCCGGGAAGCTCATGACTTCACCGGGGGTGCCGTTCACTCTTACGTCTACCTTAAAATTCCCAATGCTGCCTGTGACTTTATCGACGATGGCCGATGTGAACAGAGTGATCTTTGATAGTTTCCTGATTTCAGCAAGAAGTGTGTCCACCAGGTCCTGTCCTTTCTGGTTTGTAGGGAATACCGGGCCTTTGCCGGCCATTTGTCCGCCGGCCACCGGCTCTTTTTCCACAACAACCACCTGGTTGCCCATCCTCGCAAGGTCAATTGCTGCCCTCATGCCGGCAAGCCCGGCGCCGATCACGACTACCGATTTCGTAGCTTTAACTTCAATGTTTGTAAGAGCCTCTGAACTTGAAACCCTTCTGATCCCAGCGCGTATCAGTCCGGCAGCTTTATATGATGCCTGGGCTGGATGGTCTGAATGGGCCCATGAACACTGTTCGCGAACGTTTACCTGCACATAATTATAAGGATTCAAGCCGGCGCGTTCAGCCACACCACGGAAGGTATGCAGGTGAAGCTTGGGCGAACAGGAAGCCACAACAATACCATCGAGTTGCTTCTCCTGTATGTCTTTTATCATTTCCTTCTGGTTGGAATCGGCACAGGCAAACATCACATTCTTTGAAACTGCCACGTTTTCTTCCTGCCCGACTATATCGCGAAGCTGCTCCACATCTACGTAATCGGAGATATTACCCCCGCAATGGCAGATGTAAACGCCGATTCTCTGTTTCTTCTTTTTCTCTTCCATTATCTGGCTATTTTTTTTTGTACATCGTTGATGAGTTAAGCCATGATCCATGATCCATGAGCCATGAGAACTTCAAAATTCAATATTCGGCATTCAAATCAAACATTTTTTTTACATCTGGCTCAGGTATGCCGCTACCTCGCTCGCCGCGGCCCCGGCCGATAAGATTGAATCGGGAATATCCATTGGCGCTGCTGATGTACCTGCTACAAAAACTCCTTCCACGCTGGTCCGGCTTGGATTCAGCTGGAGGTCGATCTGTTTGATGAAATTATACTGGTCAAGTGCAGGGCTGCCGTCTTTAAATGACTTAAGTACTGCATTCTCGGGCATCATCCCTACTGAAAGCACTACCAGGTCATGGGTCATCTCCTTAACCTGTCCCGATTCCACATCTTCAATCCGCAGAACAACATCTCCCTTCCCGTCTTCCTTGCCTTTTATCCTGGCTACTTTGGCTTTCACCAGGTTAACACCCATTGATTTGGACTGCTGGTAAAATTCTTCGTAACCCTTGCCAAAAGCGCGGATGTCCATATAATAGATCGTGATATCCGCCATCGGCAAAGCCCCCATGAGAAGCTGGGCCTGCTTGAGGGAATACATGCAACAGATCTGGGAACAGATAGGGTTATTGGTTGCAGCCACCGAACAGGAGCGGAAGTTTTCAAGGCTTGAATCCCTGGATCCAGTGCATAACACATAGGCAATATTTCCAGGGGTTTTGCCGTCACCAGGCCTGAGAACGTTATTGTAGGGGCGGGTAGGGGCAATGAGCCGGTCCATCTGCATGGAATCGATCACATTCGGAAGCTGGTTGAAAGAGTACTGGGGTTTAAATGCAGCATTGAACAAATTGAAGCCCGAAGCGATGATCACTGAGCTTGCATATGCTTTTACGATCTCTTTTTTCTGTGAAAAATCAATAGCAAAGGCTGGGCAGGCGCTTACACATTGGTGGCATTCGCGGCAATTGCTGCAATCGAGGCAGCGGTCGGCGCTCTGGTGCACTTCTTCTTCGGTGAAAGTGAATTCCACTTCATTGAAGTCTTTAATTCTTTCTGCAACCGGCCTTACTTTTTCATCAAGGGCAGGTTTAAGTTTAATATCGGGCCTGGCCAGGACTTTCTTTTTATCTATAGCAGGAAGTTTATCTCCGAACTCGAAATTATCTAATTCAAATCCCTGAAGGTATTTGTCCATATAAAATGCTGCACGCTTTCCCTGTCCTGCTGCTTCAATAATAGTTGAAGACCCGCTTACCGAGTCCCCGCCTGCGAAAACCCAGGGAACTGCAGTCTGCAAAGTAGTTGCATCAGTTTTTATCCTGCCATCCTTTTCGAGGTCCAGTTCTTTGCTGAAAGCGGATGTGGTTGGTGAAAGGCCAATGGCCTCAATTACAAAGTCTACATCCTCGGTATATTCCGAACCTGCTACTTCACTTGGTTTCCTGCGGCCGCTTGCATCCGGTTCACCCAGCGCCATCTTTATAAGGACAACCTGGGTGAGCCTGCCATCTGCGCCAGCAAATTTTACAGGGTTCCGGAGCAACTCAAAATGTATTCCTTCTTCCTCGGCTTCATGAATTTCGTCTTTCCAGGCCGGCATTTCTTCACGGCTCCTGCGGTAAATAATGGAAACTTTTGTTGCTCCCAGCCTTAGCGCTGTGCGGGCCGAGTCCATTGCTGTATTCCCGCCGCCTATCACCATGACTTTTTTACCTGTAAGATTGGTCTTTAAACCTATCTTCGATTCCCTTAAGAAATCAAGACAGGAAACAACCCCGTTCAGGTCGGAACCAGGGATATTCATCTTGCTGGTTTTATGCGTTCCAACAGCGACGAACACGGCATCATAATTTTGTTCTTTGATTTTATGCAGGCTGCCTACAGGGTGGCTGCATTCTATCTCCACACCCAGAGAGGTGATATTTTCAATGTCGCGGTCTACCACGGAATTGGGGAGCCGGTATTCGGGAAGCGTGAGTTTTAACATCCCGCCTGCCGAAGGAGCGGCTTCATAGATCTTCACTTTATGGCCGGCAAGGGCCAGGTGGTAAGCGGCGGTGAGGCCGGCCGGACCGGAACCCACGATTGCAACTTTCTTGCCGCTGTTCTTTTCGATGAGCCTTGCAGGCGCTTCAGGGTATTTAATATAGTAGTCTTCTGCAAAAAACCGTTTTATCCTGCGGATGTCGACTGTGGCTTCGAGGCTGGCGCGGGTGCATTCCCCCTGGCAGGGTGAATAACAGGCACGGCCAAGGCTTCCCGGGATAGGAATGTCTTCCATATGGAGATGCATGGCCTCTTCATACTGCCCATTGCGGACCAGCGAGATATACCCGTATGGTTTTACTCCACCGGGGCAGGCTGCGATACAGGGAGCCGATGTGTCCTGGCGCTCGATGACGGCAATCCTGGGATTAGCCAGGCTAAAGGGAATGTAGGCGACTTTACGCCCGGCAAGATGGGCATTGTATTCATCAGATCTCACTTCAGGACAGGCCATCTCGCATTCCTGGCAGCCGGTGCAGGCTTCAGGCTTTACATACCTGGGGTTTTTATTGATCTCGAGATGAAAGCCTTTTTCATTCCGTTTTATACTGTCAATTTCGGAATTCAGTAACAAGGTAATGTTTGAATGTCTTGCCGTTTCCGACATCTTTGGTGTTGTGATACAGGCTGCACAATCGAGGGTGGGGAAGACCTTGCTCAGCTGTATCATCTTGCCTCCGATGGATAAACCTTTCTCGACAAGCAATACCTTATAATCCATGTTAGCCAGGGATAAGGCCGCTTCCTGCCCGGCAATGCCGCCCCCGATGACCATTACATCGTACTTTTTTTCTTCTGTTCTCATGAAAGTTCAGCTAAGATTTTTGTGAAATTGGCCATATGGCTGGCAAAAGGTTCTGCACATACCGAACAGATGGCCGCCATCCTGATGCGCTTAGGGCTTATTCCCTTTTCAGTCATTTGCTTCTGACATTCTTCGATGATCTTATTGGTAAACTCAGGGCAGCGTGAGCTGTATGAGCATTCGTGCCCGTCGGCAGCAATGAACACGCCGTCGAAACCCTGTTCAAAAGCACGCATGACCCAGCGGGGTTTGATTCCCGATGAGCATGGGAGGCTTATAGTATATACCGTTGGCGAATAATGGATCTTGCGCAATCCTGCCTGGTCTATACCTGGATCGGAGATCTTGTCGGTCGAAAACACCAGTATCCTTGGTGATTTTTTTGTTTCCATAATTTCAGTTTTTAATCAGTGATTTCAATTCAGTCTGAACCGGGCTTAAGGCGCAGGGTTAAAACCGTTACTGACAGACCAATCCCCGGAAGATCTTTAACAGTCTTCATGCTTGCATTTAAAATCATAAAAGTTCAAGCGGGAAAGAACTTCCGGGGTGATGGGTTAAGCTTTCTTCAGAAATAATCTTGAATAGCTGTCTTCTTCAATTATCCCTAAAAATTCATGGGTCATCTTATTGCACCACTTGGGGATGTCGTTCTTTGTACCTTCATCCGAAGAGTAGATTTCCATAATCTCTCCTGATTCAATCTCCCCGATGGCTTTCTTGGCGGCCAATAACGGGCCCGGACAAGCAGTACCGCGTGCGTCAACGATGGTGTTCGATTTGATTTTTTTTAATTCTTCTGTGCTCATTGTGTGTTCTCCTTTTTTAATTTTCCGGGAATAATACGGGACGATCCGCCCGAAAACCCGGAGCAGGTTAACCTGCAGTTAATAATGGATTATATGAATAATTGAATTTTACTTTCAGCTGCATCGGTAAGGAAAGTGGCAACCCCGCAAATGGTCATATGGGGGTAATCTATCATCTCCTCCTTTTTAAACCCCATCAGGTTCATCGACATCTCGCAGATGTTGATCTCTATGCCAATTTCACCGGCTGTTTTCAGCATTTCTTCAATGGATGCGACCTTGTGTTTCTTCATGATCCCTTTCATCATGGCTGTACCCATGCCACCCATGTTCATATTTGAAAGTTTCAGTTTGGGACTCCCTTTGGGAAGCATCATCCCAAACATCTTTTCTATGAAGTTCTTGCCTTTGCCGTTTTTTGCAGGATCTCGCAATGCGGAAATCGCCCAGAAAGTAAAAAATAATTTTACTTTCATATCGAAAGCGGCCGCGCCTGTTGCAATGATCAACGCAGCAAGGATCTTATCCATATCGCCTGAAAAAACCACCATAGAGAGCTGGTCTTTAGTGCCTTCTTTCAATTGATTTACTTGTTTTTTCAGATCAGCGATCTGAGTTTCGAGTTCTGTGCCCATACAATTTTTATTAAATGTAAAAATGTAGATAATTAGATGTGTACAAAGGTAAAAACCGGCCTAACATTAAAGCGCTTTAGTCGCAGTAAATAAGTCTCAGGGCCGTGTGATATATATCACACGGCCCTGAGACTTAAAAAAGTTGTTGAATTATTTCCTGATGGAGGAGATCTCCGTTATGGCATTTATGGTTGCATCAATATGTTCATCTGTATTGAAGGGACCGATGCTTAATCTAACAGTTCCGTGTATTTTATCGGTTCCCAGCACTTCATGAACCAGGGGTGCACATTGAAGTCCGGTCCGGCAGGCAATATTATAATCCACATCGAGCATAGTGCCCACATCCCCCGATTCAAACCCTTTAATGTTGAGGCTTAGCACAGGGTTTTTCGAAACCGGGCTGCCGGCACAATAAGTTGTCACATTATCTATAGCCTGAACAGCTTTTCTCAACCGGTCCCATAACCCGATCTCACGTTCATGCAGTTTCTCAATACCTTGCTCCTGTATCCATTTTATTCCCGCATTCAGACCTGCAACACCAACGAGATTCAGGGTTCCGCATTCAAGCCTGTAAGGGTATTCGTCGAGATGGGTTCTTTGTGCCGATCTCACTCCTGTGCCACCGAAGCGTGTATGCTTCACCGGAACACCTTCCATAACATAAGAACCGCCTATGCCGGTTGGCCCCATGAGACATTTATGCCCGGTGAAGACAAACACGTCAATATTCATTTTTTTCATATCAACAGTAACAGCGCCCGCGCTCTGGCTGCCGTCAACCACGAAATACACCCCTGCTTCCCTGCAAATCCTGCCGATTTCTTCTACCGGCTGTATGGTGCCGATAACATTTGAGCAGTGGTTGACGATCACAAATTTTGTATTACTGCGGATGGCTTTTCGTATATCCTCAGGGTCAACGTAACCGTCTGAATCAAATGACACATAACTGACTTCTATAATTTTCTCCTGCTCAAGGTGGTAAAGCGGGCGGAGGACTGAATTATGCTCCAGTTTTGTCGTGACTACATGATCACCCTGGCAGGCGAGACCCTGTATGATCATATTAAGGGAGTCACTGGCATTATAGCTGAAGGTAAGTCGATTATGGTCATTACCGTTGAAGAGGGCAGTGAGCATTTTTCGGGTGTTCATGATCACTTCTTCCGTTTCAAGGGCGGCATCAAAACCTGAACGGCCCGGATTAACGCCGTGTTTGCGATAGAAATCACACATAAAGGAGTACACCACATCGGGTTTGGGGAAGGTGGTGGCAGAATTGTCGAGATAGATCATTTCGCTCATTTTGTTTTATAAGATAATGGCGTCGGCAACAAGCTCTGCCATTGTTTTAACCTGTATGTTAAGTTTAAATGCAAAGTTGATCTGTGTAAGCTGGTCCACGCAGTTGTGGCAGGGCGACACCACGATCTTTGCGCCTGTTCTGCGGATCTGCTCTGCTTTGACCCCTGCAGTTTTCATCCTCCGCTCATTGTATTCGCTCATGGCAAGCTGCCCGCCCCCGCCTCCGCAACAATAGTTGTCGGTCCCGTTTGGCGCCATCTCCCTGAAGTCGCCTATAAAATTTTGTAAAATATACCTTTGCTCCATACACACCCCTCCGTTTCTGACCAGGTTGCAGGGATCATGCAGGGTGACTGCTTCTTTGAATTTCTCATTATCCAGCCTGATTTTTCCATCATGGATGTACTCCGCGATAAGTTCAACAGAGGTTTTAACCCTGAAAGGGAACGGCTTTTTAAGGTAATTCGGAGATTCCCATCTCAGGGCCCTGGTTCCATGTCCGCATTCGGCAAGGACCAGGGTGGAGCATTCCAACTGGTCCATTTCATCCCACATCCTCTTCGCTATTAAGCGGGCTTCGTCATTATTCCCTGAGAAATAGGCATAATTGGTGATATCGTACATGCGGGATGAAAGGGTCCAGCTTTCCCGGGCAGCATAAAAGATCTTTGCCATAGCCGAAATGGAAAGCGGGAAGAACTTAGGTTCTCTTGGGTTGAGTGTATAAAGGACTTTCTTTCCTTTTACATCTATAGGGATCTTAGCTTCCTTTGTGTTTAGTTCATCGGTAAGTTCATCTTCCATCCATTTCAGGGTATCCACGAACTCAGCGGCAGGGATACCCATATTGTTGCCTGTTTCAACGGCTGCCTTAACGGTCGACTGAAGCGAGGCAGGCACCATCCCCATCTCAGATAGCATAGTCCTGCCTGTCTTCACAAGATATGCGATATCGACTCCTATGGAGCAATGCATGGTGCAGCGCCCGCACATGGTACAGGCCCCAAACAGAAGGTCCACCATTTCGTTTGCAGTATCTTCATTCAATTCCCTTGCCTTGACCAGGGCTGGCAGGAACCTGCCTGCGAATGTGTGGTATCGGCGGTATACCGAGGCGACAATCTCAACTTTACGGGCCGGGATGAAGCGGTCGTCTCCCGTTGCCTTGTAATAAATACAGCTTTCGGCGCATAATCCGCAGTGCACGCAACTGTTAAGGTGGGTTATGAGCTTTGCATCTCCTCCGTTTTCAAAAACCTTAAGCCCTTTGTCGATGACAGCTTTTTCCATTGCTCAGGGAGTTTGGTTTTTATGAGGCGGCCAAACGCCTCTTCTTCCGAAAAAGAGTCCAAGCTGGCACCTTGCTGCAAAAAAATACAGGAGGTGTTTCAATTTTCCCATGGGGATATAAAGCAGCAGCAACCCGGCTGCAACAAAAAGCCAGGGGGTGAAGACAGAACCAAAAGCGAGGGTAAGCGCCGTCAGAAGCTGGAATACGGTCACAAGGGTATTTGAAATATAATCATCGGGGTTTGAGAGTGCCCTGAGGTTTCTTTTTACGCTTCGTTTAATCAGGATACCTGTTCCGCAGCTTGCCGATGCCAGCAGGAATGCGGCAATGCCCAACGACAGGGCTATTGGGAAAACCACATCCGCCCACAATAAAAAAATAAGAAGTATGGAGATGAAGGTTCCCAGGTGATAAACCATTCCCGCGGCATAGGTTGGCAGATGGAGAAAGGCCGATTCTTTTTTTACAGGGCTCATTGCTCCTGTGAATGAATAGAGGATCCCGGCGCGAATATTGCCGGAGGGCGGTGCAAAATCGGGAGTTTGTCCTGATCTGAGAAGAAAAAGAAGGTGATATCCGAGACTGGCCAGGCAGATCAGCAGTGAAATGAGGAAAAACAAGCTAAACCAGGTCATAGGTACGACGGTTTATACACATCCGTCGGGTTTGGGAAGGCCAGCCACTCGGCAAGCGCCTCTCGCCGGTCCAAGGGGGAAGAGTTCATAGATCTCCCTGAGCTTTAGCCCGGTCTCCTGGCATAAGATCCTGACCATGGGCGCCATGGCTTTTTCCTCCCAGGTGCGCCGGATCAGTTTGACCACAGCCCAATGCTTGTCGTTCATTTCGGCTATACCGTCAAAACGGGCGAACAATGCCGCCACATCTTCATTCCACATTTCGGGTTTCGTCAGAAAACCATCCCCGTCGACTTCAAAAACCTTTCCTTCAATTTCAAGTGTTGCCATTGTATGTTTATTGCAGTATTAACCATTTGTTTATATCCGGACCTGAGGGCTTTGTCATATTAAGCCTGAATTCGTTGGTGTGTTTGTTATAATTATAATCCCTGCTCCATTCCTTATGGTTTTTAGAAATCCGGCGCAAGGCATCGGCGATATAAACCACTTCCTGGTCTTTCATAGTCGGATGAAGCGAAAGCCTTACCCATCCCGGTTTTGCTGAAAGGTCACCGTTTGTTATGCTGTCGGTGATTTTTTTTGATTTTTCGTAGCTGACGTCAAGGAGGTAATGGCCGTAAGTTCCGGCACATGCACATCCGCCCCTGACCTGTACTCCGAAACGGTCGCTTAATATAGAAACAACCAGGTTGTAATGAATGGCATCAAGGTAAAACGATATAACGCCCAGCCTGGAAGTGACATTATCGGCCAGGATATGCAATCCGGGGACTGAAGACATTTCGCGAAACGCGAGAGCTAACAGTTGCTCTTCCCGGTTGCGGATATTCGAAACTCCCATCCGGTTTTTCAGGTCCACGCTGAGGGCAGCTCGCATTGCCTGCAAAAAGCCTGGAGTACCGCCGTCTTCGCGGATCTCAATATCGTCAATGAACTTGTATTCACCCCAGCGGTTGGTCCAGTCGACCGTGCCTCCCCCGGGCTGGTCGGGGACTTTGTTGTTATAAAGTTCTGAATTGAAGATCAGGACTCCCGAAGAGCCTGGCCCTCCAAGGAACTTATGAGGGGAGAAATAAATGGCATCGAGGTCCTGCCCAGGATCACCGGGATGCATGTTGATTTCATCGTAAGGAGCGGAAGCCGCATAATCCACAAAAATTTTTCCTCCGTACTGATGCATCAGTGAAGCCATCTCATGGATTGGGGTCCTTACTCCTGTAACGTTTGAACAGGCGGTAAAGGAGCCTATCAGCCTTCTTTCTTTGCTGTATAATTTCAAGGCATGCTCAAGTTCGTCCAGGTCGAAAAGCAGGTCCTTCCCGGGTTTAACCACCACCACATCCGCCAGGGTTTCATACCATGAGGTCTGATTTGAGTGATGCTCCATATGGGTGACAAAGACGACCGGCTTTTCCTTATCCTTCAGGCATTTGCTGTCGGTAAGCATACCGCATTGCTTTAATCCTATCATCCTCTGGA
The DNA here is from genome assembly GCA_903837605.1 of uncultured Bacteroidales bacterium. Lineage (GTDB taxonomy): Bacteria > Bacteroidota > Bacteroidia > Bacteroidales > FEN-979 > CAIRDP01. Next base: position 4,452 of record CAILVF010000010.1, on the reverse strand, counting down.
ACTTGACTACCGCCCCGGTCATACCGAACCCGGTGGTGATTATCACATCGTTTGGACCGGCATTGACGTGTTCCTTGATTTTTTGATGGGCGCTGTGATAGGCCTGCGTCATCAGCTTGCCTGTTTCACTTGTCTCGGTATGGGTGTTGCCGATGAAAGGACCTATTGTCTCGGTAAGCATTTTTTCGATGGGCTGGTATAACCGCCCGCTTGCAATCCAGTCGGCATAAACCATCTTCTGCCTGCCGAATGGCGTAGTATATGTTTGCCGGTGACCTATGGTCTGCCTGCGAAATGGTCTAAAATAGGATTCAAGGTTCATAATAAGATTGTCGCATCACGGACAGCAACAGGTATCGGCCACTTTACCGGCCTCATGTTCCAGGTAATTCATGATTACGTTAGTAATGATCATATCCCGGCAGGGGATGAAAGAAATATGTCTTTTTTCAAGAATTGTTTTCGAAGCATCAGTAATATTACCTGCAAGAACTGCAGAGCAATCTTTTAACAAATCAAAAACATCGCCGGCGACGGAACTTCTTCCCGGTTTGCTTCCTATCATCTCCTCCTTTACCACTTTGCCTAACTCAATATTCAGGACAAGGAATCCCCTGGCATCTTCAAAGGATGATGCCATCATCAATCCGTCATTGGTTGGAATAGCTGCTTTCATAGTTTTTTTCTTTTATTCAGACCCCTTAATTGATGCATTTGAAAGGAGGCCTGAAATCATGAGGTCAAAATTACCAAGACCATGTGCAGTTTGAGAATGAGGAGGCGTGATACTGGATACGAAAGAAAGTGCAACTGGCAATAAAAAACAGTGACAACAAACAGGTGTATATAAAATCAGAATCATATAATGATGTGACGAATATCACATTTGATTAGTGAAAAATTACGCATCTTTGTGGGCAAAATAGTATAAACCAAGCTGTCATTCTGATGTTTCCCGATCCGCTTCCATATAAAACACATTGCCGTGATTGTAAGGAGAAGTCCTGTGCCGCTGCTGTTCTGGCGCCAGGGGAGCTTGATGATGTAAATGAGAACAGCCGGGAAGCCGAGTTTAAAAAGGGGGACATTATCATACATGAAGGCTCGCTGAACTCCAATATCATTTACCTGAAATCAGGGCTGGTAAAGGAATATGTACGGACTTCCACCGACAAAGAGCAAATCCTGCAGATTGTTAAAAAATACAGTTACCTGGGGCTGCCGTCACTGTTTGGTGACAGGGTGAACCATTATTCTTATGCCGCACTTGAGGATATCAAGGTCTGCTATCTTGATATCGGGATGTTCAAGCAGCTGATCAAAAATAACGGGGAATTTGCTTATGAGATACTGATCTCCGTATCCCGTGACAGCCTGAACAATTTCCACAGGTTCATGAGCCAGTCGCAGAAGAAGACTTACGGGAAAGTCGCTGATGCAATGCTGTATTTTTCACGCATCATTTATGAGAACATGGAATTCGAGATCCCTTTTACAAGGCAGGAACTCGCCGATCTCATTGGTATTTCAAGGGAAAGCGCAACAAGGGTATTGCTTAAATTAAAAGAAGACGGCATTCTTTCGGTAGAAGACCGTCTTGTTAAGATCAAAGACCCGGAGCTGCTTCAGCAGATCAGCAGAAACGGGTAAGCCCGCGATGATCGTGATGAGTGTGATGAAGACAGGTGATGCCTAAGTAAATATAATCTGAGTCTGCAGCCCGCCGCACTTTTCATAGAAGTCGCCTACGGTGAGCACGTCCTTTACTCCTTCCCACAGATCTTCCTTCTTTAGTTTGAACATATCCATTGCCAGTTTACAGGCGTATATTTCGCCTCCGCCGGCTTCGATCATTTCAAGGAATTCTGTTACGGGAGGAATGTCAAGAGCTTCCATCTGGTTTTTCATCATGGCCGATACCCCGGCTTCAACACCGGGAAGCATGCCCAGGATGGAAGGGAAGGGGAGCCCGCCGGGCATACGCATTGCCGGGTTGCCGACTGTGCCGGTATGCAGGCTGTTCATTTGTTTTTTTGTGATCGCATCGAGACCGAAGAAAGTAAAAAAGATCTTGGTCTCAATGCCTTCCATCACTGCCCCGTTACCCATTACCAGGGTTGCATAAACGTCTTCTATTGTGCCTTTGGCACAAATCAGGCAGACTTTTTTCAGGGGAAATTCTTCTTTTGCCATTGTTTTGGGTTTTTTTGGTTTGAAGATTAAACGCAGGAAGCAGGTTTGGGAATACCGGCAATTTTCGCAGCTTTTTTCATGGGAGCTCCCGGGAAAAGCTGGTAAAATCCTTTTATGTCGATGATACCGCTGGTTCCCACCGACCTGATGGTAAGGCTTTCGCCTTTAGCCTGGCGTTCGCGGAGGTAATCAAGGAGGGTATAATGCTTATCGGTTAGCTCGATACCTTCTTCCTTTGCGATTTCCTTTGCGATGTCTTTGGTCCATTGTGAACGGTCGGTCATGTACCCTTCATCGTTTACATCTACGCTGATTCCAGCAAAAATTTTCTGTGCCATGTTTGTGTGATTTAAATTATTATTGTCATTTGTTTTAAGATAGATGGATAAGCAGCTTCGCTGCGATAGCTTGATATCCAGCTATCCAGTTATCTAGGTCTTCATCGCCTTTACCAGCCTGAGTGCGTACGACAGCGACTTCCTCACTTCCGGCGAGTTCAGTTGTTTAAATAGTCCAAAGAGTGATTTGTCATCGAGTTTGTCATCGGGCTTCACACTGCCAAGGGCCAGAGTCATATTATTCAGGCCCTTCATCAGTTCCGGGTCTGAAAGATTGCGAACTATACCTGCAATATTTTCAAGGTTTCCCTGAAGCCTGACAAGATCGTCTTTGGTGAATACCTGGATCCATTTGTCGACGAAGTTACCCAGTTCCCTGATATATTCAAAGTATCCCTTGCTGTCAAGTTCGTTCATTTTATTCACTGCATCAAGCCCCACCTGGTGCATAATAGGGGTGACATCCTTCATGAAGTCAGAGGCGCTTTCCATCATCTCGAACATCTCCTGGAAAGTGCCCAGGTTCTGAAGCAGCCTTATCAGCATTGAAGGCAGGTCAACATGATCCAGTTCAACCTGGGATTTTTCGAGAATGACCGATGTTTGTTTGACCACATCTTTGATAATGATGCCAGCGTCCTCAACAAAGTCGTCGATTTCTTCCCGCTTCTGATTCTGCACCGATACATATTCAAGTATCAGGTCCATTTTCTGGCGGAGCTCGGTAAGCTGCTCCTGTATTTCTCTCTCAGCCATAATTCCCCGGATTACATTTTTTTACCTGCCATGGTCATCTTGGAATCGATAGGCATTTCTTTTCCCTTTAAGAGGATATGCCAGTAGATCCAGCGGAACATCAGTTTCCCGTAATGGTTTGTACGGGATTCTTTTAAAAGGCCGAAGGGACCGATGCCGGGGAATGGGAAGGAGCCTGGAAGGGGCTCTGTGTCATAGTTGAAATCGATGAGGGCGCCCTTTCCGAAACCTGTTTCAATATAGCAGTTTGAATGCCCGTCGAATTTATCGGTAAGTGGCCTGCCTTCTATGGCACACATCAGGTTCTCTGTTAAAACATCGGCCTGGAAATGTACAACCGATCCGGCTTTTGATGTCGGGAAATTGCCGGCATCGCCTATCACGAACACATTCGGAAATTCAATCTGCTGAAGAGTATATTTATCGGCTTTTACGAAGTCCATTTCATCGCCCAGCCCGCTGCGGCCGATCAAGGGATCGCCTTTGTGAACCGGAACGGTGATCAGGCAGTCAAACGGGATCTCCCGTTCGTCGTAAGAAACAATGGCTTTCTTTTCATTGTCGACCCTCTCCATATAGAAGTCGGGCACAATATTTATATTTTTCTGAACGAGCAGTTCACCCAGAACTTTCGAGGCCCTGGGTTTGGTAAAAGCGCCCGAGAGCGGGGTCACGTAAGTAATGTTGACATCGTTCCTCAGCCCTCTTTCAACGAAGAAGGCATCGGCAAACATCACAAATTCCAAAGGAGCAACCGGGCATTTGATAGGCATGTCGGCTATGTTCAGGACAAGTTCCCTGCCTTTCCATGTCTTGAAAAAATCGGCAAGGGCCGAAGCCCCTTCATAAGTGTAAAAGTCAAAAATATTTTTCCTCCACAGGGGGCCCGTCAAACCAGGGGTTTCTTCGGGGGCTGTTCGGGTTCCGGTGGCAATGATCAGGAAATCATAGCGGAGATTTGTCCCGTCCTTTAAATGGACCGAATTGGCAGGGGCATCAATGCGCTCAATCTCCTGGAAGATCACATTGACACCAAAGGGGATAAAATTTGTTTTTGGTTTAACCACATCGTGTTTCGTGTAATAACCAAAAGGCATGAATAAAAAGCCCGGCTGGTAATAATGGGTTTTGTACTGGTCGACTATGGTGATGTCCCATTCGTCGC